>CAZVYT010000005.1:0-100861 GCA_964631495.1 uncultured Melioribacter sp. | reverse complement strand
TTTTTACTCTATTTGTAATTTAGGAAATTCCTTTTCCATCTGAACCTTTACAATATATGAGTTGAACATATTTGCTAATACAATCCTACGCCCAAAAGAATCTTAACCTGGTAGATATACACACAACCTTAACCCCCTCACCTCCACATTCGTATTAAAAATAATGAGTGTAAATTCATTCTGAAATATTTTTTCGTACTAAATACTCCAAACCCCCACCCTCCAACACTTAAAAAAAGAGCCTCAACTTGAGGCTCAAATTTCACTTTTTCAGTATTTTAAGAAGTTCTTTAACCAACCTAATTATTTCAATCATAGTTTCTCCATTTTTATATTAAACGTTTTTCAACAAACGAGGTGTATGAATCACCAGCAAATATTATGTGATCGTATATGTTTATCTCTATTAACTTCCCGGCTTCAACTAGTTTCTTGGTCAAAGCAATATCTTCATTACTCGGTTCAAGATTTCCGGAAGGGTGATTGTGAGCGACAATAATACTTGCAGCGTTTGCTACAATAGCGCTTCTAAATACAGCCCTAGGATCAACTACCGCTGCACAAAGCGTTCCAGATGATACAACCTCAAATCCTTGAACTCTGTTTGAAGTTGAAAGCCATGCAACCAAAAACACCTCCTTAGATTCTTCTTTCATCATTGGATTGAATAAATCGAAGAAGTCTTGAGGGGAGGTGATTTTCTTCTTAGGTAGATCAGAGTATTCGGGGTATTTGATTGAGGTATCTTTGAAAGTCCAGATTAGAGTTTTGAACTGTACTTTTTTATCCGTCATATAATGGACTCTGTTTTAATCTGGAAATGTAGATCGTAACTGCAAGCTGATTGACATTAGCCATGCCGTTGAATTTATTCTGAATCCTTATCGCATCAGAAAATGATTTTTCCATGGCTGTGTAATAGAAATCATCTTGTATGGGCGGAGGAGGGGGCGTTTCTGTAAGAACATTTACTTCGTAATCAACCTTTATATCTTTACCGGATTGTTGTGCAGTCTTTGTGATTTCGAATCTAGTTCCTCGTTTCAAATCCTTTAATGCGTTGTGGACCTTTTCATTCGGGGCGAAGAAAGAATAATCTTCGCCGGTTCCGTTTTTTACTGTGTATAGGAAATAATCTCCATACGAACTTTTTCCAGTCTTAGGCTGATCAGACCGCAACTCTAAGACTTTCTTTTCGTTCGGATTCAATTCCAATTTCTTCATCTTCGACATTTTCTTTCCCGTCATTTAATTTGTAAGTGAATTCCGGTTTACCGGGAATAACTGTGACTCCCTTTGGTACCGGTTTACTTCTCATCCATTGCTTAATTTTTGTAACTGAGGCTTTTACTGTTTCTGGAACTATATCCAGCATTTCTTTATTTGCATATTTTAGGAATAAGGTCATATCCGTGATTTCGACCTTATCTTGTTTTTTGTGCATCTTAAGTGTTCCATTACAAAGAGATATGCTTTTTTCACCTCTCTCACGGATATATGCTTCCAGCTTTTTCTCCAAGAATAACTTTCGTTCATTGAGAGTGGTATTCTTATTAATTGCCCATTGATTGATAAGAGCAACCTCTTGTTCTGCTGTCTTAAAATTACTTTCAATCTTCTCATTGATTCTTTTAATTTCAAGAAGAATGAGATCGTTAAAGGCGTCAGTTTGAGCTACTTCTTTATTCTCTGCTTCGAGTAAGAGCTCGTCTAAGAAATTAATTTCCATTGATTACCTCATTTCTTTGGACAGAATATGTGGTATAGTATTTCAGCTGCGGCTATCAGTGCTACCAGTATTACTGGACAACTTTTTCCTTCCTTTGCCATCTTTCTTTTTCTCCTTCTTTCGTTTTTCACCAGTCAATTCTTCTTCGAGTATGTTGATTAGTCCCCGGGCTACTTTGCCCCCAAGTTTAATTAGTTTCTTTTCATTCATTGAATACCTCCTTTTAGGCATAGTATAGTTCTTCTTCATTTATATCTATTCCGCATCTAGAACATTTATTGAATAACCGACCAACCGTGAAAATTGTTTGCTCTAAGCAGTAAGGACATTCGATTATGAGTTCATCATTGCTTGATGAATAAGTAAAATCTCTGTTTCTGTAATGATGAAATCTTCTTGGGTGATATTTTGTGTAAGACTCAACTCCATCCGAATTTATAACCAGTCCGTGATTGTTTTTTATCTCACAGAAGTGAAAACCTTCTTCTCCGAGATTAAATCCACGGAAGCCTTTCGATCTTAGTTGCAGCGCTTCTTGCATGATTCTACGTTCTGAGCAGAAGTAAAGAATATCATTTCTGTCGTCATAGTAGAGATCTATCGGGTTATCTTTTTTAACCAGTGTTAGTTTATCCGGTTCATCTTTACTGATAACTGCAAAAGCAAAACTACCTTCCAGTCTGTCGAAGACCCGTTTTATTTTATCTCCTTTACCTTTAGAAGAAAGCACAGCTAGTATGGCTTCCGAATCAACTTCACCATCTCTCTGGTTCTTACCAAAGATTTCTTTGTCGTTGTAAATGATACCATTATGAACGATTGCGATACCTTGTTTATTGAAGAGGGGGTGATTGTTAAAATGATTCTTATTGCTTCCTTGTGTAGCGGCTCTTGTGTGCAGAACCATAATCTTAGGAAGGGATACTTTCTTCCAGTCATCTGATTTCACATACTGTGATGATTTGATTGCTGCTTTCTGTACAACGAGTTGTTCGTTCTCTATAAATGCAAAACCCGAAGCGTCACGACCTCGGGTCTCTAAAAGTGAAAACATTTCTGATATTTGTTCTTTGTTTGGACGGTTCCCGCCAAAGCACACGTATCCCATGATTCCACACATGGCATTTTCTCCTTTCTTGGTTATGCTAAGACGAGCTCTTTTTGTTCAGTGAGTTGTTTGATGAGTTTTATTACAATAGGTAAGTGATCTTTGCGAAGTGAATAACTTATACCGATTCGGTTTGAACCGATGCCTTCATTTATCTTCAGTTCTAGTCCGTTTATCAGTATAAACTCTTTTACTTGGCCCATTAGGTTAGAACTAACTGAGAGTTGGTATTCCTCTCTGTCGATTAATCCAAATAGATATATCGGAACATCTACAAGGCCAACCTTGTCTTTGATTTTCTGTAACTGAAAATCTTTTGTGTTAATTCTGATCAATGACTTGTGATTACATCTGCCATTAAGCCAGTCTCTTGATAGCTGAAGAATAAGTTTTCTATCAGATTCAAATACATCCGGATTATCCGGACATTCATCATCATGATCTGATTGAAAACATTCTGAGCAATATGGATTGCCTTCATGGTCCCATAGTGTTTGATCACGGCTTATTACTTCATCACAACGCTGACAGTAATTATAGTTTTCTGAGAAACAGTCTTCACAATAAATGTCCTCGTAAGCTGTTCTTATCTGATGAGGTTCAAGTTCGCAGTTACAAACATTACATCTGCTCATGCTGCCTCCGATGAAATAAATCCCCAGTTAGGAAGGATATTAACATTCCAATTAAGAGTACCTTTTCCTAAAAGCTGGTCTAGCTCTTTTAGTCCTTCTTCACAGTCTGTGGGAATCTCAGAGAAATGAGTTTTGAAGTTGCGAAGAAAAGTTTGTGAGTGCTGGCGGCCTTTGATTTCAGAGAAATCGAGATTGAAATCAGTAGCTCCAAGTATAGCAAGCTTTGCTAATGTTAATGTCACTAATGTTGTGGAAGGAGAGAGTAACCAAGAACCGGGAGTGCGATATTCAGCACCATGAGGTTGTTTGCGGAATGCTTTGCGTTTACCATATCCGGATTTTTCTCTCTTCGTTCTTTGTCCTTTATCATCAATACAATTACTGAGTGAATAAAGAACAGTATCGAGATTGTTAATTATTTCTGACGTGGGTGAAAGTGAGAAATGGATATGCCCGCCAAGAGAATAATTATCTACAAAGTGGCCAGAGATGAACTCAAGTTCGGGATGTTTTGAATTTCCGTATTCGATGATTTGATAAATCTTTGCAGTTAGATCGATTGGGGATTCGCTCCAGCCAGGTCTTAATTCTGCTATTGACTCATTTCCGTCAAGTCCGAAGCTACTTTGGCTTTTGAAATAATTGTGAGCGTTTTGAAATCTTCCGTTTTGCCTTACAACTAACTCCGGATCTGCCCCGAGTGTGAAAGAACACATAAAAACTCCATGATAGTTTCTATGTGCTTATACCTTATTTACTTTTGCAATTTTTATCTTTCGATTTTTGGTAACCTCAAACTCTTGAAAAACATTTCTATGATAGACTTTTACTTTAATAACAGATCGAAAAAGCGCATCTCAATCGTTATAAATAATATCAGTTTTCATTGACGCTATTAATTGTTGCGCTTTATGAGGTTTACATTTTGCTTCTCAAACCATTCTAAAAATTTTTGCGGATCGTTGAATCTTGGTGGGACAGCACTTCTTTGTAAATATCCATCCTTTACTGAAAGTCCACCCCAACTCTCCAACAATTCGTTTTTGATTCTATAAGCTTTGTCCCTAAACTCACCAATCAAAATACTATTTTCTAATCTGCCAGAATTTTTAGGATTAGCAATAATAACTACATCGCTAGGTTCCAGATTTTTCCTTCTTGTATGAGCGTTTATGATAGAATCTTTATCATTAACATCTTTGGCTTCAATTACCTTATCAATCTGATAGAAGCCTATGATTGCATAAAATAAAGGTGACTTAAAATGCTGAATCGGCTTTAAGCCAGAATAAAATACTATGAAATCTCCACTTTCAAATTCGTGTTTTAATTTTTTACCCCTTCGCATTCCATTATCTCCATATGTTAAATAAGAGAAGTCTGGATCAAGGTGAGTGTTTATATTCAATAAGCTGTCCGGAAGGGCAATTTCACTACCATCATTCAAATTATTGCGACTTGAAAAATCTTTGAGTGCTTTTGAAAAAGTATTGTAGGGAATATTTTGATTTTCCTTGAAATTATATTTTTCGTTTTCCGGGATTGGTATGAAAACGAAATCTCCATTAACCGGATTTACTGGTGCGTTCCAACCACCATATGAAGAATCTACTGCAACTCTTATAAGCATACCTTTTTTCATGTTATCAATTCTCCCTTAAATGCTTTTTGCATTAGTGAGTAATACTGGCTTTGAATATTACTCGTTTACACTTCAATCGTTTTGTATAAACTTACCGAATTGAACATTAATTTTACCGTTTACAGATGTTTTGATAATAATAGTCTTTGGTCTAACTTGAAAGTGTTTCATTAATGGAAGCGATTCGGGCTCAATATAATATTCTGTTGCAGCTATACAGTCCATTTCAGTTCCAATTCCTTGATCCGGTTTGAAAAGGAAATCTATAATTACGAAAAAGACTATAATAAAGTCTAAAAAATATACGACACATTTTGTCCACCAAGTATCCATGCTATTTATTACAAATGAAATAATTATAAATACTACGCTGCCCACACAATAATACCATGCATGAGGATTTTTCATTCGGAAATATCTATTTCCCGAAACAGCATAATTCCATAGCAAAGCAAAAATGAAATATAACGCAAGTAATAAAAAGAATAATTGGTTACTGGTGATGCCCCAAGGGAAAGAATATACAAATTTGGTTCCCAAAATATTTGAGTCTGGATTTATAAGAATAATTAGGAAACAAAAGATTAAAAAGCAGAATAGGTCGATAAATTTCATGCTTCGTGTGTAAACATTCTTATGGCCTTTTTCAAGGGAATCCGCGGAATATATTGTATCAATAAAAATCAGCAAGGTTACAATTGATGAGAAAGCTAGTTTTTCCGCAGAGTTTTGACCATCAAACAAATACTTGAAAAATTCCATTGTCGCGCCTAAAAACACAATAGCATAAATAATATTGTAAAAAGTCATGTTACCTCCATATTTATTTCGTTAGTGCACTAGTTGCGAATTAAATGCTTTTTGCATTAGTGAGTTGAAAAGATTATCTAATTCTATTTCCGATTGATTTTGTTTCTCTTTTAGCGTCTCTGTTTTTTGAACAAGCTCGGCGAATTGTTGCTGGAGCGAAATATTTGGGACTATTATTTCTATGCTTTTAATTGGTGCAGTGAAAATATTTGCTTGACTAGATTTATTAGCTTTTTTATGAACTTGATGTTGTCCGTATCCCGACCTTAAAAAATATTCAAGATAATCTGAGTTCAATAAATTTTTAATGGGTTTCATTAAAGCAACACTTCTAACTAAATGAAACCTTTCATTAATGCGAACTTTTGTAACTCTTCCTATTGACCCAGAACATGACATCAGAATATCTCCAAATTCTGGCTTACATCTTTTTGAAATTTTGGTGTATGTATCTTCACTTATGTAATCCAGCCCAGTTGAAAAATCAATAAATCCATTTTTAATATTTCTCGCAGAAAGTAGTTTTATACCAGAGTCTGTTCTTTGCGGTGTAACATGCTCACCGTCTGTAATCTGAGAACATAGTTTATCAAGTCTTTCTTTTTTCCACTCATTCTGATTCTTCACCGGATCGCCGAACATTTCTATAAATGCTGATTGTAGAAACTGCTCTGTTAGCTGGTTAGCTTCTTTGCGTTTTTGTTTTGCTTGGTCTGCTTTTTCTAAAATCTCTGCAATTTGTTTTTGGATTGGAAGAGGTGGGAGAGGAATTTGGAATGATTGAATTTGTGTTGGACTGATATTGGGTTGAGCTTTTGAAATTGGCTTAAAATCAAATAATATATGTAGATCATAGAGAATTTAATTGAACTTTAAGAGCAATTTGGGAATTGGAAATAAGGTTTAGATATAAAACTAAGTACTGGATTTAAGTTTTATGAATCATTTCTTAGATTAGATTCTAAGTTTAGTAATAATAGTTGGACTCGGATTAACATAATGATATTAATATTAGATGTAGATAAAGCCAAATTTTTAGACATCGCCAGAGGGAGTAATTATAATATAGATTCTGCTTCCGGTTTCTATAAAAAGAAATTTAACTTCAGTCTTTCTTTACTCTTGGGGAAAGTTGAAATAACAAAAACAATTCTAGTTAATTTTAATAATAGCTCAATTGTTCAAGGAGATATTATTGAGTATCTATCAACCCCATATTTTCAACTTGCAGAAAATACAGAATTTAATAAATGTGCACAGAAGGAATATCAATTACTAAAGAATTCAAAACCCTTCAATGTTCAAGATATAAAAATCTCCGGGAATGATGATGTATGTGAATTAATAAAAAAATATGCGGCTAATGATAAGATAGCTTTTTACTCCGAATGGATCTCCGCCTCGTTGATAAATATTCTGAAAAACATTGAGAATGTTGAAGGCTACAGAATAAAACATTTCGATGCAAATAATAAATTAATAAGGGAATGTGTAAAAATTGAAAATCTTGAAAGATATTATCAGTTATATCAAAGCATTGAGAATGACTTAAACAAATCCATTGGTTCTTATGAAAGTATACCTTCATTATTCGTGGAAGCTTTTGTATCAACAACGGAGGAAAAAGATTCCAGCTTTACACAAAGTGTTTTGTACAACAACTTTAATGAATTTACTAATAGTGATACAAAAAGAATAATTCTTATTGGTGGAGATAATTATTTAAGCAATAGATTCATTGCTGAAGCGGAAAACCAATTAGGTAAATTCTATTGGATAGATTTGAGCTGCGACATTTTAGAGCAAAAAAAATGGAATACTAATCTTGTCTTTACCTCGATTGGAGAAGCTTCTAAAGCTAAATTAAGTGATTTAGTGAAAGCATTATCTCAAAGGAAGCATATAAAGAAAAAAATTTTATTACAAAGTGAATCTGTTATAGATAGTCTGCTTGAAACAGATTTCAGAAGTGTATACATCCCAACCACTAATCACTGTAAAGCTATATTCAATATATTTTTTTACTTAATCGCTAAAGAGAAAAACTTCTTTTGGACGAATAAGAACAAATATATTTATCAGATGGATTATAGAAATCTTTTCAAATTGAAAAGCATCAATGCGATACTTGAAAAGATTCCATCTTTGAAAGAGTTAGATAATATTCTTGAGGATATTAAAAATATTCCGAATACAAACCCATCTGTCTCTGATATTAATTTTTGGATAGACCTTGATGATTATATACAACAAAAATATAATCAAGAAGAAAAACAAAAAATAATCTATGAGGAAAAGCGTAACACACTTTTAGAAGAGGATTCAAAACCAAAATATATTTTCACAAAAGAACCCAATGGTGATTATCATATTGTGTTTAATGGACATGAAGTTTTTGTAAAAAATAGAAAAGCTGATGGGCTATTTTACATCCAGCAAATAATAAAATATGGAGCCCTTGATCCAGTACCGGCTGAAGATTTATATGATCGAAAAATTGGAAATATTAAATCCATAGTTTCGAGTAAGACACGAAACAATCTGGATGAATTAGAGCAGAATGACGAGGATTCCTCAACTTCAGTTTCAGAAAGTTTCATCGCAGAAAAAATCACTCGTGCTAAAAAAGACGAATTGGGGTTTGATCTTACTGATAAAAAGACAATTAATGCAATTAAGGAAACTATAGAAAAAATTAAAGAGGAAGTAGCTGATAATAAGAAAAATGGGATTTATGATAATGACGATCTGGAAAACGACCTTGCGACATATAAAGAATACTTAAAAAGTACAGAAGGAAAGTCGGGGAGTATTAAAAAAACAAAAACTTCGAAGAGATTATCTAAAAAGGCAATCGACAAGGCTATAAAATTAATCGAAGATGAAACAAAATCAACTTATCCGGAATTCTCTCGCTTTATAAAAGATGATATTTTATACCATTACGCGGCATTTTGTTATTCGTATAGAAAAAGAGACCATATCCACTGGCAACTTGTGTAAGCAGGCTTACTCCATAACCAAAATAATTCATATCCTTTCTAAGTAATAATCTAAAAAAACTCAAAATTTTCTCCTTTTTCAAGGGTGGAACTTCGCCCTATTCTCTGTGGACCGTATTAAGCAGAGGATGCAATGATGCCCTCGTAATTTGGAGAACAAAATGGCAAAAGAAAAAAATCAATCCGAAGCTTCAACCCAAAAGTTGAAATACCCTTCAACTACAAATCCCACAACTAAAACCGATAAAGTATCGGTAGAAAAATCACCAAAAGAGGTGCTTTTGGAAAATCTCAACAAATACCTTCCTTCCGGTTACTCTAGTAATTATGATGATCTTTCTAAAATTGAAGAGAATATTCTTGGACTTAACCAGCAGATTGATCAGATCAACGAACTAATCAAACCGATAAAGAAGATCGATAGAAAAAGAGGAATAAAACCATCCGTTACCCCAAGTGAAAGGAAACTTCTAAAGTCTACTAGAGAAAAGTTAAAAACCCAATTAATCATTGAAAGGGAAAACTGGGATAGACAATATAAATCTCACCGTGACAGCACAAAAGTTGAAATTAAAAGAACAAAAAACGAGCAGTTAGCTGAGCAAGGACGTTCTGGTTATTATGTACGAAAATATAAAGGAACAGTTGTAAACAGAATTAAGTCCTTCTTTGATGCTGTTCTAGAAAAAGATTCAGCCGCACTGAGCAGATTTAAGAGAAGTATTTCTAATTCAAGAGGCGAGGCTACACTGACAATTATAATAGAATTTGTCAGAGAGCACCAAGAAAACCCATTTCTTCTAGCATTCTTCCAATCCCATAAAGACCTACATGTAAGATATACTCAGCTTGTCAGAGAGTTATTAAGAGAATGGAATGGTAGAAGTAACTCGAACTACAAATTCAAGGAAAGCGAATTAACTGTAACGGAGGAAATATGAAATCTCAAATAGCACAGAACACTTTACAATACGAAATAACACTTAAACATAAAGGAGATAATATTATGAACAATCTTACATCACAACCCGGCAACGTAATAGCTACAGCAAATGGATCAATGTATTCTCCAATTCGCTTTTCTTTATTGAGAGAGATGGATTTCAGCAATTTCCCAGTTGGAGTAGAAGTTCCAATTTATGATCATATAACCGATAACCAATTCACACTCGATGGTAAAAGAATAAGCGTCAAAAAAGAATACGAAACGAGAGTAGTAATTGGATGTGTGGAATGTCCGGAATACATGGTATTAGAAAATGAGGAATTGGAAAATATTTCATGCCTAGAATTTGTGTATAATTATCTCACTCTCGTTAATTCAAAACTTTCAGAAATAAATCTCATAGCTGCATAAATAAGTAAGCCCCGTATTGTCACCAATGCGGGGCATGATTAAGGTATAAGTAATTATAAGAATAATTAATAAAATAGAAAATGAACAACGAAGAGCTCAAATTACTATCAGTCAGCCGAGCAGCAACCTTGCTTGGAATAGGGACTAGGGCTCTTCGTTCTTTAATAGCAGATGGAAGGATTGGGGTTTTATGTGTAGGTAAAAGACAAAAAATTAGTCATAAAGACATAAATAAATTTCTTGAATCTTCCACCAAGGAAATTACAAAGTTACCACATCACAAAGATTCATCACAAAAGCTAAATAACAATTCGGATCTTAATACAATTTTAGAAAATCTAATAAAGGAGAAAAAAAATGGCATCTATTTACAAGCCTAAAGACAAAAATCACTGGTATATCAGTTATGTAGACCCGTTTACTGGTAAAACGAAAAACAAATCAACCGGACTGGTTGCAGATCAGACGAATAAAAAAACGGCTGAAAATCTATGTAAGGAATTTGAGAATGTACTCGAAGAGAAAAAGTCTATACTGGTAAAGCTGAATATTCAAAAGGCCACAATTAATTTAGCCTTCGATCATTTCTTAAAATTAAATGATGATAAAGTAGAGAAAACTAAATACGCTTATAAGTTTTTCTACAAATGGTTCACAACTACTTTTAATCAAGATGATTCGTGCACAGTAATAAATAAGATATCTGTTGAAACATGGATGCTTGGTATGCGAAAGCACTATGATGAGCAAAACACACTATATAATATTTATAAAGTAATGAACAAATTTCTCAATTTTCTATTCGAGTATTCTTATATCCCAGTTTTTCGCTTAAATAAAAACATCAAACCAAAGCCAATTGTCAAACCTATTTTGGTATTTGATGCCAAAGATCTAAATAAAATAATTAAGAATATTAGTAAGAAAAAGAAGAATCAGAATTTTAGAACCATGTTTTATTTATTGCTTTATACTGGACTACGTCCAAGTGATTTAATAGATATTAAAGTTGAGGATATTGATATTGAGAAAATGACCATGCATTATTTCTCTTCAAAAGTCCAAATTCATAATACAATTCCACTACATCTAAAACTGAAACCGATTTTAATAGAAAGACTCAAAGATATTAAAGAAGGAAAAATCATTAATTATGGAACTACGGTGGATATGGGAAAGGCTTTCAGAAGATATTTGGAGAGCATAAAACTTACTGGAAAAGGATACACTTTACGTACATTCAGAAAGAACTTTGCAACCCAAGCATTTGAGAATGGAATGAATTTATTAAGTGCCTCAAGATTATTGGGACATCGAACTATGCAAACAACGCAAAAGTATTATACGCATGTAGAGAAACAGAAATTAGCTGAGGAATTAAAGAAATTATCCTTCAGAAAGGGGAGTAAAAAGGGAGTAAAATCTGCTCCAAAACAACCTAAATCAACACAAAAAAAACTCGAAAACAGCGAAAATTCGCAATAATGGGGGTGCTTTTAAGTTCTTTTAAGGTGAAGGTCGGTGGTTCGACCCCACCCGCGCTCACAAAAAAGCCTCTTTTTAGCTAAAAGAGGCTTTTTCCTTTTAAACAAATACTTCTTCTTTATCATCCACCAATAACAGCTTTTATTCCATATGAAGAAAAATGATTTATGATATTTTTTATTTTATTTTTGTTTGGTTCTTCAAGATTTTGGGAATTATAAACTAACCCAAGCTTAACATACTTTTGTTGAGCAATATTATGATATGGAAGGATATTAACCTTTTTCTTTTCTCCGGCAAGAGAAGAAATATACCTTGCCCAGTCATCTATGTTTTTTTCATCATCATTTATAGATACTATTAATGGAATTCTGATATTAATTTCGCAACCGGTCTCAGCTAATTTTTGAAGATTTGCAAGAATTAATTCGTTGTTAACACCTGTCCACTTTTTATGCAGATCAGAATCCATCATTTTCAAGTCGAATAAAAATAATTCGGTTTTTTTAGCGGCTTCGAGTAAAACATCTGTTTTAATATAACCGGCTGTATCTATTGCGCGATGAATCCCTTTTTTGCCACACTCATCAAGAAGTTCAAAAAGAAATTTGTGCTGGAGTAATGGTTCACCTCCGGAAAATGTTACACCGCCATTGGAAGAATCCATAAAGACTGTTTCTTTCTGAATGATATATAAAATGTTTTGGGTGGTTTCAATTCGTCCGGAAATTTCTGTTGCGGTGGTTGAACAAAAATCAGCACACTTACCACAGAGTTTACATTTGTTCGTATCAGTTATTATTCCATCAATAGTTAAAGTACACGCATTTTCAGTACAATTTTCAACACAAGAGTTACATCCAATGCATTTGTTTTTAGAATACATTTTTTGAACTTTATGAGAAATGCTCTCGGGATTATGACACCAATCGCAATTCAAGTTACATCCTTTAAAGAAAACGGTAACTCGTATACCCGGACCATCATTAATTGAATAACGTTTTATATCGAATATCAATCCTGATTCCACAAATCTCTCACTCAAAAACTAGAATGAATCATTTTCTGTTCTCTCAATTACTTCTTGCTGAAGATCGGCGTTCATGTCATTAAAATAATCGCTGTATCCTGCCATTCGAACAAGAAGATCTTTATAATCTTCTGGTGTTTCCTGTGCTGCAAGAAGTGTAGCTGTATCTACAATATTAAATTGAACATGGTGACCGCCAAGTGAAAAATAACTTCTAATTAGCTTTCCTAATTTCTTAATGTCCTCATCTTTTTTTAGAAGGCTTGGAAGAAAACGAAGATTTAATAGCGTTCCGCCAGATTTCGTTTGATCTAACTTTGCAAGTGATTTTATCACAGATGAAGGTCCATTTCTATCTGCTCCATGTGATGGAGAAGTTCCATCTGAAATAGATTTACCAGCTAATCTTCCATTTGGAGTGGCTCCTAATACTTTTCCAAAATAAATATGGCAAGTTGTAGATAGCATATTTATGTGAAACGATTCTCCTTTAATATTTGGTTTTCCTTCAATAGCATTTATTAAATCATTGTATACCCGAACAGCAATTTCATCAGCATTTGCATCATCATTACCCCAAAAGGGAGTTTTGTTTAAAATAGTTTGACGAAGATATTCATCACCTTCAAAATTATTAGAAACAGCGTTGAGCAGTCTATCCATTGAAAATGTTTTATTCTCAAAAACATGCTTTTTAATTGCAGATAAACTATCAGTAACCGTTCCTAATCCTGTGCACTGAATATAATTTGTATTATATCGAGGACCTCCATCATAATAATCTTTTCCTTTTTTAATACAATCTTCAATAACTACAGATAAAAAAGGAGCAGGTGCGTACTTAGCAAACATTCTGTCAATGTAATTGCTAACTTTTATTTTCAAATCAACAATGTAGTTTAGTTGTTTTATAAATGCTGAATAGAGTGTTTCGTAATTAATAAATGTGTTTGGATCACCGGTTTCAATGCTCACATAATTTCTAGTAACCGGATCAACTCCATTGTTAAGCGTGATTTCAAAAATTTTAGGAACATTTAAATATCCTGTTAGAACATAAGCTTCTTTACCAAAAGCCCCAACTTCAATACAACCACTGCAGCCGCCTTCACGAGCATCTTGTAAAGATTTTCCTTGAACTAACATTTCTTGAATGTATATATCCGGATTAAAAACAGAAGGATAGCCATGACCTTGTCTTATTACTTTTGTAGCGGCGTGTAAAAAATTATCTGGTGTTTTAGAACTAATATGAACGGAGTTGCCAGGTTGAAGTATATGCAACTCTTCAATTACTTCGAGCAGAATGAAAGATACTTCACTAACTCCGTCACTTCCATCTGGCTTAACACCGCCAATGTTAATATTTGTAAAGTCGTTATAAGTACCGCTTTCTTTGGCAGTTATTCCTACTTTTGGTGGTGCGGGATGATTATTCACTTTTACCCAGAAACAAGAAAGAAGTTCTTTGGCTTCATCTCTTGTTATCGTTCCGTTGGCAATTTCTCTTTCGTAGAAGGGAGTTAAATGCTGATCGAAATGCCCAGGATTCATTGCATCCCAACCGTTTAACTCTGTAATAGTTCCAAGATGAACAAACCAATACATCTGAATTGCTTCCCAGAAATCTCTTGGTGCATTTGCCGGCACCCAACGGCAAACTTCAGAAATTCTATTAAGATCTTTAATACGCTGAGGGTCTTTCTCTTTTGCGGCTAATTCTTCGGCATAATCTGCATGCCGGTTTGCAAAGATAATTGCGGCATCACAAGCAATGTCCATAGCTTTAAGTTGATCAGCTTTATCTGTTGCTTCAGGATCATTTATAAAATCTAAACGTGCAAGATGCTCTGCAATTTCAAGTTTAAAATCATTCATTCCTTTTTTATATATTTTTCCATCCAAAGCAGTATGACCGGGAGCCCTCTGTTCCATAAACTCAGTAAAAAGTCCGGCTTCATAAGCAAGACGCCATTCTTCTGGGACATGATTAAAAATTCTTTCGCGTTGGGTCTTTCCTTTCCAAAAAGGAATAATTTCTTTTTCATAAATCTTAATATCATTTTCATCTACAATATATCTTTGCATTTCTCGTGTGTTTAGAACATTAAGGTCTTCAACGCTGTGGCAAGTTAGTTCGGGAAATGTAGGTACAGCCTTTGGTTTAGGTCCACGCTCGCCCACTATCAATTCATCTTCGCCTATATAAATTGTTTTTCGCTTACAATGATCTAAAAACTGCAATGCTCGTAAAATGGGAACAGGATGCTTGCCGTAATTTTCTTTATAGAATTCTGTCTGGTGAATTGCTCTTTCGATTGAGATTGACGGCTCAGTTTCAATACTCAACTTTCGTAACCGTTGAACACGCTCGTTCATTCCGGGACCAATCTTCTTTTCCTTAATTGAATAAAAATTTCCTTCGGTAGAAGCCGGTCTTTCTGGAAATTCTGTGTGTTTGTTTATTTTTTCAAACATCTCAAGTTTCCTAAAATATTTATGAATATAGAATACAACTAAAAGTTTACGAATAAAAACGGAAAGGAAAAAAGTATTAATTGTAGAACATAAGACAAGCGTACAATCGTCTATAAGACTTGAGGAAGTATGGGTGAAATTCTTTGATATTTGCTTGATACATTTTCTTCATAATTAAAAATAGGTTATCATTCTTATATTTTCAACCGATTATTCTTACAATTTTTAGTAAACTTTAAACAAAAATATTTTCTACGTGTTGTGCAAAAATAAAAGGTAACCAAGGAATTAAAATAAAAATTAGGTACTGACAATATAGTTAATCCTATTTAATCGCTAAGGGTTAAATTCCCCGCCGCTTGCGGCAGGGTGAAATATTCTGTGTTAAAAAAAGTGTGTAGAAAGAACATCAATGGCGCAAATATTGTATATAAAAACCTCTTCTCAATGGAAGAGGTTTTTATCGAGTTTTATTTTATCAACATCAATTTCTTGCAGGATGAAAAATCTCCGCTAACCATTTTATAGATATATACTCCGGAAGCTAGAAAACTTGCATCAAAGGAAACGCTGTAATTGCCGGGACTTTTAAAACTGCTCTCAATTATGCCAACTTCTTTACCTAGTATATCGTACAATTTGATTGTAACAATACCAGATTTTGGTAGTGAATAATTAATTTTCGTAATAGGATTAAATGGATTTGGATAATTCTGTGCTAAGCTAAAACTAGTTGGTATTTTTTCTGATGCAACATCAGTTGGTGTGTTAAAAGCTGTAGTGTTTGACCACTCGCTCCACTTCAGATTATGATCTCTGTATTTAACACGGTAGTAATATGTCTTGCTTCCTTTTAAAGAATTCTTGAGAGAAAGTTTTGTTAAATCAATTCCTTTGTTTTTATCAATTGGGTTAAAACTTGCGTCAACTTTGTAGAGATTCTTCCAATGAATCATAGTATCAATAGCAGTTTTTGTAAAGCCATTATCTTCTGCGACTTGTATTTTTGTTGTCATAAGTGAATCTGACGAAATAGAAGAACTGTTAAAAACTATTTGTGTTTGGCTTACAACAGGTGAGTTTGTAACCGGTTTTGCCGGGGCTTGCTGATTTACTTTAATGTACCATTTATCTCGCAACTCACTATTTCTAATTTTGCTGGTATTACCAAGACTATACATTGAGGATTCAAAAGTTTTGTTAACAACATCTATTTCAATTATCTGATAAAAGAAATCATCAAGAGAAATATGTATGTTGTCGAAATCTTGGTTCTTGTAGGCGCCCCATCTATCAATAGCGCCGCCTCCGCCTCCACCGCAAACCATGCGGAAATCGGTTCTTAGAATTGAACTTTCTGATTCTATAGTTCCTCTTTCAAATCCGTGTGTATGTCCGTATGAGTACTGAATTACTTTAGAGTATTTTTTTAACATCGGAAAAACTTGGTTTTTTATATAACTCGGTCCTCCGTCATAAGTCATTCCCTCACCCCAAAGTTCTGAGATTGCTAAGTGATGACCAATTAGAAAAACAAAATCAATCTTCGGATCATTTTCAGCTTCTGTTAATTTACTTTCTAGCCAAATATTTTGAAGTGTATTTGCTGCTCCGCTGAGATTTGTGTTCAAGCCAATGAACATAGTATTTGCAATTACCGAAGCCCAAAATTTTTCTGCAAATGCATTAGGCGGTGGATAGCCAGAAATGTTATCTAGCTGCATGTATTTGTAATAATTGGAATGTTCACCTTCATGGTTGCCGGTAACAGTTAGAAATGGAAGATACGGCGATACATGAGACATGGGTGCAAAGTATTGTGTTGTCCATTGAGAAATAATATTTCCGGAAACAACTAAATCACCCGAGTGCAAAACTAAATTAACTTTGTTGTGAATATCGTTTCCGTATAACTGCTGAATTTTTTTCTTTGCCTCTTTGATAACTTTAACTGCCATCGATGTATCGCTGTTGTGAGTATCGCTTAAAAGAAGCACTCGAATTTTCCCAGAATAATTTGCACCGGGCTGAGTTCTAAAATTGTAAATAGCAGAAGAACCGCTTCCACTTACAGCTTTATAAAAATATTCTTGATTAGGCTGCAATCCGGTTAATTGAACTGTGTGCCATCTATAATCTCCGGAAACTAATTCGTTTGTTCCGGTTGTGGATTGACCAAGTGCAACTGTTGTTCCAAAATCTATTTTGGTTACGGTTGAACTCGTATCGTGCCAAGAGATGAATACAGATGTAGGTGATGGGTTTTGTAAATATGGAACAAGTGTTAAAAATTTATTTGTCGGTGTTGTTATAATATGTCCATAACCGCTTAGAATAGAAATATCTGCAGCGCTAAGAGCAGTATCCCAAATAGAAAGTTCTGTGCACTCAATTGTGTTATCTTCACCATCTTCATCAGCAAACATTAATAAAGTTTTATCGAGCGAAAATCTTCCATCAACAGCTTGAGTTGTGCCGGCATGTAAAAGCTGTCCATCTAAATAATATTTATACTGAGTTCCGTTCTTTACCGCAACAACAAGTCTGTACCATTCGTTTGGTTTAACCGAATATGCTGAATAACCAGTTGCAGCAACACCAATATTGCCGGATGTGTTTATAAAGCAATCTCCATCGTTTGAGTTAGTTGGGCTCGTTTGGAAGAAACTGTACCATAAACCAATTGAGGAAACTCTAAAATCTATGCTGATTGTATATTCGTTTACTAAAATGCCCAGTGATGGAGTAATACCGTGATTCATTTTAAAATGGCTGCCTTTACCAATTGATACGGCATAATCATTTGTTTTTGATCCTTCAACAACGCTGAACGATCCTTGATAGGTTAAGTCGGTTCCAACTTCAGCTTTTAAGATGTTGGATTTATCGTCAAACTTCCACCAGCCTTTTCTTGCCGGAAATTGTGCTATTGACGTTGTAAAGCCAAAAGTGATTAACAACAGTAAAGAATGTAGCAAATATTTCTTCATAGTACACCTTGTTTGATTGTATAAAATATTGAATCTGAGGGAAAATCAGAAAGACGTTTGCATTAAAATATAAGTGGCAGAATGATTGGGCAATAGCGCAAATGTGGTATTTGAAACAAGCAAAAACCTCTTCATTTTGAAGAGGTTTTTTGTAAGAAGAACTTATTTAAGCAGAAGAAGTTTTTTAACCGCGGTAAAATCTCCGCTAACCATTTTATAGATATATACTCCCGAAGCTAGATAACTTGCATCAAAGGAAACACTGTAATTGCCGGGGTTTCTAAAACTGCTCTCAATTATGCCAACTTCTTTACCTAGTATATCGTACAATTTGATTGTAACAATACCAGATTTTGGTAGTGAATAATTAATCTTCGTAGTAGGATTAAATGGATTCGGATAATTTTGAGAAAGAGAAAAACTTACCGGTATTGATCCGCTGACATTTTCTTCGACGCTTACAATTGATTTTATAGCAACGGTTCTTGTGTTTTGATAAATATCCTTTATTTCATCTTCTGTAAGAGCCTTGCTGAAAACATGAATGTTATCAATGCTGCCTTTAAAATAAGTAGGAGATGCAATTGCATTTCTTCCAAGCATTAAGACTTGACCAGCTTTAACATTACCTGTTAATGGGTGAGAATCTTTCAATACGCCGTTTAGGTAAACTTTTGCCGCAATTCCATCGTATGTTCCAACTAAATGAATCCACTCACCAGAGATCAAATCTGCTTCTGGAATTCCGGGTCTTTCTGCTGAAACTGTTGTGGTTACTTTGAAACGAAGTTCCTTATTTCCTTTGTCTAAATAAAGCACATATTGATCGCCATCGGAATCAAATAATGCACCAAATGCGCCTGGGAGTTCTGCAGGTAAGTATGAAAGCTTTGCCCACAATGAAACAGAAACAGCAGCAGCATTAATGTCAAATGATGTTGATGCAGAAAACTGAACGTAATCATCAACACCGTCAAATGTTAGAGCGTTTCCTACTAATCCAGCTCCTAGCTTTGCTCCATTTTTTAGAATACCATTATTAGAATTGGTTGAAAAGTCTGTTACAATAGAGTCTTTAGAAATTTCATCTAAGCTGTAATAAGAAATAACATTTGCCGAAAGCTTCTTATGAACAAACTTAGAGCTATCCATTGTTAAAATATTTGGAATTCCAGCCAAGTCTTTTACACCTTGTACTATGAGTGAGTAAGTAGCGGCATCAGTCAAATTGGATGTAGTTAAAATAACTTGTTTTTGATCGTGGGCTAACTTTGCAGTCTGAACGGTTGCTGATTTATCAAGTTTGTAGTTCGATGCAGTTTCTGCATTTGCTTTGTCAACAGGCTCATTAAATTCTATAACAAGTTTATTACCTTCTGCGCGTGAGGTTGAATAAAGAACAGATGGTTTGTAAATATCTTTTTCCATTAGAGCAATCAGTTCATTGCTATAGGCTTCGCTAAAAAGCCCGGCAGTATTTTTTGCCCGTATTCTGTAATAGTGAATTGTATTCCCTTCTACACTCTTATCTGTGTAAGTTGTTAGGTTACCAGAAACAGTTGCAATTAAGTTAGTAGGGTTGGTTTTGTTATCTCTATAAATTTCATACATCAAACCGCTTTCATAATTTGTAACTGCTTTCCAATCTAATTTAACATCCATATTTGTTACGTTTAATGAGTTCAACAAAACTGTTGATGGTTTTGGATCTAAAGGAGCTGACTTAGTGGTTTTGTGGAGTTCGGTTACTTCAATTTGACTTAGTGCAGTATTGAAAACTTGTAAATGATCTATACTACCACTAAAATAACTAGCACCAGCAATACCGCTTCTTCCAAGCATAGCTACTTGTCCCGGTTTTACTGTACCGGTTATGTTGTGAGTATCCATCAAATTACCGTTTAGATAAATCTTTGCCGTTGAACCATCATAAACACCAACGATATGTAGCCACTGACCAGTAACCAAATTTGCAGCCGGTATCCCTGGTCTTTCTGCAGAACTATTTGTAGAAACTTTGAATCTTAATTCGTTATTTCCTTTGTCTTCATAAAGAACATATTGATCAGCATCAGAATCGAACAATGGTCCAAAAGCTCCTGGTAAATCTAATGGCAAATAATCTAACTTAGCCCAGAGAGATATTGTAACCGCACTTCCTCCAATATCAAAAGATGGTGATGCTGCAAATTGAACATAGTCATCAAGACCATCAAATTTTAGAGAGTTGCCAACTTTGCCTTCAGCTACAACAGTTCCGTTTTTTAGAATTCCATTGTTAGCGTTGGGAGAAGCATCAACCAAAACAGAGTCTGTTTTAACTTCATCGCAGCTATAGAAAGCAACTGTTTTTAATGATAAAGCTTTGCGTAGCATTATATTGTTTGATGCAACCATTGTATTTGGGATTTTAGCTTTATCCTTAACGTTTTTAACATTTAGTGTGTATGAATTTTCTGCAATTTGAGAAGTGGTCAACATTACAGTTTTTTGATCCGCCATAATTTTGGCTGTAGCAACTGTTACACCTTTATTGAAGGTGTAATTTGTTTTAGTTTCGGCAGTTATTTGGTCAACCTTTTCATTGAATTCTACATATACTTTTGTGTCTTCTGTGTTTGATGTTACAAAAGCAACAACCGGTTTAGTAACATCAGCTAAAGTTGTTACAGAAACTTCGTTGCTATAATTTGTGCTTAATAAACCAGCAGTATTTTTTGCTTTTATTCTATAATAAAATTTCTGAAGCTCTATAGAAGTGTCATCTGTGTATTCCAAAACGTTACCAACGGTAGCTATTAGCTTTGTTGGCGATGGATTTATATCGCGATAAATATTATATCCTACTATTGGTCCTTCTGCATCAAAAGCAGCTTCCCATTTTAATGTTACCTTGGATTCAACAACTGTAGGATCTAAAATTTTTACATCGGATGGAGGAGTTGTATCGGTAACAGATTTCATTAAAGCCGGATTATCTGTAGTGATTCCATCTACCCCTAATGCAATATAGTTAACCATTGTGGCCGCACTGTTAATAGTCCAACAGTTAAATTTTATATTCTTTGAATGAGCATAATCTACGAATGCTTTTGTAGGAGCCGCACTACTGCCATACCAATTTATACCAGCAGTTGATAGTTGATCAATAATTGCATTTGAATTAGAGGATCCGAAAAGTTGTGTTGCAATGGTAGGGTCGATGGTTCTTGATTCTGTTACTTGCGAAAAGTTAAAACTGGAGATAATTACACGGTTTTGTAAATTTAATTCTTTAACCATCTTTACTACTTTCCCAACAATTCCAGTTGTAGTTCCTTTTATTTCTATGACCACGCCGACATTATACGGTGCATTTTTTGCTAATGTTAGTGCTTCCATTAATGTTGGAATCTTTTCTCCGGCGAACTGTGCGCTAAATTTAATTCCTGCATCATACGTTCTTAAAACTGAGTATGTTAAAGCAGTAATTGAACCTGTACCCGTTGTTGTTCTATTTATTGTTGCATCATGCATAATCATTAATGAATCATCCGCCGATAAAAAAACATCCAATTCGAAATACTCTACTTTTAGAGAGATAGCATTTTTGAAAGCTGCCATCGTATTTTCTGGCGCTAAAGAAGCCCCTCCGCGATGAGCAATGTTTGCTACTTGAGCAGATACATTTGCGTTAACTGCAAAAAGAATGATAAATAATACTAATAAGCTGAATGATTTTGTCATTTTTCCACTCCTTTCTTTTATAAAGAATATAATTACTACACAAGAGGTGAATTACATTAACTTGCTTCGAAATGTAGTAATGAACTTAAAAGTTGACAATGACGCAAACGTGGTATTTAGAAAGAGAGAATATATGCTGAAAAAAACCTCTCCCAATTGCTCGGGAGAGGTTACACCAATGGAACTACTTTAGGAGAACCAATTTCTTTGTTGAAGTAAATTTACCGCTAATCATTCTGTAGATATAAACACCTGAAGACAATTTGCTTCCATCAAATTGCAATGAATGATATCCGGCGCTTCTGTAACCATTTTCGAGAACAGAAACTTCGTTGCCTAGAATATCATAAACTTTAATAGAAACATTTCCAGCTGCTGGCATTGCAAAATCTATTTTGGTTAATGGGTTAAACGGATTCGGATAATTCTGTGAAATCGAAAACTCTGTTGGCAATGAACCATCTTGTCTTTCAACTCCAACTATATGACCAAAACCGCCTAAAGCTTTAATTTCAGCTTCAGTAAGAGCATAGTTATAGATAGATAATTCAGCGCAGTCAATATCTCCATCATCACCATCTTCATCACCAAAAATTAGAATATCTTTCCCTAATGCGAATCGTCCATCTATAGGCTGAATTGTTCCTTTATGAACCAAGCTTCCATCAAGATAAATATTAAACTGGCTTCCGTTAGTAACCGATACAACCATTCTGTACCAATCATTTTGAGTAATTGAATATTTAGAATAACCAGTTGCTGCAACTCCAATGTTTCCCGTTTTGTTTATAAACAATTCACCATCATCTGTATTATTAGCATTTGTCTGCATAAAACAGTGCCAGACATCTATTGAAGAAACTCTAAAATCAAAACGAAGCGAATAATCATTTACTAATAAGCCGCCGCCGTTAGGAGATATGCCGTGTGTTAATTTATAATGGCTTCCAACGCCAAGTCTAGTAGCAAAATTTGTAGCGGTTGGACCATCTACGGATTGATCTTTTCCAACAAGAACTAAAGGATTACCTGTTGAAGCAGTGAGTAAGCTAAAAGGATTATCGAATTTCCAATTGCCGACAAGTGCTTTAGTTTGAGTTCCGCCGCCGGAAAGATTATGACCAAATCCGGCAAGTTGAGTTACTTCGGCATCTGTTAATGGACGATCCCAAATTGCAATTTCTGCAATATCAATTTCACCATCATCTCCATCATTATCGCCCATAAGTAATAGTGTGCTTTCAAGAGCAAATCTGTCGTCTTTGGCTTGAACGGTTGCATTTAATAATAACTGTCCATCTAAAAAATATTTGTAATGAGTTCCATTCTTAACAGAAATAACTAAACGATACCATTCGTTTGGAATAACTACATAAGCGCCGTAACCGGTTGCTTGAGTACCAATCTTGCCTTCTTTGTTGATGAAACATTCGCCATCGTTATTATTTACAGCAGCAGTTTGGAAGAAAGTTCTCCACTTTGTTATATCTGCAACTTTAAAGTCGAACTTAAGTGTGTATTCATTAACCTTTGTTCCGCCACCGTTTGGTGCAATACCATGGTTGGCTTTATAGTGACTTCCAACGCCAATTCTGGTTGCTTTGTTAGTTGCATTTGGTCCATCAACCGATTGATGGTTTCCAACTAATTCTAAATCAAATCCATAAACAGATTCAGTTAAGTTTGTTGCGTTATCAAAATTCCAAAGTGCAACTGGTTGTAATTCACCTACTGGTAATTTATGGTTATATCCGCCAAGCAGTTTTACCTGTCCGCCGGTTAGTGCTTTATCCCAAATTGCAAGTTCAGCACAGTCAATTTCATTGTCTTCGCCATCTTCATCAGCAAAGATTAATAGAACTTTATCAAGAGCAAATCTTCCATCAACATCTTGAATTACTCCGTTATGCATTAATTGTCCATCTAAATAATATCTATACAAAACACCATTTTTTACAGAGACAACTAAACGGTACCATTCATTTGGTTTAATATCGTATGTGCCGTAACCGGTTGCTCTTACTCCAACAAATCCAGAAGAATTAATAAAGCAGTCAGCATCTGTAGAGTTATCGGGACTAGTTTGGAAAAATGCTCTCCAACTTCCGATATCTTTTACGCGAAAATCGAATTGAATTGAATATTCATTTACTAATGTTTTAGGAGATGGTGTTATACCGTGAGTCATTTTAAAATGGCTTCCTACACCAATTCTTGTTGCACCGTTTCCGGCTGCTGGACCAGCAATTGCTTGCTGTATTCCAACTAGTTCCAGATTAGAACCAAGATCAGCTTTTGTTATGCTGGCTGCGTCATCAAACTTCCACCAACCTTTGCGAGTTGGAACTTGTGCTATGGTTAATGAAATGATTGAGAAGAATACTAAATAGAATACAGCAGTTGTAAGAGTTTTCTTCATAATGCACCTTTTTGTTGTGTAATATTTTCTTACGAGAAATGACATTCTTTATGAATTATAGAAATTAAAATAGAGGAGTGATTAAACAGCCTCAATAGCGCAAACGTGGTATTTAGTTGAGGTAGAGAAAAAACTATTTCAAAAAAATCATTTTCTTTACTGTAGAAAAATTTCCAGCATGCAGTCTGTAGAAATATATCCCGCTTGGTAATTGAAAATTGTGAATGGAAAACTGATAGTTATATGTTCCAGCTCGTTGATTTTCATTTACTAATACAGTTACCTCTTTCCCAAGAATATCATAAATTTTTAATGTCACTTGCACATCGGCTGATGGTCTCGCTACGCTAGGGAATCGGGCATTCAGTGCTTCGATCATTGGAATGCTATAACTAATAGTGGTAGTAGGATTAAATGGATTTGGATAGTTTTGTTCTAATGAAAAATTAGTAGGGAGTGTTTTATTTTCTTCTTTGCTAATACCGGTTATTTTTATTCTTGAGTAAACCTCAAACTCATTAAGCACTAAGCCGGAATCTGGTAAACTTTTACTGGTGCAATAAATTCCGAAGTATCTTCCAACGGCAGAAAGATTATTAAATTCATCTATGCCGCCATCTCCGGAGTTTTCAATAGCTATTTCTTTTACTGCGCCTAAGTCATCAATTGATTGAAGTATGTAGCTTTTCCCATAAATATTTCCCCAGCGTAAAACAATTTTGTAAACTTCAAAAGTTCTGTTCATATCTATAAGAAACCAAGGAGCTTTTTCTAATCCACTTTTCCAGTATGTATCAAGATTTCCATCAAAAATATTCTCTATTACGAACGGTGAAATTGAAGAAGACGATCTTGCGTTTCCATTTAATGAGCGGTTGATTTTTTCTGCATCTAAAACCTCAATTGTAATTTTTTTAGACTCAGTAATTTCTCCGGTTGTTTTCAACTCATAAACAGTAGTTTCTTTAGGTGTAACAGTAATATTTCCTGATTGATTAACTACGCTTCCGTTTAATGTAACTGTTGATCCTTTTGAAGTTGTCCACTGCAAAAGGCTCGGATCACCCGAGTTTTTTTCTAAAACTTTTGGTATTGAGTTGAACGATTTTATCCTTCCCGAAGGAACATATTCTAAATTAATTACAGCTGAATCAGAAATGATTCCGGATGAAATTAATTTGTATTTCGTAGTTTTTGAAATTGCGACACTAAGGGAATCAGTTGAATTAACTTTATTTCCGTTAAGAGTAACATTTGTACCGGGAGTTGTTTCCCAATAGATTTTTACTGACTCATCCTTTTCTAAAATTGTTTTTGTGGAATAGAAAAATCTAATAATTCCGGAAGGTCCTTTTCTTAAAGTTGTATCAGCAATCTGAGCCATCATTAAATAACCGGCATTGCTGGGGTGGATTCCATCAGGAAATAAATCACTTCTATTTAAGAATGGCGTGTTGAAATCAATCAGATAAGTATTTGTTGCTTTACGTGTGGAATCAGTTAAAGGTATAACTTCGTTCTTAATAATGTCGGGATTAATACCCCAGTTAATTTTGAACGCTGGAAATGGTTTGACAACATAGATCTGAGGATTACGTCCATTTTTTCTAAACTCATTTACTAAATCAACATAGTCTTTATAAAACTCATTTTTGTAAATCCAATTTTGAGGTTTGCTATCGTTTGTACCAAGTTTAATAATTACAATATGCGGATCGAATTCTTTTGCGTTCTTAAATGCTTGTTCGTTCCAATAAGGTAAATCGCCTTTACGTAGTAAAGTTCTGCCGGAAACACCAAAGTTGCGCACATCGTAATGGCTGCCAAGTAATTTTCCAAGCTGAGCCGGATAAGTATTAACACCGCCGCTACCTTGTGTTATACTATTTCCAACACAAGCAATTCTTATTTTATTTACTTGTGCGTGCAGTAAAGAAAAAGAAATGAATAGAACGCTAAATAGTAGAGAGTTTATAAGTGTTTTTTTCATTTTAAACCCAAGTATAATTCAACTAAAATGAAACTATGAATAAACTTAGAAATAGTCGATGCATACTACAATGGCGCAAACGTGGTATTTGATAAAACTTTAGTTCAATAAGTTTTCTTTATAAACTTTTGAAACTGCGCCAGTGCGTGTATTTACGTGAAGTTTGCCGTAAATATTTTTGAGATGGGTATTAACCGTATGAAAGCTAATAAATAGTTTATCACCAATTTGTTGTTTTGTTAAACCTGCAATTAAGTGCAGCAATATTTCCTTTTCACGCTCTGTCAAACCATAATCATTTTTCTTGGGCTTAAAGCGTGTAAACATTTCCAACACTTTGTGAGCAATCTTCATGTTCATTGGAGCGCCACCAGCCAAGACCTCTTGTATTGAAGTGATAATTTTCTCTGGAGCAGAGTCCTTTAACAAATACCCTGAAGCACCTGCACAAAGCGCTTCGAATACATTGTCATTATCATCATAAACAGTTAAAATTAGAATATGCGCATGAGGAAAAAATTCTTTGAATTTCGAAATTCCGGTAATACCGCTCATACCTGGCAATCCAATATCCAAAAGTATTACATCCGGTTTCTCTTGAATGCTTACTTCTTCCAATGCCTCTTCACACGATGAAAAGGATTGGGAACAAATCAAACCCATAGTTCTGTCAATCAATCCGGCAAGTGTTTTCCTATACCTTGTATTATCTTCAACAAGCCAAATTGAAATGTGCTTATTTATTTTTTCGTCTACCAAACTCTTTTTCATTCTTTTATTCTATAGCAAAGTAAAATTGATTATTTAATCATTCCATACCACGTTCGAGTTATTTTCTGACAACAACATAAATTAAATAATTAACTCTATTCTTGTTCCTTGGTTAATACTGCTTGAAACAATTAGCTTGGAATTTATCTTTTTTGCACGAGCCTCCATACTTCTGATGCCAGTTGAGGATCTAAAATCCCTTAATTCAAACCCTATGCCATTATCTTCAATAATTAAGGAGAAGTATTTTGAGTTTCTGGAAATTGTAACGAAGCATTTATTTGCTTTTGAATGATTTACAACATTTGTTAAAGCCTCTTTGTAAAGTAAAAATATATTTCTTCTCACTTCTAAATTGAAAGAATCTAATCTTGCATCTGCAGAAGCATTAAAACTCCATTCTAAGTTAGATAGTAATTTGGCTGCTGTTTGTTTCATTTTAAAAATAATATCTTCATTTACATCGTTTTTGGGATTTATAAACCAAATGATATCTCTCATGGCATCAACTGTAGCTTTGGCAGTTTTACTAATATCAATTGATAATTCTCTTTCAGAATTATTGAGAGTTGGACTCGACATCAATGATTGACTATCTACACTAATGCTACTTAAATTACTTCCGATCTCATCATGAAGATCGCTTGCAATACTGAATCGGATTTTTTCAATTTTTAAAAGCTGGGTTACTCTGTACCTATAAGCCGCAAAAATTATACTAACTATAAACCCCGTTACAATAATTTTAAACCACCAAGTATTCCACCAAGAAGGATTAATTCGAAGGTTTAAAGATGTTGGATTTCCCCAAACCCCATCAGAATTTGTTGCTTTAACTAAAAAACGATAATTACCATGTTTAATATCTGTATAAAATGCTGTAGTTCTTGTTCCTGAATGAACCCATTGCGGATCAATTCCTTCCAACATATACGCAAATTGATGTTTGTAAATTGGCGTTAAATCTAATGCAGTAAAGTCAATCGAGAAAAAATTTTGATCATGAGATAAATTAATTTCGTTAGTAGTAGGCAGCGACCGAGGTAAAGGAGCTTCTTTATCAAACACTTTAAATGAAGTTAGAACAACATTTGGTGTAGTCCATTCCTTTTTAATTGACGAGGGAAAGAAAGAGACAAAACCATTAATCCCTCCAAAGTACATTTTACCTTTCGCATTTTTGTGATAGGCATGCCAGTTAAACTGATTGTGCACCAAACCATCTTCAATATCGTAAATACGAAAATTACCATCTGCGGGATTTAGTTTTGCTAATCCATTCATCGTACTTATCCAAATTAATCCTTTTTCATCTTCCAGTATTCCAAACACACAATCGTTAGGCAAACCATTTGATGTGTTATAATGACTAAATATTTCTGTGTGCTTATCTAACTTGTTTAATCCGTTGCTAAATGTTCCAATCCATATGTTACCTTTATTATCTTGGATTATTGATGATATTTTATTTCCACTAATTGAGTTATACTGTGCATTTGGTGCGTAGTGTTTAATTATTTGCGCTTCAGGGTCGTACCTATATAATCCATCTAACCACGTACCTATCCATATATTTTTTTGTTTGTCTTCGTACAAAGAATTAACAGAAATTAAATCCGGGATTAATACTTCTTTTGAATTTACAAGTGGATTGTAGGTTTTAAACTTTTCGCTTCGTCTATCAAAAATTTGCAATCCATCGTTTGTCCCAACCAATAAATTACCATCGGTTGTTTCAAGAATCTGCTGTACCCAATTAGATTTTATTGAAAACAAATTCGCCTGATTTACCATATAATTTTTGAAGGAATTTTCTTTGGGGTTGTAACGGGTTAATCCTCCATTGCTGGTTCCAATCCATATAATTCCATTTCTGTCTTCAATTAATTCAATAACATCATCGGCCTTAAGAGCATTATTACTTTGTGGATTGCTTTTAAAGTGTGTAATACTGTTTGTTCTTAAATCAATTTTATCGAAACCATTTCCACCAAATCCAACCCAAAGAATTCCCTTTTTCCCTTCATAGATACTGCTAACTACTCTGCCGCCTAAGGAACCGTTTCTGTTCGGCATGTACTTGAACTGCTCAAACGCTTTTGTTTTAGGCAGTTTGTTCAAGCCGTCCTCAGTGCCTATCCATATGTTGTTGTGCTTGTCTTCATAAAGCCACCTAATTTTTTGGCAGATCAACGAATAAGGATCGTCATCAAGGTTTAGCAAATGTTCAAAGGTGTATTCATTTCTATCTCTATTAGAAAGAACCATAAGACCTTGGTAGTTATAAGTACCAATCCAAATTCTACCAGAATGATCTTTTATTGTATGTCTTACCGATGTAGTTAGCAGATTATGATATTCTTCCTTGATATTTGGATGTTGGATAAATGAATTACTACGTGTATCAAAAAGAAATAATCCACTATCAGTGCTTATATACAATAAATTACTATCTGCTTTTTCTATCTGCCATACCAAGTTGTTGCTTAAAGAATTTATCTTACCCCTTTTCTTAAACTGCTCCGCATAACCGGTATTTGGATTTAATTTTATTAGCCCAGAACCCCAAGTAGATAACCATAAAGTGTTTTCGTCTTGAAAAAATGTACTTGTAACATTGTCTGCTGGTATTCTATTACTTTTTTCAGATTTTGAATTATAGGTCACAATTTCATTTGTAATTGGATTGTATTTCTTCAAGCCGTTAAGTGTTGTCCCATACCAAAGATTACCATCTGTATCTTCTACAATGCTCTGAACAAAATCATTATTGTTTGATTTGTCTACTCTGATAAATTCTTCTTGTATTTTATCGTATCTGCATAAACCAAAACCCCAAGTGCCAATCCAAAGAGTTTGTTTGCTGTCCTCGTATAAATACATAATATAGTTTTCGGGAAGTGAATTTTTTTGCGAAGCGTTTTTCTTAAAAACTTTGAATGTTTGTCCATCAAACCGATTGAGTCCATCTTTAGTAGCAATCCACAAATAGCCATCGTGTGTTTGCAAAACACAATTAACAGAATTATTAGAGAGACCGTTGTTGATTGTAAATCGCTCCAATTTATAGCTACTGCTTTGAGAAAAAACGAGTTGGCTTAAAAGTGAGATTATGCCAAGTATGTTTATTAAAAATGAATTTGGATACTTTGACATTTGCAATACCGAACTATTTATTAAATCTATGAAGAAAAGTAACTTTTTTTGCTTTAGAGATAAACAATAATCGTTTAATTTTTGGGTAAATAACATAGTTTTTTAATTTTATTAAAAACTATATCGGACATTGTTGACTTGATATTAACTTCCTATTTGAATAGATTATTAAAAGTTAAATTTAACACAAATGAGGCATTATGAAATTTCTCAGCAAATTAATCTTTGTACTATTCTTCGTTATGTGTTCTCTCAATTTATCATTTGCTCAATCTTCATTAGGCTCTTTTAAATATGAGGATTTTAAAACACCTGAGTATTGCGGTGCTTCCTGCCATACGGATTTGTATCAACAGTGGAAGCAATCAATGATGTCGAAAGCTTATACTCATGAGTGGGATGAAATAGAGTATTTTAAGCTCGCTGTTCCACATGCTGAAAAAGATAAGAAAGTAGAAGAAGTTAAAGCCGGTTGCAACGGATGCCATGCGCCATTGTCTTATCTTGTTGGAGATGTGCCGCCGCCGTTGCCAAGTAAAAATTCACGCGCTAATGAGTCTGTATCCTGTGAAGTTTGTCATAGTATAAGTGGCTATTCGGGTGATGTACCTTATAATTTTAATTACATAATAAAGCCAGGCAAAACAAAATTTTCTACACGTAAAGGTGAGGTAATGTCACCGGCTCACGATATTGAAGTGAGAGATTTTATGAAAACTGGAGACTTTTGCGGTATTTGCCATAACGAGAAAGATCCTTATGGAATTTGGGTTAAATCAACTCATCTTGAATGGAAAGAAGGTCCTTACGCAAAAGAAGGAGTTCAGTGCCAAGATTGCCACATGACAAAAGGGGAAATGAAGACAGCAACTATGGGTGCTACTTACAAAGATGCAAAACTTCATCTATTTCATGGCGCTCATGATCCTGGTAAAGTGAAAGGCACGGTGGAGTTAAGAATTCATCCTGATATCAGAGAGGTTGAGCCTGGTGAAACAGTTAAGTTTACAGTTGCTTTGTTCAATCAAAAAACTGGACATAAGTTTCCTACTGGTTCAGTAGAAGATAGAATCGTTTGGATGCATGTAGAAGCCGTTGATGAAAAAGGAAACATTTACCATCTTCCAGTAGATAAAAAAGGCTTTGCTGGGGAGGAATATTTAATTGGTAGTGATGTATTGGCTTATCAAGATATGGGTATTGCTTTGAATGATCCAAATTTTAAAGGAGTTCAACGAGATGGAATTCCAATAGGCGATAGAATATTTAGGATGCCATATTTTGATCCGCAAGGTAGGATGACTATACAGCAATGGAATACTGCATCGCTTGGCGTAGATTATAGAATCGGTCCACGCGAAACTAAAATTGAGACTCTAACTTTTAGAGTGCCAGATAAAATTAGTCCTGGTAAGTTAATAGTAACAGCAGTATTAAATTATCAACTTCTTGTAAAGCCTGTGGCAGATTTTCTTGGCGTGCCAGCTAGCGAATCTCAAATTGTAAAAGTTAATGAACACTCAACAGAAATTACTATTCTTCCATAGAGGCAGAAATGAAAAACAAATATTTTGTAATAGCCTTAGCTATAATGATTCTCATAACATTTTTTGAAAACATTTACTCAATCCCTTCATTTGGGCGTAAGTACAATATGAGTTGTCAAACTTGCCACTCACCATTTCCAAAATTAAAAGCTTACGGAGAAGAATTTGCAGGAAATGGTTTTGTTTTAGCTGATAAAGATGCCCCACGTTACTTTGTTGAAACTGGAGACGAAGAGCTTTCTTTAATTCGCGATATCCCATTGGCGTTTCGACTTGAAGGATATGTTTCTTATAACAATAAGAAATCCGAAAGGCTTGATTTTAGCGCGCCATATCTTCTAAAATTACTTTCCGGCGGTTCGATAACAAAGGATATTGCTTATTATTTTTATTTCTTTTTTAGCGAGCGCGGAGAAGTTGCTGGTGTTGAAGATGCATTTATAATGTTCAATAATCTTTTTGATACTGAACTGGATTTGTATATGGGACAATTTCAAGTTTCTGATCCGTTATTTAAAAGAGAATTACGCTTAACTTTTGAAGATTATCAGATTTATAAAACAAAACCAGTTAATGGAAAAGCGGATTTAACTTATGATCGAGGCATAATGCTTACTTATGGATTTCCGACTGGAACAGATATTACCGTAGAGTTTTTAAACGGAACCGGAATAGGTGCGGCAAATAGCTTTAGAATTTATGATGATGATAAGTACAAGAATATTTTTGGAAGAGTTTCGCAAGATGTAACCGAAGGACTGAGAATAGGTGCGTTTGGTTATTTTGGAAAAGAGGAGCTAGATGATATTTTTGCCAAAAAATATACAAACAGTTTCGCAATGTGGGGACCTGATGCTACTATTACTTACAAAGATATGCTGGAATTAAACTTTCAATATGCAGTTAGAAAAGATGATAAGTTTAGCCCTATTGGTACTGAGGCGAAAACCAAAGGTGGTTTTACCGAACTAATTTACACGCCAAAAGGAGATGAAAGTAAGTGGTATGCAGCAGCATTATACAATTGGGTTGATTCTGATTTAAATACTCTTGATTATGAAACTGCTACTGTTAGTCTAGGATATATGCTTAGAAGAAATATTCGTTTAGTAGGTGAATACACTTACAATCTAAACAAAGAGTTTGGTCAATTTAGTGTTGGAGTTATTACGGCATTTTAATTTTTCATTCAAACAGAATTGAAAGCCGCTTAGTGCGGATTTAATTTTATATTTATTTTCAATTAATTAACAAAGTTACGCTTCTGAAAATTGCTTTTATTCTACCATCGAGAAGTGTTTTATGCCAAAGCGATCTTTATTTTAATTTGAAAATCAATGATTGAGATTACTTCGCTCATAATGACAAAAATTCAGAAGTTTCAAAGTACTCATAAGGTTAGATATACATAAAAACCGGAATTACTATATTTATATTTACGAAAACAAAAAGGAGAAAAAATGGATATACTTAATACTCTAGGCTCGGTATTGGGCGCTAGCGATGATGGGAAACAAAATGATATTTTAGGTTCAGTGATGAATCTAATAAGCGGGCAAAGCGGTGGATTAGGCGGCTTAGTTCAGCAGTTTGCTTCAAAAGGTTTGGGAGATGTTGTTAACTCTTGGGTTAGTACCGGAGCAAACTTACCAATCTCTGCAAATCAAATTCAAGATGTTTTAGGCTCTGAAGCAATTAGCGGAATCGCTTCTAAACTTGGAATAAATGCTTCAGATGTTTCACAGCAACTCTCAAACTTTTTACCTCAAGTTGTAGACAAACTTACACCCGAAGGAAAAGTTCCCGAAGGAGACATTCTAAGTCAAGGAATGAATTTACTTAGCGGACTGTTCGGAAAATAATTTTGTTTTTATGTAATTACAAAAGCCATGAATTGTAGTTTAGTTCATGGTTTTTTTTATTGTCTCTTTATATTAGACAAAGTTTGCTAAACCAATTGAGCTTAGCTAATTTTTGAGTAAACATAATTCTTACAAGGAAGAAAATGGATTCTGTGCAGATAAAAAGTTTTTTAAGAAAAATAGAATTGTTCAAAGATTTAAATGATCATGATTGTGATTTACTAGCACAAAATTTTGAAATTCAGACATACCCACAAAATACGCTTCTTTTTATAGAGCACAACATCAGAAAATATCTATACATTATTACTGAAGGTGAAGTAGAACTTTATAAAAAAACACCTTTTGGAGATGAAAAAAGATTAACCATTTTTTCTAAATTCGATTTTTTAGGTGAAGGCGCGCTTATTGATGATTCTCCTCACTCAACTTCTGCAAGAGCAACTCTAAACACAACTGCATTGCTTCTCTCAAAAGAAAAATTTTATGAAATAGCTAATAAAGAAACGACCCTTCCGGTTAAGATTTTTTCTAGAATGGCTCGAGTAATATTTAGAAGGATGCAGTTTTCTAACACTCGTGTTATCAACTTAGCCGCACAATATCAAAGCGGGAGAACAAGAACCGAACATGATTTGCTTGGTGACCGTGAGGTACCAAATGAAGTCTATTATGGAGTTCAAACTTTAAGAGGTCTCGAAAATTTTAACATTAGCGGAGTAGCTCTTTCATTTTATCCTTTATTAATTGAAGCACTTGTTATGGTAAAAATGGCGGCAGCAAAAGCTAATTATGATTTAGGCTTGCTTTCAAAACCAATACTTGAAGCAATAACACAAGCTTGTCATGAAATCATAACCGGTAAGTATCACGGACATTTTGTAATCGATATGGTACAAGGTGGTGCTGGTACATCAACAAATATGAATGCAAATGAAGTAATAGCTAACCGCGCTCTCGAAATACTCGGTTACGAAAAAGGTGATTATAAATATTGTCATCCAAACAATCATGTAAATTTATCTCAATCAACAAACGATGCGTATCCAACTGCTATTAAGATTGCAATTATTAACAGCAATAAAAAGCTTGTAACTGTCTTAAAATCTTTAATTGAATCCTTTCATCTTAAATCCAAAGAATTTTCAAGTGTAATAAAGATGGGAAGAACTCAGTTGCAAGATGCCGTGCCTATGACTCTTGGGCAAGGTTTTGAAGCTTATGCAGTAACTCTCGAAGAAGAAATTCAACGCCTTGAAGAGAATGCAAATTTATTTTTAGAAGTAAACATGGGTGCTACAGCAATAGGAACAGGAATAAATGCTGAGTACGGCTACAGCGAAAAGTGTGTTGAACATCTCCGTGAAATTACAGAGCTTGATATAAAAATTGCAAGGAACTTAGTAGAGGCTACACAAGATACTGGTGCATTCGTTATATATTCATCAGCCGTAAAACGCTTGGCTGTAAAGCTGTCTAAAATTTGTAACGATCTTAGATTACTTTCATCTGGTCCGCGAACTGGATTGGGCGAAATAAATCTTCCACCAATGCAGCCTGGCTCTTCTATTATGCCAGGTAAAGTAAACCCAGTTATTCCAGAAGTAGTAAATCAAATTGCTTTCAAAGTTATTGGAAACGATTTAACTGTTACCTTGGCGGCAGAAGCCGGACAGCTTGAGCTGAATGTAATGGAGCCAATAATTGTGCAAAGTCTTTTTGAATCGATCGAAATGTTGAAGAATGGAATGAATACATTGAAGTATAAATGTATTGATGGAATTACGGCAAATGTAGAACACTGTTTAAACCAAGTTAAGAATAGTATTGGAATTGTTACAGCTCTCAATCCTGCGCTTGGGTACGAAGTCTCTACACAGTTAGCAAAAGAAGCGCTCGAAACAAACCGCGGAGTTTACGAATTAGTGCTCGAGAAGAATTTACTTTCAAAAGAAGATTTAGATAAACTTCTCGCGCCGGAAAATATGATTGGTCCTGTAAAATAAATATTATGTGCGCTTAAATAGATTTAATAATAATTCCTTTTGACGCAGCCCAAACGGAATATTTTTTGTCTTCGATTAGAACGTGAATTCTAATCCATTTATCTAACATTGTATCAAGCTGCTCTTTTAGCTGAGACATACTTTTTGATTGAGAAATAACTTGACGGATTTGGCTATTTATTTCGGCGTGACGCATTTTGTGCTCTTTAATTCCAGGATAAGAATGCCTTTCTAAATATTCTTCTTCTGTGTTGAAGTGTTTTTCAATATATTCAACTAAATGATGCAATAAATATTTTAATTCATCTTGCTGCCTTGCTGGGTTAGCTATTTCTAATAACTCATTGCAAATTGCAAAAAGCAGACGATGCTGTGAATCTATTTCGTCAAATCCGGTTTTACATTCAGAAGTCCATAATAGTTTTCTCATTTGTTTACCAAATGGTTAGTGACGCAGTAAATTTGTAATAAAAGTTATTAAAGAGCAATAAAAGAATTTGTATAATTGGAAAGTTAAAAAAAGGCATTTATGGAAGGCTTATTACAAATATTCTTTGGAAGTCTACTTTTAAGCTTAGTGCATGCAACAATTCCAAGTCATTGGTTACCATTGATAGCAATTGGAAAAGCTGAGAAATGGACTGAAAGAGAAACAATTACTATAGCCACAATTACAGCAATTGCTCATACTACCAGTACAGTAGCTATAGGCATTGTGGTTGGATTAATTGGCTATAAAATTTCTGAAGAATATCATCATATTACACACAATGTTGCACCAGTAATTCTAATTTTGCTCGGGTTAGTGTATTTTTATCTTGAGTATAAACATAGCAAAATTAACACACCTCATCAGCATCATCATATTGATGTTGATAAAATTGTACAGAAAAAAAGCAAGCGTTCAATCGTATTCACTTTAAGCATCGCAATGTTTTTTTCTCCATGCTTAGAAATTGAAGTTTATTATTTCACAGCAAGCAGATTAGGCTGGTTAGGTATTGGTGTTGTTTCGTTTGTTTATTTCTTTGTAACAATTATTGGAATGGTTTTTCTAGTGTATTTTGGTTCAAGGGGAGTAAAAAAACTTCAATGGCATTTCCTAGAGCATCATGATAAGCTGATTAGCGGAATAGTTTTAATTCTTGTTGGCTTACTAGCATTCTTTGTTGAGTTTTAGCAAAACAACTATCACAAAATTAAACATTGATATAGCCGCAAGATTTATCTTGCGGCTGATAATAAGAATTGTAAATGCGTTACATAAATGAATATAATTTTGAGACTATCTCTGTGAATGCCAATTAGTTTACACCTATTTCATTAAGAATATTTCCAGCTCCAGAAAATTTGTCTAACACCCACAATACATAACGAATGTCAACTCCAATTGAACGACTATAAGATTCATTCCAAGCAAAGTCATTAATTGTTGCTTCATATGCCCTGTCGAAGTTTACGCCAATTAAATTACCGTAAGCATCTAAAATTGGACTGCCAGAGTTTCCGCCAGTAGTATCCATATTATACAACAATGCAATTGGAAGTTTCTTTGTTTTACTGCTAATAAATTTTCCAAAGTCTTTCTTTTCATATAATGTGCGTAGTTTATCCGGAACAGCAAAATCTTCTTCGCCTGTGTTACTTTTTTCGATAACACCATCAATACTTGTAAACGGTTCGTAATGAACTGCATCAGCCGGACTATAACCTTTAACATAACCATATGTTAATCTTAATGTGCTGTTTGCATCCGGAATAAAATTAGTTTTCTTCCAAAGAATTTTGGCATCAACCAGCTCGCCATATAATTTATTAAGTTTTCCTTCATTTATTTGCCATGCCTTGTCAGCTGCTTGGCTTTGCAATTTTATTTTAGAAGCAAAACTAAAAAGCTGATCATTTGAACCAAGAATTTCTTCTGGCTTTTTAGTTAACAATGATTCAAAATATTCTTTTTGCATGATCTGTGATGCAAGTACGGATATTTCTACAAAATCTTTAAATGCTATTTCAGATGTTACACCATTTCCTTCAAGTAAATAATCTACAGCGGCAACTCGGGAAGTTTGTTTATACTTTGAAGCTTCCTTTAACATTTTAAGCAGCATTGCTTTTTCAAACTCGGCATTATAGCCGGCTTTCAAGGTTTGCAATTGATTTAATGATTGTTTCAAATTCTTTTCTTGAAATGGAGTGCGGCGCTCAGCATCTGGTTTCTGAATCTCTTCAACATAATTCAAAACAAAGGTCGCCATTGAAATTGATGGAGAAAAACTTGTTATCTGTCTAACCCAAAGATCTGCCATTGCAGTTGAATTAATTTCATTGTAAATGTGGTGAATGTTTGCAAAAACATTTCCATACTGTTTCTTCAAGTTAGGATCAGCTTCAATAAATTTTTGCAACTGTTTCTCTTCTTCAAATTTTTGTCCAACAAGATTAAGTTTCTTTAATCCCTTAAGCTTACCTTGATAGTTTTTCATCGTATTAGCTAAACCTTTAATTCGGTTTGCAAATGCCAATTGCTTGGCTTTATCGCCTGCGCTTAAATCTTGCATGGTTTTTATTGCGTCTGAATATAAATTAGCGACAAATGGCATTAGATATTCTTGTTGATACTTAATGAACTCTGCTGGACGATGGCGGAATGTTCTGCCAGGGTAACCAAGAATGAATGTAAAATCGCCCTCTTCAACACCGTTAGGGTTAATCCTTAAATACTTCTTTGGCTTGAAAGGAACATTATCTTTTGAATACGGAACAGCTTTGCCATCTGGAGCCACATATGCTCGCATTAATGAAAAATCTCCTGTATGACGAGGCCAAACCCAATTATCTGTTTCTCCGCCAAAATTTCCAATTGATTGTGGCGGTGCGTAAACTAATCTTACATCGCGGATAATTCTATATCTGAACAAGACATAAGTTTTTCCGGCGAACATTTCAGACACATCGGCAACAATTGATTCTTTTTCATTACTTGCAGCTTCTGCTAATGATTTTGTTTTAGCGGCTAAAGCTTTTGTACGCTCAAGTGGATCAGAAATATTTTCAATTGCAGATAATACTTCTTCAGAAACATCTTGATACGATTCTATGATTCTGGCTGTAGAACCTTGCGAAGGAATTTCTTCTTCTTTAGTTGCAGCATGAAATCCATTATCAAGATAATTTTTATCTACAGTACTGCTTCTGGCAATTGAACCATATACACAATGGTGATTTGTAATTATTAATCCTTGATTTGATATGAATGAACCTGTGCAGCCGCTTAAGTTTACTAAAGCGTCAACCAAACTAGTTCCATTGGGATTATAAACTTCTTTAGTACTTAGTTTTAATCCAGCTTTTTGCAGATCAACTTTTTCTATTTCACTCATTGGGTACATTCCTTCTTCCGGAGAAGCTGGAATCATTCCCAAAATAAAAGAGAGAACAAATAAGATTGAAACAATTCGAATAGACTTAACAAAAGACCAACGCAATTTCATTTTTACTCCATTGATTAGATGGCTCAAAAATAGCAGAAACCAGTTGAAACCAAAAGAACATCTTGCTATCTCGTTTAAAAAATTTGATTTGGAACTTCTAACAAACTGTTTAGGTTTAGATTAAAAAATAAAACGAAAGATGAAAAAAGCAATAATTATTGGGTCGGGTTTAGGCGGTTTATCTACAGCACTTAGATTAACAACTAAGGGATATAAAGTAACAATACTTGAAAAACACTCCACACCCGGCGGAAGGATGAACATATTATCAATGGATGGTTTCCGGTTCGATATGGGTCCATCTTTTATGAGCATGACTTACGAATTTGATGAATTGTTCAATGCTGTTGGAATTAAAAATCCAGTCGAGTTTGAAGAACTTGATCCTTTATACCAAAATGTTTTTTGATTTTAGGAGCGCAATACACATATCTGCCACATAAGCAGCCGCACACTCAAGAAATGGAACCACATAAAGCAAGAACACAAAAGAAAAATCACTTTATTGCTATGATTTCATGTTATTTTTTTGGCTACCACTTCGAACATCACAATTCACCACGAACACCTTGGTGGAAATTATATCAGCTAAAATAAAACGTTATTCAAATTTAAGTGGTAACGAAATTGTAAAGCACGTTTTATTCACATTATCCGAAACAAAAGAAACTTGTCCTTTTAGATATTGCTCTATTATTAGCTTTACACTATAAAGACCAATTCCTCTTCCTTTACTTTGTTTAGTTGAGAAAGACCTTTTAAATAATTGATGTTGAACATGCTCGGGTATAACTGGTTCGCTTTTAATTTTGAATGAAATACTATCATCATTAAAATCATAGTCGAGAATTACTTTTTGCGATTCAGGTGATGCTTCCAGAGCATTTTTTACGAGGTTGCCTATAGAGCGAACAACATGGATTGAATCTGTAAATATTGCTACATCTTCAAGTTTTGTGTCTATTATAAAATTATTGTCTTTGTTTAATGAATGGTTGTGATAAAGACTGTAAACATTTTCAAGAATTTCGTGTGCGGTAACCATTACTGCTCTTGGTTCTAAATTACCATCTTCTGCAATTCTTAATTCTCTTTGAGAAATTATTTCGTTAACTAATTGATTAGAAGAAGTGTAAATAGCGTGATGAATTTGTTCCAATTCTTTTTTATCATCTATTTCCGGTAACATTTCAGCAAGTCCTTTAACAGCACCGGCCGTATTCAGAACGTCATGAAAAAATATCTTTTCTAATGCTTCTCTTCTTTTTTCGTGAGAAATGTTTTGGACAGTAAAAAGTGTGTAATCTTTATAGTCGAGTTTTAATGGATGCGTATGAACAAGAAAATCGAAAGAAACCTCGGCAGAATTATCTTCTACTGTTATTCTGCATTCTTGAGAATTATTAATATGATTGTCGACACTTGCTTTAATAGCTTTTGCAGCACCACATTGGCGGCAAAATTCTGACGTTCCGCATCCACTATCAATAGCACGGCTATGTATGCAATTAATTGCTTCGCCTACTCGTTTACCAACAATATCAAAGTAGTTATCAGTTTTAAATGCTTCAAGCGCTTTAGAATTGAATGAAACAATCTGTCTGTGTTCATTTAGAATTACCGTTAGTTCTGGGTATCCTTCTAAAAGTTGATTCATCAAAGAATTCTTTTTCAAATGTAAAATTTCTTTTAGAACATCTTCGTTAGAATGTCTTTCCGGTGAATCAAAAAATGTGAAGGTACTTTCCGTTTTTTCCATTATTTACCTAAAGAAATATCTTATTCCAATTGCAATATCAAGGTTGAATGCAGTCTTTGGGAAAAGAATAAATGCCGGAGCGACTTCAAAAAAAACATCTACTGATTCTTTAGGTAAATGATATAATAGACCAGCTACACCTCGTGCACCTAAAGAATTATTATTTGTGCCGTCAACTCTTAGCCTTGCACCAAATCCGTAGTAAACCGGTATTTTAATATCAGAATCTATCAAATCATAATTGTGAAAAATATAATCACAATGAATTGCCATAGAATTATTTTTTGTCGCAAAAGAGTAAGCTAATCCAAAATCCAAAGCACTTTTGTCATCAAGCCAATATTTAGCACTTAATCCGGTTGGCTCGCCTAACATTATTCCGGCACCAAAACCGCGTTCTTGGCCGCTAACATTTGTATAAATTCCGCAGTAAAAAAATAATGTAAATAATAAAAAAGCTATTCGCATTTTAAATCCCAATTGTTGTATGCGAAATAACAAAAATGCGTTACAAATAAAAATGTAATACTTAATCGACTTCACTTAATATATTATCGAATATTATTACATTTGTTTTAACTAACATAGGGTTTTTATGGTACAGATTTCTAATAATCAAGACATAAATAGCTTAAAAAAAGAGTATAGCGCTCCATTTTTAGAAAAATATAAATCGACAGCTGTTATTTTGGCTGCCGGACACGGAAAGCGTATAAAATCAAATACTTCTAAAATGCTCCACAAAATTTGGGAAATTCCAACAGTAAACCGAGTATACAATGCTTGGGTAAAAGCTTTGTCTGAAACAAATACAATTATTGTTGTAGGAATAAAAGCGGATGAAGTAATAAAATCTGTCGGAAAAATTAATAACACATCATTTGCTTATCAAGAAGAACAGCATGGTACTGGGCATGCATTGCAAGTAGGACTTGAAAATGTTACCCGTAATTATGATGGAACAGTTTATGTCTTTCCTGGCGATATGGGATTAATTAATGCCGAGACGGTTTCTTATTTCAAGCAAGAGTTTGAAAAATCAAATGCTGACATGATGGTGCTAACCGGAATTTACGAAGGTGAAGTTAATAGTAATTACTATGGTAGAATTATCCGCGTGAAAGATAAAGATGCAAATGGAGAAAAATCAAAATACAAAGGGAAAGTGATTGAAATTATTGAATACAAAGACATTCTAAGTCTGGATAAAAAGAAAGCTTATTTAACTAAATACAAAAAGAAAAATTTTAAGTTCACTCAAAAAGAATTAATTGATAACTGCGAGTTTAATTCGGGGGTTTATGCATTTAAAGCAAAACCACTTTTCGAATTGATAGATAAAATTGGAAGCAACAATGCACAAGGCGAAGTTTATTTGACTGATTTGATTGGTATGTTTAACGAAAGCGGTTATTCAGTTGAAGCCGTGAGCCCGAAAGAGCAATATGTGCTAATGGGCTTCAACAATAAATCTGTTTTAAAAGAAATGGATGCGATTGCTCAAAAACTGGTTTATGAAAAATTGAAAGACATTGTGTTAATAGAAGACCCGAATGATTTCTTCATTTGTGAAGAACTTGTTGATGAGTTTTTAGAGCAAGATATAAATGGCATCATCCTCGATATCGAAATTGGTAAAGGCGTTTATGTTGGTAAAGGTGTAAAATTAGGATGCAACGTAAAGCTTAGCAGAAATTCTCGTATTGAAGGAAATGTTACTATTGGCAATAATGTTTTTGTTGATTCGAACTCGAGAATACTTTCAAAATCATTACATACAATTGTAGGCAATAATGTTTCGATAAAAGGTGCTTGTGAAATTAGAGATTCTGAGATTAAAGATAACTGTTGTATTCATCATTCAATCTTAGTAAACAAGAAAGTTGAAAAGGGAAGCTGTATAAAATTCTATTTACCCGAAGCAAAAATTAAAGGAAGCCTAACAAATCTTTAAAAAGAAAAGGCAACTCACATTTGCAAGTTGCCTAATTTTCGTCTACATAAAAGAAACTTATTTTGCAGCTAATTTATTAACGTGTTTTGTTAAAGCGGATTTCTTTCTAGCGGCATTATTCTTATGAATCTTTCCCTTAGCTGCTGTTTTATCAAGCGCCTTTGTAACATCTTTCAAGATTACTTCAGCTTGAGCTTTGTCTTCTGTAGAATAAACTTTTTTAATCAGTGTTTTTACTTTTGAAAGAGCAGCTTTATTACGAACTCTCTTTTTTTCGCTTGTTTTAATTCTTTTCTTTGCTGATTTGTGATGAGCCATTAAATAAACCTAAATTTGTTAAAAATCGTGCGTAAATATAGAAGAAATGCATATTCGAAACAAACAAACACGTATTTTGGGCAAAATCTTATTTCTTATTTTTTTTGACCGCTTGCTATTAGTATTTTTGTGCATTAAAGAAAAAAGTTAGAAAATTGCTCAAAATCAACGAAATATATAAATCGGTACAAGGTGAAAGCTCTAAAACCGGACTGCCATGCACTTTTGTTCGTTTAACATATTGTAACTTGCGCTGCACTTATTGCGATTCCGAATTCGCTTTTTATGATGGGAAAGAGATGGAAATTTCTGAAATCATAGAGGAAGTAAAAAAACTTGATTGTAATTTAGTTGAAATTACTGGCGGCGAACCATTATTTCAAGCTCAATGTTTTGATTTACTGAAAAGATTGTGTGATGATGGATACGATGTTATGCTTGAAACTGGTGGCAGTTTATCAATTGAACAAGTTGATAAGCGCGTTATGATAATTCTTGATCTCAAATGTCCATCAAGCGGAATGATGAAAAAGAATCTTTATGAGAATGTTTATCATCTAAAACAAAGCGATGAATTAAAATTTGTAATTGGCGATAAAGAAGATTACTGCTGGGCAAAAGAAAAAATTAATGAATATCAATTAAATAAAAAATGTTCCATTCTATTATCAACTGTATTTGGCACCCTTGATCCAAAAGTTTTAATTGAATGGATTCTTGAAGACAAATTAGATGTTAGATTCCAATTGCAAATGCATAAGTTTGTGTGGGATCCCAAAGCAAAAGGTGTTTGATGAAAATTGCAAAAGAATATAATTGGGAGATGGGTCACCGACTTCCGTTTCATGAGGGAAAGTGTAAGAATCTGCACGGACACTCATACAAATGCATGGTAGAAATATCTGGCGATCCCGATTCTAACGGAATGGTTTTAGATTATTATGATATGAAGAAAATAATTCAACCTGTAATTGATGAACTAGACCATGCGTTTATGGTTTACAATGAGGATAGAGAAGTGTTGGAATTCTTGGACAAAATAAATTCCCGTAAAGTTGTTGTTAATTTCCAATCAACTGCAGAGAATATTTGTTTGTATCTATTAAGCAAGATTAAAGAAACCGGCTTACCTAAAAACATTAAATCTGTAAAAGTAAAAGTTTTGGAAACTGAAAATACTTACGCAGAAGAAGAAATCGAATTATAAATTAATGGAAAATAAATGACAGCAAAAATAATTTGGACTAAAATAGATGAAGCACCGGCTTTGGCAACATATTGCTTTTTACCGGTAGTAAAATCTTTTGTAAAAGAAACGGGAATTGAAGTTGAGTTAAAAGATATTTCATTAGCCGGAAGAATTATTGCAAACTTTCCAGAGTATTTAACCGAGGAGCAAAAGATTCCAGATTATCTTAATGAACTAGGCGAGTTAGCTAAATCACCAGATGCTAACATCATTAAATTACCAAACATTAGCGCGTCGGTTCCACAGTTGATTGCGGCAATAAAAGAATTGCAAGGTAAAGGATATAAACTGCCAGATTATCCAGAGGATCCAAAAAGTGAAGAGGAAAAGAACATAAAATCCAAATACGTTAAAGCACTTGGTTCAGCCGTAAACCCTGTTCTTAGGGAAGGGAATGCTGATAGAAGAGCCTCCGTCCCTGTTAAAAAGTTTGCACAAAAATACCCGCACAAAATGATGAAACCATGGCCGGTGTCTGGATCAAAGGCTCGAGTTTCTCATATGAATCAAAAAGATTTCTATGGAACAGAGAAATCAGTAACTATAAATATAGATGATGCTGCTAAGATTGAATTTGTGGATGCAAATGGTAACACAACAACACTTAAGGAAAAAATTAAACTACTCTCCGGAGAAGTTATTGACACAGCGGTGATGAATGTAAAGGAATTGAGAAAATATTATGAAGAGCAAATTGCAGAAGCGAAAAAAGATAATGTGCTGCTTTCCTTGCATCTTAAAGCTACTATGATGAAAGTGTCCGATCCGATTATGTTTGGTCATGCTGTATCAGTTTACTTTAAAGAGGTTCTTGATAAACACTCAGTTGTACTAAAAGAAGTTGGTGTAAATGTAAATAATGGATTAATGGATGTTCTTGAGAAAATAAAAAAACTTCCCGATGATTTAAGAAATGAAATAGAAGCTGATATAAATAAAACATTTGAAACTCAGCCGGAACTTGCGATGGTTGATTCAAGAATTGGTAAAACTAATCTACACGTTCCTAATGATGTTATAGTTGATGCTTCTATGCCAAACATAGTGCGCGATGGCGGAAAGATGTGGAATCGTAAGGATGAACTTCAAGATTGTATTGCTATGATTCCCGATCGTTCTTATGCAACCATGTATAAAGAAATAATAGAAGATGCAAAAACGAAAGGACAGTTTGATCCGGCAACAATGGGAGCTGTTTCTAATGTAGGATTAATGGCACAGAAAGCCGAAGAGTATGGCTCTCACGATAAAACTTTTGAAGCAAAAGCTGATGGAACTATTAGAGTTGTTAATTCTACAAATGAAATCTTGCTGGAAGAAAAAGTAGAAACCGGCGATATTTTTAGAATGTGTCAAACAAAAGACGAAGCAATTAAAGATTGGGTTAAATTAGCCGTAAACAGAGCAAGATTAAGCAATACTCCGGCAGTTTTCTGGTTAGATGAAAACCGTTCTCATGATGTTGAATTAATCAAAAAAGTTGAAGAGTATTTAAAAGAGCATAATACAAGTGGACTTGAAATACAAATATTAAAACCAGTTGAAGCAATGAAATACACACTCGAAAGAGTACGCAAAGGGTTGGATACAATTTCTGTAACTGGAAATGTTCTTCGTGATTATCTAACTGACCTTTTCCCAATTTTAGAATTGGGAACAAGTGCCAGAATGCTTTCAATTGTTCCACTTCTAAATGGAGGCGGTTTGTTTGAAACTGGCGCCGGCGGCTCTGCACCAAAGCATGTTCAACAGTTATTAAGTGAAAACCATCTTCGTTGGGATTCATTAGGCGAATACAATGCTATTGTTCCTTCTCTAGAAATGATTGCGGAAAAATATGGTAACAATAAAGCTTTAGTTCTTGCTGAAACATTAGATTCGGCTATAGGTAACTATTTAGAAAACTCTCGTTACCCATCTCGTAAAGCCGGAGAAATTGATAATAGAGGAAGTTCTTTTTATCTATCATTTTATTGGGCTAAAGCGTTAGCAGAACAAAACAAAGATGCTGAATTAAAAGAGAGATTTTTGAAGATTGCGAAAGCCATTAGTGAAAATGAAAAACAAATTATATCAGAATTGTTAGCCGTTCAAGGAAAGCCAACTAATATTGGAGGTTATTACAAACCGGATGATGAAATGGCTGATGCTATTATGCGCCCTAGTAAAACTTTTAATAAAATAATTGATGAAATGTAAAACCAAAAATGTCCGATTATTAATAGGCGCTTTTCGCGCCTTTTTTATTTATCTGTCATTAGTTTTAATATTTCCGGTAAAATTTCGCCAGCCTTTCCAATAATTGAATAATCCACAAACCGAGATAACTCGGTTGTCTCAATATTTATTTCGACAAGATAAGAGCCTGCTCGTTTAGCGCTTTGTGGAATGTAAGCCGCTGGATAAACAAGCGCACTTGTTCCAACTACAAAACAAATATCACTCCACTCGGCAGCGGTTTCGCCGCCGCCGAACTGATCCTGAGGAAGGTTTTCACCAAACCAAACTACATCCGGCCGAATCATACCACCGCACTTTTCACATTGAGGAACTTCGTTTCCTTCAAACTGTTTTTCTGCAACAAAAGTATTACAATCCACGCAGAAATTTCTTTCGATGTTTCCATGCAGTTCGTAAATTTTTGTTGAGCCTGCACGCTTATGTAGATTATCTACATTTTGAGTTACGACTGTAACATCGAAGTAATTCTCCAATTCAGCTATTACTAAATGTGCAAGGTTAGGTTCAACTTTGTGAATAATTTCTCGTCGGTACTGATACCATTGCCAAACTAAGTTTGGGTTTTTCATAAACGCTGAAAAGGTGGCAAGTTCTTCCGGCTTCATTTTATTCCAAATTCCATCGGTTCCGCGGAATGTTGCTATTCCACTTTCAGCAGAAATACCGGCACCAGTAAAGAATACAAGCCTCTTTGCGTTTTTTAATTTCTCTACAAATTTGGTTTTAAATTCCATGGCGAGTACATATTTTTTATTGAAGAAAACAGCTCCGTAAAAAGAACGAAGCCGTTTATTTATAATTTTATTTATCCTTAATATCTGTTAATGTTTTCTTTGCTTCGGCTATCCTTTTTTCATCTTCCTGATGAGCAATCGGTGTTTTCAGTGCCTTGTTTAACATTTCTCTAGCTGTTTGATATTCATCTTCACGAATTAGAGAACTTGCATAATCAACATAAAACATTACATAATTTGGATAAAGAGCAATTGCTTTCTTGAATTCGCTGATCGCAATTTCATTATCTGCCCATCCTAATCCCAGTACAGAACGAGCCGGTTTCCATTTTTCACTTGTCTTTGCATGAGTGCGTGCAAGAACATAGTGTGCAACTCCTTGCACAAAATTTCCGCCGTTGTTAAGTTGAATCGCTTTTTCAACATCGGCTCGAACGCTGTTAACTAATCCGCCAACTGAAAAAACTCCTTTAAAAAGAGCGATTCTTCCATTTGCGATTGCGCGGCGTAGAAAACTAACAGAGCTTCCGCCATTTATTTTCATTGCTTTTTCTGCATAGTCAAGCGCTTTTTGATAAGTTGCAAGCTGCTCATTTTCTTGCTTACTTGTGCTTGTTGGCATCTTTTCGCCAAGATCAATGTAAGTTCTTGATAAACGCCAGATTACTTCGAAATTATTAGGTTCTGCTTTTTCAGCTTTCTTTAATACTTCCAAAGCTTTTTCGTTATTAAATTGTTTATAGTATTCATCAACCTCTTCTATCATTTTATCTACTGATTGGCTGAATGCTATAGGTGCCGTAAGTACTAATAGGAGGAAAGTTGCAAATAGTGATTTATAGAATTGTTTCATACTGCGGTTCCTCTTTTTATTATTGGTTTTATTCTTTAGTGAATTCTTCTGTAATCATTAGCGATGTATTGGCAAGTGGTAAAAATTTTGTCCATTTGCTGTTTTTGTTTTTTTCTGCTTCTATTGCAGATTTATAAGCGTTTGTTTTTGCACTAAGTTCATCTGCTTGATAAAGAACAATTGCCTCAAGTGTTTTAGGTTCAACAGGAGATGCATATTCTAACTTGCCTTGATGACTGAGTACAAGATGTATTAATCTCTCTTTAAGTTCTGCTGGAAAATTATCAATTTCTGATGCTGCTTTTTCAACTGCAAGAGCTCCTATCATTATGTGCCCCAAAAGTTTTCCTTTATCAGAATAGTCAAAAGCTGTTTCATAGGTAAGTTCTTCAGTTTTTCCAAAATCATGTAAAAGAGCGCCGCTTATTAATAGATCGCGATTTATTTGAGGATGAATTGAGCACATTAAATCACAAATGCGGGCTATTTCTAATGTATGTTCTAACAATCCATGTATATAAGCGTGATGCCAGCCTTTACCAGCTGGAGTGCGAGTATACTTTTTTAAATTATCATCTGTAAAAATTATTTGTAATACACGTCTCAAATAATGGTTGCTAATCGAATTAATGTAAGAATCAAATTCTTCAACCATTACCGGAAGCGAACGTTTTGATCTTGGAAGAAAGTCTTCCGGCGTAACATCATCTTCACTTGTTGCAACGCGCCACTTTTCAATTCTTATTTGCGGCGAGCCATTAAAGTCTTCCACTATTCCGTCTACTTTTGCTATAGTACCTTCTCTAAGCTTAAGAAAAGCAGATTCTGCATTATCCCAAACTTTTGCCGGCAGAGTGCAAGAACGATCCCGAAGTTCTAAATTTAGAAACGACTTTCCGGTCTTGCTGGTTTTAATTTCACTTTTGTTAACAATTAAAAAAAGAGTGAACTCGTCTCCGGTATTTATTTCAACTAAATCTTTTTGTTCAAGCATATTCTTACCGTTCTTTATTCAAGTTCAATTTATTAAAAATATTTAGAAGGAAAAAGATTAGTTTTTAACAAATTTAATAATGCTGTTAAATGGAAGTTTTGCTGAAACGGTTCTATTTAATAAATCAATAGAAACCGACAGCCATTTTTCCTTGCTCATTTCCTTTACTGTTCCAACAACACCAGTAAATGGTCCTTCGATTATTTTAACCAGATGCCCGGGTTCAATACCACTTGATACAAAAATGTCAGGTGTTTCGGAAAGCATTTTTTTTATGTTTTCAATTTGCCAATCCGGTATATGTGAAGGTTTACCGGCAAAAGAAATATTACATACTACAGTTTTTTGCTGGAGAATTTTCATCCTTTCAGCTTCGTTTACTTTAGCAAAAATATATCCCTTAAATAATGGAACTGTTACTTTCTTTTTTCTGTCGCTCCACTGTTTTAGTGTAACTATTGAGGGTAAATAATGTTCAATTTCTGCTGATTGTAAATACAGCTCGGTTTTAAATTCTTGTTGTGGTTTTGTATAGAAGGCAAGCCAAAATCTTTTGATGGTTGATACTTTAGACATTCATATTCCGGTTTAGTAGAGTGGTAATTTAATACAAACATTCTATTAAGGATTCGATTAATAGTTTATTTTCAACTGGTTTGCTAAGAAGCTTATCAACGCCAAGTTTATAATATTTACGTGATATTTCATCAGTAAGTTTTGATGAAATTACAATAATTGGAAATGATTTATTAATTTCTTTCTTCTGAATAGCTTCAACAAGTTGGATCCCGTTCATTAAAGGCATATCGTGGTCTGTAATAACAATGGTTGGCAAAAGCTCTCTGTAAACACTTATTGCTTCATAACCATTAACAGCAAAACGTACTTCAAAATTGCTCAATGCTTGTTCAATAATGCGTTTATATAGTTCACGGGTGGCTTTATCGTCTTCAACAAGAAGAATAATATTTTTTGCTTCCGGAATTGTTATATGAAACTCGCTTCCTTCTCCAACTTGAGAATAAAACCATACTTGTCCCTTATGCTTATCAATAATTTCCTTGACTAAAGTTAGCCCAAGTCCGCTTCCTTTTTCACCAGATGTTCCTTGAAGTGAAAATTTCTGATCAATTCTAAACAATTTACTTTGATTTTCTTCTGATATTCCAAGTCCTTCATCTCTTACTACAATTTCAACTAATCCTTCCTTAAAACGGTTGGCGCTTATATGCACATCTTTTCCTTCAGGAGTATACTTAATTGCGTTGCTAACAAGATGCACAAAAGCCTGTCCTATCAATCTTTCATCAGCATTAATAGATATGTCTGAAGCAATGTCAATTTTTACATCAATATTCTTTCTGATTGCATCTCCGGTTAAAGGAGCAATTGCATTAGAAATAACTTGTTTTACATTAAGACGCACCGGTTCTACTTTTATTCTTCCGGTTTGTAAACGACTCCAATCCAGCAAACAGTTTATTAAATTAAGCTGTGTTTTTGAAGCATCGTAAATGTACTGAAGGTATTCATCACGCTCTTCAATAGAAACTTCTTCTTCGTTAAGTAGAATTTCCGAAAAACCGAGTAGAGTAGTAAATGGCGAACGCAAATCATGAGAAATAATTGAAATGAACTTATCTTTTTGTGCATTGAGGTCTTTAAGCAAGTCATTCTGATCTTTTAAAAAAGCTTCATGCGTTTTCACTTCACTTATATTTAAAAGAGTGCTTTTTTTAAGTCTAATCTTTCCATTAACTCTTTCAACATAAACATGTTCTTTTATCCAAATCAGCTCATTATTTTTATTTACAATTCGATAATTAAGTTCTAATGAGTTTTTGTTAGGATTGCTTTCAAATTCAATTAAAGATCTCTTTACTTCAGAAGAATCCTCATCGTAAATTAAAGAGTAATGGTTCTCGGGTAATAGTTTGATTTCTTCTCTTGTGTAACTAGTAAGTTCATATATAGATTCGCTTACATAAGTTTCAGTTGCTGTTTCGTAGTTTTTTACAACAAACGCAAGATTATTTAAGCCCAGACAAAATTGGTCAAGCACTGAATAATCGAATATGTATTTGATCATTAAAATTTCTCTTTGAACTAAAACTAATATAATAAATTTATGATTAATGAGCTTATTAATGAAACTAATTAACATTTAGTCATGTTTAGAATTAAACTAAAAAGTGAAGGGAAATGAAAAAGCAATTATTCTTATTACTGTTCTTAATAATCAATTTCGTATCTATTAATGCTCAAACTGGCAAAGCTAAAATTATTGGTGAAGTAATAGACGAAGCAACCAAAGAACCGATTCCAGGTGTTAATGTAACAATAGCTGGCACTACATTAGGAGCCGCAACTGATTTTGATGGCAAATTTACCATTTCAAATTTAGAAATTGGCACTTATGTAGTTCGTGTTAGTGCTGTGGGTTATAATACTATTGTTAAACCCGATGTTGTTGTAAATAATGCAAAACCAACTGACTTGCTATTCAAAATAACTCAGTCAGTTATTGAACTCGAAGGTGTTACTATCCGATCGGATTTTTTTGAAAAAGATCCAAGTGAAGTAGGCAGCATAACATCTTTTAGTTACGAAGAAATACGCCGAGCGCCCGGAGGATTTGAAGATGTTGTTCGCGCCTTATCTGTATTGCCGGGTGTTGCACAAGCAAGTGCCGGCAGAAATGATTTAATTGTTCGCGGCGGGGCGCCATCAGAAAATCTATATATTGTTGATGGTTTTGTAGTTCCAAATATAAATCACTTTGGAACTCAAGGAGCAACCGGCGGACCCATCAGTTTTATAAATTTAGATTTTGTAAGAGAAACTTCTTTTTCAACCGGCGGATTCTCTTCTTTATACGGTGATAAACTCTCTTCTGTCTTATCTATAGATTTAAGAGATGGAAGAAAAGATAGGATTGGAGGCAAAGGAACAATTTCAGCTTCTCAATTTGGGTTTAATTTGGAAGGACCAATAGGAGAAAAAGGAAATTTTCTTTTTTCTGCTAGAAGAAGCTATCTTGATTTTATTTTCAATGCTGCCGGGTTCAATTTTGTACCTCAGTATTATGATTTGCTTTCAAAACTTTCTTACAATTTTGATTCTAAAAATCGTCTATCCTATTTGTTTATAGGCGCATTTGATAATGTTAAATTTAACAATCAAACTTCTGAAGACAGATATGAAAATTCTAGAATACTTGGAAGCGATCAAAATACTTACGTAACAGGTTTATCTTTCCGTCATTTGTTTGAAAAAGGATTCTTCACATTAACTCTAAGCAGAAATTTTACTGATTACGATTCCGCACAGCGAGATTCTCTATTAAAACCAATTTTCTTAAATAAATCCCGGGAAGGCGAGAATGAATTAAAAGCTGATGTGGTTTATAAACTCTCGGATGCATCGGAATTAAATTTTGGAGCATCTGCAAAGCTAATTAAGTTTAGTGCTGATATTCTTCTACCTACATTCAAGACATCATTTGGTGAAACACTTTCACTTAGTGCTTTATCAGCAAAAAATAATTATGTAAAGTTGAGCTCATACATCCAATATTCTGATGTGTATTTCAAAAGACTTCTGTTTAATGTTGGGGCACGAATGGATTATTTTGATGGTATTGAAACAAAAGTTTATTTAAATCCGCGGTTGTCGTTCGCATATATGATTAGTGATTTAGCGACACTAAATTTTAGTGCTGGAGTATATTCTCAAAGCCCGTCTTATATTTGGCTTTCTGCAATTCCATCAAACAAAAACTTGAAAGCCGTTCAAGTAAAACAATTTGTACTTGGTTACGAAAGAAATTTGAGAGAAGACATTCGGATGAAGCTTGAAGGATTTTATAAAGACTATTCAAACTATCCATCAAGCTTAACAAGACCATATTTAGTACTAGCAAATACAGGCGCTGGCTTTGGCGGAGGAGATCAAAACTTTGATTCATTTGGATTTGAACCACTTGTTAGCAGCGGAATTGGTGATGTACGCGGGATTGAATTTTCTATGCAAAAGAAAGCATCAGAAACCCCGCATTATGCAATTTTGAGTGTTACTTATAGCGAATCAAATTTTAAAGGTGTAGATAAAATTGATCGTCCCGGAAGTTATGATCAAAGATGGATTGCAAATTTGAGTGGTGGCTACATTTTTAATAAAAAATGGGAAGCTTCTTTAAAATTCCGTTTCGCAACCGGAAGTCCTTATACGCCTTTTAACAACAATGGAACTCAAAGTGTTATAAATTATAATATAGCTCGTTTTAAAGAATTTCATTCATTGGATTTAAGATTTGATAGACGTTGGGATTTTGAAAATTGGACTTTAATTACTTATCTCGATATCCAAAATATTTATAACAATAAACAGAGTAATACAATACGTTGGGATTTCAGAAAAGGAGAGGTTGATCAACAATCTTCTATTGGAATTCTTCCCTCAATAGGCATCAGTTTAGAATTTTAGTAATTTAAAAAGCGGCTCAATGCCGCTTTTTAATTGTTGTCATCAGATATCGTTTTAGTTGGAATTCCCAACTCATCCATTTTCCTATACAAAGATGAAAGACCTATCTCTAATGCTTTAGCGGCTTCTTCTTTGTTAAAATCATATTTTTTTATCGTTTTTGTTATATGATCTTTTTCGAAAATACGAAGTGCATCTTTTAATGACTCTGTATCACTGGAGAGAGAATTATTAGCCTTAATATAATCAGCAAGATTTGCTGGAGTTATTATTTCTTTTCCAGCAAAGATTACAGAGCGTTCAATAACATTTTCAAGTTCACGGACTCCGCCTCGCCATTCGTGAGACAGCAGTATTTTCATAGTGTCGTTATCAACGCCAAGAATTTTCTTTCCCATTTCTTTACAGAATTTATCAATAAAGTGACTTACAAGAAGCGGAATATCTTCTTTGCGTTCGTTAAGTGTTGGAAGTTTAATTTCTACAACATTTAATCTATAGAATAAATCTTCTCTAAAATCACCGGATTTTGTTTTTTCATATAAGTCTTGGTTTGTTGCCGCAATTAGCCTTACGTCTGTAGTAACAGGTTTTGTTCCACCAACTGGAAAGAAAGCTCTGTCTTCAAGTGCTCGCAATAGTTTTACCTGAAGATTTAACGGCAACTCAGCTATCTCATCAAGAAAAAGAGTGCCGCCATCAGCAACTTTAAATAGACCAAGTTTGTCTTCGCTGGCACCAGTAAAAGATCCTTTCTTGTGTCCAAATAATTCGCTTTCTATAAGATTTTCTGAAATGGCGCCGCAGTTTATAGGAAGGAAAATTTTATCTTTTCTTTTGCTGTTTTGATGTATTGCTTTTGCAACCATTTCTTTGCCGGTTCCGCTTTTTCCCATAATTAAAACATTGCTGTTGGTTGGTGCAACTTGACTAATTACATCAAATACTTTTTTCATTGGCTCACTGTTGCCAATTATACTAACGAAACCGGTTTCTAATGTTAGCCGCTGACGTAACGCGCGGTTTTCTGCCGAAAGAGTTTTAAACTCAATTAATTTTTTTAGACGAAGAATTACATCTTCAAACTCAACCGGCTTAATTAAATAGTCATAAGCTCCATTCCTCAAAGTGTCAATTGCAGTTTTTACTGAAGCGTATGCAGTCATAATTATAAAAAATGTATCTGGAGAAATTTTTGAAGCTGCTTCTAAAAGTTGAATGCCATCAAGTTTTGGCATTTTTATATCGGTAATAACTACATCGAAATTTTCTTCCTGTAGTTTTAGTAAAGCATCTTCACCATCAGCTGCTATTGATGTTACAAATCCTTCTTCATCTAGAAGCATCTTTAATGAATCGCGTATTGGTTTTTCATCATCTACAACAAGAATTTTTGAAGACATTGTTTCTCCTTAGTTAACTGCAATTGGAATTGACACAGAAAAAGTGCTTCCTTCGTTTATTTTGCTGCTTACTTTAATTTCACCATTAAATCGCTTTATTATGCCATAACTTACAGAAAGCCCAAGTCCCGTTCCTTTACCAACTTCTTTTGTAGTAAAAAATGGATCAAAAATTTTCTCTATTGTAAGTGCATCCATTCCACAGCCATCATCTGTTATATCAACATAAATATTTGAAAGATCATAATACGATTTAAGAATAATTGTCCCGTTTCCATCAATGGCATCTAATGCGTTAATTAATATATTAATAAGCACTTGTAAAATCTGGTCTGCCGCAATACTAACACTCGGTAGAAAATCTTTTAAGTCCGTTTCGAATTTTACTTTACGTACTCGTTTATCATATTTAACAATACCCAATGCAGTTTTAATTATATCGGTAATGTCCTGCAGATTGGTTTCGTAACTTGGCGGACGGCTAAAATCAACAAGCTCACGAACAATTCGAGTTATTCTGTCTATGTTTTCTTTAATATTAATAAGTTGTTCACTCATGAATGGATCTTGACTTCTTCGCTGTAAAATTTGCACCAAGGCAGAAATGGAAGTAAGAGGATTTCCAATTTCGTGTGCAACACCGGCGGCAAGCTGACCAATAACAGCAAGTTTTTCTGATTGGTCGATTTGTGCTTGTAAGCGTTTATATTCTGTATGATCTTTGATAATAATAGAGCGACCAACATATTCTCCGTTAGCGCTTGGCAAACGCGAAACACTTAACCGAACTGTAATAAATTCACCATTCTTCTTAATACGTTCTGTTTCAACAATGCTAGAGTGACCGATTTTACGGGCATCCTCAATAATTCGATCTCTTTCTTTTACATACTTTTCACCAAGTGGAAACAATATGCTTGAAGGCTTTCCGATTATTTCTTCTTCTTTGTAACCGAATATTTTCTCTGCACCTTTGTTCCAAGCTATAAATCTTTCGTTTTCATCAACAACCATAATTGCTTGATCCGCAGAAACAAGAATACTTTTTAAGTATTGCTGATCGAACTCTAGTTTTGTCGCAAGTCTGTCGCGGTCAAGTACAAGCTCCTTCATTTTCATTTCTTGATGAAGCATACCATACCTGGCATATATTTGTTCAATCAAATCATCAAGAAAACCTAATAGTATAACTGGATCGGTATCCACAGATGCTTCTGCTTCAATTGCGTTTAACAGAGCAAATCTTCCTTGGCTGAATATCTGGCTGATTTCCAAAAGGTTTAGATTTGTTGCTGAAAAGAGATTGTAGCTGGAAATCAAAAATTGATCGGCTTCTTTGTAATCCGCCTTCTTAATAACCTCTATATAAGTATTTAAGCTGCTGTAAACAAAGGCTTGAATTTGTGTTTCTGTAAGCTTGTCTTTATACAACGGAAGAAGAAACTCAAACCATTTTTCGCTAATATGAGTGTAGTATTTCTTTAATAATTCTATAAGTAGTTTTTTCATTCTCTCTTTCTTTCAACCAGAAAGTTCTATCAACATTTTCCGAAAAATAAATAAAGGACTTTTGTTTTGAAAGAATGCTTTCATATAGTCTTTTATTTTCTTTACTTAAAGTTACGGAACAGAAAATTAGTAGGCTATGTATAACTAACAGTTTGAGTATTTTAGAATATCAGATGGAGAAAATTATGAAGAAAGCAATAATAGCAATAGTATTGTTGGGATTAATTCAACAATGTATTTACGCTTCCAACGAAGTAATTATTAAACCAAATTTAACAGAAGTAAAAGTATTCTTGCGAGGAGCTGAACTTAAGCAGATTGCAAAAGTTAAACTTGAAAAGGGAATAAATGAAGTTGTTCTTACAGGAATAGCCCAAAACATAGACCGCAACAGCATAAATGTTTCCGGTAAAGGTGATGGAGTAATTATTTCGGTTGCTCAGAGATTTGATTATATGCGCTCGCCAGAAAAACATCCTGATGTAAAAGTTTTAGAAGATTCTCTAGAATTTCTAAACAAATCTCTATCAATAAAACAAAACGACAGTGATGTTTTGAAGTATGAACTAGATCTAATTCTTGCAAATAAAAGTATAGGTAACGAAAAAATAGGTGTTTCGATAACAGAACTTCAAAAGATGGCAGATTTTTTCAGAAAGAAAATTACCGAAATCAAAACGCAGCTTTTAACTGTTTCATTGGATTCAAAAAAAATTCAAAAAAATATAGATAGAGTTAATAAACAGTTAGGCGAATTGAATAACCAGCTTAACAAACCTTCTAACGAAGTTGCAGTTTCAATTTCAGCTAAAAATTCTGGTACTTTTGATTTAGAATTATCATACATAGTTTACGATGCCGGTTGGATTCCTAATTATAATATCCGCGTTGAAAAAATTAACACACCAGCACAGTTAAACTATATTGCCAATGTTTATCAAAACAGCGGCTTCGATTGGAATGATGTAAATATTGTTCTATCAACAAGAAATCCTAACCGCAGCAACACCAAACCAGAATTGTATCCTTGGTATTTAGATTTTTTGCAGTCAATTACTGTGCGTGAAGCAAAAGCTGGCAGTATGATGAAAGCAGTTACGATGGATAATGTTATGGCTGTAGCCGCACCGCAGACAGAATCAATGGCAGATTATTTCCAAGCTGTTGAAACTCAGCTTGCTGTAGAGTTTACTCCTTCGCTTAAGTATTCTATTCCTTCAGATAACAAGCAGCATTCTGTTGCTATTAAGGATTACACAGTAAAAGCAAACTACGAGTATTATGCTGTGCCAAAACTTGATGGCAATGCATTCTTGGTTGCGCAGTTAACAGATTGGAGCAATTACAATTTGTTGCCTGGCGAAGTAAATATTTACTTCGAAAATTCTTTTGTTGGAAAAACTTACATTAATCCGGAGACAACTAAAGATACTCTTGTTGTTTCGCTTGGAAGAGACGAAAACATTACAGTTAGCCGCGAGCAGCAAAAAGATTTTACAGAAGATAAGTTCTTGAGCGGCGATATTGAAAGAATTTTTGCTTACGAAATAAAAGTTAAGAACAATAAAAAAGGAGCTATTAAGCTTACTGTTGAAGAACAAATTCCAATTTCTCAGCAAGAAGATATTGTTGTAAAGATGATAGATCCTTCCGGCGGAATGTTTAACCAAGAAACCGGCGGACTAAAATGGAATCTGAATTTGGAAGCCGGGAAATCAGTTGCAAAGAAACTTGTGTTTAGTGTTCGTCATCCAAAAGACAAGCAGATTATAGGATTGTAAAAAAACGCGCTTTTTTTAAGCGCCTTTTTTGTAACTCCTAAAAGCAAAAGTAAACTGTTTAAAAAAGTTTTCCGGGAAGAAAGTTTTTAAGCCATATTCTTGCGCGCGTTCTTCCGGCAAAAATGCTGTGCCAAAAATCCAATCCCAAAAAGCAAATTTGGTGGCAAAGTTTCTATTTCTTCCTTTGCCGGTTGTGTGATGTATGCGGTGCATCTCTGGTCCGTTAATAATTTTTTGAATCCATCCACTTTTTACATTAATGTTTGAATGAATATACATTCCCCAAACGCCGCTGATAACACCTTTATAAGCGGCAACTTCTGGAGGCGAACCGAGAAGAACGATTGGAAGAAATTCAATTGTCTGGTTTATTAAAATCTCAAACGCATGGGAGCGGGAACCGGATAGCCAATCAACAGTTTTTGGTGAATGATGAGCTTCGTGCAGACGCCATAAATACTTGTTGCTGTGCATAAAGCGGTGCATTAAATAAATGTATAAATCATGAGTAAGTGTAAAGAATATGAGTTGCAGCCAGATTGGAACATCGGTAAACAATTTTAAGCGGGATAATCCCGAACTTTCGTCAATCCACTTAATGATAAAAGTAAAAATTATAATTCCCAGAATTGCGCTTTGCGCTAAAGTGTAAAGGGCAAAATCGTTAAAAAATCCTTCGCGAAGAATCTTCTGTCCTTTGTTATAAGGAAATAGTCTTTCTAGAAGAATAAGTATTATTGCAGATGAAATTATAATTGAATAAGAAATGATTTCGTAAGAATTTATGCCGAAGAAAAAATTTTGATCCATAGGAGTTACTTATACTTTTTTTCAGATTCGGATTTGACTCTCCTTAATTTTTGTAAATTGCTTTGTTCACTATCATAAATTCTCTTAATTCCATCACCAAGAGCTTTCTCAATATCACGAATATCTTTAACCAATCTATGCAATCCAACAATTTCAACCGAAGCAGCTTGATCTGTTCCCCACATCGCACGATCCAATGTTATATGCCGCTCAACAAATGTAGCACCTAAAGCAACAGCAGCTAATGTTGGAGCTAATCCGGTTTCATGCCCGCTATACCCAATTGGTGTGTCAGGAAATTTATCTTTGAATGTTTGTATTACACGTAAGTTTAATTCTTCAACATTACATGGATAAGTAGAAGTAGATTGAGCTATAAGTATATTTTCTTTCCCTAAAAAAGAAACTGCATCTTGAATTTCATAGATAGTTGACATACCAGTAGAGAGCATTATTGGTCTGCCGGTTTCTTTAATTCGTTTTAGTAATTTTATATCTGTTAATGAAGCAGATGCAAGTTTGTAAAGAGGAATCTTGAACTTCTCTAAAAAGTTAACAGCTTCTTCATCCCAAGGAGAAGCAAACCAATCAATTTCTTTTTCTCTACAGTAGCCATCAATTTCAAAAAATTCATCAAACCCAAATTCAACTTTGCGGCGGTATTCTATGTAAGAAATTCTTCCCCAAGGTGTATCGCGTTCAATTTCCCATTGATCGCGAGGAACACATAATTCCGGAGTTCTTTTTTGAAACTTGACGGCATCGCAACCGGCGTTACATGCGCCATCAATTAGTTTTAAAGCATTCTCAACTGAGCCATTATGATTAATACCAATCTCTGCAATTATATAGACCGGTTCGTCTATTCCAATAAATCTTTGACCAACTTGTATTTTAGACAAGTTATTTACCTTTTTTACTTTTTAATTTTGCTTCAATTATTAACTCTGCTAAATCACGAAAGGCTCCGTTACCGCCTTTGTTTTGAACAACAACATCAGCCACAGCTTTAGCAAATTTTGTTGCGTCGCTTGGACAAGAACTTAAACCGACGCGCTTCATAATCTCTACGTCAATTGTGTCATCTCCCATGTAAGCAACTTCTTCTGCTTTAAGATTTTTGCGAGATAAGATTTCTTCGAGTGTTAGTTCTTTTTGCAAAACGCCAAGATGAAGTTCTTTTATCTTTAATTTATTAGCTCTGCTTCTTACAATATCTGTATTCTCTCTTGTAATTATTCCGGTTTCAACATCAACAAGAGTGCGGAGTCTTTCTATTCCCATTCCATCGCGTATTGAGTAGCGTTTAAGTTCCTCACCTTTTACCGAATAATAAACACCCGTATCAGTTAGCACGCCATCAACATCTGCAATAGCTAACTTTATTTTTGAAGCTTTTTTGAGTAATTGTTTTTTATCTACTTTCTTTTTCATAAATACCTTATGCAAGTTTACCAAGAAGTCCAGCCTCCGTCAACAATTAAATTTGCACCGGTCATATAACTGGATGCATCGCTGGCAAGAAAAATTAGTGCGCCTTTATAATCTGTTGGTTTAGCCATTCTGCCAATAGGCGTTTTAGCGGAATACTTTTCGATGAAAAAATCGTCTTGAGAATTTTCTACTCCGCCAGGAGAAAGAGTATTTACGCGCACTCCAGCTTTTCCCCAATAAGAAGCTAAATACTTAGTAAACATTATAACAGCTCCTTTAGTAGCTGAATAAGCCGGTGGTTTGTAAAATGCTTGAGTTCCATCTTGTTTAATATACAATGACTGATCAGGTGCAGTAATTCCGTAGGTTGACGCGATGTTTATTATGCTGCCGGATTTTTGCTTAGCCATTTCGGAGCCTAGAATTTGAGAGCAAAGAAAAACTCCGGTTAGATTTACATCAATGGATTTCTGCCAAAGTTCCAGCGGATAGTTTTCAAACTTAGATTGCTCTGTTGCGGCTTTGGGATTTTCAAACATATCGTTTATTGCGGCATTGTTTACCAGAACGTCAACGTGTCCAAACTTTTCTAAAACAATATCTCTAAGATTTTTTATTGAGTCTTGAGAAGTTACATCCAAAGAAATTCCAAGCGATTCAGTCGCTAATTCCCTTGCAAAACTTATACATTTAGTTTCGTCAATATCTGCGGCAATAACATTAGCTCCGGCTTCGCTTAATGCCTTACAGTGCTCTTTACCAATTAGCCCAAGAGCGCCAGTAACAATTGCAGTTTTATATTTGAGAGAGAATAGTTCCATATGAATCCATAGCGGTTAGCAATTAGTTATTAGTAGTAAAAAATTAACTATTATTTCTTAATTCTTCGCTTATAAAGTTTTACTTTGCTTTCCACATTTATCACTATCTTTTCACCGGTTTCATATTAAAGTTATCCACTTTTCTAAATACTGGTTGAACTGGTTCGCCTTTTAGCATTTCTTTTAATCTATTTGACTCAACCGCTTCATTTAAAACAGAGAGTGATGCTTTTAATGCTTGAAGTGTATAATCGATATCTTCATTTGAATGCGAAAATGACATATTGAAGAATCCTTGCCATAGAACGCCGCGTTTAATCATCTCTTGCTGCATTAAAGACTTTTGTAATAATGGATCGCCGGCTTTCTCATCAAATGTAGCCATCGAGCGCCAATTGTAACCTATTACTTTTGTGAAATCAATTCCAAGCTCATAAGCAATTTCATTGTATCCGTTTTTAAGCTTTGCTCCTTGTTCACTTAAAAACTTTGGAACGTTTTGCTCTTTTAGTTCTGTAATTGTAGCTTTTGTCGCGGCTAAAGAAAGAGCTTCTCCACCAAAAGTCGTATAAAAGAAAATGTCTTCGTCAGCTAATTGCATAATTTCTTTTTTGCCGGTCAAAATTGAAATCGGCATTCCATTTGCGACAGCTTTTGAATAAGTAGCAAGATCAGCTTTTATTCCAAAATATTCTTGCGCGCCACCGAGTGCCATTCTAAAACCAGTCCACATTTCATCAAAAATTAAAACAACATTTTTTTCTTTGCAAAGTTCTGCAACTTTATTCAAGAAATTATCTTTTGGTTCATGAAATACAACCGGTTCTAAAATAACTGCCGCAACATCATCGTCTATTGAGTTTTTAAGGGAATCAATTTCGTTGTAACTAAATGTAAAAGAGTTTGCTTGTACTGCTTCTGGTATACCATTGTTACGCGCAGTTACAGAAATGTACCAATCATGCCATCCATGATAGCCGCAGCATAGAATTTTGTTTTTACCAGTATAAGCGCGTGCTAATCTAACGGCAGCGCTGGTAGCATCAGCACCGGTTTTACTGAAGCGTACAGCTTCCGCATTTGGAATAATTTCTCTAATTAATTCGGCTACTTCAACTTCAAGAGGATGCATCATTGAAAAAGTAATTCCATCTTCAAGCTGTTTCTTTATTGCTTCATCAACTTTAGGATAAGCGTAACCAAGAGATAGCGGACCAACGCCCATCATGTAATCAATGTATTCATTTCCGTCGGCATCCCAAACGTGAGATCCTTTCCCTTTAACTAAATACTTTGGCGCAACTCCGTTTACCCATTGTGTTGGACCTTTAGCAAGTGTTTGTGTAACTGAAGGGATTAAGCCAACAGCACGATTGTAAAGCTCGTTGGATTTTTCAATTGCCGGTAAGTTGTTTGTCAATGATATTTTATTGGGCATCGTTGCTCCATTAGCTATAAGCGATTTGTTATTAGCAGTTAGCTTTTAGTGTTTAGTTTTGTTTGAAAAACGTTTAACATCTTCTTTATTTCATTAATTTCTTTTATTAATGTTTGTGAAATTTCATCGCTAAGAATTTTCAATTCAGTTGATAGAATTAAGAGATATTCAGCTTCACTTGCAGAGCCGGCAGCAATGCTTAAGAATCTGGATAATTCTTTATCAGTTTTTCTTCCACAACCTTACACAATGTTGGTAGGGACAGAAACTGCTGAACGACGCAATTTTGAAGTTAATCCACAAAGTTCTTCTTTAGGAAAGGATTTTGTTAAGTTATAAACTTCAACCGCTAATTTGTGAGATCTTTCCCAGACTATAAAAATCTTGTAATCTCTCAACTCTTTTCCTAATAGCTAATTGCTAACAGCTAAAATCTTGTTCAAAATTTTCTCCGCCGTAAACCCTTCATACTCAAGCACCTCATTTAATAATGCTGGTTTAAACCAAGTATTAAGTGCAATTGGAAAAACATTTGCAGAAACTCTTTTGCTTACCAATAATTCGCTAACAATTGAATAAAGTCCACCTGTTATAAAATGATCTTCAAGTGTAACAACAAGGTCACATTCTTCTGCAGCTTTTAATACGGCTTCTTCATCAATTGGTTTTGGAGTTCGGATATTTATTAATCTTACTGATTTGCCGTGTTCTTCCAATAATTGTTTTGCTTTGAATGCTTCACCAAATAAAAATCCGTAAACTAATATTGCAACATCAGTTCCATTATCAAAGATTTCAGCTTTGCCAATTTCAAGCGGCGTATGTTCTACCAAAGCTTTAGTTGGATTGTAACGCATATAAAAAGGAGATTGATGTGTAATAATTGTTTTCAATCCTTTGAGCATATCGTCTTCATCTGCCGGACAGAAAACATTCATTGGCGGAATTCCACGCATTATTGAAACATCCTCAATTGCTTGATGAGTTGGACCGTTTCCATCAGAAAGAAAACCGGGGACAGCGCCAACGAGTTTAACCGGAAGACTTGCTATTCCAATGTCTGTTCGAATAAATTCAAAAGCGCGCATTGTTAAAAAAGTTGCAAGCGCATGAACAATCGGCACTCTTCCGCGAAGCGCAAGCCCTGCCGCCATTCCAATCATTGTTTGTTCTGTAATTCCTGTATCAATAAAATTATTAGGAATTAGAGGAGGTAATGCTCTAAATGCCATCCTGTTTTCAGATGTCATGATCATGTACCGATCATCTTCGTTTATGAGTTCAAGTATTATATCAGCGTATGTCATATTATCTCGCCACAATAGTTTCTGAAGTTAATTTAGTTTTTTTCTTGCTATGCAGTTCTGCCAACAAACCATTTATTTCTTCCGGTTTGAAATTTACAAACCATCTGTCTGCACGTTTTTCGATGCTTGGTAAACCTTTTCCTCTTACAGTTTCTGCAATTACTACGGAGACTTTTCTTTTCTCAAATGGAAATTGATTAAATGCTCTTTCCATTTTTTCAAAATTGTGACCATCAACTTTTTTTACAGAACAGCCGAATGCTTCAAATTTCTTTTTAAGCGGGTTAAGCGGAATCAGTTCTTCGGTTGGCATATTTGCCTGAAATTGATTCCGATCCACAACTACAATTAAGTTATCAAGTTTGTAAGCAGATGCAACTAGCAATCCTTCCCACATTGAACCTTCGTTTAGCTCGCCATCTCCAACTACAACAACAACTTTGTTTTTTTGCCCTCTAAGTTTGCAATCAATGGCTACGCCCATTGCAACGGAAAGATTGTGTCCAAGCGAGCCGGAATGAAATTCCACACCGGGAATATTTCTGTTTGGATGCCAATAAATAGAGTCGTTAGCTTTAAGATGGTTTTTAAGCCGATCTTCTTCTAGCCAGCCAAGTTCTACATAAGTTCCATAAAGAGCTGGCACATCGTGTCCCTTTGATAAAAAGAAATAGTCTCGTTTTGGATCTTGCAGGTTATCCGGAGTTACATTTAAAAATTCTTTATAGAGATAAAGAATTAAATCTGCGCAAGAAAGAGAAGCACCAATAAAGCAACCGCCGTTTCCACTCATGCGAATAATGTGTTCGCGTACTTTTAGTGCTTGTCTTTTTAATTTAGTCAGTTTTTTGTTTGTCATTGTTCAACTTGTTTTTGTATTCATCAATGTTAGTTAATTCATCAAGATGGTTTTCGTACCAGTATTTGCCTAAATACTGAGAATTTATTTCGGCAATTTCTGGCTTTTCATTTAAGAGTAATAAAATATCATTAATAGAAAAATTTGGCTTATGAGGATATAGCTCTTCATATACTTTGCGGATAAATTCATAATCTTCTGGAAAATCTATAGTCCAACGATATGAGGTTGAGTAATCTAATCCTGTTTCCCATACAACATTACCTATTTTAAAAACATCCCCATTTTCCCAAATAAATGGTGTAGTGTGTTCGCGTTCGTAATTTTTTGTTGCATCTTTCCAAGCGCATTCAAGTGAATCGAAAGACATTATTTCAACATCATTACCATCAGGATACGAAGCGGGATGAAGATTGCTTACAAAATCCAATTCTTCGCTTTTAACATAATGTTGAATTACTTTATCGATGATTTGTGGGTCAACCAAAGGGCAGTCAGAAGGAATTTTTACAACTGCATCCGCCAAGTGTTTCTTTGCAACTTGATAGTGCCGATCAAGCAAATCAGTTAAATGACCACGATAGCAAGCAAGATTATTTGTTGTACAAAATTCTTCAACTTCATCATCATCTTTGTTAATAGATGTTGCAATTATTAGTTGCCCAGTTTGTTTAGCTTGCCGAACGCGCTCTATCATTCTCAACAATAAAGGTTTACCAAGAATGGGCAGCATTATCTTGCCGGGTAGACGAGTTGAAGACATTCTTGCTTGTATTACAGTTACAATTTTCATGCTTTACTAACCGAAAAATTTTCTTCCACAATATATTCGGATTCTAATAATTTAGTCCCAACTTTTGCAATTCTTTCTGCAGACGTACCATCATTTTGCCATGGCAATAATTTTTTTAGTTCTTCCAATTCAAAATATGAATGAACTTTTTTCCCAAGAGTAAGTCCTACAAAAGAAACAGAAGAATATTTTGTTATTAGAGTATCGCAATTTGCGATCATATGGTTAGTGTTTCCACTTGTATATACTAAAGCTCCGGGAGCGTATTTGTTCACTTCATTTATAGCCCGTTCAAAATTTTCATTAGGATGAAGCTTAAAGATTAATTGTTTTCCATTAGCAATTTGAACACAATTTAGAATAAACTTAACTCTGTTTTCGAGTTTAAAGGTTTCTCTGGCATCAGATGTACAAACTAAAACAAAATTCTTGTGAGGAAAATCGTTTATCATGTGATTCTTTACGTTATCAAAATTAGGTATCCCTGTAACAATCAGTTTATCTGGGCTAACTCCTTTTCTTTTGATAAAAAAATCTTTGTATCCATCGGAGGCGACACAGAAATAACTGTATTTGTTAGACATACCCATAGTAGAAGTACTAGCAAGCCAACGTGGAATCTTTAAGTATTTCACTAAATAAAACATCAAATTTTCTGGATCTGTCATTCCTTCTTGAACAAGAATTACTTTTTTGTTTTGGATATTCTTTGGATAAATTAAATCTGCGCATGTGTAAACCAGGTCATAATTATTATTTATTCCACGGTAATCAATATTAAGATTGTTATCACGCAAATATTTTTCAGTGTTTTTTCGAAAAGATCCGTTTAAGATTGAAAAGTTGAGATAGCCGAGTTGTACTACATAGTTTATAAATCCATCTGCATAGTAAGGTGTAAAAAAACAATCATGCTCATTTAAATGATTAGAAATCTGGTGCATCATCGAAGTTTGATTGAGTGAGCCGCAGATGAAGAGAATTTTTTTCTTAGCCATAATTAACTGAAAAAATAAAACTTTAAGCAAATTTATAAATCAAACTTAACTTTGTTACATTAAGGCATGGTTATCAAAATGTTAACAAATAGTTAAAATTTTGCAACGCTTAATGCCAGAACAATTGTTCCCGCAAATTTACCTTTTAATCCATTAGTAAAAAAGACAAGCTTTAATCCTATTATTGAACTAATATGGAAGCAGCAGTTATCAAGATATGTTAACCGACTATCCTTTATTTCTTAAATAGTTAAAAGCTTTTTCATAATTGAAAAGCTAATAAATTTGTATTGCTTAATTAAATATAAATACCCAATAAATTTTTCAAAAAATGGCTTTTTATCAGAACAGTAAGAACAAAAGAAACAATAGTAAGTGGCACGTTTTATGTCAACTAACAACGAATGTTCCCTAAAATAAAGTAAGGCTTATGGGTAAACTAAAAAATTCAAATTCATTTAAAGGCGGTGTACATCCCCCCGAACACAAATCTTTAACAGAACATCTCGCTTTCGAAATTATGCCTATACCAAAACAAGTAGTAATACCTATTTCACAGCATTTGGGCAAACCGGCAAAACCAATAGTTAAAAAAGGAAGCGAAGTAAAATGTGGCGAAGTTATTGCAGAGCAAGATGGCTTTATCTCATCTCCCGTTCATAGTCCCGTTAACGGAAAAGTCCAAAAGTTAGCTATCGATTCAAGTGTATCCGGATTTCCAAAAGATGCTATTATTATTCAAACTAATGAGTCCGAAGAAAATATTTATATGAACCCTTTGGATATTAACAATATTACTCAAGATGAAATAATAGAAAGAGTAAAAGCTGCCGGTATTGTTGGACAAGGAGGCGCTGCTTTTCCAACTTATGTAAAACTAACTCCTCCTGATGGAAAACAAATTGATGTTGTGATTCTTAACGGTTGCGAGTGCGAGCCATATTTAACTCGCGATTACCGATTTATGATTGAACGAACCGATGAAGTGGTCTATGGATTAAGATTAATTATGAAAGCATTAGGTGTAAAAAAAGGTGCAATTGGAGTTGAAGACAACAAGCCAGAAGCCATTGAAAAATTAAGAAATTCAGTTAAAAATTATTCTGATGTATCGGTTGAAGTATTAAAAACAAAATATCCGCAAGGTGCTGAAAAAATGCTGATAAAAGCAGTAACCGGAAAGGAAGTTCCTCCCGGTAAACTTCCTTTTGATGCCGGTGCTGCAATTCAAAACATTGGAACAGCAATTGCAATTTATGATGCAGTTGTAAAAGGAGAGCCGCAGCTTACATGCGCAATAACAGTCTCGGGTAAAGGAATTAAGCAACCAAAAAATCTTATTGTAAAAGTTGGTACTGTATTAAGCGATATTTTAGATTATTGTGGCGGCGTAACAGAAGATGCAGTTAAAGTTGTTGTTGGCGGACCGATGATGGGAGTAGCACAGTATGATTTTACTGCACCGGTAATGAAAGCAACATCCGGTATTCTTGTTCTTACAGCAGAAGAAATAAATGTTCACGAAGAAACACCTTGTTTAAGATGTGGAAAATGTGTTGACGCTTGTCCGCTAAATTTAACACCAACAAAACTTGCTCGCTTATCACAATTAGAAAAGCTGGAAGACGCTGAGCGGCTTAGTATAACCGTTTGTATGGAGTGCGGAACTTGCACTTACGAATGCCCGGCTAATATTCCATTAGTACAATGGATTCGGCTTGGTAAGCAGCGTGTTTTAACATTGCAAAAAGAAAGAATGAGTGTTTAAGCAAAACAAGATCAAGACTAAATGATTGTAATAAACTAATTCAGCTAACAAGTAAATGAGATATGGAAACAACCACAGCAAATCCGACTTACAAATTAGAACTTTCCACTTCGCCCCATGTTCACTCACGTTGGAGTACAAAACAAGCGATGTGGTTTGTTGTGCTGGCTTTACTGCCGGCTGTGATTTCTGCAGTAGTATTTTTTGGTCCTTATCAGTTGGTGATTTTATTAACTAGCGTTGTCTTTTGTTTCGGTACAGAGTTCCTTATTAAAAAGATTAGAAAAAGAAAGATTAGCGTAGAAGATGGAAGCGCCGTAATTACAGGCTTGCTTCTTGGTTTAATTTTGCCGCCAAATTTTTCTTTGTCAGCTACAGCAATTGGAGCTGTGTTTTCAATTGCCATTGGTAAAGAAGTTTTTGGAGGATTGGGGTACAATATTTTTAATCCCGCATTGGTTGGCAGAGCGTTTTTGCAAGCTGCATTTCCGGTTGCAATTACAACATGGACTCAACCAAATTTTGCAGTAGATACAATTACGTCTGCAACTCCGCTTGCTGCATTCAAATTCGATAAAGTTGTAACTCAAGTTCAACCGATGTTTTTAGGAAATGTGGGCGGTTCACTTGGCGAAACTTCCGCAATTGCCATTCTTATTGGCGGTATATTTTTAATTGCCTTTGGTATTGTAAACTACCGCGTTCCTGTTGCTATGATAATTGGTATGTTGATCTTTGGCGGATTGTTTTGGGTAATCGATCCGGTTAAATATCCAAGTCCATTTTTTCAAGTTTTTTCCGGCGGATTTTTATTTGGCGCAATATTTATGGCTACAGATTGGGTTACCTCTCCAATAACTTCAAAAGGTATGTGGATTTTTGGAATCAGCATCTCTATTCTCGTTGTGATGATTCGTTTATTCGGTGGACTTCCGGAAGGAGTTATGTACGCAATCTTAATTATGAATGCATTAGTTCCAACAATTAACAGATATACACGCCCGCGTGTTTTCGGGGAGACGAAATGAAAAATATTATTCACATGATTGCTACTCTTTCTATTATTGGAATAGTTGCCGGTGGATTGCTTGCAAGTGTAAACGGTTGGGCTACTCCACTTATTGAAGCAAATAAAAAAGCTGAAACCGAAAAAGCAATATTTCTTGTCAATCCCGATGGTAAAAGCTACCAAGCAGTAGCTAATGCCGGGTTCGCAATTTATAAAGTAATGGATGAACCCGAGAAATTAATCGGCTATTCGATTGTTTATGATGGAAACGGATTTCAAGGAAAGATTAGAGTGATGATTGGACTAAGCGCAGATATGAAGAAGTTAAACAAGTACGAAGTTCTTGAGCAGAGTGAAACTCCGGGACTTGGAACATTAATTTTAGAAGATCCTTTTAAGAAACAATTCAATGAATTAAATACAGATCCTAAAATTGAATGGGTTAAAGGAAAAGCTCCCAGCAAGTCAAACGAAATTCAAACTATTACTGGTGCCACAATTTCATCTAAAGCAATTGTTGATATTATAAACAATGCTTTAGAAAAAGCCCGTTTATTAAAAGAGAAGGGGTCGTTATGAAAAAGGGAACCTTAACTTACGAATATGCAAAAGGGTTATGGAAAAATAACCCGGTCTTTAAACAAGTTTTAGGAATGTGTCCTATTCTTGCTGTTACTGTTACAGTAATGAATGGAATAGCAATGGCACTAGCTACAACATTTGTTCTTGTATTCTCAAGCCTAATTATCTCGTTAATAAGAAAACTAATTCCTACTCAAGTTAGAATTGCTGCATACATTGTTATAATTGCGTCGTTTGTTACAATTACGGATTTAGTTATGAAAGCACAATTCCCGGCTCTTTCTAAATCATTAGGACCATTTATTCCACTTATAGTTGTTAATTGTATTATTCTTGGAAGAGCTGAAGCCTTTGCTTCAAAAAATGGACCCTTGAAGGCAGTAATGGACGCCTTAGGTAATGGCACTGGATTTTTAATTGCACTTGTTGCAATGAGCGGAGTTAGAGAAATTTTAGGCAGCGGAACCTTTTTAGGTTTTCAAGTTATGCCTAACTCGTTTGAGGTTTGGACCGTTATGATTTTACCTGCCGGCGCTTTTTTAACATTGGGCATTTTGATGGGTCTGTCAAATGCTTATCAAGAAAGAAAGAAAAGATTAGATAGAGAAGACTTGATTAAAAAATACAAGAATACTTCTAAAACATTAAAAGAGCAGGAGGCTTAAATTGGAACTGCTTATTATTTTTATTTCGGCTTCGGTAGTAAATAATTTTGTTTTGTCATACTTCCTTGGAATATGCCCATTTATTGGAGTTTCAAATAAAACTTCTTCAGCTCTCTCTATGGGAATGGCTACAACATTTGTTATGGTTCTTACTGCAATAGTAAGCTGGTTATTGTGGAACTATATATTACTGCCTTATAGTCTTGAGTTTCTGCAAATACCTTCATTCATTTTGGTAATTGCCTCATTAGTACAATTTGTTGAAATGGTGATAAAGAAAGTTAGCCAACCTTTATATCGTGCACTTGGAATTTTTCTTCCTCTAATTACAACCAACTGCGCAATCTTAGGTCTGGCTCTTTTGCTGACAATGAGAGAATATAACTTTTTGCAGAGCTTGATTTTTGGATTGGGTGCCGGTGTTGGATTCACATTAGCGCTATTTATTATGGCTGGTATTAGAGAAGAGCTTGAATTAACCGATGTGCCGCTACCATTTCGAGGAGTGCCAATTACTCTTATTACAGCAGGTATTTTGGCGCTTGCCTTTATGGGTTTTGCCGGAATGATTTAATAATTGAACACGATATTTTATTCACGCATCAAAGACGAATGATAATAACGATAATTAAAATATTACCAATAGTTTTTCTTCTGATATCATGTTCTGGAAAACAAGAAGAAACAATAAAACGAACAACGCTTGTAATGGGGTCTACCATAGAAATTCAAGTGCGCGGAGTAGATGAAGAAAAAGCAAACATTGCTATCAACGCAGCTTTTGAAGAATCGAAAAGATTGGATACTTTATTCTCTACTTATATCAAAAACAATAATATGTGGAGAATTAATAATAGCAAAGAGGAGAGATTTGTTGTTGATGAAGAAATTTTTTTGTTGCTTAAAAAATCAGAGGTGATTTGGAATCTAACTTCTGGGGCTTTTGATATAGCAATTGGAAAGATAATAGAACTAATTGGATTCGATAAAAATTCTCCAAGGCTTCCCACACCTGATGAAGTTATTAAAGCTCTGAAAAATATTGGCTGGAAACAAATTAAGCTGGAAGATCCAAACATTTTGATAAAACCAGTTAATGTAAAAATCAGTTTTAATGCTGTTGTGCCAGGTTATGCTGCTGATAAATGTGCTCAAGTTTTAGAAAAACATGGAATAAGAAGTTATTTAGTGAATGTTGGCGGTGAAGTATTTACAAAAGGTATTGATTGGAAAATCGGTATACAGCACCCGCGAAAGCAAAATGAATTGATGGGAACTATTGTCGCGGATGGCTATGGCGTTTCTACATCCGGAGACTATCAACAGTATTTTAATAAAGATGGAAAACGGTTCACACATATATTTAATCCAGTTACCGGATTTCCGGCAAATGAATGCGAAGCAGTTACTATAATTGCAAAGGATGCTTTAACAGCCGACGCGCTTTCTACCGGAATATTTGTTCTTGGTCCTAAAAAAGGAATAGAAGTAATAGAAAAATTAAAAGATGTTGAAGGAGTAATTGTTGATACAACCGGAACAATTATGGAGTCTTCCGGTTTTAAAAATTTCTTGAAGAGGTAAAAATGGAAATAGGAATTATTCTTGCAATTGTTACAATGGGCGGATTGGGTTTTATTTTTGCCGGAGGTTTAGCTTTAGCAGATAAAAAGCTGCGGGTTGTAGAGAATCCTCTTATCGCGCAGATAAATGATATCTTACCTAGCGCAAATTGCGGCGGTTGTGGTAAAGCCGGTTGTTATGATTTTGCTGTAAATGTTGTTGAAGGAAAAGCACTTGTTACCGGATGCCCGGTTGGTGGTGAAGAAACCGCGAAAAAGATTGCAGAATTTCTTGGTGTTGAATCAGGTGTGTCAATTAAAAATGTCCCGGTGCTTTTATGCCGTGGAGGAAACAGCCAAGCAGTTCGATCGATGGCAAGTTATTATGGACCATTAAGTTGTAAAGCTATGAGCATTGTTTCTGGCGGCGATAAACTTTGTTACTACGGTTGCCTTGGCGGTGGTGATTGTGAAGTTGCTTGTCCCTTTGGCGCAATTATAATGAACGAAAATGGCTTGCCAGAAGTAATTGAACAATTATGTACTGGTTGCAGTGTTTGTGTAAAAGCATGCCCGCGTAATATATTGGAAATGCATCCGGTTGATAGAAATGTTTTTGTATTCTGTAAAAATCAAGATGACCCTAAACGATCTAAAGAAGTATGCTCTGTATCTTGTATTGGCTGTGGTATTTGCGCTCGAAAATCTGATGGCGGAGTTTTGATGGAAGGAAATCTTGGCAAAGTTGTTCACGAACTTTTTGTTGAATCAAAAATACCTTTTGATAAATGCTCTACAAAAGCAATTGGTTATAAAGTACCTAAAGATATCTTGGTTAATTGATGAACTATGAAGTAATTGTTGAAGAAGGAATAGTAGTTTCTGTAGAATATGGTTATGCAAATGTTGCTGTAACACAAAGCCAAAGTTGTGATGAATGCAGTGCCAAGATTATTTGTAAACCTAAATCCGCAGATGAGAATATTGTAAGAGTAATTGATTCCTTTGGAGTTAAACCCGGTGATAAAATACATTTTGAAGTAAAAGGAAGCGAGCTTCTTAGCGTTTCCTTTTCACTATATGGTATTCCGTTGATTTTATTAGTTGTCGGAATCTTTCTTGGTCTTTCAATCTTTTCGCAGTTTAAAGCAAAAGAGTTTTTAGCGTTTTTATTTGGAAGCGGATTAATTGCAATTTATTTTATCTTAACATTTTGGAACTCGGGGAAAAAAAATAAACAGAAAATGCCTAAAATTATTTCTGTTGGCGGCAGAGTAAACTAATTTCTAAGTATTTCATATTACTTTACTAATTCACCATCCAAATATTCTGACTGTTTAATTGGCTTACCGGTGTCATCATAAGAATAACATTTACCGTTTAACAAATTGTTTTTATATATCATGAACTCAGCGATTTGTCCATTTTCATGATAAGTCTTTGTTATCCCCTCTCTAAGTCCGGCCGAAAATTCTTCTTCGGCTAAGAACTTACCATTCTTTAAAAACCACTTTACAGAGCCGTTAAGTTTATCATTTTTATAGAATCGTGTAGACTCCACTTCTCCTGTAGAGTAAAAAGTTTTTGCTTCACCAATTCTAAGATTATCCGAATAGTTTTCTTCAGAAAATTTAACACCATTTGCATTATACTTTGTAACTAATCCTGTCTTTATTCCATTTATATAGCTTGCAGTTTCAGCAATAATTCCACCATCATAAAAATATGTTGCCTCTCCAATAAGCTTATCGGATTTATAGTTCAATATCGATTTTAAGAATCCACTAGGATAATATTCTTTAATTTTTCCTTCAAGTTTGCCTTCTCTAAATAGAAGCTGTTTGCTAAATGTACCTTCATCATGAAACTCTTCGAAACTTTCTTCGATTTTATCAAATTTGCCTTGAATTCCATAACGCGTACGCTTTACAATTTGTCCGTTTTTATAAATATCGATAACCTTTATGGATCCGTCCGGATAATAAAGATAAGATTCACCTTCCAGTTTATCTTTAACATATTTTGCTTCAAGAGCTAAAACGCCAAAATCATAATAGACTTTGTTAATGCCATCTAATTTGTCATCAACATAATTACGTTCAACCTCAACTTTACCATTTTCAAAAAATATTTTTGAAAGCCCGTTGAGCATTCCGTTTTTATAGCTCCAAATAGCTTGAAGCTTGCCGCTTTTGTAATAAGTTTTGGTAAATCCTTCTTGAATGTTATTTACATAGGCAGGCTCAGACCAAAGCTCGCCAGATTCATAGAACCATTTAGAAACACCTTCAAGTTTACCGTTTCTATAATTCCATTCCATGCTTTTTGTACCGTCTTCAAAGTACCAATTTGAGATACCTTCTTCTTTTCCGTACACATAATTCCACTCTTTCCAAATTTTGCCGGATTCATAAAACTCTTTATAAACGCCAACTCGTATATCTCCTATAAAAGTGCCTTCGGATTTAATTTTTCCATTATTATAAAATTCTCGCTTTATTTCTTGAGGAAATATTATAGAAAAAGTAGCAGCGAGAAAGAATAACATCGATATTTGATAAAAATTGTGTTTCATAATTTGCGTTGCGAAGTTAACCACAAAATAGATAATGTGAAATGCAAAAGAGTTGATTAGATTTGTTAAAAGAATAAGAGGTGTTAATGTTTTCTGCAAATGTAAAAGTTTATTTCTACGATGCCGACCCAGCTGGTATTATATTCTATGCAAGCATTTTCAAATATGTACATGCAGCGTACGAAGATTTTATGCGTAGCCTTTCTCCAACTAGAAATTTCTTTTTCGACCAAGAATATATTTTACCAATAATGCATGCCGAAGCTGACTATGTCCGCCCAATACGTGTAGGCGATGAACTAAAAGTAGATGTAATTGTGAGCTTGCTTAAAAATTCTTCTTTTGAGTTAACTTATCGGTTTTATCGTGATAAAGAGTTTACCGCAATGGCTAAGACTGTTCATGTTTGTGTGATGAAAGAAAAGTTTGAAAAAATTGAATTGCCTAAGGAATTTCAAGATCAGCTTAAACTTCATCAAGCTTAAGTGAATGGATTAATTCTGAGCGCATAATCTTGCCCATTTCATTACGAGGAATTTCAGTAACAAAGAAAATCTTTTTAGGAATTTTGTACGAGGCAAGTTTATTTTGAAGTATTGATTTTAATTTTTCGGCAGTGTAATCATTAGAAACAATTGCAGCACATATTATTTGCCCCCATGTTTCATCTTTTAATCCAAAAACAAAACAATCGTTTACATTAGGAATAGAGTTGATAGATATTTCAATTTCTTTAACGCTAACATTTTCGCCTCCGCTGATAATAATATCCTCGCGTCGAGAATCTATATATAAAAAGCCATCATCATCTAACTTGCCTAAATCACCCGTTTGGTAAAAGTTGTTAATGATTTTCAATTTTGTTATTTCTTCATCGTTGTAATATTCTTTAAATAAAGTTGGAGTCGAAACAAAAATATCTCCGTTAGATACAATAATTTTTATTTTCTCATTAATTGGTATTCCAACTGAATCAATTTTTTTGTTAAAGTCTTCCGGTTTAAGAGCGTAAACCATAGAGCAAGTTTCTGTAGAACCATAAACTTTTACAATAGGGAAACCGCTTTTAATTGCATCTCTGCATAGATCATCTGAAAGATGCCCGCCTCCAAGAAAAACATATTTGAGGTTCTTATTCGGATTTTGGTTGCTTTCAAGAATTCTCTTAAAAGTAGTTGATACAAATGAAATATGAGTTGGATTGCTTTTGTTTATGCTTTCAACAATATCATTTTGTTTCAAACTATTTGGAAAAACAACAAGACTTTCCGTTAATAAAGAGCGCACTAAAATCATTATTCCGCCAATATGATAAAGCGGAAGTGATGCCAGCCAAATATCTTTTTTATTTAAGTCAAATGTGGTAGCAGTTGCGATTGCGCTCTCATAAAGACTCTTGAAAGTATGAAGTACAGCTTTTGGCTTTCCAGTGGAACCAGAAGTAAAAAGAATTATGGCAGAGTGTAAATGAGAAAAATCAAATTGTGAGTAAACAGTATCGTTTCTTTCTGTGTTAAAAAAATTAAAGTTTTCAAAAGAAAGGCAATAAACGGCCGCATAAGAAGATTTATTCTCGCGCAAGTCGATTAAATATTTCGAATCAACTTTTTGGAACTGCCACTCAATTTCTTCCTCAGTATTTTTTATGTTTATTGGAACAGGCACAGCTCCCATTAACCACAAAGCATTCACTATTATCCAAAATCTGAAATCATGATCTGCGAGTATACAAACATTATCCTCACGCTTTATGCCATGTTCGGTTAAATACATTTTGACAGCAAGTGATGCTTTAACAAGTTGTTCGAAAGTAAAATTTTGCGAATTTGTTTGAATTGCAAGCTTATTCGGAAAATGCAAGGCTTTCTCTATTAACCAATGCTGTGAATCTGTTGATTTTATCATTGAAGAGATAAATCAGTTTTGTGTGGGAGAATGTTATTGATAAAATTTATTTTTCCATTCGTAACTGGATATACATCCGGGCTGATATCATTTTCAAAAAATTCTGTAGTATCCAACCCATGAGCTAAGGAATGATTTGTTAAAGATGCAAGCATAACTAATGCTCTTTTGCCAATTGCACTTTCGAAAGAAGAAGAAATTATTATTTTTTTATCATTCTGATTAGCTAAATCAATAATATTTTTTATTGTAAAAAATCCACCAATAATCATTGGCTTAACAACAAGATATTCTGTGTTTAAATCAGTCAATAAACTCATCAATTCACTAGAAGATTTAATCGATTCATCCAACGCAACTGGTATGTGTGTTTCTTCGAATGTTCGCAATGTACTGCTGGCAAATTCACATGGTTCTTCAACATATTCAATTTCAAAAGCTTTAAATCTCTCAAGGTATTCAATAGCTTCATCAGCACTCCATTTCTGATTTACATCAAGCCTTATTTTGAAATCGAAACCAAAGTTTACTCTAATTGTTTCAAGCAATTCATAGTCTTCGTATGGGTTATCTCTCCCAACTTTAATTTTAAAAGTTTTGTAACCCAATTCAATTTTATTTTTGATCTTATTGAAAATATTTTGATAATCATCAAATCCTATCACAGCGTTAACATTTATAACACTATCCACTAAACCAAGCTTTTTAGTTAATAAGTCTTTTTTTTGAGCGAAGGCTAAATCTAACAAAGCTTGCTCAACTGCATAAGAAACAGACGGGAGTTCTGAGGGGAAACTTAACTCATCCGCATAGCTGTATTGAAGCAAGCCGGTAGTAATATTGCTCAAATTTTCTTCTGCTTCGGTAAGAGATTCTTTGCTGAACGCGGGAAGTGGAGAGCACTCTCCATAACCGATATTTCCAAATTCATCTGTAAGTTTTAAAATAAACCCGTTTCTTTGGCGTAGTGTTCCTATAGAATTGACAAATGGAGTTTTTAATTTTAATGAAAATGGGAAATACGTTGCTTCAATTATTTTCATATCATAATTCCGATAGCAAATAATAATCCGTACAATGCCGAAAGTTTTGCAGTTAATTCTAAAGTTTTATTTAATTCACTTCCGCGCAAAGTAAAAATCATTTTTACAAGCTTAACCGAAAGCGGAAGTGAAAGTAAAGGAAGAAAAACCCAGTAACTGTTTTTATAAGTGTAGAAAACTAAAAATAAGATGGAGTATGACAGCAACATAAAAACTATATATTGAAAACGCGCAAACTTTTCTCCAAATAAAACTACTAAAGTGTTTTTGCCGTTGGATTGATCTTCTTCGCGATCGCGGTAATTATTAACAACTAAAATATTAGTAATCAATGCGCCTACAGGTATAGAAGACCAAAATGCGAACATTGAAACTTCATTAGCTTGAACATAATATGTACCTACTGTTCCGATTAAACCAAAAAATAAAAAGGAGGCTATATCTCCAAGACCATTATAAGCTAATGGAAACGGTCCGGCTGTATAAGCAATACCAGCTAAAATAGAAATTACTCCGAGTAGTAAAATTTCCCAACCTGTTAAATGAACCAGATACATTCCAAGCAGAAAGCTCAAACCAAACGCTACAAGAATCCCTAATTTCATTTCCGAAATAGAAATGAAACCGGCAGCTACAACACGTTTCGGTCCAACTCTATCTATTTTATCGGTTCCGTAAATAAAATCGTAGAGATCATTTACAAAATTGGTTCCAATCTGAATTAAAATAGCACAAATTAAAGCAACAAAAGCTGCTATTGGTCTAAACTTTCCGTCATGAAACGCAATTGAACTTCCAACTAAAACCGGAACCAAAGCTGCTGGTAAAGTTCTGGGTCTTGTCGCCATTATCCAAGCATCAAATTTTGTTATTGTATTTGCCTGTTCTTTAATCACTATGGAACTCTTGGAAATTTTTTGAAATCCGGTTTACGTCTTTCATTGTATGCGTTTTTACCTTCTTGAGCTTCCTCGCTCATATAATACAGTAAAGTAGCATTGCCAGCAAGCTCTTGTATTCCGGCTTGTCCATCAAGCTCTGCATTAAAGGCGGATTTGAGTAAACGAATAGCGAGAGGACTTTTTTCAAGAATTTCTTTTGCCCATTGCACACCTTCGGCCTCTAATTGTTCAACAGGAACAACTTTATTTACTAGGCCCATTTCAAAAGCTTCTTGAGCATTGTATTGACGGCACAAATACCAAATCTCGCGCGCTTTTTTCTGTCCTACAATTCTTGCTAAATAACTTGAACCAAATCCGCCATCAAAACTTCCAACTTTTGGTCCAGTTTGACCAAAGATAGCATTATCGGCAGCGATTGTTAGATCGCAAATAACATGTAAAACGTGTCCGCCTCCAATTGCGTAACCGGCAACTAATGCAATAACTGGTTTTGGAATGCTTCTAATTTGTTTTTGAACATCCAAAATGTTTAAACGAGGTACACCATCTTTGCCAACATAACCTTTGTTGCCGCGAATTGATTGATCTCCGCCGGAACAAAATGCGTACTTGCCATCTTTAGCTGGTCCGGCACCGGTAAGTAAAATTGCGCCAATTCCGGAATCTTCTCGTGCATCGTTAAAGGCATCGTATAATTCTTTTGTTGTCTCAGGCCGAAAAGCATTGCGTTTTTCTGGACGATTAATGGTGATCTTGGCAATCCCATCTAATTTTTCGTAAATAATATCTTGATAGTCTTTTGCTTTAATCCATTTTAAGCTCATTATTTCCTTCAATCTTGTTTAAAAATTCCAAGACTAAATTAGTAAAAAGCTCTGGTTTTTCTAAGTGCGTATTGTGTCCGGTTTGTGGTAAGATTTTATGAGCTGCCCTTTTCATCTTTGCAAGCATTTTCCTGTTGATGTCGGTATACTTTTCATCATCTTCGCCTGATATAAGAAGAATAGGAAATTCAAGCTTGTGAATTTCTTTCCAATAACTGTTCATCAACCCTGTAGAGAATGCAGAAAGGGAATTAGCTAATCCGGTAATATTATTTTGACTTCTTTTGCTTTTTATATCATCATAGTTATGTAGACTCTGCAAAGAATTAAACATGGGTGAACTAAACCAATAATCAAGAAATGATTCAACTCCTTCTTCACGGATTTTATCTGCTAAAATAAAATCATGTTCAACGCGTTCTTTTTTTGCCGCAATTTCTTCAATTCCAGCGGTAGTACTCTCAAAAATTCCAGCAATAATTTTTTGTGGATTTTTTAGCGAAAAGGAAATTGCCGCTCTTCCGCCCATAGAGTAACCGGCGATAATAATTTTTTTAAAATTTAAGTGATCAAGAATTTGGTTTAAATGTCGAACAATTGCAGTGCAATTATATTCATTTTCGTTTTCGGGAGAATCAGTTTCTCCATGACCGATAAGATCTATTGCAAATGGAAAGTATTTAGTTGGTAGTTTATCTAAAATGAAATTCCAATCATTAGCACAGCCTGTAAAGCCATGAAGAAATAAAATTGGGATTTTTTCCGCATGAATTTTTGACTCATCACAGAGAATATTAAACTGGATGCCGCCGAGTTTTAATTTCATTTATATAATTATTTATTTCCTTCACAACCGCGCTCCAGTATTTCTGCCTCTTGGTTTTAGATTTTTTAGCGTCGGTTTTTACTTCGAGAACAATAAACTTCTTACTTCCGCTTGATAATTTAAGTTCCTTGCGTAAATGATTCCAGTTTTTAATTCTTTTATGTTTACCGCCATAAGCTTCAACAAACTTTTTGAAGTTGATTTGAAGCGGAGTAAGAAAATTGTCTTTCATCACTTCGCTATATTCTGATATCGGAAGTGATTCAAATATACCGCCGCCATTGTTATTAACAAGAATTATAGTAAGCGGAATGTTAAACTTTATTGAATTGTACAAACCATTGAGATCGTGAAAAAAAGCTAAATCTCCGGTTAAAAGATATGTTGGTTCTTTAGAAACTTTTGCAATACCAAGTGCGGTAGAAGTTATCCCATCAATCCCGCTAGCTCCGCGATTAGTGAATATACTTAAACGTTTTTGATTAGGTGTTGCAAAGAAATCAAAATCGCGAATAGGAAGTGAGTTCGAAACAAATAAATTTGATTTTTCTTGCAGTATTGAAATAATCTCATACGGTAAGCGTCCTTCAAAAGAAAACTCAGAGTTTTCAACCAATTCGTTTTTATGAATTTTTGCAATCATGTTCATTGCGCGCCAATCATCAAGCCATTCAAGAGAATTTTTTGTTTGCTTATCCAAATTGCAAATCGATTCACAAAAATATTCCGGATTCATTTTGATAATTGTTTTTGAAGTTAGCGAAGGATCGCTTATGTCGCCAAATTCATTACAAAGAATTTTTTCTGCTTTAGATTTCTTAAAAAAATCTAATAGAACATTTGCAGTAGGAGCACTTCCAAACTGAATTATTATTTCAGGGTCATATTTTTCTTGAAAACTGGCAGAGCGCACAATTGCTGTTAAATTTTCAATTATGTTATCTTTTCTGTGTTTTCCAAATCGGAGTGATGAAGAGCCATCTGCATAAATAGGAAATCCGTATTTCTCAGATAATCGAACAACTTGCTTTGGAAAGCCATCGCCATAATTATTGTAGCCAATTAAAATTAACCCACGTTTATTGGAGAATTTATCGGCAAGTTTTCGAAAACTTATTTGCTGTGAACGAATTTCTCGTAATTCAAAAGAAGTGTTAGCGCAAATATTTTCCAACAATTTTGCGTTAATATTGTCTGTAGGTGAATTTGGCTCGAAAGGTTTTTCAAATTGGAAATTGAGATGAACCGGACCTCTTTCGTTAAAGAATGACGTACGTACTGCATCTTCAGCTATATTAATTACTTTGTGGATGTTATTCAAATCCGGTAAGCCGATATCCGCAAACATTCTTATATGGTTTTTATAAATATTATGCTGATTAATTGTTTGGTTTGCTCCACTGCCGCGCAGCTTTCGAGGCCTATCTGCTGTACAAACGATTAATGGAATTCTCTGATAAAAGGCTTCAATTATTGCCGGGTACAATTCCGCAACGGCAGTTCCAGATGTTGTTACAATTGCAACTGGAGATTTTGATTTTTTAGCAAGTCCCAAAGCAAAAAAAGCAGAGCTTCTTTCATCTACAATTGGAAACGTTGTAAAATTTTTATTGGTTGAAAAAGTATAAGTGAGCGGAGTGCTGCGCGAACCGGGCGAAATACAAACATATTTAACACCAAGTTCTGCTAAACGATTTGTAAATACATTACACCAAATAATATTACGATTGATTGATAATCTCATTTTCTAGTAAAGACAATATTGGTTTTAATTTTAATTCGGTTTCATAAAACTCGGTTACCGGATTAGAGCCTTCAACTATTCCGCAACCGGCAAAAGCTGTAATTGTATTATCCTTTAAAAGAGCACTTCTGATACTAACTACAAACTCAGCTCTTTTTTTTGCATTGTACCAGCCAATTATACCAGCGTATAATCCTCTATCAAAATATTCTAAATCTTTTATCAATTCCAAAGCATTTTTCTGCGGCAATCCGCAAACTGCCGGAGTTGGATGCAGTGCTTTCAACAGCTCTAAAATATCAATTTCATCTTTAAGAATAGCAGTGATTGGTGTTTGAAGATGCTGAATATTAGAAAGTTTTTTTATCTGAGGATTAGAGCTGTAAGAAATTTCATCAGAAAAATTTTTTAAGCTATTTATTAAAAAACTAAAAACATTTTTATGCTCACAAAGTTCTTTAGGATTAAGCAAGAGATTACTTTCGTTAATTAAATCATCTTCTATATTTAAACCTCTAGCAGATGAACCAGCGAGAGCTTCAGTTTCTAGTTTATTGTCTTTTAAAGAAAACATTTTTTCCGGAGATGAGCCAAAAAAAATAGAATTGGATTCTTTATAAGCAAATGTTGTACAATCAGAATATTTATCTTGTAATTGAGTTAACGCATTGGGAAGAGAAAATTCACTTTTTATATCTAATGTAATTTTTCTTGCAAGTACAACTTTTTCGATAGCGTTAGTTTCAATTTCTTTTAGAGCAAGTTTTACAGATTTCTCCCAATCATTTAGTGTAGAAGTGCGTGAGTTGTAAATTCTGTTATTGATTTTATGTGTTTTTGTACTGCTATGCTCTAACAAGTTAATTGTTTGTTCAAATAAATCAAACGGCGGATTATTGCCAAAATATTGGAAAATGATAATCGATGTGCTCGGAGTTTGATAAAGTAAGATTTGAGGTATAAACCATTTAGACTCAGAAAAATCTTTCCAAAGTGTTTCATTCTTTTTATAAGGGAATTTCTCCGCGCCTAAAACCAAAGGAACATATTCTGGTATCATTAACTCCGGATTCGCTTCATAAAGCATTTTTGAATCAATAGTACCTTGAGATACGAAGCGAATAAAATCATTGCTCACTTGATTTTCAGTACAACCTATGCCTAGAAATTTGTAGCCATCAACCGGCTTTGAAAAAAAGAAAAAGGAATTTATTTCTTGTAAAGAATCAATTATTTCTTCCAGTCGTGCAAATTTTACCCGGAAAGCAAATCTTACAAGCCCATTAAACGGAATTGAATTGGATTTATTGAATTTTTGTATTTCTAAAGAATATTTGTTCAAGCTGTATATGTTTTTATTGTAAATATAATACGAATTCTCTTAGAAAAGTTTCAAATCAATAAGCTATAAACTAAATAGAAAATAATTCGATAATTAAGGAGTTAAGATTATTAACTTTATTTTTATTACCGAATAGTCTATTTTTTACCACAAATTAGTTGGTAAATGTTACTTTAATGGTAGCAACAAACTAAAGAAAGGGTGCACGTATGGCAGATAAGAAACAAACAGCCCTGGACTTATGGGATAAGCTTTCAAAGGCTTATGACAAAGTCCGAAGAGTACAATCCAAACAGATGTTCGAACAAAAATTAACAACACCTCAATTTGGAGTGTTGGAAATTTTGAACAAAACCGGTGCAATTCCATTAAAAAAAATAAGTGAAGAAATGATGGTAACCGGTGCAAACATAACATGTGTTGTGGATAATCTTGAAAAAGAAGGATTTGTAAAAAGAATTCCTTCTAAAGAAGACAGGCGGGTTATACATGCTGATTTAACTCCGCAGGGGAGAACAAAGATTGAGTCGATATTGCCGGCATACTCAGAAAGTATGGCATCTTTAATTAGTGCTTTAACTGATTCCGAACAAAAAGAACTAGTTAGATTGTTGAGTAAACTTCAACAATAGTCATTTGGTTTTGAAAACAAGTGCAATCCATTCATCTAATGCAGATTGCTCTTGAAGCTTAAATCCTTTTGAAGTGTATAATCCGACAATATCAGTTTCATCAATATCTAAAAGACCGGAAAGAATTAATGTTCCGGTCTTTTTTAGTTTAATTTTTATTAAGTCTGCAAGATCAAAAAGAATATGTTTGTTAATATTTGCTAAAATTAAGTCGAATTCTTTTTCTTGAATATCCTTTAGCTCACACTGGCGTACATCAATTTCATTTTCAAGATTATTTGCTTTAACATTTTCAAAACCATTTAATAAACACCATTCATCATTATCAATGCAAAGCGCTTTTGATGAGCCCAACAATACGGAAGCAATGCCTAATACACCTGTTCCGGAACCTATATCTAAAACACTTTCGCCACCTGATACATACTTCTCTAGATGATGCAATACTAGCTTTGTTGTAGCATGTTCTCCGGTTCCAAAAGACATTTTTGGATCAATCGTAATTATTATTTGATCTGGTTTCGGCGAATATTCTTTAAACGATGGTTTTATTACTAACTTTTCTGTTACTTCAACAACGCGAACATTCTTCTCATATTCTTCATTCCAATTCTTTTCTTCAAAAGTTTGTTCTTCTGTTGTAAATGTTTCAATCAAATTTTCTTTAACTAATTCTTGTAGAACTCCTTTAACATCAGCCATTGTTGTTTTTTTTGTTTCACTAATGAAAACAATCAAATGTTCATCAAACTCATTAACACCGTCTATATCAAGCTGCCACAAGATTCCACTTACAATATCCGGATCAAATGGTTTAGTTGTTATTTTTATTTCTTTATAGGTTTTCATAACTCTTCAAATAATATTTCGCAAATCTTGTCTTGTATTTTCCTTGCCTCACTGGCGCTTCCAACATAATTCTGAATTAAAATTGAAAATACAAGCCAGTTTTCTTTTTTTGTTTTTATATAGCCAGAAAGTGAAGCGACACCGCTTATCGTTCCGGTTTTAGCAAATACATTTCCTTTAGCAGGAGAATTCTTAAAGCGATTTGAAAGTGTGCCGTCAAATCCACCGATTGGCAGCGAATTGAAAAACGCATTAAATATGTTTGGTTCTTGCTGATACATAAACACTAATACTTTGGTAAACAATTCTGCTGAAGCTAAGTTATAATATGATAATCCGGATCCATCAATAATTCTATAAGTTTTTGGATTAGCTCCGCTAAGAGTTATCAAACTATCAATTAATTTCTTACCAGTTTTAGCTGAGGCTTTTTCATTAGAAATATTTCTCGATAAGGCGCGTAGCAGTAATTCGGCATCCAAATTATCGCTTATTTTATTGGTAGTGGCCAATACTGGAATTATACTTCTTTTTAATGCGAATATTTCTTTGGCTGTTTGAGGCACAGATAAAGTATCCATCTGACCATTAAGAGTAATTCCGTTTTTTGCAAAACTCTCTTTTGCTAAAGTAAGAAAGTAAAATGCCGGATTGAAAACATTAAATTCCGTAGAATCTTTTTTTGCAGAGGAAGGAATAATTCCACCGGCTAAAATTGTATTGTTTCTTCTTAACCAATCACGGTCAATCACAAAACTTGATTTGCCATTACCTGTGATGGAACCGTTTTCAATTTTGAAAAATGATGTATTTGGCTCTAAACTTATTTTTGCCGGATTGCCGATTTCACCAGGTTCGTAAATAACTTTAATTGAGTTTTTATTAATTGTTAAAGGTGATAGATACGGAATATATGTTGCCGGATCGTCATTCCACATCCAGCCTTCGCCCCAGAAAAGTGAATCCATTGAAGAAATATCCGCATACAAATTACCGTTAATTTTTTTGATGCCGGTTTTTTTAAGTTCATAAACCATTGAATCTAAATTTGCTAAGGAGAAATCTGGATCGAATCCGCCAACAAAAAATATATCACCATAACAAATAGAGTCTTTAATTTCGCCCGTGTAAAGAATCGATGTTCTAAAATTGTAATCAGTTCCAAGAAAAATACTTGAAGAAGCTGTTGTTAAAAGTTTTTGGTTTGAAGCCGGCCGAAAAAGTTTCTTTTCGTTTTGCTGATAAATAAGCTTTTTAGCCGTTAAATCATAAATCGAAATACTGGCATTTGCTGTTATAAAAAGAGGAGAAACTAACACACTATCAATTCTTTGCGAAACATTATTCTCGCGTGGAATAAAAGTGGAACAGCCTTGCGAAAAGATTAAGGTTAATATTGATATAAAAACCAAATAAATTTTGAATTTCATTTTTATCTCTTAAAAATATTCTCGTTCTCTAAAATCAACTCCAACTTCTTCAAGAACAAATTTCTTTGCTGATTCCTTATCAATTTCATTTAATCCAACAATTGATAAAACAACGTGAGTGTAATCTTTTGCTTTCTTTGCAAAATCAATCATCTCGTTGTGCATAGATTTATCAACACGCATAAGTTTTGCATATTGTTCCGGGTCAGTTGAGTTTAAGCTTATTGAAACAGTATCAATTGTATCTTTGAGCTCAGGGGTAATATCACGCTTGTTAATAAAGTTACCGTGCCCATCAGTATTCATTCTAGTTTTACCGCCGTTTTCTTTAGTATAATTTGCTACTTTTTTTACAACATCCCAACGAATTGTTGGTTCGCCATAGCCGCAAAAAACAATTTCTTTGAATCGTTTTGGATCCCCAATTTGTTTAATATAAAGATCTGCTTCGGGTTCTTGAGACTTTGTCATTTTCAAGCTGTAACCATTAATAACTGCTTCACCTTTGCGGTCGCAAAAAACACAATCTGCATTACAACGGTTTGTTACGTTAACGTAAAGCGATTGTCCAATTTGATAAGTAAAATGTAGTTCTGGTTTAATGCCAATACCAAAAAGTTTAAAAACATTAGAAGAAGTTGTTCTGCCAACATCTTCAATTGAAAGATGATGGACTTCAGCAAATTTTTCCGCAACAAATTTGATTAATGCCGGTTCATTTCTTTCACCACGGTGTGGAACCGGTGTCATAAAAGGAGAATCTGTTTCCAGCAATAAGTTTTCAATTGTAACACGACTCAAAACATTTCTGAGGCTATCCATTTTTTTAAACGTAACATTGCCCGGAAAAGAAATGAAATGATGCATTTCAACAAGCTCGCGTGCGTCTTCAACTGAGCCGGCAAAACAATGAAACTGTGCTCGCAATCCAGAATTTTTATAAGAACGGATAATATTCATCAAATCTTCGTTTGCATCACGGTTGTGGACAATAATTGGCAAATTAAGTTTAAGAGCCAATTCAATTTGGTCTTTGAAAGCGGCAATCTGTTTTTCTTTTGGTGAGAAATCGTAGTAATAATCTAAACCAATCTCTCCAATTGCAACTACTTTGTTTTTTCTTGCAAGCTCTTCAAGTTTAGGAATAAAAGATTCATTCCAATCTTTTGAATCATGCGGATGAACTCCAACAGAAGCATAAATGCAATCATACTTTTCAGCTAGACCAATAGCTTTTTCTGAAGTAAGAATATCAGTGCCGGGGACAATAATGTAATCTACACAGGCACTTTTTGCTCGTTCAATAACATTATCTAAATCATTTTCAAAATTTGGATAAAACAGATGTGCGTGAGTATCAATAAACATAAAGCCTTTCAATTAAATTGTATTCTTTATCTTACTAGTGAACTTAATCTTGACTCGTTTTCTAATTGTGTAAAACTAATTCTGATCAAAACTCAGTTCAAGATCAAGATTAAATTTTATTATTATCTATTAAACGATCTCTCCAACAATAAATCCTTTTTCACCAATTGAAGATGCTGTTTCCAAAACTTTATCTGCATCTTTATCCTCAACAATTGCAATTAATCCAATTCCCATATTGAAAACATGCCGCATTTCTTCATCAGTAATTTTCCCAACTTCTTGAATCAGTTTAAATATTGGAAGCACTTCCCACGAATTCCAATTCATTTTGATTTGTAAATCTTTTGGGACAACTCTTTTTGTGTTGCCAATTATTCCACCGCCGGTTATGTGGGAAAAAGCGTTGATAGAAATTTTCTCATTTAGCTCTGTAATCAGTTTCAAATAAGATTTATGTATGCTTAAGAGTTCTTCACCGAGAGTTTGATTAAGCAAATCCGGCTTATCATTTATCGTAAACTTTTCGAATAAAACTTTTCTTGCCAGTGAATACCCGTTTGTATGAAGTCCGGATGAACGGAATCCAACCATGACATTTCCCTTAACGACATTTTTACCATCAATTACTTTTTCTCGTTCAACAAGTCCTACAATTGTACCGGAAATATCATATTCGGTTTCAGAATAAAGGCCGGGCATTTCTGCGGTTTCTCCACCAATAAGAGCAACTCCGTTTTCTTTACATGCAATTGAAAAACCTTTTATAATTTGTTCAGCAACATCCGGATTCAATTTACCAAAAGCCATATAATCCATAAAGTACTGAGGAACAGCTCCGCATACTGCAATATCATCAACACAATGATTAACTAAATCTTGTCCAATTGTATCATGCTTATCCATAGCAAAAGCAATTTTGAGCTTTGTGCCAACACCATCCACACTCGAAACTAGTACCGGATTTTTCCAAGTATTTAGATCAACTTGATAGAAAGCTCCAAAGTGCCCAATACCGGAAAGTACGTTTTTATTAAATGTAGATTTAGCCAGAGATTTTATCCTTTCAACTGTTTCATCGCCGGCTTCAATGTTAACACCGGCATTTTTATAAGTGTTTGACACAATTACCTCATAATTTCTAGGCAAATATAAGATAAACCGGAAAGAATTTGCGACTTGGCTTTTTGAAGAGAAAGAATTAGTTTAAATATGAAAATCGACTTAATAGCTATTTCTGAGGAGTTAAATTGTACTTCGAAATAATTAGTGAGATTGAAGAAATAGATATTATTGCTATTGAAAACGGTATCAGAGAAATTGAAAGACTAAAAAAGAAATTTGGTGAGGGGAGATGGAGAAAATTAAAAGGAACTGCTTTTGTGCGTCTGCTAGATGGAACAGTTGAGAAAGCTGAAATACACTGGTATGAAGCAAATGGAATTGGGAGAAAAGATTTCAAAATAAAAAGATTGTTGAGGTAATTATGAATACACAATTTGTAGTTTGTGTTAAAAATAGGGAAAACGAAGCATCACTTGAGCTTAGAAAGATATACGAAGTTGTTGAAGATGAATTCGCTAAAGAAAAAAATCTAATTAGAATAATAGATGAGTCCGGCGAAGATTACTTATTCCCAGCAGATTACTTTGTGCCTATTACTATTCCTCAAGCGGCACTGTTTGTTTTTAACGGTATGTAATTTTTATTGAAATAAGAAACAGAAGAAAGAATTTGCGAATTGGCTTTTTGTATTGAAAGAATTAGTTTAAATGCGAAAATAAGAATGAAGTTTTTGATTAAAGAGTTTCGAGAAGATGGATAAGGAAAAACACGTTACATATTGGTTACTAAGTTCGGAAGATGATTGGCTCTCCGCTAAAGAAATTACCGAAAAAAATTAACGGGAACACATGGCTTTATTTTTAGGTCATCTATCTTCTGAAAAATTATTGAAAGCACTTTACGTAAAGATTTTCGATCAAACTCCGCCGTATAAACATGATTTGGTGTTGCTTGCTGAAAAGTGCCAACTAGAACTAAACGATGAAATTGTAACAAATTTGAAAATCATAAATGAATTTAATATTCAAGCGCGATATCCAGATTATAAAAATGAATTTGCAAAACTCAGCACGGCAGTTTTTGTTAACGATGAATTAAAAAGAATTGAAAGAATAAGGGAATGGATAAAAAGTACAATCGCGAATACGCAATAAAAAAAGTAAAAGAATTTGCCGCTCTATTGAAATTGAATAATATCAAGGTGGATGCTGTTTATTTGTTCGGGTCTTTTACTTCAGATAAGGAAGATTTACAATGGTCGGACATTGATGTTGCTGTTGTATCAGATGATTTTTCCGGCTTTCGTTTTGAAGATAACAAGCGATTAATTCCGCTGGCTATTAAAGTGGAGCGGAGAATTGAAACGCACCCATATACCATTAAAGATTTTGAAAACTCTCCTTTTGTTCTTGATGAAATAAAGAGCAAGGGATTGAGGATGAATATTTAAGAATTTTTTGAAAGGAGCTTTTAGTAAACTAAAATAATATAACCCAGCTATTGCGTTGTTCTTCATAGAAAACCGGCAATTTTCAAATTATCCAAGAACAAGCAAGAAAGTTGCGTCCTTTTTAGGGCGGATGTGCAACAATTCTGCAACCAGAACCTGATCGAATTCCAATAAATAGTTTACCAGTACAAGGAGCAAAAGTCTATCTAGATGGTAAACTTGTTGCTACTACACCAACTGTTATTAACGTACCACGAAAAAGCGAATGTGTAATACGAGTAGAGATGGAAGGTTATGAACCCATTGAAATTGATCGTGACAAAAATTTGAATGGCTGGTTTATTGGTAATCTCCTCATTGGTGGTGTAATTGGAATTGCTGTTGATTTAATTACCCGTAACCAAGGTGGATACTCAGAAGATGATGTATTTGTTGAGTTAAAAGCAAAAACAGCAGCTGGAGAAACAAAAACTAAGTTTGTTCAAATGAAACCGATTTCAGAAATCCATTAAAAATTGTAACGTTGAAAGTATTTGATAAGTTTGAGCTGAATTGCAGCATAATTGTAGAATACAAAAGTTACGGATAATTACTAAGCAAAATTTGTGAACACATCTTTCAAGGGTGTTTTTAATTAATGTAGAAACTGAAGATTGAAAACGTCTTCCGTTTTTCTTTCAAGTTTAACCTCAAATATCTTCAAAGCAACTTTTCCCGCTTTTTAATAACTTTGCGCCTTAATAGTTTGGGTTTATGAACGAATATCAGTTAAAAGATAGAGAAAAAGCGATTTTGCGGTTTGTGATTCATCAGTTTATACTTACCGCAAATCCGGTTGGCTCTCGAAATGTTTCCAAAAAATTTGATTTGGGGCTATCTCCGGCATCCATTCGTAATGTAATGGCAGATTTGGAAGACCTTGGTTTACTAGGTCATCCACATACATCCGCCGGAAGAACTCCAACTGATAAAGGTTACCGGTTTTATGTGGATTCGTTAATGGATCCGCCATTGATAGATGCGAAGGCAAAACAAATTGTTGATATGAATTTGGTTTCGGGGCAAACGGAAACAGAAGATTTGCTGCGGGTTACTTCTGCAATTCTTAGCGATTTAACAAATCAGCTTGCAATGGTAACTTATCCTAAGTTTGAACAAGCAATACTGGAAAAAATTCAGATTGTTCAGCTTTCTTCAACAAGAATTTTGGTCGTTGTTAGTGTTCAATCAGGAATGATTAGAACAATAACTTTAGAAATAGATGCAGAAGTAAAAGAGACAGAAATAATTGCAATTCAGATAATGTTGAATGAAAGACTTTGCGGTCTGCGCTTTTCAGAAATCAGAAACTCTCTTGAAGAACGTGTTAAAGATGTTTCAACAGAAGCATACCGACCAATTATTAGAGTATTTTTAGATAGTGTTGATAAAATATTTACTGATGTTAGCAGTGATAAAACAATTATTGCGGGGACAAAAAATGTGCTTACTCATCCGGAATTTGAAGATCACGAAAAATTCCAGAGTGTAATTGAATTAGTTGAAAACAAAGATATAATAGTTCATGTACTTGACAAGAACAAACAATCAACTGAATCTGATTTTGCTGTTCGCATTGGTGAAGAGAACAAAGATGAAAAACTATCCGAGTACAGCATGATTACTAAAGAGTATCAAGTTGGCGATCTATCCGGTACACTTGGCATTATGGGGCCAAAGAGAATGGATTATTCCAAAATCATTGCCGCAGTTGTTTATGTAGCTGAACAACTTGGTCAAGAACTTACTAAGACAAGATAAATATTAACGGAGGTTTATTTAATAATGGAAGAAATGAAAGAAAAAAATGAATTAACAAATCAAGAAGATAATTCGATTCCAATAGAAAGAGTTGAAACTGCAAAGGAACCGGCACAAGTTCAACTAACCGAATTAGAACAAAAGGAGAATGAACTGAAAGCCGCTGAAGAAAAAAATGCTGAACTTGAAAAACAAGTTGCTGAACATAAAGATTCATTATTAAGAAAAGTAGCTGAATTTGAAAACTACAAGCGTAGAAATGAAACTGAACAAATGAACTTACTTAAATACGCAGCCGAACCTTTTATTAAAAGTATTCTTTCTGTTTACGATGATTTCGAACGTTCATTATCTCACATTGATGATAAAAATAGTTTTGAATCAACTAAAAAAGGATTGCTATTAGTTTTTGAAAAATTCAACAAAACACTGGAAAACCAAGGCGTTAAAAAAATTGATGCTAAAGGGCAATCTTTCGATGTAGAACATCACGAAGCTTTAATGCAGCAGCCGGTTGAAGGCGTTGCACCACATACTGTTTTGGAAGTTATTGAACCTGGCTATACTTATAAAGACAAAGTTATTCGTCACGCAAAAGTAATTGTCAGCGCTGAATTGGCGTCTCCCGAAACAGAAAACACAAATCAAGAAGGATAATTAATGGCTAAGCGTGATTATTACGAGATTTTAGGAGTTGGCAAAAGTGCTTCTGCTGATGAAATGAAAAAAGCATATAGAAAACTTGCAATGCAGTATCATCCAGACCGTAATCAAGGTGATAAAGAGGCGGAAGAAAAATTTAAGGAAGCCGCAGAAGCTTACGAAGTTTTGAGCAATCCTGATAAGAAAGCAAAATATGATCGTTACGGACATAGTGGTTTACGCGGCGGAGAAGATTTCCATAGCTATCAAAATGTTAATGATATTTTCAGCAACTTCTCAGATATTTTTGGCGGTGCTTTCGGCGGCTCATCGATTTTTGACGATTTCTTTGGCGGCAGTTCAAGTGGAAGATCACGCCAGCGCAGTCAAGGTCAGCCGGGTACAGATTTAAAGATAACTCTAAAACTATCTTTAGAAGAAATTGCTACCGGAACAACTAAGAAAGTGAAAATCAAAAAACAGAATAAATGTTCAACTTGCAGCGGCACAGGTGCTAAGAGTTCTTCTGCATTTAAGACTTGTTCTGCGTGTAATGGCTCTGGAGAAATTAGGCAAGTATCTCGTTCAATTTTCGGACAATTTGTTAACATAGCGCCTTGCAATAATTGTAACGGAACCGGAAAAATTATTTCTGAACCTTGTTCATCTTGTAAAGGCGATGGAAGAATTCAAGATGAATCTACAATAAAAATAAATGTGCCTGCCGGGATTATGGATGGAAATTACATGACATTGCGAGGCGAAGGTAATGCGGGAAAGCAAGGCGGTCCTGCTGGAGATATAATCGTAATTTTCGAAGAAATTCCACACATCTTTTTTACCCGTGATGGCGATAATGTTGTTTATGATTTATATATAAGCTATACAGAAGCAGTCTTAGGCACAGAAGTAGAAGTTCCAACTTTAAATGGAAAAGCTAAATTAAAGATTGAATCTGGAACTCCGGCCGGAAAATATTTAAAGATGCGTGAAAAAGGAATTCAGCATTTAAACAGTCATGGTGCCGGTGATCAACTTGTGCGGATTAATATTCACGTTCCTAAAAATGTTAGCGCAAAAGAAAAAGAACTGTTGAAAGAATTGGAAAAACTTCCTAATATGCAGCCAGGCAAAGTGTAACTTAAGTTCTTTTTGTTTCAAAAATTTCTTATAGGTTTTATTATTACCTGTAAGAGTTAATTCATTTTGAAAAACCCAAAATAGTAATTAACGATGGGGAAAAATGAGTAAATGGATTGAAAATCTTTCTCGTAAAATTGGTTTTACAAAAACAGAATCTCAAATAGTGTTATTTCTTCTAGCCGCTTTTTCGGTTGGCTTAATTGTTAGCAGATTTAAAGACAATAGCAAAAATGCAGAATACTTAGAATTTGATTACTCAATTGAAGACAGCTTGTTTAATGCCGCTATAGGAAATATAGAAATTGAAGATACCATTGCCACACAAATTGAAGAAAAAAGTGTTGCTTCAAAAAGCAAACTTTTAGATTTTGGAAACAGTAAAAAAAGAAGCGATGAAACAGTTAAGCCAAAAACTATTTCAGGAAAGATTAATATAAACACCGCGGGAATATCTGAACTAAATACTTTACCTGGAATTGGAATTAAAACAGCTGAAAATATTTTTGCATATAGAAAGAAGGTTGGAAAGTTTACTAAAGCAGAAGATTTGCTAAATATTAAAGGAATTGGTAAAGCAAAACTTACTAAATTGCGTGAGCTGATTAAATTTGAATAAGAGGAAAAGTGTTTAGCAATCACGTTGGAATAAATTTAACTGACACAAAATTGCAAGTTGTAGAAATTAACTACCGCGATGATTCTTTCTGCTTAGAAAAAGTTGATCAGATATTTCATTCCGAACTATTATCTCCAGAACTTTCTGCAGATAAAATAGCTTCTCTTCTCCAGAATTCATTTGATAAACTAAATAAAAGAAAACCAATCTTATCCGTAAATATTTCATTTTCTTTGCCTAATAATTTCTTTAAAATATTTGAAATTCCATACGATGAATCTCTTGTAAGAAAAGATTTAATTGAACATTTCCGTTGGGAATTATCTGTTTTGTATCCCGACTGCGATTATGATAATTTCTTGCTGCAGCACATTGAGATAAACAAGAGCGAGTTCATTAAAGAAAAAAGAGCTATTGTAATTGCTATTGATAAACAACACGTTTTTGCTATCAATAAATTCTGCGAGAAAAACAATCTCCGATTAAAGTTTATTGATAATGTACATCTCGCTTCAAATGCATTCCTTTATCTTGAAAAACCATTGATTGACAAAGAAATATCTTTAAGTATTTATATTGATCAAAAATATTCTTCAGTTTCTGCCATGGATGGAGTTCATCCATTTTATTTCAAAATATTAAATCCATCTTCAAACAACATTTTTACTGAATTGACCGAAACCATAAAAAAGATGGAAGATTTTAATCTTTCGTTAAATGATTTTAAGCGTGTGTTGCTTTACGGACAGGATATAACAGAAGAATTTGAAGGTAAGGTAAAAAACTTTTTTGGGTTGCCTCTAAAAAAAGTGAATCCTTTTGAAAGACTAAAAGTAGAAGAGTCGCTTCAAAACAATACATTTTATAAAAACAAATATAATTCGTTTACAGCCGCGGCTGGTATTGCAATTCGTATAATCTGATGAGAATAATCGCCGGCAAATTTAAGGGAAGAACAGTAAAATTTCCAAAATCTAAACTCGTTCGTCCAACTACTGATAAGACAAAAGAATCTTTGTTTAATTATTTAGTGCATTCTATTGATTTCGAAGGAATCAAAGTTTGTGATATTTACGCCGGTTCCGGCTCGCTTGGTCTAGAAGCCTTAAGTCGCGGTGCCGGCGAAGTTCATTTTGTGGAGAATGATTTTCATGTTTCAAAAATGTTAGCGGAAAATATTGCTTCACTAAACGCTAAGGATGAATGCAAAATATTTAGAATGGAATCTGTTAAGTTTAGTAAGCTAAGTGAACACTCCGCTTATGATTTAATTCTTGCTGATCCTCCATTTTTCAAATACGATATTCACAACGTTGTTAAAAATCTTCTTGAAAGAAAATACCTATCCGATGATGGCTTAATAATTATTGAACGTTCTATACAAACAAAAAAAGAAGATGAAGAAGCGTTTGGAAAAGAATCATTCAAAAAAATTGGTGATAGTCTAATTTATAAATTTGAAAGCGGCAATACTCTTAAGATTTCTTAACATTGATGTTTTCTTAAAAATATTATATTTAAGCGCTCACAAAATTGGAATTGTAATGAAAACAGTTATATATCCAGGTACGTTTGATCCAGTAACCAATGGGCACGTTGACATTGTTCGGCGTGCAGTTGATTTATTTGATGAAGTGATTGTTACTGTTGCAAAGAATCCAACTAAGACAGAACTTTTTACTGTAGAAGAAAGAATTGTAATGCTGAAAGAAAGTTTAAAAGATTTTTCCACAGTAAAAGTTGATTCATTTGGCGGGTTAGTGGTTGATCATGCTCGAGAAGTTGGAGCAGTTGGAATTATTAGAGGACTTCGTGCGGTAAGTGATTTTGAGTATGAATTTCAAATGGCGTTAATGAATAGAAAACTGGCCGATAATATTGCCACAATATTATTAATGCCTCATGCACGTTATACTTATTTAAATTCAACAATTGTTAGAAACTTGGCTGCATTTCATGGTGATGTTACAGAATTTGTTCCAGAAATTGTAAAAGAAAAATTGAAAGAAAAATTTCCGAAGAAAGATTGATTATTCTAATCTAAAAGGAAAAGTAATTGTTACTAATTGCGAAGTGCTGGATTGGGTTGCACTAAGCGGTTCAAAACGCCAAAGCTTTAATGCTTCAATTGCAACTTGTTCTAATTTGCTATCTGCTTTTTTAACTACATTAATTTTGCCAACACTGCCATCAGCTAATATTGCAAACCGAAGCTGAACATCAATTTCTTTGTAAACACCTTCTGGGTATTTTGGTATAATGTAGTGATATATTTTTCTTATTCTTCCACCCCAGTCAATACCAAAGCCATCACCTAATCCGTCGCCAAAACCATCTCCGTTTCCATTACCAATACCACTCCCGGTTCCGCGCCCGTTTCCAATTCCTCTTCCGTCAGGATTATTTCCGGCGGTTGGACGTACTACATCTGTAGCTTTTACAGGTGTTGCTTTTACCGGCTTTTCTGATGCGGTGGAAACTTTGTCCTCATCATATAAATTAGTTTTAGTAGAAACTTCCGGAATATCTACAGATTGTTTTTCCTCTTCTTTTTCTTCAATAGTAGGTTGGTTTATTGTACTTCCAACATCCATCATAGAAAATTCTCTGTCCATTGGACCAAATCCACCGGAACCGCCGCCAGGTTCGCCAAACCTTATCTCAACTAAGTTGTCTTGATAGCTTAAAGCACTTATCAAAAAGAAAACAACAAGAGTGAGTGCATGAAAGCCAATCGAAATTAATGTAGATGTGTTTTCAATATTTAATTTTTTTGAAATCAATTTTAGTCATTCTTCTTTGTGGCGCCAATTAAAAATTTTGTTACACCTATTTTTTTAAGCTCATCTAATAGTTTTATAAAATTCCCATGAAAAACTTCTTTGTCTGCTTTAATAACTACACCTTGTGTGGGGTTTGTTTGTAACTTCATCTGTATCTGAATCATGAGTTCTTGCATCGATAAGTACTTCCCATTCATATAAAGCTTGTTTGCGGAATCTAAAGAAATCTCAACATTTTTATTATCATTAATTGATTCAGCAGTTGAAGCTTCTGGCAATTTTACTTTTAGTGCGCCTACAACAAGAAAAGGGCTTGCGATCATGAATATCAACAATAAAACAAGAACAACATCTGTAAATGGAGTTATGTTGATCTCAGAAATCTCTTTTTCATCTATTCTGTATCTGCGCATTTTTAAGAATCCTTTTTCAATAAGTAAAGAACTTCTTTAATTTCTGTTTCCATCAATGGTATGCTTTTTTTAACTCGCTTCATAAAATAGTTGTAAAAAATTACAGAAGGTACTGCAACTAAAATACCTGCCGCAGTGGCAATAAGCGCTTCAGAAATGCCGCTCATAACTGTTAAATAACTAGACGCTTCATTTATTGATAACCCTTCAAATGAACGTATAATGCCTAGAACAGTTCCAAACAAACCAATAAATGGTGAAATGTTTCCAAGAGTTCCTAAAATACTAACGCCTTTTTCCAATTTAACTAATTCTTGATCCATTTTAGAAAAAGAGAGATCCATCAGTTCTTCTTTTTTGTAGCTGATATTATTCATCATGTATAGAAATACATTTGCCAGTGGTGCCGGAATTTCGAATCCCATTTTTTTAATGTTACCCACCTTACAGACATGATGCGCCATTTTGAAATTTTTCTCGCTAATAGCTTCTTTAACTTTGAGAGAAAGCTCTTCTAAGTTTTTCGAATCAATAGCTTTTAGAGTTATCCATTTTTCTATAATAACTTTTAACGAGAGTATAGAACAGATAAATAAAATGATGAGTGTAAATCCGCCATGAGCAAGTATACTCATAAAATCGAAATTGAGCATTATGTTAACCTTTATAGATTATTTAACTTTTGTTTAACCAACAAAAAGAACTTTTGTTTCTGAAATTTATAAATACAAATTTAGGATTTTCTTTTGAATGATGAGATGCAATGTGCGGTCTCTTTAAACAACCCCGGCAAAGAGCCGGGGTTGTTTGTTAATTCATTTATTCTACATTTCTTTTTCAACTTTAACTTGAATGCCGTCATTAAACTGAGCTGATAAACGATGCTCTTCGGCTATATAAATTATACCTTCTTCATCGTGAGGTTCACCAAATTTTGAATGGAAAGATTTCAATCCACCAAGTATTTTTCTTCTATCTGTAACGTATACAAGATCGCCAACTTCGGCTTCCATTTTTTTCATATCAACTTTAGAGGCACTTATATAATCATCATTATCCTTTCTAACGCGCCAGTCGGCTGTGATAATTTCACCTTCACGTTCATTTACTTTTGAGCCTTTAAAGAATTCCTTTGCTCTATGGATTGACCAGGCTGTTAATCCATCCAATTGTACATTTGGATCAAAATGAATGTAATATTGTGCGGTTAACGAAACTAGGATTGTCATATTTAAGACAATTAATAATGAAATAACTAGAGGTAATGCATTAATCCAGATAACTATTAAGCTTGCAACAATTATTCCAATTAAAATTCTCATTAGCATATCATGAGAATCTGATTTTCTTAGTTTGTCCACTATATTTTTTTGCCAACCAGCAGTTAAAGTAACCAACACACCAACACCTACGCAAGCAATAGTATTATACAAAGCACTTATATAAGAATATGGATGTGCCGGATCATATGGAGTTCCGTGAGCAACCGGAGAAATTAATATATCCGGATATGTAGCACCAAGAATCATTAAAGAAGAGCCGCCAAGAAAAGTTGCAAGTACACCGGCTGGAGTAAACTTTCTCCAAAATACGCCTAAGAAAATTGCTGTAACTAATGGCGGTGTTAAAGTTGAGTGAAAATATCCGTGCGCTTGATAAACAGTTGGATATTGGCTGAAAGGAATTGTTGCCAATACGCCAATTGCTGTAATAACAATAGATGCAATTCTTGCAGTTGTTAATTCTTCTTTAACAGCCTGTGCTTGTGTAACTACTTTTTTAGCATAGATTTTTCTTACATGTGGATGAACATCATTCATATAAACAGCTGCAATTGCGTTAATTAAAGAATCAACTGTTGAGAGAAGAGTTGCAGTGAGTGCGGCAATTACAAATCCAAAAACACCCTTGCTCGCTATAATATGTGTTACTGCAATAAATACTTCATCGGGGTTAACATTAGCATTTAATGTAGGATTTGTCATACCAAGTATTGCTTTACCAATCCAGCCAGCATTTCCAACAACAATTGCAGAAAGAGGAAGCATGAATAACACATTAAATACAGCTGCTTTTCTTCCTTCATCAACACTTTTTGCAGACATAAATCTCATTAACAAGCCCATGTTCATAAAAAGGAAGCCAACCGAACCGGCAACACCATCTTGCCAGAAAATGCCCACAAAGTTAAAATCAGCCGGAGAATTAAAATCCGCTAATGGAAGCCTCCAATCTGGTGGAAGCAGATGCCAGAATGCATCCCATCCTCCAACGTAACTAACTCCAATTAAAAAGATTAAAAATCCGGCGAATAGTAAAATTCCACCTTGTATTAAATCTGTAAAAATAACCGCGGTTTGTCCGCCAAAGCTTGTGTAGATTGCCGTTATTATCGCAATTGATATTATTACTCCCATTAAATGAACAGGAATAATTAAACCAAAAATATCGAACGATGCAGGCAGAAGCGGAGTGAATACTTTTCCAAGTGTTAGAAGGCCAATGCCAAGATAACCCACCATGTATAAAAGTTGAAAAACAGTAGCAATCAAACGAACAGTAGGACTGAATCTTTTTTCAAAATATTCCGGGATTGATCTGATTTTAGTATACACAACTATAGGTAGCCAACCGAAAAGAAAGAATGGCATAAAAAACCAATCGTTCATATAGGTCATTGTAGATGAAATACCATGCTCAAAACCTTTAGCGGCGTATTTAACGAAACTGTGGCTGCCAACTCCGGTTGCTACAATAGAAACCGTAATCAGCCACCATGCAAATCTTCTTCCGCCAAAGAAAAAATCGTTTGTGTTTCTATTATATTTCGCAAAATAACTTCCGAAAAGCATAATGCCGATGAAATAAACAAACATAACTACCCAGTCAGTAGTTGAACCTAATCCGTGTAATGATTCCATATTTATCTCACCAGTATAATGC
>CAZVYT010000004.1:0-101155 GCA_964631495.1 uncultured Melioribacter sp. | reverse complement strand
AGACCGCAAGATTACAGCAGTAATGCTGTGGCTAGATAAATAATTGCCGTCCCGCCTAAAGCGGGATTACAGAATTCGGCTTATAGACATAAGCCATCTCTTGATTTTCTGCTTCCAAGGACGTTATGCAAACTAAACGTTGGAAGCTAAAAGAACCGGCGGATGAAAAATCTGTTCTGGCTCTTGCTGATAGTCTTAATATTTCAACCGTTCTAGCCTCTCTTCTAATAAACCGAGGCATTACAAACTTCTTCGAAGCAAAAACTTTTTTTCGCCCTTCACTTGAAACTGTGCACGATCCTTTTTTAATGGATGGTATGCAGGAGGCAACCCAACGCGTAATTAAAGCACTAACCGGAAATGAAAAAATCTGTGTTTATGGCGATTATGATGTTGACGGCACTTGTTCTGCTGCTTTGATGTATCTATTCTTAAAAGAACTTGGCGCAAAAGTAGAAACTTACATTCCAAACCGGTTAACTGAAGGTTACGGAATGTCCAATCAAAGTATTGATATTATTAAAGAGCATGGTGTTAATCTTATAATTTCAGTCGATTGCGGCATTACTGCTGTTGATGAAATTGAACATGCTAATTCACTTGGTATTGATACTATTGTATGCGATCACCATCAGCCAAAAGAAATTTTACCAAAAGCTTATGCAATTCTTGATCCAATAAAACCAGGTTGCAGCTATCCATTCAAACATCTTTCTGGTGCCGGAGTTGCGTTTAAATTAGCTTGTGCTGTTGCAGAGCGCATCGGGAAAAAAGAATTACCATTAAAATATTTGGATCTTGTTGCTCTTGCCGGTGCGGCAGATATTGTTCCTTTAATTGATGAGAATAGAGTATTGGTTAAAGAAGGTTTAGAGCGAATAAATATAAGTCCTCGTCCTGGTATAGCCGCGTTAATTCGCTCGGCAAGAATGGAGCCGGGAAATTTAACAGCGGGACAGGTAGTGTTTACAATTGCGCCCCGTGTTAATGCTGTTGGAAGATTAGGAGATGCAAACCGCGCTGTAGATTTGTTCACAACAGAAGATCATCAAAAAGCAATTGGGTTTGCACAAGTGCTTGAAGAAGAAAATACAGAACGCCGCAAGATTGATGAGATGACTTTTTCTCACGCGATGACTTTGCTTGAAGAAACTATTGATCTTGATAATGAACTCGCTATTGTGCTTCACTATGATGATTGGCATCCTGGTGTAATTGGAATTGTTGCCTCAAGAATGGTAGAGAAATTTCATAAGCCAACAATTATGTTAACAACAATTGATGGTGTTGCAAAAGGCTCTGCGCGCAGTGTAGCGGGTTTTAATATTTATGAAGCATTGCAAAATTGCGAAGAATTTTTAGTTCAGTTTGGCGGGCACGAAGCCGCCGCCGGTCTGGCAATTGAAGTAGAAAATCTTTCTGAATTTAAAAGTAAGTTTAATACAGTTCTTAAAAATTGTATGAAAGAAGAACAAGTTGTTCAAGAAATTAAAATTGATGCCAAAATAAATTTGTCCGAAATCTCTCCAAAGTTTATTCGCATTCTTGATCAATTTGCTCCGTTTGGTCCGGGTAATATGAGACCAACATTTTTGAGTGAAAATGTTTCACTTGCTTCTCAACCTAAAATTGTTGGAACTAACCATCTTGTAACTACTTTTAAACAAAACGGCCACGACAAAGTTTTTGATTCAATTGGATTTAATCTTGGATCGTTTATTAAAGAAATTGACAAAGACAAAAACTTACTTGATATTGTATATACTATAGAAACAATGACAAAGGAAGGAAAACCATATCCTCAAATACGTTTAAAAGATATTAAAGTAAAAGAAAAGAATAACACATAAATAAAATGGTTGTGAGCCCCAGCTAAGTTAAAGTCTAAGAATGAACAAATGCGAATAATTGGTATTGATCCTGGAACATTATTTACTGGCTACGGAATAATTGAATTCGATAGGAACGAATTAACTTATGTAACATCGGGGATTATAAAAATTCCTTCCACCAAACAGCAAGCACCACGCCTTGAAAGAATTTACGATGAACTTAAACGTGTTATAAAAAAATATAAACCGGAAGAATTTGCACTCGAAACATCATTCTATGGTAAGAACGCCCAGTCAGCATTAAAGATTGGTTACGCGCGCGGTGTTTCAATGCTTGTTGCGGTACATAACGGATTAGAAGTAAAAGAATACGCCCCGCGCGAAATTAAAAAGGCGGTGGTTGGCAACGGTGCCGCTTCAAAAGAACAAGTTCAGTTTATGGTTAAAAAACTTATAGGGATAAATAAAACCGAAATAAAATTTGATGAAACCGATGCCTTGGCTGTTGCTATTTGTCATGCCTTCAGAGTTTCAACTCCAATCCGCAAAAGCAAGAACTGGAAAGAGTTTATTATTGCGAATCCGGATAAGGTTTTAAAATAGCTATTTAAAGTATCATTCCGGTGAAAGCCATAATCCATTAAAAGAATCCAGCTAAAAGCCAGAGGGAAACGATATTAGAGTAAATTTTTTACATTGGAGATTATTATAATATTTAAGATTTTTGAATCAGCAATAATTCACATTCAACCAAAAAACGCGGGGACACCATGCGCAACTTCAAATTAGTTTCATCGCTACTCACAATTATTTTTTTAACTAATATTTCTTTTGCACAAGAATGCGATTCAACTTGCTGTGAAGAAAAGCAGAATCAAATTCAGTTTCATTTAGTAAATGATTATTCTGTTTCCTATCTCAAAATGCTAACCCCAAATTCCGGATTAAGATTTAAGATTGATTTGGGGTTGAGTGGATCAAATGAAATCAATGAGATTAATTCTAGACAAAGTATGGCGACAAACCTAAACGTTTGGGAGCCTACTCGTACAACTAAAGTCGATGATACGTATAGTTCTCAATATGTTAATTTGGTTGTTAATTATGTAAGAAACTTCAAAGTAGAAAAAGATATTAATGCTTTTGTGGGCATTGGCCCACTAATTAGTTATTCTAGAAATTCTAATGAGTCAATCAGAGAAACACGGCAAACACCAATAGATGATTTAGAAAAGGTAAAGTTTGTAAACAAGAATAATTGGCTTGGTGTTGGTTTACAGTTAGCATTAGGAGTAAATGTTTCTATAACTGAGAGATTATCTCTCTTGGCTGAATTCAATCTAAATGGCACTTACGGATGGGAAACTATTAATTCAAGCAACGAGTACAAAAGCAGTTTTAGCAGTAGCGTGCAAACATCTGATGGAACTTCTTGGAACTACGGCTTAAACCAACTTAAGCTAGGGATTGCATACCGTTTCTAAAACCTTGCCTTTAGCAGCCGCAAACTTTAGTTTTCAATTAAAGATTTGCAAACATAAGCTTGCGGCTCTTTTAAACTCATCACAAACTACAAAGCACTAAAGTATGATCGGCTACATAAGCGGAAAAATTATTTCAAAAAAACCAACTAAAATTTTAGTTGATGTTAACGGTGTTGGTTACTTAATAAACATTTCAATCAGCACCTTTGAAAAAATATCAGAAAAAGAAGATGTTGCTCTTTACACATACTTAAACGTAAAGGAAGACGCACTCGATCTTTTCGGGTTTTATACAACCGAAGAAAAAGAAATGTTTGAAATGCTGATTAGCGTAAACGGAATAGGACCAAAATCTGCACAAGGGATTTTATCCGGAATACAAATAGTTGATTTAAAAGAAGCAATTAAAACCGGCAACATTGCTCGTTTAATTTCTATTCCTGGAATTGGAAGAAAAACCGCTGAACGATTAATGATTGAGCTGCGCGATAAGGTTGAATCTCTTGGTGACCACGGTGAGGTTGGTTTTAGCGGCGCATCCAATGTTCGCGGTGATGCTATTACGGCTCTTGTAAATCTTGGTTATAATCAAAAGACCGCGGAAAGAGTTGTTAGAGCAATTACAGACAAAAACCCAAGTACAACAATAGAAGATTTGATTAAGGAAGCTTTAGCAAGCTTGAACAGCTAGTTTTGCCAACATGAACGAAGCGAAGAACTAAAAATAAAATTTAATAATTCTTCACTTCGTTTAACCAGATAAAAATTAAAAATTGATTTTTTGTTCGTCCTCTAATTCTTTTCCAAAATGCTTTTTGTAAATCTGCAAATATTTCTTATGCAATTCCGGTGAAAGTGATTTTCCGTTTGCTTTCATTTCGGTTTTAGAGATATAGAGTTTATCAAGCTCAGCTTCATCGGCTACAATTTTGTCACTGATTAACTCATCTTTTACTTCAGACAAATATTCTTTTAGAAATTTTAATTTTGTTTTTACCTTGCCCATATTTTTCTTAAGGTCTTTCATGCTTTCTTTAAACTCTTCGCTATTGATAGAGTTTTTAATTTCCTCTGCCAGCTTTTTTCCGTCAAACTTTTTCATTTCCTCACTAAATACTTTCATACCCTCTTCAAATTCTTTTTCCCATTCTTTCATGTCAGCTTCAAATTCTTCTTTATCGAATTCGAAATCGCAGTCTCCATCAATATTAACTGGTGGAATTGGCGGAATTTGAATTGGAGGTATATTTATAGGCGGAATTCTAATTGGATGCTTTGCAAATTGTTCTTTTAGGTTTGCTTTTACTTCTGCCAAAGTTTTACGTAACTCTTCAGAATCGAAATGTGGCAGCGAAATATGTTCGGGGAAATCGAAATCATAATCATGGTTGTGTTTATTTAAACTATTTAGATTGCTCAGTTTTTTACGAAGTTCAGTAAGTTTTTCTCTATGAGCGCTCATTTCTTGATGATATTTCTTCATGCTTTCTTTGTAATCGCTCATTGCCGAATCATATTCATTAAGACGTTTGTATACATTGCTTTCATACTTTGCGTAATCTTTAGCCTCTACTTTTTCGCCATCAATATAAAGCTCATCAAGCTTTCCATTGTTTAGTTTTGCTTTAAATACCTTGCTGTCACCATTTACTTCCTCTGTAAATTTTAAAGTACGCTTTCGTTTCTTTGTAAAAGAAGAGTCCGGAGCCGAGCCGTTGTTAAAAAAGTTATTAGTGTTTCCGTGCAATCCGGCAAAATCGAAAACAGATGCTTTGTTAACAACAGAAGTGTTTGAAGAAATTGGTTCAGCAGAAAATACTAATACTGCCGCGATTGCTGCAAATATGAATATGAACGCGGCGAATCTTCCTCCATAAGATAATTTACTATATTCTCCGTTCATTCTTTTTATTCTCCTTAATAATTGATTTACGTTTCCGCTTGCTGCCAAAGCAAGTTCGGGGTGATTATGTTTTATATGTAATAAATTGTAAAGCGCTTTGGAATATGTATGAGCATTACCGCAAATGCTTACTGTTATATCGTCGCAGCAATTTTCGCGCTCTTCTCTAATTTGGTTGGATATCCACCACACAGCCGGGTGATAAAAGAATATTGTTTCAACTAAAGTTTGTAGTAGATTTATTGCAAAATCATATCTCTTAATATGAGCAAACTCGTGAGCAAGTAAGGCTTCAACTTGATAGTAAGGCAAATTGTTTATCATTCCCAAGGGAAGTAGAATTACCGGCTTAATGTAACCAATAGCCAGCGGGACTTTGACTTTTGCTGATTCAAATACCGGAATAAAATTTTTAAAGCCGAGCTTTTTCCCGACTTCTCTTGAACGGTAAATCCACTCAACATCAAGTTCATTTGTGCCATGTGTGCGAACTTTTTGAACATATAGCACGCTGCCGATAAATCTTAAAGAGAAAACGAACAATCCGGTGAACCATAACAAAACAAAAAACTGAAGGTTTTGATTGAAATAAGAATTTAGAGAATCCCAAATATTTCCGTCTTGATTCTTAAAGGAAATTGGGTTTTCGAATAACGCAGAACTTGGAGTTTCGCCTTTAATAGTAATTGTATCCGTTGTGTAAACTCTATTTATAGAATTATACTCAAATGTAAAAGTTACAATGCAACAAACTACGAATACCATCAATGCTGAAACCGAAATTAAATAGCGGGTTTGAGCATCCTTCTTAGAAAACAAAAACAAAATCAAGCTTAATGCAAAAGAAATTACTGCACCATGCCAAAAGGAATGAAAAATCATTCTGCCTAGCGCGTTTACCAATTCTTCCGGTAAGTATTGATGTAGAAAATTCATTTCTTTCCCTTTTCTATTTCTGTTAAATATGCACGTATCTGTTCCAATTCTTCTTTTGATGTTCTAGAATTACCAAGCGCATGCATTACTAATTTTGCAGCAGATCCGCTGAACGCTAATTCCAGTAGCTTATCAAAAAGCGCTTTTTGAATATCGGTTTCCTTAATAGCAGCAGAATAAACATGGCTTCTTTCATCTTCATTGCGCAAAACCAATTCCTTATCAAACATTATTTGAAGAAGTTTTAGTGTTGTTGTGTAACCGGTTTCTTTTTTTTCGTTAAGTCTTTCATTAACAGTCTTAACTGTTGCCGGACCGAATTTCCAAAGAATCCTTAGAATCTCCAATTCTGAGTCCGTTGGTTTTATCAGCTGTTTTTTCGACACGACTGGTTCCTTTTCGCTTTCTGTAATTAAGACGGCGCTACATACGAAAGGTTTCGTATATGATAAAATATTTTATTTAAAATGGAAGAAACTGGGGTTTATTCTTATCTGATTGTAAATAGAATAAAGTATTTTACAATAAATTGGTAATAACTTAATATTCAATTTCTTATTTTAGGACAAAGCTAAAAAGAAGCTACTATTCGAAAACTAACACAAATAGCAACCCTTAATTTTTCGCAATTCTGTAAGGAACTCAAAATGAAAAAACATTCTACTGTGCTAATAATTACTTTGCTTTTTTTAACAAGCAATTTCATCAGTGCACAAAATTTCAAATTAAGCGGAACAGTTAGTGATGCGGCCAATGGGGAAAAACTTATTGGAGCAACAATATTGATTAAAGATTTACAAATTGGAGCAACAACAGATTTAAACGGAAACTATGTTGTTGATAATGTAAAAGAAGGCGTTTACGAAGTTACTGTTACTTACATTGGTTACACTACTAGGACAAGAAATATTGATGTAAATAGAAACTTAAAAGCAGATTTTCTTTTAGAACCAGGCTCTGTGCTTTTGAACGAAACAATAGTTAAAAGTACAAAAGCTGTTTTACGAGAAACTCCAGTCGCCTTTTCTGAAATTAAAGGAGCGGATCTGGAATTCAAATTAGCTTCACGGGATATTCCTCAAGAACTAACAACAACGCCAAGTGTTTATTCTTCTGCGTCTGGCGGCGGTGCCGGCGATGCAACTCTTTATGTTCGCGGATTCTCGCAAAGAAATGTTGCCGTTATGGTTAACGGTGTTCCTGTAAACGATATGGAAAATAAATGGGTTTATTGGTCTAATTGGGCTGGACTTGGTGACGTTCTTGAAGAAGTGCAAACTCAAAGAGGTATTGGCGCATCGCCATATTCTGTAAATGCTGTTGGCGGTGTTTTGAATATGACAACCAAAGGTGTTGGAAGCGAAGAAGAATTTGCTAAAATAAAAACAGAGTATGGTGCTGATAATCTTATGAAAGGAAGTATTTCTTTTCATAAAAAATTCTCGCAAAATTTGGCGGTTACTGCATTGCTTTCCAGAAAGAACTGGGATGGATATGCTGTTGGTACTTACAATAGAGAATTTACATACTTCTTTGCAGTTGGCGGTGTGTTTGGAAATCATTCAATTGAATTGCGTGGAATTGGCTCGCCTCAAGAACATGGTCAAAGACCTTTTAGTTATGCAAGATTAACAAATGCCGATTGGGTAAAATATGGACGTGATTTTAATTATGCCATGGGAAGATTACACGGTGGATGGATAAATGAAGCGGTTAATAAATTTCATAAACCTCAGTTTAACATTGATTGGAATTGGCAGGTTGACCAGAAATCTGTTTTATCAACAGTAGTCTATTATTCTATTGGACGTGGATATGGTTCAGGCACTTTGGGACCATTTGCCCCTGTAATTTCCAAAACACAAAGCGAACAATATCAGAACTACAGAGATTACGACAAAGTATGGAATACTAACTCTACGGCTATTGATATTAAATACAGCACAACTTTAAATCGTTCTATTTCAACAGTTCTGAGAAACTCAGTTAACAATCACGATTGGACAGGATTGCTTTCAACATTCAAAACAGAATTAACTCCGGAGCTAATGTTGAATTTTGGAATTGACGGGCGTTATTACAAGGGCGCACATTATCAAGAAATTAGAGATCTAATTGGTGGTGATTATTACATTGATTTTAGAGACGTTAACGGGTTAAGTGCCGATAAATCAAAAGGTAAAATGGTTACTGTTGGAGGTAAAGTAAGTTATAACAACGATTTTCACGTACGGCAGTTTGGTGGATTTAGTCAATTGGAATATAAAATCGGTAACATAAGTTCTTTTATTAATATTTCTGCGTCTTCTCAAGGTGCAAAAAGAATAGATTACTTCCTGTATCTAAATTCCGATCCATTTAGAGAATCGGCTTGGCAAAATTTCTTTGGATATACTGCTAAGACAGGTTTGAATTATAATATTGATTCTTATCAGCAGGCGTTTTTTAATATTGGATATTTTTCAAGCGCACCAATGGTTAATAATATTTTTGCTAATAATACAAACATAGTTTCAAATAATTCTAGAAATGAAAAAGTATCAAGTTTTGAGCTGGGATATACACTTAATCCAAAAGACTTGTTATTAAAGGTAAACGCGTTTTATACTAAATGGAAAGACAAAGCAATAACTGTTTCTTATTCTGATATAGACCCAAGTACTGGTGACCCGGTTAATAAGTATGCTAATATTTCCGGTTCCGAACAACTTCATTCGGGTTATGAATTAGAAGGTGTTTATAGAATAATGAAAGGATTGGAAATAAAAGGCGCCGCATCCTATGTGGTAGGTAAATTTCAAAATGATGTTGCCGCCATGATCGCTCCGGAAAACAATCCAACAGCTATAAAGAAGGTAAATCTTTATACAAAAGATTTGTATGTGAGTGAATTTCCACAACAACAAGCGAACCTACAAATAAATTATAGAATTAATTTGATGCGCGGATTAAATATGTTTATTAATCCAGTATATAAGTTTGAAGGTAAAAACTACGCAAGCTTTAATCCAGATGTTAGAACAAATCCTAATGATAGAACACAATCTTGGGAATTACCAACTGTAAATCTTGTTGATCTTCACTTGGGCTTTACTTATTACTTCTCTGAGTTCTTTGTTAAAAAAGCTAATTTGAATTTTCATGTGTTTAATTTATTGAACAACAAAGATTATATATTAGATGCGCTTGATGGTGCTTCACATGCTTTCAACACTGCAAGATTTTTTTACGGCAGAGAAAGATGGTATAATATGCAATTGGCGTTTACTTTTTAAAATTGAGATAGAGAGCGCTTTTCTCTCGATTAACAAAATAGTAACGAAGCAAAAGTTTTTTTTATCTCAATTACATGGTTTTAATTAAACAATAATCAATAATCACAAATAGAGAGGCAAAAATGAAAAAATATTTACTAACTGTTTTACTTTTAATATGCTACAGTACAAGTTTTGCACAAGTAGTATTTGAAGAAAATTTTGATTACACCGCAACTGCAGGAGACTCGTTAAAAGCAAAGGGATGGGTTTTGTCTGGAACAAATAACACTAATCCTTTTATGGTTACTTCGCCTGGTTTAACTTTCACCGGCTACCCTTCGGTAAAAGGAAATGCAACTAGCTTTAAGAATTTTGGGCAGGATGTATATAAAAATTTTACCACAAGCATTAACTCAGGAACAGCATATTTATCTTTTTTATGTAATGTTCAAACCGCATCTGCTGTGGGAGATTATTTAATAGCTATGTCGCAATCATCTTCTCAGACTAATTATTTTGCAAGAGTTCACATTAAAGCTCAAGGAACAAATTGGCAATTGGGAATTAGCAAAAACAACGAAGTAAGTGGAGGCAATGTTTACTCTACAAAGTTGTTAACCTATAACACTACTTATTTGGTGGTGGTAAAACATAGTTTTGTTGCTGGTGATATGAACGATGAAGAAAAAGTGTTCATTATTTCGGCGGCAATACCTACTACAGAACCAACAACAGCCGATATTAGTCTTACGGAGACAACAAAAGCTGACCCAACCGATCTGGGAATAATTACTTTAAGACAAGGTGGCACTGCTAGTGGCGGAGTAATTACAAATGAAGGACCAACATTGAGATTAGATGGAATTCGTGTTGCTAGAACTTGGACTTCTTTACTAACAGCAACAAGTGTTAAAGATTTTGCGGTTCCACATGAATATGAATTATCACAAAACTATCCTAATCCATTTAATCCAAGTACAGTTATTAATTATCAATTACCGGAAGCGGGAAATGTAACTCTTAAAGTTTACGATGTTTTAGGCAACGAAGTAGCTAATTTGGTTAACGAATTTCAACAAGCAGGTGTTCATAATGTAAAGTTTTCTAATGCTAATTTGTCTTCCGGAGTTTATTTCTACAAACTGCAAGCCGGTATTTTCTCTTCTGTTAAAAAGATGATGCTTGCCAAGTAATTAAAACAACATATTAAAAAAAAGCCGCTCTTAGTAGCGGTTTTTTTTATTCCTTTATTCCAAGAATATCTAATAACCTGTTATGTGCTTCTTCTGGTAATTCTACATTATACTTGCGGTAAAATTCTATTGTTGCTTCAACTGAATTAAAATAATGCTTACAGTTGTCGCAATTTTCCATGTGCGCTTTGATTGAAACACATTTTGCAGAGTTTAATTCTTCACCGAGATTATCACAAATGTGAACCATCACTTCTTTGCATGTTGGTTTTATTTCAATCATAAGCTAACACCTTATTTAATTCATTTCTTAAAAACGATCTCGCACGATGAAGTCGAGATTTTGTAGCCGCAACAGAAAGCTCAACAATCTTAGCCGTTTCTTCTGTTGATAAGCCCTCAACGTCTCGCAATAAAAACACTACTCTGTATTCCGCCGGCAGTTTTTGTATAGCAGAGTCCAATTTGTTTTTCAACTCATTATTTTCTGTAATTTTATCCGGAGAAACTTTCCAATCAGCAATTTCTTTTTCATCTATTGAAACATTCTCATCTTCAAATGAAGAATATTCGTGCTTAATTTGCGAGCGAGCCATCATTAGACAATGATTTGATACAACTCTGTAAAGCCAAGTAGAAAGTTTTGACTGACCGCTAAATTGGCTTAAGCTTTTAACCATGCTGAGAAAAGTTTCTTGCATAGTGTTTTCTGCTTTTTCTTTATTGCGGCATATTTTAAAAGAGAAATTATAAACTGTCTGTTCGTATCGTTTAACCAATTCACCAAGCGCTTTTCTATCGCCGGCTTGAGCCAACTCAATAAGTTTTTCTTCTTCCATTATAAGATGTTTCTTTTTAAAAGAGGATTCTAAAATTATTTATTATCTAAACTTCTCCACATATATAAACTTGCTATAGTGCAGAAAGGATGCCACTTGTTTTTCTTTGCGATCTGTTCAACTTTTTGTTCAGTAGGCATTTTTTTTAGTCGGTAATTTAACATAACTGCTTTGCGAATGCCAAGATCGCTGGTAGGAAGAATGTTTGGTCTTCCAAGTGTGAACATTAAAAACATATGAGCACTCCAAATGCCTATTCCTTTTACTTTAATTAATTCGGCAATAACTTCTTCATCGGTTCTACGTGAAATTCCAGAGAGCTTTAATTCCTTAGATAGAACTTTTTGTGACAAATCTTTTACGTAACTTACTTTTGCGTTCGAAAGCCCTAAACCGCGCAAAACAGAGTTTTCTGTTGCTAATACAAGCTCAGGTAACGGTTTATTGGAAAAATGTTGCCAAAAGCGCTTTTGAATGGCATCGGCGGCTTTTGTAGAAAGTTGCTGTCCAATAATTGTACCTAATAATAAATTGAAGTATTTGCGGTGAGAACGTAAATTGCGGGTGCCGTAGTTTTTTATTATGTCTCTTAGTATTTTATCATGCTTGCAAAGGTGTTTTATTCCTTTTTCGAATTCACTTTGATGCATGGATTATTCCCTTAATTAAAGGCGTGCAAATGGAAAATCAGTTAATTGTTTCGTTAAGCAAGAACAAATTACTTAAAAATGCTGATATAGCGAAAATGGATTTGCAAAGCATTAAAGGTAGATTGATTACAATTGGTGAAGGTGAAATTCTTTACCGGGAAGGAGATTTTGCAGATCATATTTTTCTTGTAATTAGCGGTGAAGTTAATCTGCTTAAAAAACGGCTGTTAGGAAAAACCAAATCATATATTTTTAACGAGAATGATTTTTTAGGACAAGAAGAATTTCTTGAAGAAACTTCAAGAACATCAACAGCGGTTGCCTTGCGGGATACATATTTAATTTCATTGATGAAAGAAGAAGTTGAAGAGTTAATTCGTCAAGATAATCAGATAATGATAAATATGCGTGAGCCGATTTTAGAGGTTGAAGATAATACTAGTTATAGAAAAACAAGTACGCAAGAATCTAAAAAAGAAGAAAAACCACCATTCCCAACTTGGACAGAACCGATTAAAGAAACACGAACTTCAAATAATGAAGCCTCTAATTCTACTAACGAAACAAATATAGTTGTACCAAGAAACACAGAATTGTTCTTTCAATCAATATCGGATACAAGCAGGTTTGAAGAAGAAAATCTAGTACATCCTCTTGAAAAAGTGGAAGAACCCACTAACCATCAACCAATGTTTGATGATTCAAATCCATTTGGCACAGATATATTTAATGAAGATGGAATATTGAGGGCAGAATTTGAATTACCGGATGAACCAACTGTTGAAATAAAAAAACATACTAAAGTTGAAGAACCAATCCAAAATGAAAAAGAAAACCTAAGGCCAACAAAAATTGAAGATTCAAAATCATTTGTTGAAATACCGCTTCCCGGAATTAGTACAAAGACTGATGAGGATCTAAATGATGCTTTGTTTAATATGCTGAGCGACAGCTCGCTTCCGGTAAAAGATACTTTGCACAAATTAGAATTCCCCGAAACACCTACTCCACAATTTGAAGAAACAATTGCCAATTTAAGTTTACCTAAAGAGGATGATAATCAATTTTATGCCGCAATGAATTATGAGAAACCACAAGAAACAATATTTCCAGTAACTGAAGAACAAAACCACAACATAGAATTAAGTTCCACAGCAGAAACAAAAATTGAAGTGCCGGATACATTAGTCCCAAATAACCAACTTACACATGATTTTGAAAATGAGGATATCTTTGCTGAAGCAGACGCACAAATAAAAGCATTAACAAAAGAGAATACACTTGCACCTATAGTAAAAGAAAATGAGCCTGTTAGTAAACAGATTACCCAGTCTTTACCTGTTTCTGAAGAATCAAATATGACCAGAGATGAATTAGAAATGATTCTTCGTGCGGCAGAAATGGTGAATTCAACAATTAAGATAGATGAACTTCTTGGTAACATTGTAAGCGTTGCAACAGAAATTACTGGTGCTGATCGCGGCACTTTGTATTTGGTTGATAAAACAAAAAATGAATTATGGTCGCTTGTAGTTATAGGAAGTAATGTCAAAGAGATTAGATTGAGAGTTGGTGAGGGTCTTGCCGGATATGTAGCTCAGTCCGGTGAAACTCTTAATATTAAAGATGTCCAAAGTGATCCGAGATTTAATAAAGAATATGATAGGAGTAGCGGTTACTTAACAAGAAACATGATTTGCTTCCCAATAAAAAACAACACTGGAGCAATTATCGGTGTTCTTCAATTATTGAATAATAAAAACGGTGAATTCTCTAAGCGAGATGAAATATTTTTAGCCGCGCTATCAATTCACTCTGCTATAGCTTTGCAAAATGCAGAGCTTGTTGAAAAATTATTAACTGCAGAGAGAGTTCATTCTCTTGGTAAAATGGCAAACTTCCTAATTCAAGATATAAAAAAACCCGTCTTGGTTAGTAAGCGTTATGCAGAACATTTACTGCACAAGCCTTTGCCGCAAGATTCAATTCAGATAGTCGAAATGTTACTTGAGCAGCTTGTTCAAGTTGCCGATCTTGTTCAAACAACATCAAGTTACTCAGAAGGCAAAACACTTCTCAGAACTGTAAATGTTAGCTTAAACAATACTCTAGCAGATTACGCTTCTCGTGTTGAAACATTTGTTGTTTCACGCAGTTGTCAAATCTATAATGAGTTTGAAAAAGATGTTACTGTAAGAGTTGATATCAAAGAATTCTTCCAGAGCTATATGCACATAATTAAAAACGCGTGCGATGCAATGCCTGAAGGTGGAAGTATTTTTGCCTCAACAAAGCGAGACAACAAAAATGTAAAAATACTAATTAGAGATAACGGATTAGGAATACCCGAAGGATTTACAGAAAAAATATTTGAACCGTTTATGTCTTACGGGAAAAAAGAAGGTACTGGACTCGGACTGGCAATTACTAGAAAAATAGTAGAAGCACATAACGGAAAGATTGAAGTAGAAAGCAGAACCGGAGACGGCGCTACTTTTATAATTACGCTTCCAACTGTCTCTTTGTATTAATGCATAGGAACTAAATCTTATGCAGTACAATCTTATTACCATACTTGGCCCAACTGCTGTAGGCAAAACGCGCCTCGGCGCATTGCTTGCTAATAAATTTGATGGTGAAATTATATCTGCTGATTCCCGTCAAGTTTACAAAGGGATGGATGTTGGTACCGGCAAAGACATAAAAGACTACGAAGTTGAAGGAAGAACAATCCCTTATTATCTGATTGATGTTTACGATCCCAACCGAGAATACAATTTATTTTACTTCTATAAAATGTTTTTCGAAGCTTTTTACAATATTGAAAAGAAAAACAAAATCCCTTTCTTGGTTGGCGGAACCGGATTGTTTATTCATTCTATTTTAAAAGACTATTCTTTAAATGAAGTTAAGTTTAATCAATCTCGTTTTAATGAGCTTAACGAATTGGATTATGATGAGCTTTCTGCGAGATTGATTAAGCTTCAGCCAAAGCAACATAATACAACTGATTTAGTTACAAAAGAAAGAGTAATTAAAGCCTTGCTGATTGTTGAAGAAAAAGAACAACATTCTATCGAACATAAAAAAGAAATTAACTCTTTGGTTGTAGGAGTTGGACTTCCGAGAGAAGTTGTGAGAAAGAGAATTACCAAAAGGCTAAAAGAACGATTAAAGGGCGGAATGATTGAGGAGGTTGAGCGTCTGATCTTAGAAGGAGTAACATTTGCAAGATTAGAACAACTTGGTTTGGAATACAAATATGTAGCAAAATATCTACAAAACGAATTGACATACGAACTAATGTTTGAAAGACTAAATACGGCTATTCACCAATTTGCTAAGAGACAAATGACCTGGTATAGAAAAATGGAAAGAGAAGGAATTGTAATTAATTGGATAGAAGGTGCGGACTACGAACACGCCGAAAAGCTAATAATGGAAAAATACTTTTGATTCAAGAATTACCGGCATCGGTTAAAAATTATCTACGCAAGTTTAGTTTTACAAAGTGGAAATTAATAACCGCTACAGAAAATAAATTCAACATTATTGTAGTAATTCCTACTATGCAAGAAAAAGAAAATGTTAAAAAACTTCTTGCGTCTTTGTTAGAAAACGATCCTCTTTCATTGTCAAAAATTCTTTTCGTTTTCGTAATTAATAATCTCGAAATATCAGTTGATGAAGTAAGAGCAGATAATCTTAGCTTATTACAGTACTTAAAAAATATTGTTGAGGGTAAACCGGAAGATGTTTTAGGCAATAATCTTCTTGAAAAAAAATGCAATATCGCTTATGTAGATGCTAGTTCAACTGGATTTGAAATGCCCGAAAAAGATGGCGGTGTTGGTTATGCTAGAAAAATAGGAATGGATCTGGCACTTTCATATTTTGATTACGAATCCTTACAGAATAACACTTTGGTTTGTTTGGATGCGGATTGTATAGTTTCCCAAAATTATGCTCACACCTTAAGCAAGATTAATAATTATAAAATATCTGCCGGCTACATCGAGTATGAACACTTGCTTCCCGAAGATAACAGAGAAAAAACAGCAATAATCATATATGAAATATTCCTTCGATATTATGTTCTTGGCTTAAAATATTCTAATTCGCCTTTCTCATTCGATACAATTGGCTCTACAATGTTTTGCAATGTTGATTCTTACGTAAAGATTGGCGGGATGAACAAAAAGAAAGCGGCTGAAGATTTTTATTTTTTAGAAAAACTAGCAAAAATTACAAAGATCACAAAGGTTAATGAAGCTAAAGTTTTTCCTTCTTCACGAGGTTCTTGGCGCGTTCCTTTTGGAACCGGACAACGCGTTAACAGATTCTTTGCCGGAACACATGATGAATATTCTTTATACGATCCCATTAGTTTTGAAATTCTTAGTAAGTGGCATGAAGTATTCTTTGATGAAAATATCCGTTCTGCGGATGAATATTTACTTGCCGCATCAAATATTGACTCTACACTAAAAAATTATTTATTAGACCAATCATTTGTTGAGGCGTGGACAAAGATTGTTAATGAAACATCTCAAAAGGTTCAATTACAAAAACAAAAGTACTTTTGGTTTGATGGTTTTCGTACTCTAAAACTCATTCACTATCTAAGAGATTCTAAATATTCAGTTGTAAATATTTACGAAGCTCTTGATCAACTATTTGAGAAATACTCTATAGAAGTGAAAAAGAATAATTTTATACATGATTGGCAAAATGAATATGAATATTTGAAATTACTTCGCACACTTAACAATTCTTAGCCAATTTAGGCACTTAAACTATTTATAATTATATTTCGCCCGCATTTTTGAGATGACAATGAATTTATACGATAAACTAAAATCAATTAAAGAAAAGTATGATAAAATTGAGGAGCAACTCTCGGATCCTTCTATCTTATCAAATCAAAGTAAATACGTTTCACTTGGTAAAGAAAGAAGAGAATTAAGCGAAATAGTAGCGGCTTATATAGAATACGATCAACTTGTTAATAATCTTTCGGGGAATCAAGAAATAATAGATTCTAACGAAGACAGAGAACTTGTTGAGATAGCCGAATATGAACTGAAAGAATTGAAAGAGAAAAAACTGGCAATGGAAGAACAGATTAAGTTCTTGCTTGTTCCAAAAGATCCCGATGATGATAAAAACGTAATTATGGAAATTCGTGCTGGAACCGGTGGAGAAGAAGCCGGATTATTTGCAGCGGATTTATATCGTATGTACACAAGATACTCAGAGGTTCGCGGGTGGAAAACAGAAGTTATCGATTATAACGATACTGGAATTGGCGGCCTTAAAGAAGTTGTTTTTAGTCTAACCGGCGAAAGCGTTTTTGCTGATCTGAAATTTGAAAACGGTGTTCATCGTGTTCAACGTGTGCCGGCTACAGAAGGAAGCGGTCGCGTTCATACTTCAGCCGCGTCTGTTGTGGTTCTTCCGGAAGTTGAAGATGTAGAAGTGGATATTGACCCAGGCGATTTAAGAATTGATGTTTATAGAAGCGGCGGCGCAGGCGGACAAAATGTTAATAAAGTTGAAACCGCTATTCGAATTACACACATTCCAACTGGATTAGTTGTACAATGCCAGGATGAAAGATCGCAGCTGAAAAACCGCCAGAAGGCTATGAAGGTTTTGAAATCGCGTTTGTATGATCTGAAGCTAAATGAACAAACAAGTGAGATTGCAGCGCAAAGAAAATCAATTGTTCGTAAAGGAGATAGAAGTGATAAAATCCGTACTTACAACTTTCCTCAAAACAGAGTAACAGATCATAGAATTGGTTTAACACTTTATAATCTTTCTGAAATTATTGAAGGCGATCTTAACGAGCTGGTTGAAAAACTAAAACTTGCCGATAGAACTGAAAGACTTCAAGCCACGGTTTAAAAAAAGAAGATGTCTCAAAAGTAATTTTAGGCTACACAGGCAGTTTCAAATTGTGAATACGCTTGAAAATGTCAGCCTTAGATAAATTAAGTCCGACTAATTTTTTTTAAGTCAACTACTTAAAAGTTCTGTAGATTCTTTTTAATGTTTAAAATTTCTCTAATTCTTTCGATCTGAAATTATCCAACACCCTAATTAACCCAAACAATAAAAACCCAACCAGCGAAAGTATAACATCATCCATTACAATTTTAAATGAAGGCTGTGTCTCTAACCAATAAGCCAGTGCTTTTGTTAGGATTAGAATAGAAAAAAATAAAAAGAAACCACCAACTCCATGTAAGAGCGGTTGAAAAAGAAAACTAGAATAGAAAGTTTTTTTAGATTTCATGAATTCCCTCCACATTTCTAAAAGTAATTTCGGAAAACTTCGTAAGATTAAGTGTGATTATTTTCACTTTCCCTTTACAATGCTCTGGGGATGTTTAGGGAAAAGCTAAAGATTTAATGGTAGCTGTAAAGTAGAATTATTGTTTATTTATTGAGATAAAAAGCGCTCTTATATGATTTATTTTCAATTTTATTTGATGCCATACAATAAGTAAAATTTGGATAAAGCGAATATGCTCCAAAATCTCCATCTTTTCTTAGAGCAATGTAACCAATCTGAATCTCTTCATTTTTTTTATTTAGTTTAGCTATTCTTTCTATGGCAATTCTGCACGCTTCTTGTGGTGAGTAGCCTTCGCGCATTTTTTCTACAATTAAAAAACTTCCACAAGTACGCATTACCCATTCACCATTTCCGGTAGCAACAGCTCCGCCAATTTCGCTATCAACAAAAATAGCTGCACCAATGATGGGAGAGTCGCCAACTCTTCCATGAATTTTCCAAGCCATTCCGCTTGAAGAAACACCACCGCTCAACTTTCCTTCATTATCAATTGCAAGCATTCCAATAGTATCGTGGTTATTTCTATTAACTCTGTGATTGTCTTTTATTTTCTTCTTCTTCCATTCTTCCCATGCCGCTTTTGCTTTATCGGAAAGAAGATTCTCTTCTTTAAAATTGTTTTCTAGCGCGAACTTTTTTGCTCCGGCTCCAACCAACATTACATGATCAGTCTTTTGCATTACAGTTTTTGCTAATGAAATTACATGTCGGATATTTTCGACTCCGGCAACTGAACCAGCATTACCATTCCAATCCATTATGCAAGCATCAAGAGTAACAATGCCATCTTCATCCGGGAACCCGCCATAACCAACAGTTGAGTTTGTCTCATCATTTTCGGCAACCATAATGCCTTGTTCTATTGAGTCTAAAGAATTGGCTCCTTTCAAAAGCAGTTCAAGGGTTTTCTCGTTAGATCTTAAAGTGTTATCCCATGTAGAAACTGTGATTGGAGAGGCGGATTTATTTATCGCCCCGAATAAGTTATCGGCAGAAGGTTGCTTAATTAATAAACCGGTTCCGGCAACAGCAGAAGTTTTAACAAATGCACGACGGCTGATCTTCATTTCACTCTCCAAGCTTTTTTTGCTCTATGTGCCGATTAATTTTTAACATCTCCGGATTTTCTTTAAACAAATCGAGTATATCATCAAGAAGGAATATTTCTTTTTTATGAAAAAGAGATTCGTAAATAAATTTCAATAATTCAAAATCTTCTGCGGTGTCAACTGTCCATCTATAGAAAGAAAGATCTTCTATATTAATAAAACTTTTTAGAGAAAATATTTCTGGATGATTATAAATGTAAGGAGTTACATGTTCCCTTTCATAGTCAAGTATTGCTTGTTTATGTGCAAGCTCAAGTATTTTGAATGAAAATATTTCTGCATCAAGTCCTCTGGGAAAAGTGCGTTTCATTCCATTGCTCATATAATCAACTTGTTCGGTTCGATATGAATTTATCATGTGGTCAATTATTGTTGGGTCGATAACTGGGCAATCTGCTGTTACTCTTATTATTGTTTCAGTATTAAATTTTTTGGCGGCTTCGTAATAGCGGCTTAAAACATCGTTAGAACTACCACGGTAATAAGAAATGTTATAATGTTTGCAGAATGATTCTATTAAATCATCTTCCGCCAGAGTAGTTGTAGCAATAATTATTTCGTCAATTTTTTTTGAGCGGCATAATCTGTTCCAAACGTGCCAGAGAATTGGTTTGCCGCAAAGGTCTTTCAAAACTTTGCCGGGAAGTCTTGCAGAGCCAACACGCGCTTGTATTATAACAGATGTGTTTTTATCTGACACCATCTCACTCAATTAATTCCCAATTTATTGGAGTGCCTTTAGAAATGTTACTTGCGGCAATTTTCCCAAGTATGTTAGGTAACTCTTTTGGCGGCAATCCGTTAGCCGGACGAATAGACCTCACATTTATTTCTGTTAATACTTCACCTTTTAAAATATCTTTTACAGCAAATAAAGATCTGGAAAAATTTCTGCTTCTTTTAACCTTTTCTGTTAGATCGAAAGAAGGTTTGCCTAAGGATTTTTCCGCATCTCTTATAGCGGTAACCATTTGTTTAAAATCGGTCGGTTCTAAAGAAAAAGAAGAATCTGGTCCGCCTATAGCTCTATCTAAAATAAAATGTTTTTCAATAATATTTGCGCCTAACGCAACAGCGGTAATAGATGCAGTGGTTCCTAAAGTATGATCAGACAAACCAACAACAGTTTTGTACTTTTCTTTTAAATATGGAATGGAAAGAAGATTAGCATCTTCAATTTTAGCGGGATACTCCGAAGTACATTTTAGAAGTGCTATCTGGTTGTTTCCAACTTTTATACATGCTTCAACCGCTTCTTTAATTTCATCTTCTGTAGCAATGCCGGTAGAAATAATTATCGGCTTGCCTTTAGTAGCAGTGTATTCAATTAATGGAATATCTACAATTTCGAAGGAGGCAATTTTATAAGCCGGTACGTTGAGAGTTTCTAAAAAATCCACAGCTGATTTATCGAATGGCGAAGAGAAGCAAATCAATCCAAGGCTTTGTGCATATTCTTTTAATTTTGGCTGCCATTCCCAAGGAGTAAAAGCTTGCTGGTATAATTTGTAAAGTGTTGTGCCGTCCCAAATTGTACCTTGTTTAATCTGAAAATGTTCGTTGTCGCAATCAATAGTTATAGTATCTGCGGTATAAGTTTGTAGTTTAACTGCATCGGCACCGCACTCTTTAATAGCATCTATGCTTTTTAAGGCCAATTCAAAATTTTGATTATGGTTGGCAGATAGCTCGGCTATTATAAACGCAGGGTTGTTTTCGCCAACTGGTTTATTTGCGATTTCAAACTTCATTGTTTCTTCCCAACTTGAAAACTAAGAATTCGGTTAAGTTGATTTTTTCTGTGTGAGAGAAAACAAAACCGGCTTTAATAAAAGTGCTCAGCGAAGGCTCGTTGTTTTTATTTATCTTGGCGGTAATGCTGGCAATTGATTCAAATTTATCAAAGAATAGATTTGCTGAATTCATAAGCAAGTAGGTTGATAAACCTTTGCCACGGAATTCTTTTGTAATGCTTATACCAATTGTAGAATCGTTGTTATCTATATCTATTCTTACTTGTCCAATAAATTGATTGCCTTTTGTAAATCCAAGCAGAAAAAGACAATTACTATTAGTTATTTTATTCGAAAACCAATTTATATGATCTTCCCAAATAATTTTATGTTGGTTAATCGAATTTTCTCTAACTAAATCTTCGTTAGATAAATCATAAACTAATTTAGCGTCATCGAGAGCAGCTTTTCTAAGAATTATCTCTAAGTCATTCTCAACAAAAAAACTAAAAGTCTCGTTTCGATCGGGCGGATCATCCATTTTATTTGTTACCTCGGTCTTTGCAATTTACAAACAACTACTTCTTGATTACTTATTGTTGTTCTCTCTGTCAAAACGTATCCGGCTTGAGTAAAAAGAGTGAGAGATTGTGTGTCTTGCGGTTTTATGTTAGCGTGAATATAACCAACATTAGGCTTTTCGTGGAAACATTTAAACGAAGCATTAAACACAACTAGTTTTGCATTTCCCTTTCCTCGCCAATCCGAGTGAATGCTTACATTTATTTCTGCGAAATAACCTTTTATATCAAACCTAATTTGTCCTATAAATTGCTCGGTTGTAGTAAACGCAAGAAGAAAGTAGCAGTCGTCATCCATCAACTTTCCGCTGAACCAATCAAGGTGATCGCCCCATTTAAGAGGCATTTCCTGGATCGAAGTTGCTCTTACCAATTTATCATTAAGAAGATTAAATAATAGCGATGAATCTTTTGAAATTACCTTTCTAAAATAAAATCCGCTTTTGCCAGAATATCTTTCAATTAAAATCTGAACAACTTTTTTTGCGCCGCTTCCATCAACTTTTTGTCTGCCAATTTTGGAAACAAATTCCCTTGGCTGCTTCTTTCTTAAATTATTTATTAACAACAACAATCTGTTTTCAAGATTTGGCTGAGTGTTGGTCAATTCAGCAAGCAAAAATTTTTCTTTTAACCAGCCTTGCATATGAAGACGTTGATTTTCAACAACCGAAATTGCAATTGTTGGGACTCCTATTCTAGCAAGCTCAACAATAGTTTGACCGCCGGTTGTAATAGCCAAATCGCTTTCAAACATTAATTTTACAAGTTCTATTGGAGATGGAGCTTTATAGATTCCTGTGTTATCATCTTTTGCTTGTTCAATTTGATCTTCGTTAGAAAACCCGCTGCCAACAACAATGCGCTTACGAACATTTGGAAAATTTCTTGAAAGCAAACGCAAAATTCTTGGTGTTAGGTTCTCGATATCTTGCCCGCCGAAGGTTAACAAAATGTTTTGTATATCAAGTCTAAATGGGCGTTCGCCAACTTCCCAAAATTCCTTTCTTATGCAAGCGTACTTAGCTCCGAGCAAGTGAGTTTTTTCTGCTTTGGGAGTGTATCCAAGAGATTCTGCGCTTACAGAGCTGTTAATTATAACTCCGTTTGGATAATCAAGCCGCACATAATCATCAAAAAAAACCGGTATTGGTGTAACTAGCGAAATTCTATTATAAAATTCTTTTGGCGCTAAGTAAGAATCAATAATTATAACATCGCTGTTGCTTATTTTTCTAAAAAGAGTGTCTTGGTTTTCAAGCCAGTTGAAAATTTCATGGTTTGTTTCTGCTAGAAAAATATTGCTTCCTTCATCACCATTAACATAAAAAGTTGGAATAATATTTCTCAGTTCGAAAGCCTGATATAATGCAAGGCAGCGGGTTATGTGTCCATAACCGCTTTTATTATATCCTTCTGTAATTATTGAGACTTTCATTAAGGCTATCCCAAGCAATCAATTAGTTTTGTAGAAATATATTCTAAATCGTTTTTATCAAGCATTGGGTACATAGGTATAGATATTTCGCGTTCATAGAATTTTTCTGCAATTGGAAAATCACCAGGTTTAAAATAAAAGTTCTTTCTATAGAATGGCTGTAGATGAACCGGCACATAATGAACTTGAGCAAATATTCTGTTTGCTCTTAGTTTTGTAAAATAATCTTTTCTGGTAATTCCTATTTCGTCAAACTTAATTTGAAGCGGATAAAGATGATACGCGTGTTTAACATTTGAGGCAACAAAAGGTAGAATTATTCTATTGTCTTTAGCAAGAGCTTCATCGTAATGTTTAGCTACTTCTCTTCTCTTTTCAACAAACGAGTTAAGTTTTGTAAGCTGAGTTAATCCGAGTGCGCATTGGAAATCTGTTATGCGGTAATTGAAACCAACTTCATGCATTTCATAATACCAAGGTCCATCGTTTTTTTCTAAAACAGATTCGTCTTTAGTCATTCCATGTGTTCTAAGAGTTCTAATGCGATTGTCTAATTCCGAATTATTTGATAAAGCCGCACCACCTTCTCCGGTTGTAATGTGCTTAACTGGATGAAAACTCATGTTGACTGCATCGGCGTACATTGGCGCGTATTTAAAATCGCCATTGTATTCGGCTCCGGGCGCATGACAAAAATCATTTATTAATTGAAAACCAAATTTCTCTTGTAGAGATTTTAATTTCTCCCAATTGCACGGATGACCAGCATAATCAACCGCAATAACAGCTTTAACTTTTTTATTTTTCGAAGCGTAATGTTTTAATTTTTCTTCTAACTTATCTGTGTTTAATGTGTAAGTTGATTCATCAATATCTACAAAGTCTGGGACAGCACCAGCATAAATAGCACAATTTGCGCTGGCTAAAAATGTAATTGGCGATGTTATAACTATATCTCCTTTTTGCCAACCCAATGCCAATGCTATTAAATGTAAACTAGCAGTTCCGTTGGATACAGCACAAGCATTTTTACTGCCAAAACTCTCGGCTAACAAGTTTTCAAATTTTTGAACAGCCGGTCCTTGGGTTAACCAATCGCCTTTTAACGTTTCAACAACTGCGCGTATATCATCATCATCAATGTACTGCTTTCCATATGAGTAAGTTTTATCCAAGAGATTCCTTTTAAACTTCTAATAACTTAACAAATTTAGGAAAATTATTTATTTGATTAATGCGCTGCGTGTTTATTTGTAGGTGTTAATAAGCTTCCATCGATAAACTTATTGGAAATACTGTTTTTTTCATAGAAACTATCAAAATAAGGAACATACTTAGCATACAGTTTATGAAGTTTTTCCATTCTATAGTTTTCAAAAACCCAGAGATGCTTTTTAACTTTGTAAATCTTTGAGTAAAGTTTCTTATTGTAAAATGGTGCGGCAATTCTTATTAATGCGTAAACCAACCAATGCCAAGAATGAAATTGATAATTGCGTGTAGCTAGGTGAGATTTGGAAATTGTTTGTGCAAAGTATTTTGATGCTCTTATGTGATTAAATCCATCACCAAAACCAATAATGTTTCCGATAAGATCTTTTCTGTTCTTTGATTTCTCTTGATCATCAAAAGATTTAATCTTACCGGTAGTATAAAACTCATCAATAATTTCTTGAAGTTCTTTATAAGACTTAACCATTGGCGATCCCTTATAAAGCTGGTCGCGGTTAAAATCCGGCTCGGGATTAATAAATATTGTTTGTTTACCCATCAACCAACTTTCTAACGCTGTAGTTGATTCGAAGCAAGTCCACAAGTCGGCAACACTTATCAAATCGTGTATTGATTCCTCTGCGCACAGATACAAAACATTATTATAACCGGCTAATTCACTCATTTCATTTTTTACTGGTGTGGGTCTCTCGGGGGCATTTTCTTGCGGATGCTGTTTTAACACAAAAAGTGTGTCCGGATTGTTCTCAATAGCACTGCGTAAAATATCTCTAACCAAACAGCGCTGTTCTTCAATCCACTTTAATTTGTTTTCATCGCCGTGAGCCCAAAACAACAATTCATCTCTGCCTCGTTGGTGATCCAGCTTTCCAAAAGCCCAGCCAGCATAACCAATAATTCTTGAGAAGTTTTCTTTGTTATATTTTTTTAGAAAATCAATTCTGCTTAAGAATTCATAAATAACATATCTATCAAATCCAAGTCCGCCAGTTACAACAATTCGATCTGCTTCTTGCGGTTCCTTCTCTTTTAAAAATACAGCAGTTCTTTCACTCCAACAGCAAACATAATCTTGATAAAATTGCTTGTCGCGATTAAAACCCCAATAATCGAATGAACCATCAGTTCTAAAATTGCCTTCAGAGATTAAAGCGAAAAGCGGAATGCCTTCTTGATGTGCTATTTGAGAAATTTCAAAATAGAGGTTGCTTCCAATTGTGTTTGCTTGCAGAATAACGTCCGGCTTAATTCGGTAAATTTGATGAATATCAATGTTAAGCGCGTGATGAAACTCGCAGTTTAAAAATCGCTCTGCAAAGTAGCGCAACGGAAGAAGCATCTCCACATCTCGTCCAACAGCATCATCAGTAAAGCACAAAACTTTTGTCTTTTTCATCTATTAACAATTAGGTCTAAATAACCAGCAAGTTTTTTTGTTAAGTTTCTATTAGTGTATTGAGATATATCAGTTTGATTATTAATCAGCTCTCCCAACTTAAATTTTTGATATAAGTCTTTAACAGTTTTCAAAGTTTTATCAAAATCATCAAAGTTACATGTATAACCAGCATTAACACCATGAACAATTTTAGAAGCATCGCTTTGTTCTGGACCAATAACAAGTGTCGGTCGGCGCGAAGCCAAATATTCAAAAAGTTTGCCCGGCAAGCGACCGTTTACATTAGGCATATTGTTTAAAATTAATAATAACACTTGCGAACGGCACATTCTTTCTAAAGTTTCTTTGCGAGAAAGATGATTTAAAAGAACCAAATTCTTTTTTAATCCGTGCAATTCAATTTCTTGTAGAATGGAATGGCCGATAAAACCCGCAAGCTCAATTTCGAGGTCATTAGAAAAATCTGGATATTCTTTTGCTAAGACTGAAAATACTTTCCAAAGAGTTTTTGCATTTCTGTCCGGACCTAAACTCCCGTAATGACTAAGAGTAAATTTTGGAGAAAGATCAACGCTAATATTTTTGAAATCATCTTCGTCATATCCCCAAACAATAACTCCAACATCTTTAGCGCCGATTGATTCGAGATCGTGTTTCCAAGTGTAGCTGCATATTGTTACTTTATCTGCATTATTAAAAACTCGCCGCTCCATTGCTTTATGAATGTTAAGCGAAATTGGATTAAGCATAAGCTGAGGGAAGTAATCTACTTGAGTCCACGGATCTTGAAAATCCGCATGCCAAGGAATATTCATTTTCTTTTTCACTCCATAGGCAATCATGTGATTTGTTTGCGGAGGACCATTTGTAAACAAAACATCTACCGGGTTCTCTATTAAGAAATTAGTTAAACGTTTTACACTCGGCCGAATCCAAAATTTTCGTGCGTCGGGAATAAAAATGTTCCCGCGAATCCATATTCCAAGTTTGTGCGCAAGTGTTGGTTTATCTTCTTCAAGAAATACATTGTGAATGCGCTCTTCTTTTTTCTTTCCGGTAATGAGCTTAAACAGCTTGAACGGCTCCCAAATTTTAGTTCTAATCACTGTACAATCTTTTGGAATATCTTTAAAGTTGCCTTCATCGAGTACCGGATATTCTGCGCTTTCGGCAGTATGTATAATTGGTTCCCAGCCAAACTCATGCAAATATTTAGCAAACTTTAAACATCGGTGTACCGCAATACCGCCAGATGGCGGCCAGTAATATGTTATTATTAAAACTTTTTTCATTCTTCTATTATTTGTTCTGCCGTAATGTTCTTATTACTCTTGAATAAACCAAATAAAAAATCTTTCAACTTTGATGGATTCAATAATATTTCAAGCTCCGCTTTTTCATAAAATTTAAAAACAAATAGAATTAAAGGAAAAAGAATTGTAATAAATAGTTTTAGAATCATATTGGTAAATTTTATTTCAGAAATAAAATATACTGAGCTGGCTAAAACCGAACCTAAAGAAATCATCAAAATGATTTTACTGTTCTCGTAAGGTATTTTAAAATACTTATTGGACGTGAATAGCGTTACATAATAAAACAACAAAAAAGAAATAAGCGTATTTACCGCTGCGGCAATAATTCCATAAACCGGAATAAAAATAAAATTAAGAATGATATTTAACAGCGCGGCAAAAATTGTAATCCAAGCTATGTACTTGGTGTTTTTTGTTAACAGCATACCAAGTTGTGCCGTTATTCTCATTCCACTAAAAACATAAGAGAGAAGAATGATTGGAATTACTAAGAAAGTTGAATTGTAATTTCCTTGCGGTGAAAAAATAAGTACAATTTCTGGACCGAATAAGGAGAGAAAAACAAATCCCCAAACAAATACAAATGTAGAATAAGTCATCAATTTGCTGTAGAGACGTTTGTCATCTCGCTGCCCGAAATATTTGTACGCAATTGGAAGCAGGCTTAGTGTGAATGGATAAATCAAAAACATGTTGAGAACACCGGCAACTCTGTATCCAAGACCATAAATGCCTACGTATTCTGCGCCTAGTAAAAACTTAATAATATAACGATCGCTCAAATTCAAAAGCATAAACCCCAGTGAACTAAACACAAGAGGCAAACCAAACTTTAACGCAACCGAAAGTAATTCCTTGCTGAACTTAGCTCTCATTTGAGGAATTACTTTTATTGTAAGTATTGCAGTAATAATTATTTCGGCGAAAAGAAATCCGTATAATCCACCCAAAATTCCGAGCTGTTTTTTTGCAATAAAAAATATTGTAAATGCCGCAATTAGAATAACTCGAAGTATACTTATCAAAGTGTAAAACTTAGCTTCTTCATCGGCTCTAACTTTTGCAAAGAATAGATTGCTCATTACTCTGAGCAAAATTATGTAAGAAGCGAGACGAACATACTCTGCTTGAACTATAGTTCCGGTAATAAAAGATGGGAAATAAAACAGAAATACTTCAGTACTCAAAACAAGCAAAGAACTAAAAAGAAGCACAAAGATGGTAAGAGTATATAATGTTGATGACTTTTTAGCTTTATACTCTTGAGAATTATTTAGAAATATAATTGCGCTTGCTTGACCAAGAATTACAATCTCTGCAATTATCTGAATTGTAGTATCGAATAAATCCCAAACACCAAAAGCGGCAACAGTAAGATTATGCAAATACAGCGGAAGTAAAATTACTCCAACTGCTTTTGCCGCTACATTGCTTAAGCTGTAAATAAACGATTGCTGAATTGTGGTTTTTAATCTAGCAAGCATTTACTTGTTTTCCGGAGATCCTTTTCTTTTGGAAAGGAATAACGCAAAACCAATTCCGCCAAAGAGTAATATGTTTAATGTAAGAGACAAATATTTGCCTAACGTAAAACCGGTTGGTTCGTAAATAAATTCTACTTTATGCTTGCCTTTTGGAACAACTATCCCAATAAAGCCATGATTAACTTTATGAATTTTAGTCTCCGCGCCATTAATCAATGCTTTCCAACCTGGAAGAAATGTTGTTCCATAAAACAAGAAATTATTTCCACTAGCATCAACTTCGGCTACAACATGTTCGTCTTTGTATTGAACTATTTTACTTGTTGAAGTAGAATCTGCTTTATCGAATTTGAAATCCATTGCTTCGACATAAGCTAATTTCTTCGGATTGAACGAATCGTTCTTTATTGAGTTTAAAAGTTCTGTTGCGGATTTTTTTTCAACATTCTCTACAAAATAAATTCTTGAAAGCGCATTATCGTTTCTATAAACAATTTCTTTTTCTGTTAGCTGAATTGTCGTAAATCCCGGGGCATCAAATTGTTGATCGGCAACAACATACTTTACACCAAGCATTTTCCATAGAGTAAGATTAACCGGACCAACAACATCAATAATATCTTGATAGCTTCTTGGCTTAACGGCAGAATAACCGCTAAAATCTTCTTGCAAGAAATAAACGTTGAGATTGGCATTGTTGCTAAGCGAGCCCATTCCTTCGCGCTTTAAATTAATCATGCGGAAAGGTTCTTTTTCGTTTTGCTGTTTTATAGTAGAGATGTACTGTGGCTCTGCGAAAAGTTGATCGGCTCTTTCTTTATCGATGTAGTTAGAACCGCGACTGCTGACACGGAAAAGATCGAACAAAGTAAAAACAATAAGTGCGGTTACAAGCAACTCTTTGTTAACCTTAGATGATGCGTAAGCGTAACTAATGCCAAAAGTTAATGCTAACAATGCAAATGCAATTTGAAAATCACCTCGGAACATATCGCTTATATGAGGAGACAATGCTGTAAACATTTGTCCCATTTGCTGACCTTGAGGCGATTGACCAAGTGAACTTACAAATGCAGTAATTCTATCATTCATAAAGCTGTTAATGCTACCGCCAAATAAAATTGAAAAAACAAATATTCCCGCAAAAACGATAGCAGCAATTTTTAAGCCTTTCTCTAGCGAAACATTTTTATCTTCTCTAAGAGATAGAATTTTCATCACCCCTAATCCCGCAAGTAAAGGGAAGAGAATTTGAAGAATGTGGATAATCATCACCGGCGCGCGGAAGTTATCAAACTGTGGAAAGTTGTAATAAAATAAATTATAAACGAATGGAAGATTTTTTCCAAAGGACATTAAGAAGTATAACACAACAAGTATTAAGAAGAATTGCATTTTAGGCTCGCGCCATTTTGCTATTAGAGCCAAAAGTCCTAATGCAAAGATCACAATTCCCATATACATTGGTGTGTCTACACTTTCCATTTGACCAAAATAAGTATTAACCTCAACTTCTTGATTTTGTGTAAGCTCGCCTTTGTACACAGAGTTTCCGAATCCAAAATAAGATGGAATAATTAAAGTGGCTAATTCTGCGGGAGAAAACGACCAGTTTGTTGCGTATGAGTATGAATTATTTATTGAAGCGGCACCGGTATTCTGAGTTTCGGTTATGCTTTTTGTACCGCGTGTTGAATAAGGTTTGTATTCCAAAATTTGTGAGTAAGTATCATAAGACATTGCTAATGCAAAAACTCCAACAATTGCTGTAATGCCGATAGACTTAAGTAATTGTTTTTGAAGAAAACGATTTTTAGATACGAATGCGTGAACAAAGAAATAGATGAAATAAATTGCGGCAGTTAAAGCAAAGTAAAAAACTATTTGCACATGTGCACCCAATACAAGTAAGTGCATAGCAAGAGTTAATAACAAAACATCGAGCAGCTTTATCTCTTTCTGGAATTTAAATAACATCATTAAAATAAATGGCAAAATTGCAAGGCTCATTAATTTTGTAATATGTCCAATATAAAAAAGCACTGTAATTCCGGTACTAAAAACAGAGGCTGATGCAACAAGAAAACTTAATCCTCTGCCCGCACCAAAACTTCTCATAAAGAAGAAAGTTGTTAAACCAAGAACAATAAAGCTGAAAGTGTATATTGCGTTATAATCATTAAAAGCAGAAGAGTAAATTCTAGAAGTATAAGAATAAGCAGCGGCAGTTAAATCAAACATTCTTGGTGCTGCCGACGTAACAACTGCAGGCATTCCGCAAAAAATGTGAGGATTCCAGAGAGAGTAAGTATCGCGGTCTTTGTTCGAGTATTCTCTTAAACTTTTTACTTGAATCAAATCGCCGGCAGATGTGGTTTTGTCACCGAACATCACGGGCGAGAAAAAAATCAAAATCAAGATTAAGAGCAAGAACAAGAGTGCCGGTGTTTGGAATTTTTCCGGAATAAATTTGCTGAATGAAAATCCAATTTCGGTTGATTTGTTTGTTGATGTTAAAACTTTTTTTGGCTGCTTTGACATTTACACTCCATTTGCTTTTGTCTTTTCACATAATATTAAGAATGGTAACAGCAAAGACATTAGGTTATATTTTTAAAATAGTCTTGGCGTAGTTTTCCCAACTCATGTGTGCCGCTTGCTCGGCAACACGATCTCTTGGGATTGGATTGTTTAAAAACTTTTTCATAACAGAATACATAGAATCAATGTTTTCGGGTTCGGCAAGGTAACCGTTATATCCATCTTTAATTGTTTCTGGGAAATGCCCAACACGCGTTGCTAAACTTGGTAATTTAAAATTGTATGCTATTGATTCAACACCGCTTGGAGTTGCAACTAAATAATACAATATGTTGCAATCGGCTACTTGAAAATATTTTGGTACTTCCTCGTTACCAACATAACGATTTACAACAACAGTTTGCTTTTTAATTCCAAGTTGATCAATCAAATCTAACGGGCGATAATTGCTTTCGTCATCGCTTGAACGGACAAGAATTTTCTTTGCGGCGCCAAAAACAGCCTTCTTAATTCTTGTGCTGAATTTCTTTGTATCAAGCGTGTTCCAAAAAGATTCGCCAACAATTAAAAGAGAAACATCATCTTGCTCTTTTGCAAGTTTAGCAAAAGCGTTAACAACATTATGTAAACCTTTATACTTTCGGATAAAACCAAAGAAAAGAAAAACATGTTTGCGTAAACCCAGCTCTTGTTTAGTTTTTTCTTTATCAAAATTCCGATCCGGTTGAAACATATCGTACACGGGATGATATAGCTGAATTACGTTCTGCTTTCCGTTTTCAATACCTCTTGAATTATCTTTAGCTAATAGAAATTCTTTTTTCGGAAAAATTTTTTTTAATTCTTCAAAGGTTTTAAGAGAGTGGACTATAAAACTGTGCGGTTTAGATAAAGCATAAAGCAGCATTCTTTTATCAATCAGACTAACTTCTTTTTGAGCAACAACATGTAGATCAAAAATTACTTCGCATTTACATTCTTGTTTAATGCGGTTTGCAATCCAGCCCATTGGCAATCCTTGAATAGAAATTGCCCATTGAAAAACAACAACATCCGGATTTATCTTTACAATTGCGTCAACTGTATGATGCCATGAAAGGGGATTGTTATAATTTGTTATGTACTGAACATTAATATTTGTTCCTTCGAACAAATTATTTTTACTTGCGCGGTCAATAAAATCTCTTGGTATAATTGAAGGATATTGCTGCGTCCAAGAGACAATATTTACTTCAGCACCGAGCTTATCTAAAGCTTTTGCAAGAGAAGAAGTGTAGTTTGCAATTCCACCTTTGAATTGCGGACCCGGACCAAATATTACAACTTTTTTCATTGGCAATTAATTATTCTTTGAATTAGCAACCGCAACATCATAAACACGTTTCATTCCTTCTTCCAAACTTATCTTTGGTTCCCATCCAAGAGTGTCTTTTACAAATGTCATATCGCAATAGCGCGAGTGAACGCCCATTGGTTTATCTACAAGAGGTTTAATTGTTGGTTCGTATCCGGCAAAGCCGCTAAATACTTTTATAAGATCGATGAAGGATGTTAATCTTCCGCTGCCAATGTTGATCGCCGTACCATCGTGAATTTTATCCATCGCCAAAAACATACAATCCATTACATCATCAATATGAACAAAATCTCTTCCTTGCTGACCGGTTCCCCAAACAACAAAAGGATTTTCTTTTTTAGCTGCACGCATTGCTATAGCAGGTACCGGGTAAGTTAAATCTTGATCCTCTCCGTAACCACTAAATGGGCGAATACATACAATAGAAATACCATAATGGCGAGCAGCAATCTTTGCAAGAAATTCACCGGTCATCTTTGTCCATCCATAAGTTAAGTCCGGCATTCCAAGCGTAAATCCATCTATATTTATGTCGGCTTCTTTTAGTGCAACTGCTTCGTTTTCCGTCTGCATATTAATTGGATAAGCGGCCGAAGAACTAGGATACATAACGCGTTCCGGTTTTGCTTTTGCTATCCAATTAAAAAATTCGGCATCTATTGCTAAGTCTAATGCTACAGCCATCGGGTCGCCTTCAATCTTTGCGCGACCTCCAACTATTGCGGCAAAATGAAAAGCATCTCCAAAGCGGTCAATTTTCAATCCATATTCTGCTTCTAACCACTTTGGCTCTTCTTGTATTTTTGATAAAAATTTTCTGAAATCCATTTTGAAAAAGAACAAGCGTTCTTCTTTCCCAAAAATTTCTATGTCTTTAACGTTTTTTACGGTTTTGTCTTGCAACCATGTTGCCGGATGAGTTCCTACGGAAAGATCATCAACCATAATAACATTGTCGTTTGTTCTTTTCAAAAGTTGTTTAACAGTATTGCGCCCTACAAAACCGCAAGCGCCGGAAACGAGATGAAATTTCATGCAAAATTATCCTTTAGTTAAACGAAAAATAAGGATTTTTATTTAGAATAGATGAAGTGTTAGAGCTATAGAAGTGCAATTTTTATAGAAATTGTAATGTAAAATTAAAGAGAGAAATTATTTTCTCTCTTTAATAACATACTCTTTTTCGGATTGTGTGTTATGTACAATCAACTCACCGATTAACCCGATAGCGAAAAACTGCACGCCAACAATAATCAGTAATATACCAAGGAAGAAAATTGGGCGGTTGTTAATTCCAATGCCAAATGCAAGTTTTTCTATTGTTAACCAAAGACTTATTAAAATTCCAGCAAATGTTGAAAGCATTCCAACAAAGCCGAACAAATGCATTGGGCGTTTGATGAAACGAACAGTAAAGCTAACTGTGATTAAATCAATAAAGCCTTTGAAAAAACGTGAAATGCCAAATTTGGTTTTACCATAGCGGCGCGGGTGATGTTTTACGACAATCTCGGAAACTGAAAATCCTTTCCAGCCGGCAAGCACCGGAATATAGCGGTGCATCTCGCCATAAACATCTACGGATTGAACAACTACTTTTCGGTATGCTTTTAAACCGCAATTAAAATCATGAATTTTTATGCCGCTCATTATTCTTGTTGCAAAATTGAAAAACCTTGAAGTGAAAGTTTTAATAAACGGATCAAAACGTTTTTTCTTCCAGCCGGAAACAAGATCGTAACCTTCTTCAAGTTTCTTTAATAAATTAGGAATTTCTGCCGGATCATCTTGCAGATCTGCATCCATTGTAATTACTGCATCACCAGTTACATGTTTAAACCCAACTTGCAAAGCGGCGCTTTTTCCATAATTTGTTCTAAAGCTATAATAATGAACTTTGTTGTCGGTACGAGCAATATCTTTTATAGTTGCTAAGGATTTATCTTTACTTCCATCATCAATAAAAAGAATTTCATAATCACAAGAAACTGTTTTAACAGCTTTTCTAATTTCTTGATAAAGAGGACGCAATGATTCTTCTTCGTTGTAAAGAGGAACAATTATGGATACTTTCTTAAAACTAACTTGCTGCACAATAACCGGCTGCGGCTGCTGTTGCGGATGACCCGGCGTTTGGTTTAAAGGTTTTCTATTCTGATTATAGTTTCTGCGGTAATAAGGGCGTCTGTATGGTTTTTTTTGCTGTCCCGACTGCTGATTTTGCTGTTCTGGTTTTTGTTGATCGTCCAAAATGCTATCCATCGTTTATCTTGTGATAAAAATTACTTTATTTAAGCCAAAGTTAAAGGTAAACAATACTAAATGCAATTTGACACTGCTTGTAACTATATTTAGTTTTCTGATAAGAGAAATTGATGGGACACATAATATTTTGGGCTATCATGCGTACAGCGGTATTAATTCCAGCGTTGTGGGTAGTGTATAGTTACGTAGAATATAAATATTGGTGGTGGCTTGTTATAATTTCAATTAACGCTGTTATAATTTATCCAATCACAATTCAATACAAGATATTTTATGAAGCGAACAAAGAAATTATAGAGCAGACACTTTGTACATCTTGCAAACATTTTGATAAGACCGCGGTGCTTTGTATGAAGCTTGATAAACACCCAACATTAACTGTTCTTCCGTGTGAAGGACTTGAGTGGGAACCTATAGGAAATAAGAATGAGCAAAAAGAAATCAATACAGAATAAAGCCCAAGCGCTAAAGTCTGAAAATCTATTCTGTGCCGAATGCGGAGACGAACTTAATATGTTCGATGTAAACGGAGAGGTGGATCAAAAAAAAGTTCTTGAGCGCCACAGAAAATGCAAAGAAAAAGGAAAGTTTAAAGGCGATCTTTGCGCAATGGTCTTTATTTCTAAGGATTTTGATTTACCGCCTCTTTCTGACGAAGTTGATTAGACAAATCTGTAATAGCTTTCACAAATCTCGGTCCCGGACGCAAATACAAATCTCTGTCAACAAAAATCACATTGTTATTTTTAATTGCCTTCAATTTTTTCCATTCTGGATAGGATTGTTTTATGTTTTCAATTGCGTCACCACCACCGGTTGGGTATAGAATGTAATCTGGATCGCGTTTTAATATTTCTTCTCTATTAAAAATAGGGTAGTTCATTTTAGAATCCGATGCAATATTTTCTAAATTGCAGAATTGTAAATATTCGTTTATAAAAGTATTAATGCCGGCAATCATTACCGGGCGAAGTTCAACTAAAAACATTGCTGTTTTATTTTTCCCGATCTTAGCTTCTTTAATTGAGCTAATAGTTGAATCCCACGCGGTTATTGCTGTTTTTGTTTTTTTTGATATTTGAAAAATTTTCCCGAGATCGGAATAAGTTTTTCTAATTCCATCATAGTTGCGAGGATTAGATACGAAAACCTTTAACCCAAGTTCTTTGAATTTATCATATGTGTTTTTTGTGTTTCCTTCAACTGTAATAAAAATTAAATCTGGTTTAAGCGATACTATGCGTTCAAAATTAAAAGTAAGCATGTCGCCAACTTTTTCAATATTTCGGGCTTGAGTTGGATAGTTACAGTACACTGTGTTACCAACTAAATGTTTTTCCAATGCCAATGAGTAAAACATTTCTGTTAAATTTGGCGCAAGTGAGATAACTTTTTGCGGAGGTTTTTCAAAAACGAAATTATTGCCAAGATCATCCGTTACTGTGTCCTTGCTTTCCGGCTTTTTAACATTGCTGTTACAAGCGAAAAGTAATAAAAACAAAAACGGAAGAATTATAGATTTTCTAAAAAATAGATTGATTTTATTAATGTCTGGCATAGGGTATTATAATTAAAAAAGTTAATGTGAACAAAAATTGGCAAACTAATGTTAATGTAAAGTTAATAATTCGTTAGTAATAAATTAATATCTTTAAAACTTAACAATGAATTTCTTAATGTAGTTTAACAAACAAAAATGGTGATTATGCTAAAGACAGTACTACTACTTGCTTTTTCGTTGATGTCAACAACACTTGCAGAAGATAACAATCTTAAAAAAGTTTATTCAAAGGAATTATTTCCGTTAAGCGATAGTAAAAAGTATATTTACATATCATCCTTTGGAGATGCTACTATCAAAGCATCTATGGTAAATGGATTTATTGAAACCAAAAGCGAAGCGGGTAATTTTAAGTATCATCAAAAATTGGAAATGAAAGATGAGGGACTGTTTATACATCAAACCTATCAATGGGTAAAACTTCTATTAATAGTCACGAAAGAAAACAGAGTAACTTACAAGCGATCCTTGTTGCGCTATTCTTTTCCTTTGTTTGTTGGTAAAGAATGGAGCGATGAGACTATCGAATATGTAAATGAAGATAGCAACAAAGTTACCGTAAAAGGTAAAGTGTTAAGCGAAGAAACCGTTCAGACAGATGCGGGTAGGTTTCAAACAATAAAAATAGAAACTGTTGTTGATTCTTACGGCGGCTCAAAGAATATTGTTACGGAATGGATAGCTCCTAACTACGGTTTAATAAAAGCCAAAATAGAGATAAAAGGAGGCGGCATTATGGGTTTTGCTCGCGATATTTTAGGCTACGGAACTATCGAATTTATTCTTAAAGAAATAAAAAATTAGTTTATTACTTAATGAATCTTTTTATTACACACAATGTTATATTAACTAAAACGGAGAATTAATGGAAGGAGTTTATCTTTTCCCTTTATCTGATTATTGGGGATTTTATCTTGGATTTATAGTGTTTGTTTTAGGAATGCTTGCTATAGATTTAGGAGTTTTTCATAGAGATGCACACGAAGTATCCTTTAAAGAATCGTTAACATGGAGTATTGTTTGGATTTCTCTTGCGCTGATTTTCAATTACTTGTTTTTTCTATATGCCGGCTGGAAATTTGAAGGAGATGCTCGTCTGCTTGCTGTTCCCGGTTTTGATCCGCAAGCGGCAGCAAAACAAGTCGGTTTAGAATTTTTAACCGGCTTTATTGTTGAAAAGACTTTAGCTGTTGATAATATTTTTGTGTTTGTTGTTGTTTTTAGTTTTTTTGCTGTTCCGCTAAAATATCAACACAGAGTTTTGTTCTTTGGAATTCTCGGCGCTCTTATATTTAGAATTATCTTTATCGCAATGGGTTCAATTCTTCTTCAATATCATTGGATAGTAATTTTCTTTGGTGTGTTTCTAATTCTTACCGGTTTTAAAATAATTTTTGCGCCGGAAAAGCCAATGGATCCAGAAAAGAATCCTGTTATAAAATTGTTCAGAAAATTCTTTCCTGTTACACCTACAATTGAAGGACAAAAATTCTTTATCCGTAAAGAGGGAGTTCTTTACGCAACACCTTTAATGATAGCGCTACTTTTTATTGAAGTGTCGGATATAATTTTTGCGGTAGATTCCGTTCCGGCAATTTTTGCTATTACAAAAGAACCGTTAATAGTATTTACATCAAACGTATTTGCTATACTAGGCTTGCGAGCTTTATTCTTTATGCTTGCCGGTGTTGTTAACAAATTTAAGTACTTAAAATATGGTTTGGGTGTTGTGCTAATTTTTGTTGGCTTAAAAATGGCTTGGCTAAATAATGCATTCGGCGGCAAATTCCCTATTTCGTGGTCGTTGATAATTATACTCAGTGTAATCATTATTTCTATTCTTTACTCTCTTCTTAAAACTAAAAATCAAAAAAGCTAATTGTTGGAGAGCTTCGGCTCTCCCCTTAGTTCCTTAATAATTTTTGTTGACATTCCACCAAATGATTTTTAGGTTCAACCCCGTTATCTAAAAAGTTTCTTCAATAACTTTCATTGAGTCAAAATATGAGCAATCAACTCTGGACAAGAAAACCAATTGAGCACTTTGAAGCTGAAATGAAGGAAAGTAAACTAAGCCGCGTACTTAGCAAAGCTGGTTTAACTTCACTTGGTGTTGGAGCAATTATTGGCGCAGGCATTTTTGTAATGACCGGTATTGGCGCAAAGGAATATGCTGGTCCGGCATTAGCACTTTCTTTTATAGTAGCCGGAATTGGATGTACCTTTGCCGCATTGTGCTATGCTGAGTTTGCCTCGTTTCTTCCAGTTGAAGGGTCTGCATACGCCTATTCTTACGCAACTATTGGAGAATTATTTGCGTGGATAATTGGTTGGGATTTAATATTGGAATATGGAATGGCCGCTGCGGCTGTTGCAGTTGGCTGGTCCGGTTACTTAAACAAATTTCTACATCTCTTTGATGTAAAACTTCCGATTTGGATAATGAATGATCCGTTTACAGCAAAAGAAGCAATCGCTGACGCTACTCAAAAAGGAACTCTTGGTACATTAGCAAATCAATACTCAGATATTAGCATGCCTTCTCTTTGGGGTTTTGACATTGCAGTGAACATTCCAGCATTTTTAATAATTTGGATTCTTACAGCAATTCTAATTAGAGGAATAAAACAAGCGGCTAATACTAATAATATTATGGTTGTTGTAAAAGTAAGCGTAGTGATTTTTATTATTATTCTTGGCGCGCAGTACATAAATGTTGATAATTGGAGTCCGTTTATTCCTGAAAGAGGCACATATACAGATGCACTTGGTAACTCTCACAAGGCTTTTGGTTGGATAGGAATTGTTGCCGGAGCCGCTTACATTTTCTTCGCTTACATAGGGTTTGATACTGTTTCAACCCATGCAGGTGAGGCTAAGAACCCGCAAAAAGATGTTCCGTTCGGAATTATTGTTTCATTAATAATATGTACAATTTTATACATTTTAGTTGCATTAGTTCTAACCGGAATGGTTAATTATAAAGACATTGATATTTCTGCACCAATTGCCGCAGCGTTTGGTTCTGTAGGATTGAAATATGCTGTGTTCATCATTTCCGTAGCAGCAATTGCCGGACTAACTTCTGTTACAATTGTAATGCTGCTTGGTCAATCAAGAATATTTTACGCTATTTCAAAAGATGGATTGTTACCAAAGAAAACATTTGGAGAAGTACATCCAAAATTTCATACACCATGGAAATCTAATTTGTTGATTGGCGGAATAGTTTCTTTCATTGCTGCATTCACTCCAATCGATTCGATTTCGAAAATGGTTAACATAGGAACATTACTTGCATTTGTAATTGTTTGTATTGCTGTTTGGGTAATGCGTAAGAAAGAGCCAATGCGTCATCGTCCATTCAGAACACCAGCCATTTGGTTTGTGGCTCCTATGGGTGTTATCTTTAATCTTGGTATGATGCTTACTTTAGAATGGCAAAACTGGGCTCGCCTTATGGGATGGTTAGCGCTTGGATTAGTAATTTACTTGGTCTATGGTAAGAAACACAGTGTATTGGGCAAAAAAATAGCTAAAGAAAAGTAACTTCATAAATGGCTTGTGTAATAATTGCCGTTTTCTAATAATGTATAATATTACGTTGAGAGAAACATGAAAAAATCTACCGCTGGCTTAATTGCTCTTGCTATCATTTTTGGAATGTTCATTTTTGGCGGGCTTCCATTCTTCGAAACTGTATGGACATTTCCCGGCAATTTCGAATCGATTAAAAATTTTCCAAGCGCAGAAATGCCCTTGGGGTCAATTCCATTAATTCTACTTTTACTTTTAGGTACTGGAATATTTATTACAGCTAAACTTCTATTTCCGCAGTTAAAGTATGTGTGGCATGGAATAAAAGTAACCGCAGGTGTTTATGATGATCCTAATGACGCCGGAGATCTTAATCACTTTAAAGCACTTTCGACAGCAATATCTGCAACTGTTGGAATAGGAAACATTGCCGGTGTTGCAACTGCAATTTATTATGGCGGTCCAGGCGCTTTATTCTGGATGTGGATTAGCGCTCTTTTTGGTTCGGCGTTAAAGTTTGCGGAGTGTTCACTTGCTTTAAAGTATAGAGATATTTTACCTGATGGTTCTGTTGCCGGCGGGCCAATGTACACAATCGAAAAAGGGTTAGGACCAAAATGGAAATGGATGGCAATTCTTTTTGCTGCGTTTGCGGTTATTTGCTCTTATGCAACCGGAAATGCGATTCAATCATTTACACTTTCTGATCAAATTTATTCCGAAGTTACTCAAGTGGTTGGTATGGCTTCGTGGCTTACTGTTCAACATCACATTTTTGAAGGATTTGATGTTTCTTTAGTCCACCTAATCAACGGATTGGTTCTTGCATCTTTAGTTGGGCTGGTTATCATTGGTGGAATCAAGAGAATTGGAAACGTAACAGGAATCCTTTCTCCATTCATGGCAGTGTTTTATTTCCTTGCAGGTGTAACTGTTCTTGTTTCAAACTTCTCTCATCTAATTCCAGGATTTGGTTTAATTTTAGACAGCGCATTCAACCCTCCGGCTGCTACTGCGGGTGCTGTTGGCGGAACGTTTTTAGTTTTCCTTAACACAATGCTTTGGGGTATTAAACGTGGGTTGTATTCCAATGAAGCAGGACAAGGTAGCGCACCAATTGCGCACTCAACCGCAAAAACAAAGTATGGCGTACGCGAAGGCTCTGTTGCTCTGCTTGAACCATTTATTGATACAATAATTGTTTGCACAATTACTGGTCTTGTAATTATTACTACAGATGCATGGCACCACACTTTGTTTTATAAAACTTATATAGATCCAAACTTTGCGGGACAACTTTACAATTCAAGTTTGCTTACTTCGTATGCATTCAAACTTGGGTTCGGGTGGCTTTTTCCTTATGGTGACAAAATTGTAACATTTGGAGTTTTGCTGTTTGCTGTTTCCACAATTATAAGTTGGTCTTATTACGGAGATAGAGCTTCTTTCTATTTGTTTGGACAGAAAGCAATTAAGCCTTATAAATGGGGATTCGTTCTCTTTGTATTTATTGGCGCAATTGCAGAGCTTGAAACTATTTGGGCTTTTGGTGATGCGGCACTTGGATTTATGTCCGCCCCGAACCTAATAGCAATAGTTCTTCTTTCTGGTGTGTTGAGAAAAGATGTTAAAGAATATTTTTCTATGAATCACATTCCGTATAAAAATAGAAAAAAATAAAGGTTTTATCCGAAGATTAAATTGGTTGTCTTAAAAGTAAATGTTTTGATGTAGGCGCAGCTTATAGTTGCGATGTTGTAAATAAAACTCAAGCTACAGCTTGAAACTACATCAACAGTTTTACTTTCGAGACAACCTTTTTGTTTTTAAAGAAAAACTTATTTCTAAGTTTTGTGAGCAAACGAAATTTCCTTATTTTTGCCCCGCATCCATAGCTCAGCTGGTAGAGCATCTGACTCTTAATCAGCAGGTCGCCGGTTCGAATCCGGCTGGATGCACAGAGCAGCTTAAGCCGCAACGTGCAACCATCAAATATTCGATGCTAAAAATCCCGCCCCGAATTACCGGAGCGGGATTTTTTGATTATACAAAATCGTTATGCTTACATCTAACCTAAACATCTTGTTATATCAGAAAAAAAGTGTAAAATTTAGTTGTTAATAATCTGATTATTGATTTAAGGACAAAAGTTGGAAATTATTATAATACTAATGCTCATTGTGCTCAATGGCTTTTTTGCTATGTCCGAAATAGCTATTGTTTCATCCCGTAAATCTAAATTAGAAACGCTAGCAAATAATGGAAATAAAGGAGCTAGAACTGCAATTAAGTTATTGGAACATCCTGAGAATTTCCTCTCGGCTGTGCAAATTGGAATTACTCTTATTGGAATTGTTGCCGGAGCGTATGGCGGCACGGCTTTAGCAAAAGATTTAGTTCCATTCATAAATACATTTAGCTACCTTTCTGAATATGCGCACGAAATTGCTTTTATTATTGTTGTTGGATTGATAGTATATTTTTCTTTGATCATCGGCGAGTTGGTTCCCAAGACACTTGCTTTTAATAATCCGGAAGGGCTTGCTTCGTTTTCCGCACCTATTATGGCTGTTCTTGCAACAACTACAAAGCCTCTCATTTGGATGCTGTCAATTTCAACAAAATTATTCTTAAAGCTTTTGTTTATTAAACAAAACAAAGAGAACCCAATAAATGAAGAAGAATTAAAATATTTACTTGAACAAGGCACGCAACAAGGAACATTTGAAAAATATGAGACGGAAATTATTAAAAGTATTTTTAGGTTTGGTGATCGCAGAGCTAGTTCGATAATGACCGAACGACGTGATGTTGTATTTATAGATATAAACCTTTCGCAAAAGGAAATAACACAAATAATTGAAAACAACAACAAAAAAGTTTATCCCGTTTGCGATGGCTCGCTAGATAATTTTATTGGTATTATTGATTCTTGCGAATACTTGCTGGAAGCATTGAAAAGTGAAAACTTTCAAATAAAAAAAATTTTATATAACCCTATTTTTATTCCCGAAAGCGTTAGAGCATTAAAAGTAATTGAAAAGTTTAGATACGCACAGAGACATTTTGCCGTTGTTATAGATGAACACGGTTCTGTTATTGGCATTATAACATTACACAATATTATTGAAAATATTCTTGGAGATTTACCTGAGAAAGATGATGAAACTGAAGTTCCTGAAATTGTGGAAAGGAAAGACGGATCTTATTTGGTAGATGGAATAATTATGGTTGATGAACTTAACGATAAACTAAAAACGAACATCCAACATTCTGATAAAGGTTTTGAAACACTCGGAGGTTTTGTGATGGACAAAATTGGAATGATTCCTAAGGCGGGCGATAATTTTATCCATAATAATTTTTATTATGAAGTGCTTGATATGGATGAAAAGAGAGTTGATAAAGTCTTGGTTAAAGCAAGCGATGCTGAGTAATAAATAATGTAAAAAAATAAAGTACTACACAAATGGTTGTTTTTCTTACAGCCGGAATTATCTATCTTAGAATTGAAAAGAGAAAATTAATAATTAAGACAAAATCTCATGAAGAAAAGCCTATTATATATAAAAAGCACAATTTCACTTCTATTATTTTCAAATGTGCTGTTTGCGCAAATTTTTCCGGATCAGCATTATTCTTTGCGCATAGATTCTCTTAAAGCCAAAATAGAAACCAGCGAGAATATTAAACTGAGTGACGACGGTAAATCGTTGGTTCTTCAAAGCGGCTCTCTTGAAGGTAATATAGTCTTTATAGAACAAACTTCACTTTTTCCTTTCAATCAAGGACTTCCATCTTATAACGGAACAGCGCCGGATGAAAATTGCGGCTTTAAAGTACAGATGAGATTTCCTAATGGAGCGAGCTGGTCTCCTTGGTTAACTATTGGATATTGGAAAAACAATATCTGGAGTGATTACGGGGCAACAAGTTACAGTGGCGGCAAAATAAATGTTGACTGGGCAGTCTTAAACTCATACGTTTCAAAATGGCAGTATAAAGTAATCTTAACAAGAAAAAATGCATCTCTTCCATCGCCATCAATTTATAAGTTGGATTTCTTTGTTAGCGATTCCAGAACCACAAGCAATGTCAATATTTCACAGTTAGCCGCGGATAATCCATCACCAATTTTTGTAAATACAACACACATATTTCAATATAGTATTGATCCCACTTACGGTAAGGATATGTGTTCTCCTACTACTGTATCAATGATTTTAAATAGTTACAACCTAAATGTTGATCCGTTCAAATTTGCGTGGGCTACATACGATAGCTATCATAAAATGTTTGGTATTTGGCCAAGAGTTGTTCAAAATGCAGCTGAGTATGGATTAGATGGATCTGTAACACGTTACAGAAGTTGGAGCGAAACAAGAAAAGTTATTGAAAAAGGTGGAAGAATTGCTATGTCTGTTGGACTTCCGATTTCTTCCGTGGGTCATTTAATAATGCTTGCCGGTTTTACAAGTGCAGGTGTTCCAATTGTTCACGATCCGGGAAAGTCAAGCGGACAATCTTACATTTACGATAAAACAGCAGTAACCCAAGCTTGGTTTACAAAAGGCGGTATTGCTTATACTTTTTATCCGGCGGGAAGCATCGTTTCCATTGCTGATGAATCGAATAAAATTCCAACAGATTTTGAATTATTCCAGAATTATCCCAATCCATTTAATCCGGTTACTACTATCAAATATCAAATTAACAACTCTGGTTTTGTTAGCTTAAAAGTTTATGATATGCTGGGACAAGAAATAGTTGTATTAGTCAATGAAACAAAACATCCTGGCGTATATGAGATAAAGTTTAATGCTTCAAATCTTTCAAGCGGTGTTTATGTTTACAGATTGCAATCCGGTTCTCAGACCTTAACGAAGAAATTAATTCTTATTAAGTAAAATATTTTAGAACTAAGCCAGAATGTTTTTGCAGATAGTGTGTTTGTCGTCAAAAAGTAATTGTAACGCAACAGTTAGATTTGAAATAACAATTTGGAGATAGTATGAAAAAAATAGCCGCATTACTTTTAGGTGTTATTTTAGTAACAACAGCATGTTCATCAGAGCCGCCAAGTGTGCGTGTGCAAAACCAAAGAACTAACAAAGCCAATGTTCAGATTAAAATGGCAAACGCAAATACAATTAACATAAACGATGTAGGCGCTGGTGCAACATCTTCTTATCAAGAAATATCAACGGGTACAACCATGGCCACTGCTGTAATCCAAAATGAGAAAGACTCGCCATCAATTCAATTTACTGCAAGCGAGGACAAGAATTACACAGTTGTTATTCAGTCCGGAACAGCACCCACATTAAAAGTTGATGTAACTGATAAGTAATTTATTGCTTACATAATCTTAGTTAAGCCGTTTCAAAATTGAAGCGGTTTTTTTTTGAATACATATCTTTAATACTACTGAAAATCTATTTTTGAATACCATTATTAGGAAAAAGCAATAACAGCTCGGCTCTCAATTTTAATGCAAAAATTTGGTATTGAGTCTGCCTTATCCGCCAAAATCTGATTCATCAAGGTGATTCGATAATTTTTTTAAGATGTTTCGCTTAATTTGTAATTGAGATTCTAATTCATAAAGGTTAGTTTGCAAATTATAATCCTACAAATGCAAAATAAGAGTGAGATATGGAAAAGTATTTCAACTTCAAAAAAGAAAACACCAACTACAAAACAGAAATCCTAGCAGGCATAACTACTTTTCTTGCAACGATGTACATTATTGTTGTTAATCCGGCAATTATTTCACAAACCGGAATGCCATTTAATGGAGTTCTTACAGCTACAGTTTTAGTAAGCGCATTCAGTAGTATTGCTATGGGTGTCTACGCAAAGAATCCAATTGTTATTGCGCCCGGAATGGGAATAAATGCGTTCTTTTCTTATTCTGTAGTTATTGGAATGGGAGTTAAATGGGAGGTTGCGCTTGGCGCAGTATTTTGGTCGGGAGTAATTTTTCTAATACTTTCGGTTTTCAATATTAGAGTAAAAATTCTACAAGCTATTCCAAAGCAGCTTCGGTATGCAATTTCTGCGGGCATTGGTTTGTTTATCACTTTTATAGGATTTGTAAACGCAAAATTTATAGTTGCTAATCCGGCAACATTAATTGGCGCCGCAAGTCTTGATTCAATAACAATCACATTTCTTGTTGGGTTTATTTTTACCGCCATTCTAGTAATTAAGAGAATTAATGGTGCATTAATTCTTGGTATAACAATTACAACTCTTTTGGCAATTCCAATTGGAAGAGTATATGGAGATGCAGCATCTGTAAATTTTGGCGCGTCAACTTTAGTTACGTGGAATGGAATATTTTCGATGCCGGATTTAAGTTTAATATTCAAACTAGATTTTATTAACTCTCTTCAGCTTTCTATGTTTCCGGTTATCTTCGCTTTTTTATTTACAGATATGTTCGATTCACTTTCTACATTTATAGGTGTTGCAGAGGCTGCCGATTTAATAGATGAAAATGGCGAACCGCTTCGTGTAAAAAAATCATTAATTGCCGATGCATTTTCAACAACCATTTCCGGCTTGCTAGGCTCAAGCGCTGGAACTGCTTATATAGAATCTGCTGCTGGCGTTGAACAAGGAGGAAGAACAGGATTAACGGCTGTTGTTGCCGGGTTATTGTTTTTGCCATTTATGTTTTTGTCTCCGTTACTTTCTGTTGTGCCTTCTATTGCAACTGCTCCTGCTTTAATACTAGTTGGTGTTTTTATGATGAAGCCGGTAATAAAAATTAACTGGCACAAATTTGATGATGCAATTCCAGCTTTTATTGGAATGATTTTAATTCCTTTAACTTATTCTATTACTCAAGGAATTATTTGGGGATTTATTTCTTGGACTGTTATAAAACTTACTCTTGGAAAAAAAGAAGAAGTAAGCTGGATGCTGATTGTAATTGATATACTTGCTGTAGCTGCTATTTTGATCTAAATGAAATATTAAATTCTGGAACTAACCGTAGATACTCTTTTCAATAATCTATTTCTTTTCTTTTCTAATTGACTCATATAAAAAAAATCCATAATTTAACCAGAGAAAAGTATATTATTGTCTTATTATAGGAGTTAAAATGAAAAAATCTATATTTCTTTTAGTTACCGTTATAATATTTGGGTATAATAGTTTGATAGCTCAGGATTATGCTGGTAGTGAATCATGTAAAACATGTCATTCATCTGCATACAACAACTGGAAACAATCCGGTCACCCATATAAAATTCAAAAGTTGGATGGCACAAGTGGTCCAAAATATCCTATCCTTTCATCTCAAAAAGTAAATAGCCCTACAGTTAACTATACTCTAAAAAGTGGTGTTCCAGCTGAACCTGATGGATTAAAATGGAGCGACATTGGGTTTGTGCTTGGCGGTTATCACTCTAATGCTCGCTTCTTAGATAAAGAAGGCTACATTATTTACGGAAATAACAGACAGTATAATCTTTCAACTAACAAATGGGTTTCTTATACTTCTGGCACTTTAACCAAAGCCTCATATACTTTTTCATGTTATAAATGCCACACTACCGGGGCAAGTAGAACAAAAACAACCGATTTTCAACCTTATCCGGGTATTGAAGGAAGCTGGGCAGAAGCAGGTATAGGATGTGAAGGATGCCACGGACCTTCAAAAAATCACGTTACTAATGTTACTACAAAACCAACCACAAATGTCAATTGCAGTCAGTGTCATGCTAGAGACCGCAATGAAGGAACAACAACTTTTCCTTGGAATAACAGAGTAGAATGGCAGGCAAGAACTGTAAATAATGTAAGTACCGGATTTGTTCGCCACCGAGAACAAGGTGATATGATGCTTGCTACAAAACATGGAAAAGCTAACTTTACTTGCGCAACATGTCACGATGCACACAAAGGAGTTTATTTTGATCTTGGTGGTGTTAAAGCGTCTGCAAAATGTGAAAACTGCCATTCAAATAAATCAATTAAGGGACATGACATTACAAAAACGAAAGCTACTTGTAATGACTGTCATATGCCGAATGGTGCTAGAAACGGAGATCAGTTAGCACCATATGTAGCAGATCAAAGTTTACACTACTGGAAAATTATTACAGATCCAATAACAATGCTGCAAAATTTGGATGATATTTCAACTACTACTACTCCACCAACTACATTTAAGTTTATTAAGGTTGATGCAAATGGAATTTCAGGCACAACTTTAGAATATTCTTGCTTACAATGCCATACAACAAAAGATGTTGCTTGGGCTGCAAAATATGCAAAAGGTATACACACAAACGGAATAACAAGCGTAGAACATAATAATGAAATACCTACTGCCTATACATTGGGTCAAAATTATCCTAATCCTTTTAACCCAACAACAACAATAAAGTTTGCGATACCAAAATCATCAAAAGTGACTTTGAGTGTTTACAGTATGACAGGAGAAGTTGTAGCAACTTTGGTTGATAGAGAAATGAATAGCGGATGGCACGAAGTGAATTTTGATGCTAAAGGAATTGCGAGTGGTGTTTATATTTATAGAATACAAGCAGATCAATTTGCATTCTCTCGTAAAATGGTATTGATGAAATAAGATGTAGTTTTCATTTATTTAGAAAACCCCTTTTACGGGGTTTTCTTATTTTAAAGCATACAAGTTTAGGTATTAATGGAATACGTAATTATCTGTATTGTTGCTCTTGGGGCATCAACTTTAACTTTCTTTTCCGGCTTTGGATTAGGAACAATTCTTTCTCCGGTATTTGCTTTCTTTTTTCCAATAGAGGAAGCAATTGCATTAACAGGCATTGTACATTTTTCAAACAACATTTTTAAAATTTTTCTTGTAGGTAAAAATGCCGATAAAGATGTGCTTATAAAATTTGGAGTTCCGGCAATTATTGCTTCTTTTATTGGTGCTTGGGCGCTTCTTTATTTATCGGATCTTCCGGCTTTATTTTCTTACAGTATTGGAGAGAGAACTTTCTACGTAACGCCAATAAAGGGAACAATTGCTGTAATTCTTATAATATTTGCATTGCTTGAGGTAATTCCAAGCATGAGCAAACTAGAATTTGGGAAAGAGAAACTTCCACTGGGTGGAATTCTTAGTGGTTTTTTTGGCGGTCTTTCCGGAATACAAGGCGCTATAAGAAGCGCATTTTTAATTAAATGCGGATTAACAAAAGAAGCATTTATTGCTACCGGAATTGCAATAGCGGTATTAATTGATGTTACAAGATTATCGATTTATTCAACAAGAATTATTAACTCTAATTTACAAGAATACTCTACTTTAATGGTTGCCGCAATATCTTCTGCATTGATTGGGGCTTATTTGGGAAAGAAACTTCTTAAAAAGGTTACGCTTAAATTTGTGCAGAACTTAGTTGCCACCGCACTAATTTTAATTGCTCTCGCACTCGGCAGCGGATTGATTTAATATAGGAGCTTTCTGAAATATTGCTATTGTTGTCTTTTCAATCCCGCAATAAAACTTCTGGATAAGTTAATGTTTTGTTTCTGCCAAAGGCGCTAAACTATAATTTATTTGATGATTCTTGCCAATATTACAAAAACAAGATTTACTTCGATTTGTTTTCAAACTAAAAACAATCTTCCTTATTTTCACGCCACTAAATAAATTAAGAGATCAGTATGAAAAGTATCTGTTTAGCATTTTGCCTTCTGTCATTCTTTATTACACCATCCATTGCACAAATTAATATACCAATAAACAACTCTGATTTTGAAGAAAGTGGAAAAGGATGGAGATATGCCGGCAATGGTAAAATAGTTTTTGATGGCTCGGTTGCATACAACGGCGATATCAGTGTTTCAATTGATCATCAGGATTGGATGAAGACTAAAGTTGAATCTGAAGAAGTTAATTTAAAAGTTGGGCGTGTTTATAAATTAACCGGCTGGGCTAAAACAGAATCGGTTTATTCAAACGGTTCAGAACAATATCCAACTCCGGTTGCCGCTTGTATAACAATGGAATCTTTTCCATTTACAAACAACTCTACCGCGATAGGCGCAACTAATAACTGGCAGAAATTAGAAATAATGTTTATTGCGGTAAAATCAAAAGATAAGGTTTGTTTGAATTTTGGTTATAACGGAAACGCAAAAGGAAAAGTTTGGTTTGATGATATCCGTCTTGAAGAAGTAACAGATATTTCTCAATACATTCCAGTAGAATCAATCCGTTGGCATGGTCCGGCGTTTCGTTACGAAGACAAAGGATGGATATTTGTTCACATAGAAGGAAAGCCTTATCAACGCGGATTTCAATATGGTTCTTTAATGGCAGATGAAATAAAAACCTTTATTGAAAAATTAGCTGTTAGCGAAAACGCCACTGATCCAGCCGCGGCTTGGCGACAGAACCGTTTTGGCACAGATGCAATGTTCTTACGTAAGTATGATGAAGAATACTTAACCGAAATGAAGGGAATTGCAGATGGTGCCGCAAAAGCCGGCGTAAAAGTTTATGACCGTCCTGTAGATTTTCTTGATATTGTTACTATAAACTCTTCTATTGATCTTGATTATGTTAAGAGCGCTTTGAGTGTTACTCCAAACCCATTAACCGGAAAATCATTTCTGGCTAATGAAGATGAACTGGATTTGAAGGAACGGCTTCACAAGTGTTCATCTTTCTTAGCTAATAACTCGGCTACAAAAGATGGTAAAATTGTTTTTGGACAGATATTTATGTGGGGCGGTTACACAGGTTATCATTGGAATGTTATTGTAGATGTTGTTCCATCTGAAGGAAACAGATTGGTGTATCAAACATTTCCTGGCGGAATTCATTCCGGCGCGGATTTCTATGTAAATTCTGCCGGGATAATGATTGGGGAAACAACAGTTCAGCAAACCCCTTATAATGAAAATGGCACACCGCAATCCAATAGAATACGCAAGGCCGCACAATACGCAAACAATGTTGATGATGTTGTGAAAATTATGACAACAAAAAATAATGGTATGTACACAAATGATTGGCTGATAGGTGATGTAAAGAAAAACGAAATTGCAATCCTTCTTCTTGGAACAAATAAATGGAAGTTGTGGAGAAGCGGCAAACAGGATTGGTACAATGATGCAAAAGATTTTTATTGGAGCGTAAACAACAACAAAGATTTAGAAGTAAGAAAAGAATACATCTCAAATACAGATGACGCACCTAGCGATATTGTCTTTCGTCCGGTTAATCGTGATTTAGCTTTCTGGGATTTTTATCAGCAAAAAAAGGGAAATATAGATCATCAAGCAGCAGTAGAACTTTGGAATTCATCACCAGTTAACCGTCCGCATGCGTGCGACGGAAAAGTTATTACATCAGAAATGGCAGAGCAAATGGTGTTTTTGCTTCACAGCGGAAAGGTTACTTTGCGCGAGCAGATTGTTGGTGAAAATGGAAGAATGCCGGACTTGCAAAACGCAGTTCCAAGATTAACACTTGGTTACACTGCGGCATCTCCAATTTACATCGCTGAAAAAATTAAAGAGTTAAAAAACAAAATTGCAGATACTAAAAAGCCGGTTGTTTTACAATCAAATTATAGTGAAGTAAAAGAAATTTATTCTTTTGAAAAAGAAGCATTGTGGAAAGGGACTGTTTACCCAACAAGCGAAAAAGAGAATTGGTTTGTAAGCGGAACCGCGGCTTATTATAACATGCTTAAACAAATGCCTACTGAAACTGAGCGAGCTTATAATTATGTTAAAGATGAATTAACTGAGCTTAACTACAGACTTTTATATGTTCATTCAAAAGAAGGATCTGTTGCGCCATTAAATGTTAAGACTATTTACAATAAATACAATAATTATCAAATTCCAAGAATAAAAGCTACATACGCACTTCATCAGATTAGATTAATGTTAGGCAACAGAACATTTTCTCTAGTAATGAATAAAATACATGAGCAATTCAGAGAAAAAAATGTTAGGACAGAGGAAATACTTTCGATAATAGAAAAGCTTGGCAGTAAAGAAGCGAAAGACGCAGCCACGCAATGGCTAACAAGAGAAGATATTCCAAAGACGAATGTTAATGCCAGTGTTGAACAAACATCAGACGGTTACAAACTAAAAATAAATATTGCTCAAAACGTAAACCCATATAAATTTGCCTCTACCATTGCCGTAGATTTTGCAAAAGAAAGAATTGTAAAACAAGTTGCAATAAAAGAAGCAAATCAATTAATAGAATTAGTATTTAAAGAAAAGCCGGTTAAGGTAATCTTTAATTACGGCAACGATATCCCGGCACCAAGAAAAAACTTTTATACATATCAAAACTTGTTCGATGATTTTTCAAACGTTTTAATTGTTTACGGAACAAATCAGCAAATAGAAGCTAATCATACTATCGCATTGCGTTATCAAAGAGTAATTGCAGATAGATTTACGGAAGTGTTTTCACCTATAAAGAAAGATGGCGAAGTGTGTGAAAAAGAATTATCAAATAATGATTTGGTGATTCTCGGTTCGCCAATAGAAAACAGTTTGGCAAAAACAATTTGTGATAAAATTGGAATAACGACCGGTAAAAATTATTTCAAGTGGATGGGAACAACATATAGTTTTAACGATGATGGTTTGTATTTGACTTTACCAAATCCATTTAATGAAAAGAAAACGGTTTATTTATTCTTGGCTAACAGCGCACAAGAATTATTTCAAATGACAAAACGACATTTACCTGCACCGGCTTGGGCTTTGTATAAAGGCGATAGAATAGTAAAGAAGGGATATCATTCGATAGCAGAGCATGAAATTTGTCTTTAGAATGAAAACGAAAAAGAATATTATTTGTAAACAGATTCCATTATTATTAACAACAAAACAAAGAGCATTATAATGTTATTAAAACCATATAAGTGTTTAATGGTGTTTTTTTTAATTCTGGTTTTACTATTTAATAATTCCTTTGCACAACAAAATGAAATTGTAGCAAAAGCTGGTTCAGTTTCTGTTACTAAAGAAGAATTTGTAAAACGATTTGAACTATCGCCGCACCCGCGTCCGGATAAAGATTTTGATTCTGTTAAAATAAAGCGTGATTTTATAAAAACAATTATTGCCGAAAAACTTCTGGCACAAGAAGCAATCAAAAAGGGATTTGATAAAACAAAGGAGTTTGCTGATTCGTACAATTTTATGCGCGATTTCTATTTGCGAGATATGCTTTATTCTAAAGAAGTAAAAAACAAAGTTGTGCTGCCTGAAGCCGATCTTGCTGTGGGAAAAGAGAGAATTAGAAGAACAATAACATCGAAATATATTTTTTCTATAGATGAAAAAGAAATAACAGACATATATGAATCAATAACAAAAGGCGCTTCGTTCGATTCAATATTAGCGACAAGACCGGAAAAAGAAGAACAGAAAAACGCAGCTGAAGTTACTTTTGGATCTATGCACCCAAAAATGGAAGACGCGATTTTTAACTTGACACCGGAACAAGTTACTCCAATTATAGAACTAAAAGAAGGCTGGTATATTTGCAAAGTTTATTCAGTCTCTGTTAAAAACACTTTGGAAGAAAAAGATTATAGTAAAGTAAAACGTGTTGTGGGAGAGAGAATAGAAGATAAAGTTTATCAAGACTTCTACAAGATGTTTTTCAAGGGAATAGTTGTAAATGCCGATAGAAAACTTTTCAATTCACTTTTTGATGCTATCGATTTATTTCTGAAGGGAAATAAATCTACACTAATAGCTCACAAAAACAAATTCACTATTTATGAAGTCGAAATCGAAAAAATAAAAAAGCTCCTTAAAGAGAAAGACTTAGATCTAGCTTTCATCAAATTCGAAAAAAAACCTATAACGCTAAACGCATTTCTTGATCACATGAAATTAACCGGCTTTGATTTTCTTAGAATAGAGAGTGGTTATTTAAGGCGCAGATTGAACAGCTATATTTCTACATATATTCAGAATCAGATAGTTGCTCGAGAAGCCTTGAAAAGAGGTTACGATAAACTTCCGGAAGTTGCAGAAGATCTGCAAATATGGAAAGACAATTATTTATCCAACTTAATGATGAAACAAAACTTTAAAGACCAAGCCGTTACGGATGAAGAAGCATATTCTTTCTTTTCGAAAAACAGCGGAATGATGCCAAAGCCTGATGAGGTGAGGTTCGCAAAAATTGTTACGGACGATCTCGGCATAATTCAGAAAGTGTTGGAAGGCGCCGAAAGAGGTGAAGATTTTACAAAAATGAAAAAGCAATACTCAAAATCAGACGAAAACGATGAACAATATTATTTATTAAATCAACAAGGTAATTTGTGGGAAGCGCTGGCTTCAATGAAGATTGGCGAAATTTATGGACCGCTTAAACTTGAAGAAGGCTTTGCTGTTATTAAGTTACTTGATAAACGTAAAGGAAAGAAAGAGCAAATTGAATCGTTTGAGGAAGCAAAACCACAATTAAAAAACATGCTTCAGACACAAAAAATGTATAAACAGCTTGATGAAGTAACGGCAAAGCTTGCATTAGAAAATGGAATTCAAATAAACGAAAAGCTTTTGAACACAATAAAAGTAAATATGATAAACATGATTGTGTATAGAAGATTTGGTTTTGGAGGTCAACAGCTTGCCGTTCCCTACGCCCCAAATTTTTCAAGTTGGTATCAAAAATATGAAGAAATAAAAAAATCACTATCGTTATAAATGATAAAAAAAATTCAAAATAATTTTAAAACATTTTTTTTCTCGGCTACGGCAATAACAATTTTGGCTTTATCCGTACTAGCCTTTATGCTTTTCTGGGGCAATGGACTGCTTAGTACAAATCCAGCAGCCACAAAAATATATTTTGCGGATAATATATCTCCAACGCATCTGTTATTAATCAATAAGTTTAATGAAAAATACAAGGGAAAGATTGAAGTTGTTCCAATTGATTTACCATTTCAAAAGTTTAGTACAAATGAAAGAAAAGAGTTGTTGATTAGGTCTTTAAGAAGCAGAAATGAACGAATAGATATTTTTTCTGTTGATCAAATATGGGTTCCTCGTTTTGCAAAATGGACAGAGCCCTTAAACCGATATTTAACACAACCTAATAGAGATCAATTGCTAGACTTGGTTTTGCAAACTTCTTATTACAAAAATGATTTAGTTGCTCTTCCATTGTACTTTGATCTTGGAATGATGTATATCAATAATGATTTTCTCAAAACTCAACAAGGTTATGAAGAGCTAAAAAATGAATTGGAAAACTTTATTACGTGGGAGCGGTTTGTTGAAATAAGTAAAAAGATGAAAATTGGCTCGAAGCCATATTATCTTTTTCCGGCTGATGATTATGAAGGGTTAATGTGCAGTTTTATTGAGTTACTGGAACAGCAAAACAGCAAGATGTTTGATGGTGATACCGTGAGAATAACAACACCACAAGCCGAAAAAGCATTACAATTATTGGTTGATTTAGTTAATACACATGGTCTATCGCCAGAATCGGTTCTTGATAGTAGAGAAAGCGAATGTTATCATGCTTATATCGAAGAAAATGGTATTTTTCTGCGCGGTTGGTCGGGGCTTGTTAATTGGTATAGGGTTAATATTTCTTATATCGAGCAACTTCCCAAATATTCTGTTGTGCCGCTTCCGCATTTTAAAGGTGGAAAACCTTCAAGTATAGTAGGTGGATGGAATATGATGCTTTCAAAATATTCTTCGAATAAAAGTGAAGCCGTTGAGTTTATGAAATATTTAATTAGCGAGGAAGCTCAACACATCTTGTATACTAATGGTGGTTATTTACCGGTAATAAAAAGTTTTTATACTAACAAGGAAATCAACCAAAAACATCCGGAAACAAGTTTCTTAAAAAAACTAATAACTACCGCGGTTCATAGACCGTTTCTTGATAAATACACAAGATGCTCGGATGTAATTGCGCATTACTTAAATCTTGCACTTAGAAAAAAAATTAGTCCATTAGAAGCATTAAAAACTGCCGAAAGAGTAATTAACAGTAGAGAATTTTTTATAAAGTAGAAAATGACAAATAAGAATACTTTTATAGAGAGTTTAAAACGCTATCACTTCGAATTCAAACACTTAACTGTTTTGTTTATAGGGCTGATAGTTTTTCAGCTTATACTTTCGTTTGTGCACAAAGCATCTGTAAGAAGTTTTGTTGAAAATACACAAGAGTGGTTTCAAAAAAATTCAGCCGAGAGATTTGCCAATTTGAGCTCAACCACATTAGAACTGTTGCTCGAGACAACGAGATTAAATTCTTCGATTAACGATGTAGATAGACGACGAGTAATACAGTTCTTTGATATTATTTTGAATCAGCAAGTCCTTCAGCAAAATGTTGAAGAAGTTTGCCTTCTTGTAACTGATGGAAATAAAACTTACGCAATTGATGACGGAAGGATTCTATATTCATTTTTGTACACTCGAAAACTTGAACAACCGGACGCAAGTTCAAGACATAAAGAAGCTGTTAAACTCTACAATAGCATAAAAAAAGAACTTGAATCGACCGAGCAAATTGTAAACATACTAAGTCAGAAACAAACGTATCATATCTTTGTGCCATTTGTACCAAACGGAGAGTTTCTTGGCGCGCTTTACATGAGAAACACAGCAGATGTTTCCTTCATTCAAAGAGAAATTGTTTCTAATTACGAGGAAACTTCGATTATTTACAGCGCTCTTTTTCTGCTTGGACTATTGGCAATGTATTACATTTCTACATATACAGTTAAAGAACGCGATGAGGCTCAGAACTTATTATTAGAAGAGCATGAGCGAAACATTAAACAAAAAATCGATCATGATAAAGAAGCTTTGTTTACTAAGAGAATTTACCACACACACCACAAAGCTGAAAAAGTAATGGGATTTATAAAAGATGATCTGCGTCAGCTATCGAGTGAAAATATTAACGAAGTAAAATATCGTGTTACTCGATATTCTAATTTTATGTCGCGAGTAATTTATGACATGAAGTGGTACGATCCACCAATTCAAACAATTCGCAATCTGGCGTTTAAAACAAAAATTAACGAAGTAATTCAGTTTATTATTGACAATCTTTTTAACAGAACTGCTAGAAAAACACGTTCATTCTGTTTTGAATTGGATTTTGATGACTCAGTTCCAATAGTACATATTAATGAATTTGTTATTTGGGAAATAATTGAGCCGCTGATACAAAACTGTATTGATCATGGCGGAGATAGAAATTTAAAGATCATAATTAGAACGAAATACAATCATTTAGAAAAAATCACTTATTTAACCATAGAAGATAACGGACCCGGTATTTCTGCCGAACTCATGCAAAAAAATGAAACGGGAATAAAAAAACTTTTCATGGAAAATGTTACAACAAAAGCCGATTCGCAATCATCCGGTTATGGTTGTTATATTGCTTATGAAATTGCGAAACAAAGATGCGGCTGGGAAATTGATGTTGAAAATATTGCCGAAGGCGGATGTAAATTTACTATTCGCATTCCGCATTAATAAATGGAGAAGGAATGATTGACGAAGAAATTAAAGTGCTGCTTATTGAAGATGAAGATTTTGATATGCGCAGAGTTGAAAACACGATTAAGCCATTTAGTAATCGTATAAAAATTATTGATGTGGTTTCTGACGGCAAATCTGCTGTTGATCTACTTGAGAAAAAGAAAAATGTATACGATTTAGTAATTATGGATTATCAAATTGCCGGCGGTTTAAGAGGCGATGTTTTGATAAAAAAGATGAAAGATTTTGATACCGCGTTGCAGATTATTGTGATTACAAAAATGACAGTAAATATTACAGATTACGATTTTGCTCAGAGTTTAATAGAGGCCGGCGCATTTTGGTACTGTACAAAATATCCCGGAGATATAGAAGATTATATATATCAGCCCACTGATTTTATAATGGCAATATTCAATGCTTTTGAAAGAAGAAAGTTGATTAAAGAAAAACAAAAATCGAATCAAAAATTAAACAGAAATGTTTCAGAAATACTTTCGAGCAAAAAAATAATTGGTGTTTCTGAAACTGTAGCTAAGCTAAGAGAGCAAATAGCAAGATTCGCAAACAGCAATGCCCCCATTTTAATAACTGGTTCTTCCGGTACAGGTAAAGAGTTAATAGCATATAATTTACATTACAGCAGTTCCAGGAAGTATGAAAATTTTATTCCAATTAATTGCGGAAGTATTCCCGATCAATTAATTGAAAGTGAATTGTTTGGTTATGAAAAAGGAGCGTTTACCGGCGCAGATAAAAGTAAGCCCGGCTTGTTTGAACAAGCCAACAAGGGCACCATATTTCTTGATGAAGTTTCTGAACTTCCTATTACAGCGCAGGTAAAACTCCTACGAGTTTTGCAAGATGGTGAAGTTGAAAAAATTGGAAGAACAGAAAAAGTAAAAGTTAATGTTCGGGTAATTTCAGCATCTAACAGGAACTTGGAAGAAGAGATAAAAGAAAAGCGTTTTCGAGAAGACCTTTATTACAGACTTAATGTAGTGCCAATACACGTTCCTCCATTAAGTCACCGTAAAGAAGATATACATTATTTAGTTGATTATTTTACTAGCGAATTTGCTAACGATATGGGCAAAGAGATGCCAGTAATTAATGAAGATGCTGTGAAGTTTCTAATTGATTATGAATGGCCGGGTAACATTCGCGAGTTAAAAAATCTTGTTCAAAGGTTACTTTTTTTTGACGAAAAAGTTATTGACTCTTTTATTATTGAAACTGCGTTGGGCAAGAAAATTCAAACTTCCGATACAATTTTAGCAAGTGAAGGTATAAGTTTTAAATCTCCCGAAGGAATATTAGCACTTAAGAATATGGAAAAAAATTTCCGCGAGAAATATTTCACTTATGTAAGACAGAGATCCGATTCAGATTCCGATGCCGCAAAAAAACTTGGTTTAGCTCCTCCAAATTACTACAGAATGTGCAAAGAATTAGGACTAAAATAATACAACTATAACGCACAAATCTTTTTATTAGAATGATAAGCCGCGCTTATCATTCTGATAATTAACATAGTTTTGTATTTATTAACAGCCTTAAATTCAACAAAAAACAAAGTGTTTACATGGTATCTTTTTTGTAAGTGGTTTTACGTTAATTATAAACTATCAAGAGTTTGTTATGAAAAATAATTACATACAATTTAGAATTATTACTCTATTATTATTTGCTAATGTAATTGCTTATGCACAAGCCACATTAGAGCCAACTTTAAATCTTACCCAAGTCAATGGTGTTTCGGTAGCTTATCAAAATGGGATGCCCTTACCAACTTTTGAAAAACAAAGTACTAGAACAATATTAGACTTAGCCGGCGAATGGAAAAAACTTCGCTTTGCAACAATTGATAATGTATCGCTGGCTAAAAGAGATGCAGCCGGAATTTCTGCAATAGAAAATGATGCCGCCGGAAAACAACTTAGCAATTATGATGACTCGGCATGGCAAAAGAAAATGCTGCCCGGCGTTGAAAACGCTTTAACAGAAGCAACAGCTCCAAATGGATTATTCCCGGAAATTTATAACGACGGTGTTTGGTATAGACGTACTTTTACAGTTGATGCCGCTAATCAGGGTAAATTCGCTAAGCTTATGTTTTATTCCGTTAATTATGTGTGTGATGTTTGGGTTAATGGAATTTATGTCGGCTATCACGAAGGAGGTTATACACCGTTTGCATTTGATGTTTCCAATTGGCTGAATTATGGATCAGTAATTAACACTATTGCAATTCGCGTTGATAACATTGCTTGGGATTCCAGAAAAGATATCGTTCCGTATAACAAAGTTGATTGGTTTAACTGGGCTGGAGTTATTCACGATATGTATTTAGAGTTTTCTGATATGACTTCTGTAACTCGCGCTAATGTTGTTCCAAAGGATACTGAAGGGAACTTCGAAACAACAATTATTTTGAACAATAAAAAAACTTCTCCTGCTAATGTTACTGTTTCTATAAAAGTATATGAGGCTAATGTTAATCAAAATAATATTCAGTCTGAATTTGCAAAAGATTTACTTGGTACAGAAACATCAATTACCGGTACTGCTCAAAACTCTATAAACATTGCGGCTAATTCCGTTTCTGCTTGGAAGACAAATCTTAAAATTGCTAATCCAAAGCTGTGGACAATGAAGAATCCAAATCTTTATGTTATGAAAGTAACTTTGCAGAATGGTGCAACTGTGCTTGATGAATACTATACTCAGTTTGGAATTCGTTCGATAGAAACAAAGAATGGAAAATTCATACTCAATAATAAAATTATGTTTTTGCCTGGTGTTGCGCGTCATGAAGAGCACCCCGATTATGGAAGAAGCGTACCAAAAAGTATTATCTATTCTGATTTGCAAACAATCAAATCTTTGAACGCCACTTATTTAAGAACATCGCATTATCCAAACCATCTTTATACTTACTTAATTTCAGACAGACTTGGACTTGCAATTATGGAAGAAATTCCGGTGTGGCAGTGGGGCACTCAAGATGTATGGGATATACACAATGCTCGTAAAATTCATCAACAAATGTTTCGCGAGATGGTTTTCAAAGATTACAATAGACCGTCAATAATGATGTGGAGTACCTCTAACGAATGCCACTATGATGGAGGACCAAGACTTACTTATCATAATATTCTTAGAGCCGACTATAAAAACAATTATAATGATGGAAGAATATTAACACAATCAGCAGCTGCAGATAGACCTGGCTCGGCAGATCAAACTCAAAATCCGCTTGATGCGGCGGGCTGGACAATGTATTTCGGTATTTTCTACGGAACAAACAAAAGTTACTTCGGACCAACATTTTCGTTTATTAATAATGCAAAAATTGCGTTCCCCACAAAACCAATAATTGCAACAGAGTATGGTTTTTGGTCCTCTGAAAATGGATCTACAGAAGCCGAACAAGTTAATGTATTAATACAAACATTTAATGGATTTAAGCCGCACCTTCCTTATGATGCTTCCGGCTCATACAACGAATCCGGTAACTTAATGGCCGTTACTTGGTGGTGCGTTTATGATTGGTATCAGTATAAAGCAAAGAAAAATGGATGGCAAACTATGGGACTTATTACAATGGATCGGAAGACAGAAAAATCCGTTACCAATACTTTGCGAACCACATACTTACCATTTGTAAATAAAGACGGCATTACAGTTGGCGTTGAATCTGAAACCGGTTCAATACCCGCTGAATTCAAATTAGAGCAGAACTATCCAAATCCATTTAATCCGGAAACTGTTATTAATTATCAAGTTTCTGTTAACAGCCAAGTCTCTTTAAAAGTATTTGATATCTTGGGAAGAGAAGTTGCAACATTAGTTAATGAGATTAAACGACCTGGAAATTATAATGTTAAACTCTCAACCGAAAACTCTCAATTAACAAGTGGCGTTTATTTCTATACTTTAACAGCCGGTAATTATTTTGAAACTAAAAAAATGACACTAATTAAATAACCCCGGTAATGATAAAAGCTAAAGTTGTTTGCAACAGAACTTGGTTTAAGTTTTTGTTTCCATTGTCTGTTATTCTATTTTTCTTATCCATCAACATGGTTGATGCTCAAACGCAAAAAAAACCATATCTGATGGTTCATTACATGCCTTGGTTTCAATCAAAAGATTTTAGTGGAAGCTGGGGATGGCATTGGACGATGAACAAATTTGATCCAAACAAAATTGTTTCCGGTAAAAGAGAAATTGCGAGTCATTTTTATCCCGTAACCGGACCATACGACAGCCAGGATCCAGATATACTTGAGTATCAAGTTTTGTTAATGAAAATTAGCGGAGTTGATGGTGTTCTTGTTGATTGGTACGGAGATGAAAATTATTATGACTATGCAATATTAAATAAAAGCACCGGGGCAATTTTCAACTGGATTAAAAAAGCCGATCTGAAATTTGGAATTGTCTATGAAGATCAAACCATAAAACACATGATCAATGGTGGTAAGATTAGCACATCAAGCGCAATTACCTACGCTACTAAAGCTATTAATTATGTTTACACAAATTGGGCTAATTCCCCCACATATTTAAAGATAGACGGCAAGCCAGTATTACTTGTTTTTGGACCTCAATATTTTAAAACCAGTGCCGAATGGGAGAACATTTTTAGTCCTTTGAATCCCAAGCCATTATTTTTTACCGAAGATAATTATTTAAGTCCCGTTTCAGCGGGCGCGTATCCTTGGCCGCCAATGAGCCTTGCCACCAATGGTATTTTAACAATTACAAAATTGAATGAATATCTTGCGCAGTTTTATAACAAAGCCGCGTTTTGGAATTATAAAATTGGCGGAGCGTTTCCGGGCTTTAAAGATATTTACAAAGAAGCTGGCGTTAGTAATGGCTATGGTATTCTTGATCCGTTAAATGGATTTACATTTAGTTCAAGTCTTGATAGAGCAATAACACAAAATTGCGATATCATACAAATAGTAACTTGGAATGATTACGGTGAAGGAACTATCGTTGAACCAACACTTGAGTTTGGCACACAATACCTTGAGAAAATTCAAGAAGTAAAAAAACAAAACATTGATCAGGCATTTCCATATAATATAAATGATTTAAGTCTGCCCTTGAAGATTTTTAAAATGCGCAAAACTGTACCTTGGGGTTTGTTCTTTGGAAAAACAATTGATCAAGCATTTAATTTTGCAATTACGAATAATACAGCAAAAGCAAATAGAATAATTGATAGTTTAATGACATTAACTGATATTAATGAGGAAGTGATTCCAACAAAAACAGAACTGCTACAGAATTATCCAAACCCATTTAATCCAGAGACTGTGATTAGCTATAAACTTTCGGATTATAGTTATGTAAGATTAATTGTTTATGATGTTCTTGGTAATGAAATAGGAACATTGGTAAACGAATTCCAACTAGCAGGAATATATCACTCAAAATTTAACACTCAAAAGTTTAATTTAACCAGCGGTGTTTATTTCTATAGACTACAAGCCGGAAATTACAACCAAGTAAAAAAAATAGTGCTTGCTAAGTAAATCTTAATCCAATTATTTAAATAAAATTGAATTGCATTATGAAGAACACAAAGATTTCAACAATATTGATCATCTTAAGCTTAAGTTCATCGGTATTTGCTCAATCTTGGAAATTGGTTTGGTCCGATGAATTTGATGGCGCAACAATAAATAGTTCTAACTGGACTTTTGAAATTGGTACCGGAAACAGTGGTTGGGGAAATAATGAACTTCAGTATTACACTAACCGTCCGGAAAATGCAAGAATTGAAAATGGCAAGTTATTGATTACTGCTCTCAAAGAGTCATATGGTGGAAGAAGTTATACTTCCGCGAGAATGAAAACGCAAGGTAAAAAAGTTTTTAAGTATGGCAGAATTGAGGCGCTCATAAAAATTCCCATGGGCTCAGGTTCTTGGCCTGCATTCTGGATGCTCGGAGAAAATATAACAAGTGTTAGCTGGCCAAAATGCGGCGAAATAGATATAATGGAACATGCTAATAATAATTCATATATAAGTGGTGCGGCACATTGGAATAATAATGGTCATGTTCAATATTCACTCACTACTACATTCGACGTTTCTCAATATAATCTCTATGCAATTGAATGGAGCAGCTCTCAGATTAGATGGTTTATAAACTTTAAGCCTTACATGACGATGAATATTGCCAACGGAATTAATAATACAGATGCGTTTCATAATCCATTCTTTATACTATTGAATTTTGCAATAGGTGGAAACTTTACAGTTGGAGCGCCAATAACAATGAATTTCCCTTCGGTTATGGAAGTAGATTATGTGAGAGCTTATGAACTATCTACAGATATTAATGATAAGACTGAAATTCCCAACACATTCTCTCTTGAACAAAATTACCCGAACCCATTTAACCCAACTACGAAAATAATTTACAAGGTTCCAGTTTCTAGCCACGTAAGTCTAAAAGTTCAAGATATTCTCGGTAGAGAAGTATCAACTCTTGTGAATGATTTTAAGCAACCGGGTATTTACATTGCCGAATTTTCTCTTGTAAACTCTAAATTAACTAGTGGAGTCTATTTCTATACAATAAAAGCCGGGGGATTTGTTTCGACAAAGAAAATGTTATTGATTCAATAGCTTATTAAATTAATAATGGATCGCTTATTAATTTAATAAGTAACTGATAATATAGTTGGCAAAAAACAGCAAAATTTAGCCATTTTGTTCGTTTTGAGTCGGTATTATTTTTGATTGAAATAGTACCTATGCAAAGTACAATTACATTCGTTGACGGAATAATAATTTTAATCTATGTTATTGCTGTGCTTGCCATTGGCTTGTACACTAAGAACAGTGATAAAAATATAAAAGATTACTTCCTGGCGGGTAAAAAACTTGGATGGCTTGCTATTGGTATTTCACTCTTTGCAACCAATATTTCGAGTGAACACTTTATCGGCTTGGCTGGCGGCGGTGCTTCGCGTGGTTTAGCTGTAGCTCAATTTGAATTAATTGCTATTTTCTTTTTAGTTCTTTTAGGTTGGGTAATTGCGCCAATATTTAGAAACGCCGGTATTTTTTCAACTCCGGAATTTCTTGAAAAACGCTTTGATTCAGCTAACAGAAAATTCTTTTCGGCACTTTCTATTTTTACATATATCATCACCAAAATATTAGTAACACTTTTTGCCGGTGGAATTCTATTTAACAAAATATTTGGATGGAGCATTTTTACTTCGTCAATTATTATTATTCTGCTTACTGGTGTATATACTTTAGTTGGTGGTTTTTCGGCAGTTATAAGAACTCAGGTATTTCAAGGTATACTTTTACTAATTGGCGCGTTCTTGCTTACGGCTTTCGGATTATCAGAAGTTGGCGGATTTGCTGGACTAAAAGAAAGATTGCCAGCCGAACATTTTCAAATGTTTAAATCAATTAATGATCCTGATTTCCCTTGGACGGGAATATTATTTGGTGCTCCTATAATAGCCTTTTGGTATTGGTGTGCCGATTATTACATGGTGCAGCGAATTCTTGGTGCAAGAACTACAGAAGACGCACGTATAGGCACTATTGTAACTTCATTTCTTAAAACGCTTCCACTTTTCATTTTAGTTTTACCCGGGTTAATTGCGGCAGCACTCTTTCCAGAAATTCGTGGTGATGAAGCTTATCCGCAATTATTATCGAGCAATATTTTGCCCGCAGGTATTAAAGGCTTGGTAATTACCGGATTTCTTGCAGCAGTTATGTCGTCGCTATCGGCAGCATTTAATAGTGTAGCGGCGCTTTACACAATAGACTTCTATAAGCCAAAACATCCTAATGCTTCGGATAGAACGCTTGTTTTAGTCGGAAGAATGGCAACAATTATAGTAATCTTTGTTGTTATACTTCTTGTTCCATTTATCAAACTGATGAACTCTCATATTTACATTTTTTTACAAAGCACACAAGCTTTTATTAGCGCTCCTATTGCAGCCGTTTTTCTTTTCGGATTTACTCTAAAAAGATTAAATTCCAAAAGCGTTCTTATAGCTTTTGTTTTTGGAGAATTCTTAGGAGTGTCAAGATTTCTTTTAGAATTTCTAGTTAGCTCAGGAATGATAATAAATCCATTAGTTGTTTCTTTTATTAAAATAAACTATCTCCACTTTACAATCTTTTTATTTGTCTTTACCTCTTTTGTAATGTTGTCCTTAAGCTACGTTTTTCGTGTTGGCGAAGAATTGAGTGTTTCTAAAATAAATTTTCTAACAAATGTTGAAAGCGACATACTTCGTGTATCAAACGGAAAGATACACATTGCGTTGTCTTTTTTCATTTTACTATTAACCCTGAGCTTGTGGTATTTATTTGTTTAATAACCAAAACGAGAAAACTTGTTTAACGAGTTAACTCACAACAAAACTAACATAACACCAATAGGAGGAGCTATGAAAAAACTGTTAATGGCTATACTAATATTAGTAGCAGCTGTTGCAACACAAGCACAAACATTAGTGTTTGAAAATTGTGACAAAGCAATAGCAAACCAATGGTTTACAGATGCTTTCTACAACAACCAGGGTTCTGCTGTTGCAAAAATGGATTTCAGTGATTTTGCCGGAGACAAAAAAGAAGGTACTGGCTCATTGAAATTAGATTATACCGTGGGTGCCGGAGACGGCTGGGGCGGGTATGCTGTAAAAGTTACAAACAGATACGCTAAGTATCTAAACATCTCTGCTTCAACTCACTTAACATTTTGGTATAAGGTTACTAAACCGGTAAAAATGTCTCAAGCCGGTACTACTTTTATGGAATTTAAAATTGCCGATGTTGATGATAAAGACGCAAGAGATTTATGGTTCCGTGAAATGCCGATTGATTTAGCCGATGCTTCCGGAACATGGAAACAAGTTTCTGTAGATATTCCTCGTTCTGCTTTTAAAGATGGTGGCGATAAGACCAAAGAATGGGCATTGCAATTTGGCGATAGCGACCGTGAACCGCAGCTTGAAAAAATCAAATTCTTCGAATTTGCTTTGGTTTATATTACAAGTGGAGGGGGAGCAAATACTCCAACCGCAAGTGGAGAAATTCTTTTTGACGCTTTCGCAGTAACCGGCGATCAATACACACCTCCAATTTTTAACTTCGATAACCAAGCAACCGCTTTTGGATTAGACGATATGGGTTGGGCTGGTGCTACCGGTAAAGGAGAAGTAAAATTAACAAATGAAGCGGCAGATAAAGTTGAAGGTGCTGGTTCGTTAAAAATGGAATATACAGCTAATGCATCTCAAGATTGGGGCGGCTTTGTTTCTATTGATAAAGATGTTGTTGCTCCTGCAAAATTTATTGAAAGAACAGGTTTAACATTATGGCTTAAAAATGTTAAAGCAGCTACTTCAACAAAACCACAGCGTTTAATGCTTCGTTTCTTCATTTTTGAAAAAAGCAATGGCACCGATACCGAAGAATGGATAATGAAAGTTCCTATTGATCTTACTAAGGTAGGTGATTGGACAAGATTTGATATTCCATTTAAACAAGGCACATTGCCAAATGGCGATCAAGATCCGCCAACAGATGCTTTTGGACCTAAGAGCAATAATGGAGATAAAACTTTCAATCCGGATAAAATTACAAAAATCAGACTCGAGATATTTGCTGCCGGTATGGGTCCATTGGCTGGCACCAAGGGTGAAAAAATGTCTGGAACATTGTTGTTTGATATTTGTCAGCAATCTGGTTTCCAAGTGTTTGATAATACAAAACCTAGCAAACCGAAAAATTTAAGTGCTCTAAAAGGAAATTATTCTAACTTAGTTTCTTGGGGCGATGTTGACAACGAAGGAACAGAAATATATCATATCTATGCAAGCAAATCTGCAATTACAAGTTTAACAGCAAAAGGAGTTTCAAAAATTGCACAAGTACCAAGAGGCGTTCAAGTTTATGAACATTTACTTAAAGCTCCTCAAACAGATAAGGATGTAACATTTTACTACGCAGTACAAGCAATTGATAAAAACAAAAACGAAGGTGAAATTGGAACAGTTGGACCAATTACAAACAAAGGTAAAGGAATTCCTACTATTGCACTTGCTACACCTAACTTTAAAGCAGATGGTAATTTAGGCGAGTTTGCCGGTATTAAACCATTCCAAGTAAAAATATCTAATGGTACAGGCTTCTTAACTCCAAACGATAAAAACACTGGTGATGCTGATTGCTCTATTGAAGCAGCGTATGTTGCTATTGACAAAAATTTCATTTACTTCGGTGCTGACGTAAATGATGATTTTGTTATTGATGATAAAAAATACTATCCAAACGATACGTGGCAAGCAGATGCTGTTGAGTTGTTTTTCGGACTTTATAATCTCGATGAAAATCCGTTAACAACAGCTTATAAGAGAGAAGCTACACCAGATTATCACTTAAGATTCAATAAGCAAAAAGCTCGCAGCGACCATTGGGATACTGAAGTTGATGAATTATTATTGCCAGGAGCTAATTATTATTGGGCAGAAAAGTTTCCATCTGGTTATGTAGTTGAAGCTAAAATACCAATTATGGATTTAGCTACAAAGAGAGATGCAAATGTTTCTAATCCAAAAATTGATAAGCCTTATGTTAAAGAAGGTTTCAAAGTTATGTTTGATTTAGGTGTGTTTGATGCCGATGACTTGGTAGCAAATAGAAAAGGAAGAATATTCTGGAACCCAGCTAATAATGATGCTGGATGGAATAACGCAACATTGTTAGGACATACTTGGATTGGTAATACAGATGTTATAGCAACAAGCATAGAAGAAACAGAAATTCCTGTAGCATATTCATTAGATCAAAACTATCCAAACCCATTTAACCCAGCCACACAAATTAAGTATTCAATTTTGAGTGCCGGAAATGTTAGCTTAAAGGTTTATGATGTATTGGGTCGTGAAGTTGCTGATTTAGTAAACAAGCATCAAGATGCTGGTTTCTATACAGTTAATTTCAATGCTTCTTCTTTATCATCAGGTATCTATTTTTATAGAATAGAAAGCGGTTCTTTTGTAAGCGTTAAGAAAATGATGTTAGTAAAATAGTATTATTTATAGAGCGCCTCAGAGTATGGGGCGCTCATTTGTTTATCATTCAAATTAATATTCAAGGATACGAGTATGTGGAGAACAATCACAAAGGAGAACAGAGCCATTTCCCTTGGTGTCTATCTGTTTTTGTTCTTTGTTTTAGCAGCTAATACGCTTTATGCCGGCACAACAGGCAAGATAGCCGGCAGAGTAAGAGACTCTGAAACAAAAGAAGGAATAGTTGGCGCCAGTATTATTATTAAGGGAACTAGCATTGGAACGGCTACAGATTTTGAGGGCGATTTCAACATTAACAATCTTCCTCCCGGAAGGTATACGCTTATTATTAGCTCGGTTGGTTATAATAAAGTAACAATCGAAAATATAAATGTGCGTATAGACCTAACGACAAGAGCTGATGCAGAATTAACTTCAACTGCCGTAAGTGTTGGAGAAGTGGTTATTCAAGCAAAGCAGCCGCTAATCACCAAAGATTTAACTTCTTCTTCTGCAATTGTTTCTTCTGAAGAAATAAAATTAATGCCGGTTGAAAATTTGTTTCAAGTAATTAATTTGCAAGCAGGTGTTGTTAACGGGCATTTCCGAGGAGGGCGCAGGAATGAAGTTTCTTATCTTGTTGATGGCGTAACCGTAACCGATGCCTTCAGCGGTGGTATGTCTGTTGAAGTTGAAAATAGTTCGATCAGACAAATGGAAGTTATCAGCGGTACTTTTAATGCTGAATACGGACAAGCGATGTCTGGTATTGTAAACATTGTTACAAAAGATGGCGGCTCTAGGTACGAAGGTTCTATTTCTGGTTACTTAGGCAGTTATTTTTCTAATCACACAAGCATTTTTCAGAATGTTAATAAATTTAATGCTGGCGGTCCTAAAGATTTACAGCTTACATTAAGCGGACCAACACAATTGTTAGACAATCTGAATTTCTTCTTGACCGCACGTTATGCTAAAGATGACGGGTATTTGTACGGAAGAAGAATTTATAACAATAGCGATCAAAGAGCTATGTTAATTGGGACAGCAATTATAGATAATCCAACTGGAGACAGTGCTTGGGTTCCCATGAGTCCCTCAGAAAAAATTTCGTTTAACGGAAAACTCTCGTATGGTTTTTCGAATTGGAAGCTAAGCTACAGTATGTTTATTGATGATAACTGGTCTAAAGGTTATAGCCACGCATTCAAGTGGACACCCGATGCTATGAAAGATAATTATAGAACAAATGTAATTAACAATTTTCAAATATCTTACTTACCTACACAAAACACATTCTTGACATTAAAGTTTTCATCTAATGTGCATAAATATTGGGGACATTTATATGCCGATGAATTTGACAAACGTTATGTAGACCCAACCTTGGGTTCACCTGCTACTGGTTACACATTTAACCAAGGCGGAAATGAAACTGATAGATACAACAGATCTACTGTTACAAACATTGGTCAGTTTGCTTTTGAATCACAAGTATCAAAAGAGCATAAAGTTAAAATTGGAGCAGAAGTTAGAGCACACAAACTTTTTAATAGCTGGAAGAATATTAAAGATCAAACAGAAGGACAGATAGATTCTCTTGGACGCCCTATTTATACTATTGGATACACAGATGTTGGAACAAGATTTAATATAGCTTACACTCGCGAGCCAATTGAATTTTCGGCATTCATACAGGATAAAATGGAATATGATATTATGATTATTAATGCCGGCGTGCGGTTTGATTATTTTAGCTCTCGTACTACAATGCCTGTTGATATTAGAAACCCGCTTAACAATCCGTTGTTCCCAGGCGCAAATGAGTTTAGAGATGCAGAAGCCGAATATCAAATCAGCCCGCGTCTTGGAGTTTCTTTTCCAATATCGGATAAAGGAGCAATACACTTTTCATATGGTCATTTTTTCCAAATACCCACTTTCGAAAACCTTTATGCCAATCACAATTACTTAATTGACCAAACAAGTTCTCTTTCATCTATGGTTGGCAACCCAGAACTTAAAGCACAAAAAACTGTTAAGTATGAACTCGGATTGCAGCAAGTAGTGTTCCCTAATGTTTCTGTCGATTTATCAGTTTATTATAGCGATATCAGAAACTTACTTGGCACAGAAATTCTAAAGACATACGAAGGATTTAATTTTGGACGTTATATTAATCAAGATTATGGTAATGTTAAAGGTTTAATAATAACGCTAGATAAAAGATATGCAGATATGTTTGCAGCAAAAATAGATTATACATATCAAGTTGCTTCCGGTAATGCTTCAGATCCTTTGCAAAATTATTATAACAATCAATCTGATCCGCCAACAGAAGGAAACAAAAAAGTTGTTCCTTTAAATTGGGATCAAACTCACACAGTTAATATGTCTTTAACAATTGGTGATCCATCGGATTGGACTGCGGGATTAATTTTGAGTTATGGCTCCGGAGGTCCTTACACTGTTGCTACCCGTTATTCACAAGGGTTACGCTTTGAAAACAATGGTAGAAAACCAAGTACTCTTAGTATTGATCTAAAAGCAAACAAGATGTTTAAAGTTTTTGGCTTAGATATTAATACATTCTTGTTAGTTTATAATTTATTAGATATTAAAAACGAATATGGTGTTTATGCTTCATCAGGTAGAGCAAATGTTGATCTGGAAACACAATTTGCTACTCCAATAATTGGACGCAACACTATAGAAGAGTATGTGAATAATCCGCAAATGTATTCTGCACCAAGAAGAATTAGTCTTGGCTTTAATGTGAATTTTTAATAGAACGTCTAGAATAAATCTGGCAAACGGAGTTTAGAATGAAGAAAAAACTATTAATAGCTCTTTTATTTCTGATGGCAATTGGAGATTTGTCCTGGGCGCAGACCAGAGAACAAATTCTAAAATACCTTGCCGAACCAGTCGGAAATAAAATTTATAGAAAAAGAGGAATTTTGGATGGTAACCTTGTCCGTACTCTTTTCTTTAATGATGGACAGATTGGTTATTGGGAAGACCGGCCATCTATGAACTGGCCTAAAGGTACAAACCACATGTATTCAGATGGTAGTACTCCATTAGTGTCAGCTTCTGTACGAGCACCTGGCAACGGACAGATAATCCACCCAGTGCAAACATCATATCGTGAAGAAGTAGATGTTGATCCGGTAACCGGAACACTTTGGGTTAACGAGCCTGTGCCTGGTTATGCCGGCGCAGCTTCTCAGAGTCCGGCTATAAGCGACAAACCAAAATCATGGCCAGAAATTTGGCCTCGTTCTCTTCCTAATATTGATCCAACCTGGGATGGGCAGTGGTTTGGTTATTTTGGAAAAGGTGTTACAAACGCGGAACAAGAAGCATTTTTTGTATTAGACGATTCGCAAGACCGTGAATTTTCTAGACCTCCATATTTGTACTCACCAATTAAAGGAAGAGATGATAGAAATGGCTTGGGTTTACGTATGGAAGTTAGAACATTTCAATGGGTAAACGTTCTTGCCGAAGATATCATATTTGCGCACTATGATATTGTTAATATGGCTGATGCTGGCTACGATACAACCTACTTTGGTTTTTATGCTGATACTGGTGTTGGCGGCTTAAGCGATAATGGTGACGACAATGCTTCTTATGATACTAAATTAGACTTAGCTTATGCATATGATAGTGATGGTTTTGCAACTGAATCCGGTTCTGATAGATGGGTTACAGGGTATATGGGTTATGCATATTTGGAAAGTCCTGGCAACGGTTTTAATGGTCGCGATGATGATGAAGATGGTATGGTTGACGAAAAACGTGATGATGGAATTGATAATGATAAAGATTGGGAAAAATTTACTGACTTAAATAATAACGGCAAGTGGGATAAGGGCGAACCATTGAATAATGATGTTGGTAAAGATGGTTTAGGTCCTTTCGATATTAATTATACAGGTCCAGATGATGGAGAAGGAAATGGAATACCAGACGATGGCGAACCAAATTTTGATAGAACAGATAAAGATGAATCTGACCAAATAGGTTTGACTTGCTTGGTTATAGAAAGACTTTCTAACAAAGGCTCTAATGCTATTTGGCCTAAAAATGATGAAGCTATTTGGCGTAGAATGAATTATTTAACATTTGATACTTCTTTAACAAAATCTAATATCCAAATTTTATTTAGCTCGGGACCATTTCCTCTTAATGTGAATAAGAGAGAAAGATTTTCGATGGCTTTAGTAATGGGCTCAGATTATGCGGATATGGTTTTCAATAAAGAAACAGTTCAAAATATTTATAACGGCAACTATAACTTCTTTAAACCACCTTTGAAGCCAACATTGACAGCCATTCCTGGAGATAAGAGAGTATTCTTATACTGGAATGACATAGCCGAAAAATCTTATGACAACTTTTTAAGAAAGTATGATTTTGAAGGTTATTTGTTATATAGAAGTGAAGAGCCGGAATTTAACGATATTAAAACAATAACAAACTCTAAAGGCGAACCAAAATTCTGGAAGCCAATTGCACAATGGGATTTAAAAAACGGTATTAAAGGATCTGACCCAGTTGGTGTAAAAATGTTAGAAGGCGCATCTTTCTGGAGAGGAAGTGATAAAGGTCTTCAACATTCTTATATAGATACTACTGTAATAAATGGTAAAGTATATTACTATGCGCTTGTTGCTTACGATCAAGGAGATCCAAACTATGGAACACTTGGATTGATGCCTACTGAAACATCAAAAGTTATAACTCAAAACTTTTCGGGACAAATTACTTTTGTTGACATCAACTGTGCGGTAGTAACACCAAATGCTCCATCCGCTGGTTATACTTCTGCTCAAGTCATTGGAGATTTAAGCAAAGTTAAATCTGGTGTTGGTACCGGTAAGGCAAACGTATTAGTGCTTAATTCAGCAAATGTAAAAGATGGAGCAGTTTATAATGTGAAGTTTGAATCTTCTGGAGAAATGCCTACATATAAAACTACATCTTATACTTTAACAAGAAGAGTAAATGGTGTCGAATCAACAATTACTGCAAATGTTGATACTGCTCAATTTGCAAAAGGTCAGTTCAGTGCGCCATTTGATGGATTAATCTTTTCAGTAAATCTTGATACAGTTGGCGCAGTAAGATCAAAAGGCTGGGTTAAAGGGTTTAGCAATATTGATATGCTCATAATTCCTGATAGATCTTCTCCAGCTCGCAATACTGTATGGCCGGCAGATTACGAGTTTGAATGGCTGCCCGAAGGCTCATTTTATGAAACACCATTTCAAAAATTCAAATCGCCCGTAAAAGTTAGAAACATAACTAAAGGAACCGAAGGAGTTCTAGAGATTTTTGATAATGATAAAGATGGTAGATTTAACCTTGGCGATGATGCTGTAATCATTGAATACATTGGCACTCAATTTAGACTTACCTGGAGATTGCAAATGAGAATTCCTGCTGCTCCAGCATACGCAGCCCCAAGAGCAGGAGATGTTTTCAGATTTACAACTTCGAAACCATTTTTCAAAGGCGACTATTTCGAATTTTCGACAAAAGGCGCTAACGTAAATAGTGAATTGGCAAAGAACGATTTAAAGAAAATCGCGGTTGTTCCAAACCCATATATAAGCGCTGCTCAATGGGAAGTAAGAAATAATGTTGCCAATGGAAGAGGAACAAGAAGACTTGATTTCATTCATCTTCCTTCAGAATGTAAAATTAGAATATATACCGTTGCCGGAGCTTTGATTAAAACTCTTGAAAAATCAACCGGCGTAACAGATGGTACTCTTTCGTGGAATTTAGTTACGGAAGATGGAACTGATGTTGCTTACGGATTATACATTTATCATGTTGATGCACCTGGAGTTGGAGAGTACATCGGCAAATTCGCGATAATTAAATAGCGGTGGAGTGAATATGAAAAGAATAAAAATTATAATGATGGTTTTAATTGCTTTTACAGCAATCACCGCGCAAGACGTTTCAAAGAATGTTTCTAAACGCGGAACAACAGCTGCACCGTTTCTAACAATAAGTCAAGGTGCTAGAGCAACTAGTATGGGCAGCGCTTTTGTTGCGGTTGCCGATGACCCGACAGCAATATTCTGGAATCCTGCTGGTATTGCACGTTTAACCGGCGGTTCGGTTGTTTTCGATCATACAAAATGGATTGCGGATTTAAACTATAACTATATGGCTGCTTCGTATAGTTTAGGCAGCTATGGCTCTATTGGTATAAGTTTTCTCAGTTCTTCAATGGAAGATATGGCAGTACGCACAGTTGAAAAACCAGAAGGAACAGGTGAAACATTCAACGCAAAAGATGTAGTGTTTTCTGTTGCTTATGCTATTAGCTTAACAGATAATTTTTCAATCGGATTCAATCCAAAATTTATTATGCAAAGTATTTGGAGAACATCTGCCAGCTCAGTTGCCCTTGATTTGGGTGTTATGTATAGAACTCCATTTGATGGAATAATGCTTGCAATGGCAATTCAAAACTTTGGAACAAAGATGAAGCTGGATGGTACATCTGCACTTGTTCTTTATGATCCAGATCCAAACACGACAGGAAATAATGGAAAAATACCTGCGTTTTTACAAACAGATGAATGGGAACTGCCGCTAACATTTAGAGTTGGGTTATCTTATGAACCCTTCCGCACAGAACTTCATAGCATGGTTGTTGCACTAGATGCTTTGCATCCTTCCGATGATTACGAAAGCATAAATGTTGGTGCTGAATATGGTTTTAGCGATATGTTCTTTTTACGTGGCGGCTATAAATCTTTATTTCTTGAAGAATCGGAAGAATCATTTACAGTTGGAGCAGGTATTAAGCAAACATTCTTTGGTAATGTTGGAATAAAAATAGATTATTCTTATGGAGATTTTGGTAGATTGAAGGATTTTCAAAAAATTTCTGTTGGTGTAACTTTTTAATATTTTCATGTTTCATTGTGCCTCCTAATTACATTGAAATACAGAAGGGTGAACTAATAGTTCACCCTTGTTGTATAAAATAAATTTAAATTGGTGATTAAATGAAAAACTACATATTCGTTTTGTTTTTTGCTTTTTATCTTGTTAGCGCATTTAATGTTTATTCAAAAAATTATAAAGGCGCCGAGTATAGAACGAAGGAAGCTTTTTTATATGGCAGATTTGAAGCCAACTTTATAGCGTGCGGTAAAGAAGGTTCATTAAGTACAATGTTTACTTATTTTGATGGCACAGCTACTGATCCATGGGCAAGCAATAAATGGAATGAAATTGATATTGAAATTTTAGGCCGCTATACAAATGTAGTTCAATTTAACACAATTACTTCTGGTGCTACAAACCATGTTCGCCATCAACCAGTTAACTTTGACCCCTCATTAGAATATCACACTTATGCTTTTGAATGGACACCAGATTACATAGCATGGTTTATTGATGGCGTTGAAGTTTACAGACAAACTGAAGATTTTGTAAAAACTGTTATACGTCCGCAGAAATTTATGTTTAATATGTGGCTCCCTCAGTGGGCGGATTGGGTTGGTGTTTTTTCCGAGCAACTGTTGCCGGCATTTACTTACTATGAATGGGCAGCATATTATGCTTACACACCCGGTAAAGGAAATTATGGAACTCAAAATAATTTTACTTTTAGTTGGCAAGATAATTTTGATGCTTTTGATTCAAATAGATGGGAGAAAGCAACTCATACTTGGTCGGGAAATAATAGCGACATGGCTCCGGAAAACATAAACTTTAAAGATGGCAAACTAGTTCTTAGTTTAACCACTGCTAACGATATGGGAATGGCTGATAAAAAAGGTCCAACAATAATTTCTGCAAGAGCATTGAATGAAACAAAAATACAAGTATTCTTTTCCGAACATTTAGATAAAGCATCTGCCGAGGATGCTGCCAAATTTATAATTCCAGGATTAGCTCCAACTAAAAAAGCTGTTTTGCTAAGTAATCAAAGAACCGTAGAACTTGATGTTGATAAATTAGATTTAACTTCGTTGTCTAACATTATTGTATATGGCGGAATTAAAGATAAAGCGAATCCACCAAATTCATCTGGACTTGTATCAAGAACTTTAGTGGCTACCCCAAAATTTAAATTCCCAATAAAAATAAATGTTGGTGGACTTGAAGCAAAAGATTTTTTAGCAGACAGAGAATTTAGAACCGACACTGCCAACTATGGTTTTATGGAAGGATCAAAAATATCTGCCGTTGGTGTTACAGGTTCAACCGATAATGCAATATATGAAACCGGAATAATTAGTTTAGCTAAATATGGAGTTCGGGTGCCGAATGGCAAGTATAGAGTTAAGCTTCTTTTTTCAGAATATTTTGTAAAAAATATAAACGAAAGAGTATTCGATGTTTATGTGCAAGGAAAACAAGTTTTTAAGGCATTAGATATTTATAAAGAAGCCGGAAATTTAAAAGCACTTGAAAAGATAGTTGAAGATGTTACAGTTTCAGATTACTTTTTAGATGTGCACTTTGCTGCACTTGTTGGCAACACAGTTCTAAATGGAATTATAATTGAGAGTATTGGAACAAGTGTAGATGAGCAATCATCAATACCAAATGAATTTAAACTGGAACAGAACCATCCTAATCCATTTAAGCCGGATACAACAATAAATTATCAACTTTCCAAAGCAGAACATGTAACACTTAAAGTTTACGATGTTTTAGGAAAAGAAGTTGCAACTCTTGTAAACGAGCAAAAGCAAATGGGTTATTACAACTCTCAATTTTCAATTGCTAATTCACATATATCATCCGGAGTATATTTTTATACTTTGAGCGCTGGTGATTTTGTACAAACAAAGAAAATGTTGTTAATCAAATAGTCATCAGTAAAATTATTTTGTTATAAAAATTTGCCCCGGTTAAAATAATCGGGGTTTACTTTATAAAATAGAAATGAATTGGTTTACTTGAATTGTATCTTTAGTATTTTTTATGAAGTATTATTAATCTTTAGCTGGAATAACAATGTCGGTAAAACTTAAGAAGACAAAAAAAACTAATAGCATTGATGTTAAAGTAAAAGCACTGCTTGCAAAAATGACTCTTGAAGAAAAAGTTGGACAAATGACACAAGTTGCCCTTCAAGCAGTTTCTGTACAAGCTAAAACAAAAGATCAAGATCATATTCTTGACAAAAAAAAACTAGATGAGGCGATTACCAAATATAAAATCGGTTCTATTCTAAATGCTTGGGACACGGCATTCACTTTAGATTATTGGCGATTTGTTATTAAAAATGTTCAAGACATTGCGCTCAACAAAACACGATTAAAAATTCCAATAATTTATGGCGTTGATGCTATTCATGGGGCTACATATACGTCTGGTGCTACTTTATTTCCACAAGCGCTTGCTATGGGTTCCTCTTTTAATCGCGAATTAGAAAATAAAACTGGTAAAATTTGTGCAAAAGAAGTGCGTGCTTCGGGCATACCTTGGAATTTTTACCCGGTGCTTGATGTTGCAAGAAACCCTGTTTGGCCCCGTTGTTGGGAAACTTTTAGTGAAGACCCGTATCTTGTTGAAGAGATGGGGAAAGCATATATAAATGGGGCTCAATCTGATGATATGAGTAAAGATGATAAAGTTGCAATTTGTCTTAAGCATTTTGTTGGTTATAGCGTACCTTTAAGTGGAAAAGATAGAACGCCTGCTTGGATTGGGGAAAGAAGTTTATATGAATATTTTCTTCCACCTTTTAAATCAGCAATAAATGCCGGCGCAGAAACAATAATGATTAACTCGGCAGAGATTGATGGAATACCGGGGCATGCAAATTTTCGTTTGTTAACAGAAGTTCTTCGTAAAGAATTGAAGTTCAAGGGGTTTACTGTATCGGATTGGATGGATATACAGCGCTTGCACACAAGAGATAATGTTGCCGATTCGCCAGAAGAAGCAGTTCGTATGGCAGTAATGGCTGGTGTTGATATGAGTATGGTTCCGCTTGATTTTTCGTTTTGTAAAATTCTTGTTAAGCTTGTAAAACAAGGTAAAGTGCCGATTGCAAGAATTAATGAAGCAGTAAGTAGAATTCTACGTGTAAAGTATTTGGTTGGTTTGTTCGAAAATCCATATTCTGATACTTCTTGCGCAATAGAGTTTGCTAGTAAAGATCATACTGCAGCAAATTACGAGGCAGCAAAGGAAACAATTATACTTGCAAAGAATGATAATAATACTCTTCCTTTATCTAAACATATTAAGCTCTTGGTAACCGGACCTACTGCTAATAAACTTTCTGCACTCAATGGCGGATGGACTATAACATGGCAAGGGGATGTTGAAGAACTTTATCCAAAAGAAAAGAAAACAGTTCTTGAAGCGGTTCAAGAAAAAATTGGAAATCATAATGTTGTATTTAAAGAAGGCGTAGATTTTAATAATGAAATAGATATTAAAGCTGCGGTAACTGCGGCAAAAAAAGTTGATTTTATATTGCTTTGTCTTGGCGAGCCAACTTACTGCGAAGTTGCGGGTAATATAGTAGATCTAACCATTGACGAAAAACAAATTAAACTTACACAAGAACTTTCGAAAACCGGCAAGCCTATCATTCTTCTTTTGCTTGAAGGTAGACCGAGAGTAATTAATAAAATAGAACCGCATGTTAATGCGGTTGTTGTTTCTTTCTTGCCTGGAATGGAAGGCGGCAAAGCAATTGCCGATGTGTTATTTGGCGACATAAACCCAAGCGCAAAAATGCCTTTAAGTTATCCCCGTTACGTTAATGATTTAGTTCTATATGATCACAAAAATTTAGAATCGCGAGACGGAAATGTTTATAACCCGCAGTACAAATTTGGACATGGCTTAAGCTACACAACTTTTGAATATAGTAACCTTCGCATTTCCAAAAAGAAAATTAAAAAAGGAGAAAGTCTTAAGGTAAAAGTTGATGTGAAAAACATTGGTAAAAAAAGCGGCAAAGAAACTGTTTTATTGTTCTTGTCAGATTTATATGCATCTGTATCGCCTTGTAACAAAAGGTTGAAAGGTTTTGAAAAAATTTATCTTGAGCCGGAAGAAATAAAAACAGTTGATTTTACTATTACTCCCGAGCATATGTCGTTTATTGGTTTAAACCTAAAACCGATTATTGAAAAAGGAAAATTTACAGTGAGTATAGAGAAGCATACTATAGAGTTTGAATTGAGGTAATACTTTAAGGCATTACCTTTTTCTTGAAATTCAGAATAGCATTTACTAACTCAGCTGGTCCATCTCTAATAACATCACAAGCTGGTAAGCCAAATTTCTCTTTGATTCTTTCCCGTTCGAGCGCCGCATCTTTTTCCGTTAATCTTTTAGAATTAATTGCAAAGCCAATTATTTTACTTGGAAACATAGCCGATGCCATTTCTTCGTGGAGGCGAACAACAAGTTCCATCGACGGTATTTTGATTCCCGGCATGTTGTGAACAAACTCTCTTCCCGCTTCGTAGCACATTATCATTCCATGTGGTATGCTGCCATGTAGCAATCCAACGGAAACTGAAGAATATCGCGGATGAATAATGCTGCCCTGTCCTTCAATAATTACAAAATCGTGATGTTGATTATCAAGTACCAATTTTTCCGCAGAGCCATTAATATAATCCCCCACTACAGCGTCTATTGGTATTCCATCTCCTTCAATTAAAATTCCAGTTTGTCCGGTGGCAGCAAATTTAGCATCATAACCAGAGTTTTTTAATGCTCTTGCAATTTCTAGAGAAGAAACCATTTTACCTAAACTGCAATCATTTCCAACAGTTAGAATGCGCAAACAAGAATTAGAAATATTTCTTCTTTGAGTAACTGTCCGCTCATTGTTTTTTCTCACATCTTTTAAAATCACACCAAATTTTTGCGCTTCTAATGTTAAATCGGGATCATCACTAATAAATTCATGTCCGCAAGAAATAATATCAATTTTTTTTGAAACAGCATCCAAAATAATTGCTTTGTATGATGATGGCAGTTTACCACCAGGTAATGCTACGGATACTATTAAAGTATTTGCTTCTTCAGCTTCTTCGATTGATGAAATAACGGGAACGTTACCAACTCCCAGTAATTGCAAACTGTTTTTACCAATGTTGTTTCTATCAAAGATTGCAACAACTTCATCTGGGCAGTAATAAATTAAATTTCTTGCGGTCTTAGCAGTATGTGGGTTCGAATAACCTTCTGTTAAAGCGATAATTTTTCTTTTCATGAAAGTTTTGTAACAAAGAGTTTCAGTGTGATGAATACAAAATTATGAATTAAAGTTATAAACAATTACCAATAAACAAAAAAGAATATCAAATGCTTGTTGGTAGATTTTAACTTACAAAAATTACTCGATTATTTGTAATTTAACTCAACAAAACTTCTTGATGAGGATGAAATGAAAACAAAACAAATATTACTACTATTACTATCAATTTCGGCAATAACCGTTTTAACTTCGTGCGGATCTAGTGCAGTTGTACAAAATAATTGGCGTTCATCTGAAATAAAAATAGATGGAAACTATAACGATTGGCATAATTCTCTAAAATTATTGCCCGATCAGAAAATATCACTTGGTTTTACAAACGACGATAAATATTTCTACATGTGTTTAGTTACTGAAGATAGAATGAAGTTAATGCAAATGACAAGAGCCGGATTTATTACTTGGTTTATTCCTGCGGGAGGAAGTGACAACACTTTTGGAATTAAATATCCTCTCCCGCTAAAAAATATACCGCGAGAACAAATGCAAAGTATGGGCCGCGAGATGCTGCAAGCTGGCGGTTTAGATAAAATTGTAAATATGATGATAGAAAAACAATCAGAGATACAAATACTCAATTCGGAAAAGTATTCACTTTCGCTTCTACCAATAGAAAATCAAGATGGAATTAAAGCTAAGCTTGGTTATGTAGATGGTAAATTTGTTTACGAACTACAAGTTCCGCTGGCAGTTCACAGCGATTATACTTTTCAGATAGCTTCTATGCCAGGAGATAACTTAACAATTAAATTTGAAACTGAACAAGCAGAAGCTGGTACTGGAAGAGGTTCAGGAACTGGAATGATGCAAGGCGGTGGCGGAATGGGAGGAATGAGACCTGGAGGAGGCGCCGGAGGCTCGCAAAGAATTCAGATGCCAGAACCGTTGAACTACTCAACTGAAGTAAAATTGGCAGAAAAGAAATAACAAAATTAAGGGGTCGAATAACAAATTCGATCCCCTTTAATAGCCTTATTAATTTAATAAGCATTTTTATCATAATAATAAATAACAGAAATATTTCATTACCAAAGCTCAGAAACACACTCCAAATTGATATTAAAATCCAGTTTTTGCTTACCGGAATTACATTATGTAAGGCATAGTTTTTGCCTCAGATTTTAACTCAACAATAATTTAATGTGAGCAAACTAAATTAACATTGGAGTAATTAATGGCTTCTACTGGACCGTCAACTATCTCTGTCAAAGCTAACGGCAGCGGACAGAATTACACTTTTGCACTTACTGTACTGACTTCTCTTTTCTTTATGTGGGGATTCATAACATGTTTGAACGATATTCTTATCCCTCATTTAAAAGCAGTTTTCACTCTTAACTATACACAAGTGATGATGATACAATTTAGTTTTTTTACGGCTTATGCAGTTGTATCACTTCCTTCCGGTATGTTAGTTGAAAAAATTGGTTATAAAAATGGAATTGTGATTGGTCTTGTTACCGCCGGCATTGGTTGTTTATTGTTTTATCCTGCGGCTGGTTATCAGTCATTTCTTATGTTCTTAGCAGCTTTGTTTGTTTTAGCAAGTGGAATCACATTGCTGCAAGTTGCTGCAAATCCTTATGTAGCAATTCTTGGTAAACCAGAAACCGCATCAAGTAGATTAAATCTTACACAGGCTTTCAATTCTTTAGGAACAACAATAGCTCCATTATTTGGATCGATTTTAATTCTTTCCCTTGCAGTAAAAACTGCTGAAGATTTAAAAACAATGCTGCCGGACGAAAGAACTGCTTATCAACTTGCAGAAGCAAGTGCGGTTCAAGCGCCATACTTAGGGTTAGCGGCGGTACTCTTTGTTATTGCAGCAATGTTCGCAGTTATAAAACTTCCTAAGATTGAAGCTTCAGAAGTCGGCTCGAGTGGTGGCGAAGGAGCAAGTATGCAAGATAGCCATCATAGCGCATGGGGATACAAACATTTAGTTCTTGGTGCAATTGCTATTTTTGTTTACGTCGGCGGTGAAGTTTCAATTGGCTCATTCCTTGTAAATTATTTTGGTCAACCAGAAATTGCCGGTTTAAAAGAAGCAGAGGCTGGTAAGTTTGTTTCTTTCTATTGGGGCGGCGCAATGATAGGAAGATTTGTTGGCGCTTACTTAACGACAAGAATTAAACCGAATATATATTTAATGGTAAACGCAATTGTTGCGGCTGTTTTAGTTGTGGTTTCTATGTTTACGTTTGGGCAAGTAGCAATGTGGTCAATTCTTGCTGTTGGACTTTTCAACTCAATAATGTTTCCAACTATATTCACATTAGCAATAGATGGGTTAGGAAAACACACAGGTCAAGCTTCTGGTATTTTGTGTACGGCAATTGTTGGAGGCGCTTTAATTCCAGTGTTACAAGGTTATTTTGCTGATACAATTGGAATTCAGCATGCGTTTTTTATTCCTGTTCTTTGCTACATCTATATTGCTTATTATGGATTCAAAGGTTATAAACCAGCTTTAAGATAAAAACTGAAAAATACTGCTTCCGCTTTTGCGAATTCGTAAAGGAAGATTTTAATGGATAAAACAAAAGTAGCAATAGGTGTTGACGTTGGCGGAACTAATACAGCGTACGGTTATGTGAGTGAATCTGGAAAAATAATTTATGAATCATCTATACCAACACGAGCGGAACAAAGATCTGATCAGTTGTTTGATAGATTATTTAAGGAGATTAATTCTTCATTTAAGAAGTTCGCAAAAAAATATGAATTAGTTGGTATTGGAATTGGTGCACCAAATGCAAACTATTACACCGGTTCAGTTGATTCTCCTCCAAACTTAAATTGGGGAAGTGTTAATGTTCTTAAAGTGGTTAAGAAATATTCTCCGCTTCCCTCTGCAATTACAAATGATGCAAACGCAGCTGCAATTGGTGAAATTATTTTTGGCGCGGCAAGAGGAATGAAAGATTTTATTGTTATCACGCTTGTTACCGGATTGAGAAGAATGAAAAAGAAGTTTATAACGGAATAGCTTAAGTTATTACGATTATTTTTTAAGGTGATGAAATGAAAATAAAAATATTATTCATGGTTGTTTTAACATTAATTACGCTACTGGTCTTTTCTTGTAACGATGAACAAATTCCTACAGAAAACATTGATCCCAACTTGCTAAAAGTGTTGGGAGATTATAAGGCTACAAAATTTCAAATTCCCGATAAAACTGATGGTAAGTTTGATGTTTTAGCAGCAGGAGGGTACTTGGAATTAACTTTAAAAATGCATAATGAAGTAAATGGTAAAATTTTTATCCCCCCCAGTAATCTATTAGGCCCAAATTCAGGGTTAAATCAAAATATTAATGGAAGATATTTTTTTAGAAATGACAGCCTAAATTTTAAAGACGTTGGCAATTTTCTTGATAATCCCCAACTCACATTCATTTATAAAAGCAATTCTTTTGAAGCAAAAATGGTAAGTATTTCCCCTACAATAATACTTATAGAAAAAAAATGAAAAGTAATTGTTTAGTTAAGTTTTAAGCTAAGTTCAGGAGTTCATATGAAATTACATATCCTTATTATATTATTCATTTTTACATTTACTAACCTTTCGATATGTCAGACTCAACTTTGTGGCACTACAAATCCAACTAACCCTATCACTGAGAATGCCCTTTTTAAGCGTTCATCACAAGTTTCTATACCAGTATTCTTTCATATAATTCTATCTACAAGTGGAGAAGGAGATGTTTCGGACAGTCAAATAAATCAACAGATTACTGTAATTAACGAATACTATGCCGAATCAAATTATCTTTTTTATTTGGCTGGGGTTACCAAAACTAGGAACAATAGTTGGCGAGATGTGGTAAAGCTCTCTCAAAATGAAATTGATATGAAAAATTCTTTAGGTGTTGATCCCACTCATGTGCTAAATATTTATGTAACGAGTACAATAGATTTTTTAGGATGGGCATATTTCCCTGAAGATTATTCGGAAAATTCATTACAACATGGTGTTGTCGTTAGAACAGATTGCTTGCCTAACGGATCTTATACAGACTATAATTACGGAAGAATTGCCGCACATGAAACGGGGCATTATTTAGGTCTTTTACATACTTTCGGTGATTCGTGTAATAAAGACGCTGATCTTATTAGTGATACACCAATTCATTATATGAATCAAAATTGCCCAAGCGATAACACAAACACATGTAGTAACAGCCCAGGAAATGATCCAGTACATAATATTATGAATTATACAAACGACCCATGTAGATGGGACATAACATGGGGACAGACTAGTAGAGTGAATTCGATTACTGGACAGTTCAGAGGTAACCTAGGCGGAACAGACATCTATATTAATTCCAGTAGAACAATAAATTCTAACGATACTTGGAAAATAGTTAGCGGTAATTATTTTTTAGGAAGTAATGTCTCAATAATTGTAAACGGAACCCTATACGTGATTGGCAACTCTTCAAGTAATATTACATTCACAAAAAGCGGTTCAAGTAATTGGGGAGGCTTTCAATTCAACAGCGGCAGCATCGGTAATTTACAGTATTGTAACATTCAGAATGCCGTTAATGGAATTTACTGTTACAATTCTTCTCCAACAATAAATCATAGCACAATAGATAATAATTCCAGTACGGGTTTATATTGTGATTATTATTCAAGCCCAGTATTAGTTGGAAATAATTTTCGTTTTAATGGGCAGTATGGCGTTCGTTGTAATTTATATAGCTCGCCGCATTTAACAGATAACGGTGCATCTGGAGCGAATATTATAAGAAACAACGGAGTTGGGGTGTATGCAAATTATTATTCAAATCCATATTTGCCTGGTTATCAAACAACAGGAAATAGCATTTTTGATAATAACGGATGGGAATTAGCTGCAATGCTCTATAGTACAGTTAACGCGCAGAGAGTATTCTGGGGAGATGGAGCAACAACTTATGTTATGGGAGGTTCTACAATTGATAATTCCAATCCACTTTATAGCAATCCTAACAGTGGTAGAAAAATATTAGCTGATAATTCGTCAAACTCTACTAATCAAGCAATAAGCTTAAAGGTTGTTGCTGATGATTTAGCTTCTGCCATTGATAAACAAAAAGACAAAAAATATGATGAAGCAATTCCACTTTTCTTAGAAGTGTTTAAAAACAACAAAGATGTTCTTCTTGGCAGATACGCTCTATGCAAAATAGAAGAATGTTTTACACAAGCCGGAAAGAAAGATTATTTGTATTACTCAAAGAAAGAAATAAAACCGCTGCTTAAAGAAGGAAGCGAAGTATATGTAGCAGCTCTAGAATTAGAAACCCATCAAATGGTAAATGCCGGTTTGTATATAGAAGCAATAGCAGTGCTTCAAACCATACTTAAAAAATACAATTTGAATGAAGCTATTGAAAAGAATACACTTTTTAGTTTGGGCGCATTCTATACAATATTCTTGGGAGATAGAACAAGTTCCGATAGTTACTTTGCGGAACTAAAACGGAAATTTCCTAAAGACGATTTAGTAAACCAGATAGAAATAGTAAAAGGATTAGGGCTTGCTTCAAGGAATACGGTTCAAGGCAGCAACGAGTTTATTCCGGCTGAAGAAACACCTCAAATTGCAAATGCGGGTGTTCAAGAAGAAGTAACAAACTATCCTAATCCGTTCAACCCAAGCACGCAGATTAGGTTTACGCTAAAAGAAAGCGGTAAAGTAAGCTTAAAAGTATATGATGTTTTAGGCAAAGAAGTAGCAAATCTTGCAGATGGTTACTACGAAGCCGGCAAACACACAGCAGCATTTGATGGCAGCTCCGCAATCGGCGGATTGGCAAGCGGGATTTATTTTTACTGATTGGTAGCTCCAAGTGCAGCTATTACAAAGAAAATGATTTTGACAAAATAATAAAAAATGTCGCTTCCGCATTTAAGCGGATTTGTATAAGGAAGATTTTAATGGATAAAACAAAAGTAGCAATTGGTATTGATGTTGGCGGAACTAATACTGCGTACGGCTATGTTAGCGAATCTGGAAAAATAATTTATGAATCATCTATACCAACACGAGCGGAACAAAGATCTGATCAGTTGTTTGATAGATTATTTAAGGAGATTAATTCTTCATTTAAGAAGTTCGCAAAAAAATATGAATTAGTTGGTATTGGAATTGGTGCACCAAATGCAAACTATTACACCGGTTCAGTTGATTCTCCTCCAAACTTAAATTGGGGAAGTGTTAATGTTCTTAAAGTGGTTAAGAAATATTCTCCGCTAACGTCTGCAATTACAAATGATGCGAACGCAGCCGCTATAGGTGAAATGATATTTGGTGCCGCCAGAGGAATGAAAGATTTTATTGTTATTACACTTGGTACGGGATTGGGAAGCGGCATTGTTGTTAATGGTCAATTAGTTTATGGCGCAGATGGTTTTGCAGGTGAGCTTGGTCATACAATAGTCGATCGAGCTGGTAGAGAATGCGGATGCGGTAGAAAAGGCTGCTTAGAAACTTACGCTTCTGCAACCGGAATTTGCAGAACTGTTTTTGAATTAATGGCAACAACAAATACACCAAGTGCTCTTCGAGAAAAAAGCTTTTTAACTCTTACTGCAAAAGATATTTCTGATGCCGCTAAGAAGGGAGACAAACTTGCACTTGAAGCCTTTAATAACACAGCAAAAGTGCTAGGATTAAAACTTGCTGATTCTGTTGCGCATTTAAGTCCCGAGGCAATTATTCTTTTTGGTGGATTAGCTTTGGCAGGTGATCTAATCATTCAACCAACAAAGCATTATATGGAAAAGTATATGCTGAATATTTTCAAAAATAAAGTTAAAGTTATTCCTTCGGCTTTGCCTGGATCAAGCGCAGCGGTACTTGGTTCCAGCGCTCTGATTTGGAATGAATTAAAAAGAAAATAAAAATTGAGAGGAAAGAAAGCAGCCTTTCCTCTTTTCTTCATCAAACTCCTAAAAGTCGAATACTTAATATTTATAAAACTAACTAGAGGAAGCAATGAAATTAAAAAGCTTAATTGTAATTATGATAATGGTCTCATCTTTTGTTTATTCACAAAAGATAAAGGAAGATGTACTTACTAAAAAAGTAGATGATCTTCTTGCAAAAATGACACTTGATGAAAAAATTGGACAGATGACACAAGTTGATCTAGATGCAATAAAAAACGCGCCAAAAGATATTGCTAAGTATGCAATTGGTTCTTTGCTTTGTGGTGGCGGTACCGAAGTCCCGGATATTACTGCAAAGGGTTGGGCTATGTCTTACGAGAAATATCAAAACATTGCTCTTAAATCACGTTTAGGAATACCAATTCTTTTTGGAATTGATGCGGTGCATGGGCACAACAATGTTGATGGCGCTACTATATTTCCACACAACATTGGATTAGGCGCGACACGTAACCCTATGCTTGTAGAAAAAGTTGCAATTGTTACTGGAAGAGAAGTTAGAGGAACTGGAATGCAATGGACTTTTGCTCCTTGCGTTGCGGTTACTAGAAATGAACGTTGGGGCAGAACATACGAAAGTTTTGGTGAAGATCCGGACTTAGTTAAAAAACTTGGTGTTGCATATGTCCGTGGAATTCAGACAAAAGACTTTTCTAGCAAAGCTGCGGTTCTTGAAAGTGTAAAGCATTTTGTTGGAGATGGCGGAACTACAAATGGTAAAGATCAAGGAAACACAGAAGTTGACGAAGCAACGCTTCGTAAAATTCATTTGCCTGGTTATATAGAAGCAATTAAAGCCGGCGCAAAAAATATTATGGTTTCTTACAATAGTTGGAACGGAGAGAAATTACATGGTTCTAAATATTTAATGACCGATGTATTAAAAGAAGAACTTGGCTTTAAAGGTTTCATAGTTTCGGATTGGGCTGCAATTGATCAGATTGATAAAGATTATAAAACTGCAATCGAAAAATCCATCAACGCTGGAATGGATATGGTAATGATTCCACATGGCGCAGATACAACAAACAATTACAAAAAATTTATTGCTTTCTTAAAAGAATTGGTAAATGAAAGCAAAGTACCTATGAGCAGAATTGATGACGCCGTGAAAAGAATATTGCGTGTAAAATTTGAAATGAATCTTTGGGAAAATTATGGAATTGATAAAAAACTGACAGAAGCAGTTGGTTCACCGGAACATAGAGCAGTTGCACGTGATGCTGTTCGTCAATCGTTGGTATTGTTAAAAAATGAAAATAAAGTTTTGCCAATTTCAAAGGAGTTGAAGAGAATTCACATAATAGGAAAAGGTGCTGACGATATTGGAATTCAATGTGGCGGCTGGACAATTGAATGGCAAGGTAAAAGTGGAAATATTCTAAAAGGCGGAACAACAATTCTTCAAGCAATAAAGAATACAGTCTCTGCAAAGACAACAATTACTTCATCTGCCGATGGCTCCGGAGCAGAAGGAGCAGATGTTTGCATTGTGGTAGTTGGTGAAACACCTTACGCTGAAATGTTTGGCGACCGCGAGGATTTAAGTTTAACTAAAGAAGATAGCGAGGCAATTGAAAAAGCTAATGCCTCTGGCGTTCCGGTTGTTGTTATATTAATTTCTGGCCGACCAATGATTATTGAAAACGAATTAAAGAAAACGAGTGCGTTTATAGCCGCATGGTTGCCTGGAACTGAAGGACAAGGAGTAGCAGATGTACTATTTGGTGATTACAAACCAACCGGAAAACTGCCGGTAACATGGCCAAAAAACATGCAACAAGTTCCTATAAATGTTGGTGACTCAAATTACGATCCACTTTTCCCATTTGGATTTGGTTTAACATATTAATCTTTATAAGAGGCTGTAAGAAGCCTCTTTTTTTAACGGAGAAATACGAGATGAAAAAAGTGTTTATATTTTTCTTGATTTGCACTGCTGTGTTTGCACAAAATAAAACAATAACTCAGCGTGCGGATTCAGTTTTGGCGCTAATGACTCTGGATGAAAAAGTTGGTCAGCTTGTTCAATACAGCGGAGATTGGGCTACAGGTGCATCACAAGGAAGACCAGCTGAAACAAGTGATGAGCTCTTGAAGAAAGGAATGATAGGTTCTTTCTTAAATATTGTTAGTTCGGAAAAAACTATGAGATTGCAAAAAATTGCTGTTGAACAATCTAGATTAAAAATTCCAGTGATATTTGGTTTGGATGTAATTCATGGATATTTCTCAACTTTTCCCGTTCCTATTGCAGAAGCAAGTTCTTGGAATCCAGCGTTAATTGAAAAATCCGCGCGTATGCAGGCAATTGAAGCATCTTCTGCCGGAGTACACTGGACTTTCAACCCTATGATAGATATTGCGCGCGACCCGCGTTGGGGAAGAATTATGGAAGGAAGCGGAGAAGATCCTTACTTGGGCTCGTTGATGGCAGTTGCACGCGTTAAAGGTTATCAAGGAAACGATCTATCTGCATACAATACAATATTAGCATGCGCTAAACACTTTGCGGCATATGGCGGAGCTGAAGGTGGACGAGATTATAACACTGTTGATTTATCGGAAAGAAATTTACGAGATATTTATTTGCCTCCATTTAAAGCCGCAGTTGAAGCCGGAGTTGGTTCTTTGATGGCGTCATTTAATGAAATTGGAGGCGTGCCTGCTTCGGCAAGTAAATTTTTAATGACTGATATTTTGCGCGGCGAATGGAATAGCGATGCTTTTGTTGTAAGTGATTGGAATTCGATTGGAGAATTAATTCCACATGGAGTTGCTAAAGACAGAAAACATGCGGCAGAACTTGGTATTAAAGCTACTGTTGATATGGATATGGAAACAAGCGGCTACTTTTTTCATTTAGCAGAATTAGTAAAAGAAGGTAAAGTAGATATTAAGCTCGTTGATGATGCAGTGCGCCGTGTGCTAATTGCAAAATTTAAACTTGGTTTATTTGATGACCCTTACCGTTATTGCAATGTTGAAAGAGAACAAAAAACAATTAAGAGTAAAGAAATTGTTGAAGCAACAAGAGAAGTTGCAAACGAAACTTTAGTCTTGTTAAAAAACAATAACAATACTTTGCCATTAAGTAAATCGGTAAAATCTATTGCATTGGTTGGTCCGCTGGTTAAATCAAAAGATAATCCTCTTGGTGGCTGGTCTGCACTTGGCGATAGCAATGATGTGGTTTCTGTTTACGAAGGATTAACAAAGAAGCTTGGTAAAAATGTTAAAATTAACTATGCAGAAGGATGCTCTATACTTGGTGAAAGTAAAAGCGGGTTTAATGAAGCAGTTGAAGTCGCAAAATCTTCTGACGTAGTTGTTGCTTTTATTGGCGAACACCGCCACATGAGTGGAGAGGCAAACTCACGCGCTAAACTGGACTTACCAGGCGTTCAAGAAGATTTAATAAAAGCGTTAAAGAAAAGCGGAAAACCTATTGTAGTTGTTTTGATGAACGGAAGACCACTTACTATTCAATGGCTTCAAGATAATGTTGATGCTATTGTTGAGGCATGGTATCCTGGAATTAGCGCCGGACACGTTATAGCAGATGTTCTTTTTGGTGATGTAAATCCAAGCGGCAAATTGACTGTAACTTTCCCTCGTTATGTTGGTCAAGTTCCTATTTATTATAATCATAAAAAAACCGGAAGACCGCATAATCCAAAAGATCGTTACACATCGTATTATATGGATTTGGAAAACACTCCGCTTTATCCTTTCGGGTTTGGTTTAAGCTATACAACATTTGAATATTCCAATCCGATCTTGAGTAAATCTTCAATTAAAAAAGATGAATCATTTACAGCTACTGTTGATGTAAAAAACACCGGCAAAGTTGAAGGCAAAGAAGTAGTTCAACTTTACATAAGAGATTTAGTTGGAAGTGTAACACGACCCGTGAAAGAATTAAAAGACTTCACAAAAATATCCTTAAAACCCGGAGAAACTAAGAAAGTTACTTTTACAATAACGCCGGAAAAATTGAAGTTCTACGATATAAACATGAATTTCGTTGTTGAGCCGGGTGAGTTTCAGTTGTTCGTTGGAACAAATTCTGTGAATGTAAAGGAAGCCTCTTTTTTAGTAGTTGAGTAGAGACTTAAATGAAAAATAAAAATTGTTTTATGTATGATCGCTTATTAATTATTGCGGTTAGTGTTTTTTTATTTGCCGCGTGCTCATCAACTGTTACAAAAATAAGTGAAGCAGAAATACAAAGTAAACAAAGCTTTACGGGAAAATATGAAAAGGAAGTTGCATTGAAGTATTTATTATATCTTCCTAAAGAATATGATTCAAAAGAAAAGCTGCCTTTAATGCTCTTCTTGCACGGAGCCGGAGAGCGAGGTGATAATCTCGAGCTTGTAAAAGTAAATGGACCGACAAAATTGATTGAGCAAGGTAAAGATTTTCCATTTATTGTTGTATCACCTCAATGCCCGGCTAACACACGTTGGAAACACGAGCCTCTTATAGCACTGCTTGATGAGATTATTTCAAAATATAAAGTTGATGTAAATAGAATTTATATAACCGGCTTAAGTATGGGTGGTAACGGAACATGGAAATTAGCAACAGAAATTTCAGATCGTCTTGCAGCGGTAGTTCCTATTTGCGGTTGGGGAGATACATTCGCGGCATTTATGATTGGTAATTTACCGGTATGGGTTTTTCACGGTGCAAAAGATTTAGTTGTTCCACTTAAAGCCTCAGAAGATATGGTTGCAAGGCTTAAAGCAATCAATGGTAATGCTAAACTTACAGTTTATCCGGAAGCAGGTCATGACTCGTGGACAGAAACTTATAACAATCCGGAAGTATATGAATGGCTATTGAGCCACTCGCTTAATCAAAGAAAAGTTAAAAAGTAAATAGAGTAATTAATGAAAAGAGTGTTTGCTATTGTTTGCTTGATTTTGCTAACCAGTTCTATCGGATTAGCTCAATCTAACAAGTTTGTAAAAGTTGATGGAAAATATTTTGTTGAGCCGGATGGAAAAAAAATAATTCTCCGCGGAATAAATCTTGGCAATTGGCTTAATCCCGAAGGATATATGTTCAAATTTGAAAATGTTAATTCTTTCCGATTAATTGATAATGTTATTAAAGAATTGATTGGCGCAGATGAAGCAAGAAAGTTTTGGATAAAATTTAGAGACAACTACATTACTAAAGAAGACATTCGTTATATCAAATCAACAGGCTTAAATCATATTCGGCTTCCATTCAACTTCAAATTATTTTTGGTTGAAGATCATCCGGAGATTTGGCTGGAAGAAGGATTCCGCAGACTTGATGAAGCAATTAAATGGTGTAAAGAAGAAAACCTTTATGTTATTCTTGATCTGCATGCTGCGCCAGGAGGTCAAACCGGAGATAACATAGATGACAGCTGGGGCTATCCTTGGATTTTTGAAGATGAAGCGGCACAAAAAACCACTATTGAGTTATGGAAAAAACTTGCTTACCGCTATAAAGATGAAACTATTGTTATTGGTTACGATTTACTCAATGAACCGATTCCTCATTATATGGAAAACAAAGAAGAGTTGAATTTACTTCTTGAACCGCTTTATAAAAAAATCTCAGAGGCAATACGCGAAGTGGATAAAAACCACACAATAATTTTAGGCGGCGCGCAATGGAATACAAACTTTAAAATGTTCGGTGCGCCATATGAGAATAATCTTGCTTATACATTTCATAGATATTGGATGCCGCCAGAACAAAAACAAATTCAAGATGTAATTGATTTTGTAAACAAACACAATGTTCCTATGTATCTTGGAGAAAGCGGAGAAAATGAAGACGAATGGATCAACGCTTTTAGACAACTATTGGAAACACATGAATTAGGCTGGTGCTTCTGGCCATATAAAAAAATGGATTCATCACGCGGGATGGTTCAATTTGTGAAAACAAAAGAATGGGAGGAAATTATTAAGTATGCGGAAACACCTAAAAAGAATTTTGAAGAAATCCGAAAAGCGAAACCGTCTCGTCAAACTATTAAGAAAGCTTTAGATGATTTGCTGGAAAACATTAAATTCAAAAACTGTACAATTAACCCAGGGTATGTAAAAGCACTTGGTTTGTAATAATTGCAATGATTAAACACCTAAAGCCGATAGAAGATGCCAGTAATATTAATTAATGCTTCATCGGCTTTTCCATTTATGGTAACCTTATGAAAAAACTACCTTCAATTGTTTTGCTCGCATTATTTCAGTCTATAATTGTTTACTCACAAAATTTTTCCGGTGGATTTAATTTTAACTTGCCATGGAACGACTCAACCACACAAAAATTTTTACCAAAATTTCCAATCACAAAAATTGTAGATGGAAAGTTTGTTACAGCCGATGAAAATGGAAATTTTGTTCTGGATGAAAAACCAATACGTTTTTGGGGAGGCAATTGCGTGGCAAGCGGTGCTTTTCCATCAAAAGATTTAGCTCCCGGTATTGCGGGAAGAATGCGTAAAATGGGAATAAATCTAATCCGCTTTCATCATATTGATAATGATTGGGGTGGTGCAAGTTTGTTAACCGGCAGCGATACTCGCGTTCTTAATCCAACCTATCTCGATCTAATGGAAAATTTTATTGCAAGGCTGAAAGAAAATGGAATATTTATAAATATGAATCTGAATGTTTCCAGAATGTTTAAGCCGTTTGATGGCGTTTTATATGCCGATTCCGTAAAAAATTATGGTACAGATTTCTTTAAGGTTGTTACATACTTCGATCCTCATTTAATAATGCTTCAAAAAGAATACGCGCAGCAGCTTCTAACACATGTTAATCCTTATACCGGAAAAGCATTGGTTAACGATCCTGTTATGGCTATGCTTGAAACGGTTAATGAGAATTCATTATACAGAGGCTGGAGAGAAAACATTCTTAAGCCAATTAAAAGCGGCGGGAAACTTATATACAGACACGTACGAATGCTTGATAGTTTGTGGAATGACTTCTTAACAAAAAAATATTCTTCTACTGCAAATTTGAAATCAGCATGGAGTGGCGGCACAATAACTGCCGGTCAAGGAGAGCAGATTGTTAACGGAGGATTTGAAAATGGAACCAGCGGCTGGGCGCTTGAGCAAAATCAAGGTGCAACCGGAACTTTTACAATAGATAATTCAAACGCGTATAAAGGAAGTAATTGTGCTAAAGTTGTTGTAACAAACTCAAATGGTACAGAGTGGCATATTCAATTTAAACAGCCAACGCTTACATTTAAGATAGATTCTCTCTACACAGTTACATTTGCGGCAAAGTCCGATGCTTCGCGTCAAATAAATGTTTCCACAATGAATGATGTTTCACCTTGGAATGGCTACGGCGGAAAAAATTATCTGCTATCAACTAATTGGAATACTTACACTTTTAGTTTTAAAGCAAGCGAAACAAATAATGGCCGCGCTCGAATTACTTTTCAACTGGCTAAAGAAAAAGGAACATATTGGATTGATGAAGTAAGCGTTGCAAAAGCTTCACTAACCGGATTGATTGCAGATGAAGTAATTGAGTTGAAAAATGTAAGGCGTATTGATTATGCGGATTGCGTAAGCTATTCAGATCAGCGCGTAAAAGATATGTCCGAGTTTTATATCAAGCTGCAGCAAGATTTCCACAAAGATTTTTTTACATATCTCAAGAACACACTTGGAGTCAAAGTTCCAATTAATACTACAAATTGGAATGCGGGTGCGGCTGATTTAGCCGCTCAAAGTGTAGCAGATTATGTTGATAATCATTCATATTGGGATCATCCACATTTCCCTAATATTCCATGGTCATCAACAGATTGGACAATTTCTAACAAGCCTATGGTGAAAGAATCAAGCGGAGGAACGATTACCGGCTTGTTTGCCGCTGTACCAATTGTTAATAAACCTTTCACTGTTAGCGAGTACAATCATCCTTTCCCAAATCAATATCAAGCTGAAGCCATAAGTTTTTTACTTGGTTATTCTTCTTTTAATGGTGCGGATGGTATTATGCTTTTTGATTATAGCGGATCTAATTATATAGATGATAAAGTTGAATCGTACTTTAGTATAAATAGAAATCCAATTTTTATGGCGCAGTTTCCCAGCGCGGCATACGCATACAGAAATTATATGATTGCTGAATCTTCCTCACCGCAAAAAGTTAATTATAAATCCGAAACAATTAATTTAATGCCGAAGAATGATACCAATTCTTGGGGTAGTTCTGTTCTTTTCGAAAAGAAACTTTCTCTTATTAACTCAATTAAAACCGAGAGTTACAATAGCCCAACCGAAACAAATTTTGCAAGTATGCAAACCGCACCGGTGAGTCCGTATAAGACAGATAATGGACAAATAACTTGGGATGTAACAAACGGAGTTTATTCAATTGTAACTAATAAATATCAAAATGTAACTGGTTTTTTTAATACACTTACGGGAAAGAGAATTGGTGATATATTTTTCTATCCAATGGATAAAGAATATTTCGGCTCGCTTTCTTTTTTAAATATTGATAAAGAAGGAGATTTAATTACGCTTGTTTCCAAAATTCAAAACACTAATATGATTTGGAATGGGACAACAACAATCAATAATAATTGGGGAAGAAATCCAACTCAGATTTATCCGTTAAAACTAAAGCTAGATCTTGCTATTACTGCAGATTCAATTCGTGTTTATCCTCTTGATGTTCGCGGGCAAGAATCTGAATCAACGGCAAAAACTTATAAGCCTTTCGCGCATTACCACTTCATGGTTGATTTTGATCAGAATGTAAATAGAACACTCTGGTTTGGAATTAAAAAATATGTAGGCCCTTTTATTTTGCCTGGTGTTGAAGATGAAGAAACTCTTCCTACCAAAACCGAATTGATGCAGAATTTTCCAAACCCTTTTAACCCCGAGACTGTCATCAATTATAAAATTTCAGCTTTCAGTCATGTTAGCTTGAAAGTTTATGATGTTTTAGGAAGGTTAGTTGCAACTCTTGTTAATGAGTTCAAGAAGCCTGGATTTTATGATTCGCAATTCAACATTCACCAGTCAAAATCATCTTCAGGTATTTATTTCTATCAGTTAAAAGCCGGAAGTTATGTAGAGACAAAAAAGATGTTGGTGATTAAATAAAAGAGCGGTAATTAAAACCGCTCTTCACTTTTTTCGAAAATCAAAAAAGGAATCACGGAATATCGTGTCCGTGCGAAGCGACCCAAATCTTAAACCACTCTTCGCGAGTTAAGTTAACATTCAATCCTTTCATTGCGGATTGAATTCTTTCAATTTTTCCGGTCCCGAGTACAATTATAAAATTAACCGGATGAACTAACAGCCATGCAGCGGCAACAGCATCAATTTCTACTTGATATTTATATGCAATTTCAAATAACACATTTCTAACACGGTTAGCTTTCTCATTGTTCTCGTAAAATATTTTTCCGCCTGCAAATGGGGACCAAACCATAGGTGTAATTCTTTTCTCTTGTAGGAAATCTATGTTGCCGCTGACAAAATGTTCTGTATAAAGAACAGAGGCTTCTATTTGATTTGTAACTAATGGAAAATCTAATCTTGATTGAAGCAGATTAAATTGATGAGGCAAAAAATTTGAAACGCCAAAGTTCAAAACTTTTCCGCTCTTTTTAAGTTCATAAATTGCGTCTGCCACTTCGTCAGCATTCATTAATGGATCGGGACGGTGAATTAGTAGAACATCGAGATAATCAGTATTCATATTACTTAAAGAATTATCGACAGACCATAGAATATGCGTTTTTGATGTATCGTAAATGTGATCGGTAAATTCCGGATAGCGTTTGTTTGCAAACTTAATGCCGCACTTACTAACAAGCTGAAACTTTGTACGTAATGAAGGATTTTCTTTTAAAATGTTACCAAAGATATTCTCACAAGAATATTGGCCGTAGATATCGGCGTGATCGATTGTAGTTATTCCAAGTTCTAGAGCTTCATTTATAAGTTGATGAAACTGCTGAGAGTTGTAGTTCCATTCTTTTGCACGCCAGAACCCAAGCGAAAAACGAGACATTTTGAATTCCATGATTTCCTAAAAATCTTATTGATGATATGCAATATACTCTTTAGATTGGATTTGTATAAAACTGAAAAATAGAAATACGCGAATAAATAATATCGCAAAGAACCTATGAAAAAAACTCTAAAATACTTTCTCATTTCCTTGGTTATAATCTTCTTAATTCTTTTCATTCCAACCGAGAAAATAGTGGAGCCAAAACTTGCAGAAAAGAAGCAATTCATTTGGAATCGAGATTCACTATGGAATTCTTTAGAACAAAAATTCATCGAAGCAAAACAAAAAGGTTGTACAAATATTGAAGGTGATATTAAAAATAATTTTATCATAATTAATTTGATCCTTGAAGAAATTAAGAAAAGCAGTCCACTTCCCAATGAATTGATTTATCAAAAGCTTGAAGAAAAAATCTTTGTAACAGCCGCTTTGGTTGGTGGATGCGAACAATACATATCGGAATATGCTGAACAGTATTCAAGAATCAGAACAGTAATAAAAAATGTTTCCGTTAATTGGGATATTAGTAATGTTAATACTCGTAATACACTATACAAAATAATTTATGGCGGAAGAGCGGCAGTTGAGGAATTACTGCTTCAGACAAATAGCAGTAATATTAACGGACTTACTCTTGAAAATGATGAAGAGTCTCAAACGCCAAGCGCAAGTATTCTTGGTGTTAGAATTCATAGTGGAGATATTTTAGTTTCTCGTGGCGGTGCTCCAACATCTGCGCTTATTGCCCGCGGAAGTGATTATCCCGGAAATTTTTCTCACATCGCTCTGGTTTATGTAGATGCAAAAACTAAACTTCCATATATAATTGAATCTCATATTGAGCGTGGCATCACTATCTCAAGCCTTTATGATTACTTAAAAGATATAAAGTTGCGCGTAATGGTTTTAAGGCTGCGCAAAGATTTGCATAAGTTACAAATTGATCCGATGCTGCCACATAAAGCTGCATTGTTTGCGCTTCAAAGAGCAGAAGCCCGTCATATTCCTTATGATTTTGAAATGGATTTAAATAATGATGATAAATGGTTCTGTTCTGAAGTCGCATCTTCTTCATATAAAAAAGTAGGTATTAGTCTATGGGCGCATAGTTCAACTATTTCATCTAGAGGTACAGCTAAATTACTTTCCGGTTTTGGAGTAACTCACTTCGAAACACAAGAACCATCAGACCTTGAATATGATCCGCAAGTAACAGTTGTTGCTGAATGGCGGGACATGGAAACGCTTTATAAAGATCATGTAGATAATGCAATTGTTGAAGCTTTACTTGATGAAGCGAACTACGGTAAAGAATTAAAGTATAATCATTATTTACTGCCGATTGTCAGAATTGCGAAACTCGTTAGTGTAGTGCAAAATATTTTTGGTGCAGATGGAATTATACCCGAAGGAATGAGCGCAGAGTCTGGATTACGCCACCAAAAATATGAAAATATTTTTATCGCAGTAAAACAAAAAGTTTTGGATGGTGCAGAAGAATTTTTAAAGAAGAATAAATATCGCCCACCATACTGGAAGCTTGTTGGTTTTGCTAAAAATTACGTAAAAGACTATTTACAATAATTTTATTATTTGTCGGAGGTTTCATGTCTCAGCAAGAAAATTCGCATGGGTTTAAAAGAGAGCTTGGACTTTTTGATTCAACGATGATTGTAGTTGGTTCTATGATTGGTTCCGGAATTTTTATTGTTAGCGCCGATATTGCACGTACGGTTGGTTCAAGCGGATTCCTTCTTTTGGTTTGGTTCATTACCGGAGTTATTACCTTAATTGGTGCATTAAGTTATGGCGAGCTTGCATCTATGATGCCTTTTGCAGGCGGCCAGTATGTTTACATTCGTGAAGCTTATAACCCATTGGTTGGTTTTTTATATGGGTGGACATTATTTCTTGTAATACAAACCGGTACAATTGCCGCTGTTGCTGTTGCATTTGCAAAATTTACCGGAGTTTTAATTCCGTGGTTCAGCCAAAAGAATGTTCTGCTTAATCTGCTGGGGTTAAATATTTCGGCGGCTCAATTATTAGCGATTCTCAGCGTTATCCTTTTAACATATATAAACGTTCGTGGAGTTAAAGAAGGCAGAACTGTTCAAAATGTTTTTACATTTTCAAAAACCATTGCACTATTTGGTTTGATTGTACTTGGTTTTATTGTTGGTTCAAATGCTGGAATTATAACTTCTAACTTTGCCGATATGTGGAGCGCAAAGCAAGTTCACCTAAAGAACGGATTGATTGATGTAATAGAACCGCTTGCCGGATTTGCAATTGTTGCCGCAATTGGAACCGCTATGGTTGGTTCACTCTTTTCTAGCGTGGCCTGGGAAAATATTACATTCATCGCCGCAGAAGTTAAAGATCCAAAGAAAGTTATTCCCTGGAGTTTGTTTCTTGGGACAATGATTGTAACAGTGTTATACATTCTTGCTAATGTTGCTTACTTAGTTGTTCTTCCTCTTCAAGGCGATCCAACATCAACTAATATTGTTGGTCAAGGAATTCAGTTTGCTGCAGAAGACAGAGTTGGAACTGCTGCCGCACATTTTATTTTTGGAGATATTGCTGTTGTTGTAATGGCTATTCTAATTATGATTTCAACGTTCGGGTGTAACAACGGATTGATTCTAGCCGGCGCAAGGGTATTTTATGCAATGTCAAAAGACAATTTGTTTTTCAAGTTTGCCGGAGAGTTAAATAGTAAATCAGTTCCGGCAAAAGCTTTGTGGATACAAGCAATTTGGGCAAGTTTGCTTTGTCTTTCCGGCACATACGGGCAACTATTAGACTATGTCGTTTGCACAGTACTAATATTTTATATTCTCACAATTGCTGGTATTTTTATTCTTCGTAGACGATTGCCAAATGCGGAGCGCCCCTACAAAGCATTCGGATATCCTTATCTGCCGGCGCTTTATATTATTCTGGCGGCCTCAGTTTCAACTATTCTGTTGATTTACAAACCAGATTATACTTGGCCGGGATTACTAATTGTTGCACTCGGAATTCCAGTTTACTTTATCTGGAATAAATTTCGTTCGAAATCGGAAGTTGAATAAAACTAATGAAGTGAAAATGATAAAATAAAAGCCCCGGCTGCTTTTTTTCGGGGCTTTTGCTTTTTCTCAATACTAATTACTTAAAGTTTAGGTCATATGACCACAGGAGATTATTTTCAATCATAAAATTG
>CAZVYT010000003.1:68840-104906 GCA_964631495.1 uncultured Melioribacter sp. | reverse complement strand
TAGCTGGCCTTTTGTTGTATCAACCGAAAATTTCTAATGACAAATCCGGGATTAAAAAATTTAGTTTAGTGGGATTACGATTGATAATTGCTGTGGAGAAGCAATTTGAAGCATTTCTTTTTCATCATGTATTGACGTAACCCAGCTCCCAACGGTAAATCCAATTAATCCGCCTAAGAAAACATCACTTGTCCAATGTTTATCATGATAAACACGCGAAAGAGCGGTTAATACGGCCGGAATGTAACAAAGTACTTTTAAAACATTGGATTTAGAATTATTTGCAAGCACAGTTGAAATTGAAAAAGCAATTGTTGTATGACCGGAAGGAAAAGAATGAAATGAGTCATCGAACATTGACCAAGAACCAAAAGAATTGGATCCTTTTTCTGTGAAAGGACGAGCACGTCCGAAAGCAAGTTTAAGCGCAGTAGTTATAGCACCGGCATAAATTGTTGTTTGTATTATTTCATAGCCAATTTTCTTTGAAGTTTTATCATTGTTCAAGATTCCATTTAGACTAAAAGCTCCAGCAAAAACTAATGGAGAATAAAGCTCGCCATACATTCTTCCTAACTCAATAGGAAAGCTTTTTACATAACTTCTGTCTTTCATAAACTCTGATCGAACCGGCTGATCAATTTGCATTAATGCAAAGGCCGCGGCGCCAGTAATGCCCAGTTTTAGCCAATCGCTGCTTTGCCATTTTGTCGGTTGCTTTATAAATTCGAGTGATTCATTTTTGAATTGAGTTAAGTTGTATTGATTTTGAGATTGGATGTTACTTAGCAAAATAAAAAATAAAATAGATACATATTTTAATATTCTCAATCTGAAGTTCCTTACATGCTTTTATTTGGAGTATACTTAATTATTACAGCTTTTTCTATTGTTATTAATCCACCACAAGCTGCATCTTTAAAAAGCATTTCAACAAATGGAATAAATTCTTCAATTTTCTTTTCTTCATCTACAATTTCTACTACAATAGGCAAATCTTCACTGAGTCGTAGAATCTTTGCAGAATGAATTCGACTATTACCTCCGAAGCCCATAATTCCTTTATAGGCAGTTGCACCGGCAAGATTATTTTTTCGCGCTTCATTTATAATTTTTTCAAAAACCGAAACATGGTTTATTTTATCAGCTTCGCCAATAAAAATTCTTAATAGTTTTGCTTCACCTTCAATTTTCATAATTACCTCGAAATTAAGTACGCTAAGAAAACACAGGCAATTGTAGTAGTTAAACTTAAAAGAATATTTAAAGCTGCGAGGAAAAACTCTGCGTTCCTCAAAAGGTTAAATGTTTCAAGAGAAAAAGTTGAAAATGTAGTAAATCCGCCGCAGAAACCAATTCCTATAAATAGTTTTAGCGAAGGAGAAATCAATTCCCTTTCGTCAAGACCAAAAATCATGTACCCAAGAATGAAACTACCAATAATATTTACACCAAGAGTTCCATAGGGAAAGAATGGAGAAAAATAATTTTGTATAAATGAAGAAAGCCAGTAGCGGAATCCGCCACCGAGTCCGGAACCAAAAAACACGATTAAATATTTTATCATCGTTACCCAAAATGTTTGTTACAATATAAAAATAATAAATAAAAATTTTTGAATTATGTAACAAAACTAGCGGTTGGTAAGTCTAAATCATCAAGAAATTAACTTTATGGAGTAAGTAATGAACAAATCTCAATTAATTACAAAAAAAACTTTCTTACTGCTAGGCACTTTGGTCTTTTTATCTACTTTTGTTTACGGTGATGATCTTAAAATTGTAAAAGAGAAGACATTTCAAACGAAAGATTATCAAAATCTTTCTGTTGAAGTTTCCGGTGCAAATGTTAAAATTCAAAATTGGGATAAACAGGAAGTTTACGTTAAAATATTCGGCAATGAGAAGGCAGCTACAAAACTAAAATATAATGTTTTTCAAGATGGGGATATTGTACGGGTAATTATTAAAAAGAAAGACTCTTTCTGGAATTGGTTTGGAAGCAATATTAAAGTTAGAGTTGAAGCATTTGTTCCTGCAAAATTTAATGCGAGTGTTACAACATCCGGTGGTGATATAACCGTATCTGGAATTACCGGAGGATTTAGTTTTGAAACATCTGGCGGTGATATAAATTTAAAAAATCTTAATGGAAAAGTTAAAGCAGAGACGAGCGGCGGAGATATCCAACTAACCGAACATAAAGGCAATATGTTTTTATCAACCTCCGGTGGCGATATAACATGTAAGAATGTTATTGGTGATGTAAAAGCTGAAACTTCAGGCGGCGATATAGAAGTTGACCAGAATGATGGAAGATTATTTGCAGAAACAAGCGGTGGTGATATTTCAATTTTATATAATGGAGAAAATAAAGGTATAGATGCTTCAACTTCGGGCGGTGACATAACAGCAAAATTTCCTGCAAGCTTTAAAGCAAGAGTTCGTTTGGAAACCAGTGGAGGAAGTGTAAAAAGCAATTTTGATAATGCGAAAAATATTAAAGTAAAACGCAGTGAATTAGATGCTGAATATAATGGCGGCGGACCCTTGGTTAAGTTAGAAACATCCGGCGGTGATATTACCGTTTATCAGAAGTAATACTAAACATAGGTTTTAATTGAGAGTAAGCTTAAAAATGGTATAAACAAACATTATTAATCTTACTCTTGATCTTTTCTATACCTCAATAATTACACTTCGCACAACAATCATTACATTGGATTACGATTCAATTTTCGATACTTTTCGTATGTAATTATCAAAATTAAACCAACCTATGAGGCTTAAAATGAAAATGGATTGGAAAAAATATGTTGGAAGAACTTTAAACATTACAATGAACGAAAATTACGGCGTTGTTTATGGAACTCAAGAAAAAAGTGAACATCCAGCCTTTTATGAAATCGTTTTTAAAACCGGGTTGCTGTTGGATGTATTTGACGAAGGACTTCTTTTAGAATCAAAACGAGAAGAACTAGTATATAATATTTTTGTACCATATGGTGTTATTAAGTGCGTAGAAATTTATTAAGCATATTTTTTTTTGCTTGTTTGCTGCCAGCACTAATTTTTAGTGCCGGGTTAGAAATTAAAAGTCTTCGTGTTTACAACGGAAATAATGAAACTTCATTTCCGATTATTGATTATAGTTCTAATGATGAGAAAGCAATAACAATAGATTTCGATGTACAGTCTTCGTCATATCCAAATCTGATTATTCAGTTTAAGTTTTGCGATTCGAATTGGCAGCCTTACGAAAATCAGTTTTTGCAAAATCCGTTATACAATACCGAATACAATTTATTGCTGAATAAAATTCCTAATGGAGTAAAAGGCGCCAGTTATCATTACACAGGCACTTTCCCTAACAATAATGTTCAATTTCATTTATCCGGGAAATGGATGCTTTTCATAACAGATTCGCACAATAAAAATTTAGTTTATGCAGCTCAAAAATTTTTTGTTGTATTGCCTGATGTGAAATTGAACGTGCAAGTTACAAGAGAAACCATGCAAGGCAATTACGGTGAAAATGCCAATCTAGGAAGGACCTTAGCTATCAAAACAAATTTTACTCTGCCGGATTCACTTTTCCCTTCAAATGTAATTAAAACAGAAATTGTTAGAAACAGAATGATTTCGAATTCGATTGTTATCGATAGAAATGCTAACACTCAAGAAAGATATTATGAATGGGATGCAGCAAGAAAATTTAGTTTTGTCGCCAGGCAATTAAGACCGGGTAATGAGTATAGACAAATTGATACACGAAACATAAGTAAATATCCTACTGAAATTGTCAATGCAAAATTTGGTGAGTATGATCAAACTGATTTGTTTACAAGGCGAAAAAGAGATTTTAACGGCTCATCACTTTTACTTGATTATAGAAACTCGATTGCAGATTATCAAAAAGTTATCTTCAAGTTAAAAGTCCCTGAAAGCATTACCAAGCCAATATTTTTAGTTGGCTCTTTTACAAACTGGGATCTCTTACCAGAATATGAAATGTATGATGATAATGAAATGATTAAATTTACTGTGCCGCTAAAGCGTGGTGTGCATGAGTATCAATATGTAGTTGCAGATCTTAGAGGCAACAAAATAATTAATCCAGAATGGGAAATACTCGAAGGTAATTTCTTCGAAACAGAAAATGAATTTCATATTTTTCTTTACTATCAAGTACCGGAAAAAGGCGGTTATGAAAAAATTATTGGATATGCAAAAATTAAAACCGGAGTGTTATGAAAAAAATTAAAACCGGAATTATTGGCACCGGGCATCTTGGAAAAATTCACACAAAATTATTTAGAGAAGTTGAAAATTGTGAATTTATTGGCATTTATGATCTTGATTTAGAAAAAGCAAAAGCAGTGGCAGAAGAGTTTAATGTAAAAGCCTTTAAGGAACTGGATGATTTATTGTCTGAAGTTGAAGCTGTTGACGTTGTTGCAACAACAAGTGCACATTATAAGGTTGTAAAAAAAGCATTTGAAAAGAATAAACACGTGTTTGTTGAAAAACCAATAACTGCACAAATTTGGGAAGCCGAAGAATTAGTAAAAGAAGCTGAAGACAAGAATCTTATCTTTCAAGTAGGGCATATTGAAAGATTTAATCCTGCTTTGCTTGCTTTAGAAAAATATGAATTGAATCCTTTGTTTGTGCAAACTGATAGATTAGCGCAGTTTAATCCGCGAGGAACTGATGTTGCTGTTGTACTCGATTTAATGATACACGATATTGATATAATTCTTAGTTTAATCAATAGTGAAGTTAAAAATGTTAGCGCAAGCGGAGTTGCCGTTGTCTCTGATCAAATAGATATTGCAAATGCACGTATTGAGTTTGAAAATGGCGCTGTTGCAAATGTAACTGCCAGCAGAATATCACAGAAGAAAATGAGAAAGATGAGAATGTTTCAGAGAGATGCATATCTTTCATTGGATTTTAATACCGGCACAACAGAAGTATATCGCTTAATTAATCCGGAAAAAATGCCGCCAAATCCTTTTATTAACTTTGGTGAAATGGGAATAGGCGATAAGAAAAAGTTAGTTGTTTATGAACAGCCAGAAGTAAAAGAATTAAATGCTCTTAAACTTGAACAAGAATACTTTATTGATTCCATACTCAATAATAAAAAGCCTATTGTTAGTGGTAAAGATGGATTAAAAGCTTTACGTGTTGCGGAAATGATTATTAAGAAAATTGAAGAAACGAGAATATCATGAAAACCAAGGTCATTAAATTCTTCGCAATTATTATCATAATGACATTATTTATTTATGGATGCAGTGTAATACAAACTTTCAGCAACATTACAAGATTAAAATATAAAATAGGTTCTGCTACAAATTACCAAGTTGCAGGTGTTGATGTTAAAAATAAAAAAAGTGTTAAGGATTTTAACGCTATGGAAGTTCTTAAACTTTCCAGCAGTTTATTAAGAGGAAGCTTGCCACTCACTTTTGTTCTAAATATCGAAGCAAAAAATCCAAACGATGGAAGCGGTGGATACCCAGCTTCTGATATCAGTATTTCAAGTTTTCCTTGGCGTTTATTTGTTAATGAAAAAGAAGTTGTAAATGGAGAATTAAGAGAACCAGTAATTGTTCCCGGAAAAGGTGAAGCCACAATAATTCCTTTACAAATACAGTTTGACCTTGCAAAAACATTCAAAGAAAAAAGCTTGGATGATTTGTTAGATTTAGTATTAAAAGCAGCTGGCGCTGGAGGTTCAACATCTAATCTCAAGTTAAAAGTCCAACCTTCTTTAGGTACGCCTATTGGCAATATAAAATATCCAGAAGAAATTTCCATTGTAGATAAGACATTCAACTAAGCTTAATTACCTAAAGATGAATAAAAAGATTTTTCTCATATTAATTTTAGGTGTTACAACATTACTCTCACAGCAGAAGGATAGTACATTATTAAATCTTAGTAATGATTCAATCAAAACAGTTTTAAGAGATACGGTTGCATTAGGCGATACTGTAAGTAAACAAAAACAAAGCGATTTTGATGCGGTAATAATTGCTACAGCTTCAGACTCACTAATATTTAAAGTGAACAAGAAAAAAATGTATATGTATGGTTCAGGTGAATTGAAGTATAAATCAACTGATCTAAAAAGTGCAAAAATATTTATAGACTATGCAAAAAATGAATTAGAAGCATTTGGCGCTGAAGACACTTCCGATACCGCAAAAGTTAAAATAAAAGGTTTACCAAGGTTGACTGATGGCGGTGAAACATTTGAGGGCAGTTATATACGGCACAACTTTAAAACGCAAAAAGGCTTCATTTCTCTTGCAAAGAACAAAGAGAAAGACCAACGTTACGAAGGTGAAAAAGTTAAGAAAGTTGATAAATCTACTTTCTTTATAGAAAGTGGAATGTTTACATCTTGCGATAGTGATACACCTGATACATACTTTACTGCTCATCAAATGAAAGTATTGCAGAAAGATAAAATAATTGCTAAATGGATATTTATGAATATTGGCGGAGTGCCTCTGCCTATTCCTTTGCCTTTTGCTGTAATACCGAATGAAAGCGGAAGGCGCTCTGGAATTATTATTCCCGGTTACGGACAAGATGGAAGACGCGGTCAATACTTTCATAACTTTGGTTATTTCTGGGCTATCAACGATTACGTTGATGTAGCAATGACTGGTGATTATTATGCAAAAGGAGGCTGGGGCGCAAGAAGCCGTTTACGATATGCAAAACGATATGATTTTAATGGATCATTTGATGCCGGTTATTCAAATATTTCTATTGGTGATGCAAATGACCCGGAAAGTAAAAGAGAACAACAAAGTGATTGGCGCTTATCCTTGAATCATTTTCAATCAATCGATCCAACAGCGCAGTTGAGTGCAAATCTGCAATTTGTTTCCAGCAATTATCTTAACAACAATAGTATAGACTATAATACATTGCTTTCACAGCAGATTTATTCAGCCGCATCTTTTTCAAAAAGCTGGGAAAATTCAAGTATATCTATTAACTACAGCAGAACGCAATATTTGAATAATGGAAATATTGATGAGTCATTGCCAAATGTAAGCTATTCACAAAATGTTTTTTATCCTTTTAGAAAAGAGAATTCTTTTTCGGAAGGGAAACAGAAATGGTATGAGCTATTAGGTATTTCATATTCCGCACAATTTTCTAACTCAAACACAAAAACTGATAATGTAAAAACTTCTAAGTTAGGCGCATTGCATAACATCAACCTAAATTTCTCTCCCAAAATTGGTTATGTAAATGTTTCACCAAGTTTTAGTTATCAAGAGAAGTGGTATAATAAAAGAATAAAGTTAGAATCGGCTAAATATGAATATATAAATCCGGAAAACGGAAACAAAACGATTAGAGATACAGTTGTTGAATCATCAATTAAGGAATTAAATTTTGTAAGAACTTTTAATACTGGAGTTTCTGCATCAACAAAAATGTATGGTATAATGAATCCAAATGCTTTTGGAGTTGAATCTTTCCGTCATACTATAATGCCAAGTATTTCATACAATTATCAACCAGATTTTGCCGATGATGTTTGGGGATATTATGATTCTTACACAGATGCAAATGAAAAAAAAGTTCGTTATGATAAATACCGAAACGAAATCTTTGGCGGCGGTGGAAGCGGCCGAAGTCAAAGTATTAATTTTTCTGTCGGGAATGTGTTTGAAATGACAATGATAAAAACTCCAGGTGACACAACAAAAGAACAAAAGAAAATCCAGCTTCTTAATTTGGATGCCAGTCTTGGCTACAATTTTGCGGCTGATAGTATGAAACTTCGGGATTTGAGTTTGAACTACAGAACGCAAATAGGAGATTTGTTAAATTTTTCCGGTTCTTCATCTTATACATTTTATGATCAAATTATTGAAAGAAACCAACAAGGGCAAGAATTTTACCGTTATGTAAATAAGTATTTAGCTTCTAATGGAAAAGGTCTATTAAGATTAACAAACTTTAATTTTTCTATCTCTAGTACACTTAGCGGAGAGAGATTAAAATCGGATGAGCAGAATGAACAAAAAAATCCGGATACTATTAATGAGCAAGTTGCAATTAAGAAAAAGGATTTCATCGCATTGTATGATGATTCTCAAGCACCGGATTTATCAATTCCATGGAATTTGAGTTTGAGCTATAATTATAACTTTTCTAAACCGAATCCAAGTAAGTCGGATGTTTTCACTAATCTAAGTGCAGATCTTGGTTTCAGTCTTACAAAAAATTGGAAATTTACTGTTCGTGGTAGTTATGATTTTCAAGAAAAGAAAATATCTGCCCCGCAAATTACAATTTATCGAGATTTGCATTGCTGGGAAATGAATTTCAATTGGAATCCGTTAGGAAATTATTCTGGTTTCCGTTTTGAAATTAGAATGAAAGCACCTGAACTGCAAGATATTAAAATTACTAAGTCCGATGGAATGTTTTCCGGAAGAAGATAGTAGTTTTTAACTGCATATATATAACATCTATAAAAAAACAACTACATTATTACATGTACTTAATGCGTTGTAAAAGTTTTTGTATAAGTTGTTTTAACGTAAATAGTGACCATAAATTATTACATAGCTATTCTTCTTTTATTTTGTTATTTATATTGTATAGAAAATAAATACTGGGGCATTTATGCGGGAAAATTGTTTTACCAGAAAGAGAACTTTCATCAGTTCTATTTTTATTATTCTTTTTATTAGTGGTATAACTTCAGCTCAATCAAGTAAAGTATTTTCTAAATTCAACATCAACAGAATTTCAACTCCCATTTACAATGATGGAATAGCAGATATACAATTAAACGGTAACTCTGGTTTTATTTTTCCAAAAGGTTCTAACAAAGCTGCAAATTTTTGTGCTGGATTTATCTGGGGAGGAAAAGTGAATGGGAAAATTATGGCCGGGGGTTCTGCTTATCGCACCGGTTTAAAACCCGGTAAAATTCTACCAAATGGTCAAGCTGAGAATCCAAATTCAAAAACTACAAGAGTTTTTAGAGTTAGAAGAGATTATAAAACTGCTGACCTCAATATGGAAGCAAAAGATGAAGAAAAAACTATCGAGACTATTTACAGTCAATATGAAAATGATTGGAAAGAATGGCCAGCATCCGATGGAGCGCCATTCGAAGATTTAAACAACGATGGAATTTATCAAGCCGAAATAGATAAACCTGGTATTAAAGGGGCGAACCAAACTTTATGGTTTGTTGCAAACGATCTTGATTCAACACAAACAAAATATTTCTCGGGTTCTCTTCCTATTGGTTTAGAAATGCAAGTTACAGTTTGGGGCTATCAAATTGATGGAACATACCGGGATGATGCTTTATTTAAAAAATATGTTCTAATTAACAAAAGCAAAAATGAAATAAAAGAAATGCGCTTAGGAATTTGGGCAGATGCTGATGTAGGTGATGCTGGTGATGATTTGGTTGGCTGCGACACAACTTTAAATATGGTTTATACTTTTAGTTTTTCGAAAAATGAAGCTACATATGGCGCATACTCACCAGCTTTTGGTTTTGGATTACTTCAAGGTCCTGTTGTTGATGGGAAGCCGGAAGATAAAGCAATCTTTAATAACAGAGTTTTATCAGGCAAAAAGAATCTACCTATGACTGCATTTAGTTGGATATATAAATCGTTTCCACTTGAATGGCGAGACCCAGTTTTGGGAGTATCAACAACGGCCGCGCATCTCTATAATTATTTAAGAGGTAAATCTCAATCAGGATTTGATTGGCAAATTCCTGAAAGATTAGGAGGTGGAACTACAGTTTTTCCTTTCTCCGGTGATTATGTAAAGAATACCGGCTATTTAGATGGAATAGAGTATGGTCCAAGTGATAAAAGAATGATGCTATGCACAGGCCCGTTTGATCTACCAGCAGGAAGCACACAAGAAGTTGTATTTATAGAAAGTGCGGGAGGCGCAAATGGCATTGCAGATAATCTACAAGCCATAGATATTCTTAAAAAAAATATTTCCGAAGCGAGAAAAGAATACTCTCATGAATACAAGTATTATACAAATCCTACTGAACCAAAGATAGAGTTATATAATCTTGACAAAAAAATTATACTTAGTTGGGGTGAAGACCAAGAGCAGATAATAAAGATAGAGAAAGACAAATATAGTTTTGAATTTCAAGGATATAATATTTATCAGTTTAGAGACAGCAGTTACAATAAATCAGATGCAGAAATTGTAGCAACATTTGATAAACGTGATGGGAAAACACGTTTTGCAAATATATATTACAATTCTTCAACGCAGACAATAGAAGATAAAATTAGATTAGTTGGAAATGATACTGGTGTAAAAAGGCATATTACAATAACCAAAAACAAGTTTGATGGCAGTCCTATAATAAACTGGAAGAACTATCATTTTGGGTTCTCTTACTTTTCAATACGAAGAGTTGGTGATATTGATTTCTACTTAGAATCTCCAATTCTAAGAATTCATGCAAAACCAAACTCATCAAGTAATGGATTGATAAATACTTTGAAACCTGGAGATTGGATTTATCCAAAACATACTTCAGGAGAAAGTAATCAATATAAATTTACCATTAAAGTAATTGATCCTTCTAAATTTGGTACCTTTAATTATGAATTGAAATTTCAAAAAATAAATGATGTTTTCAAATTAAATATAAAAAACAAAACAAAAGAAAAAATGGTTTTTGAAAATGAGGAAATTTCTGAGTGGGAAGAATTACCAATTTTTGATGGATTAGTTTTAATAATTGAAGCAATTATTGGTAACAATAAACCGCTAACTGAAAATGACATTTATCAATTTAGTACAAGCACTAGTACATACGACCAGCAAACTCTTTTTGCTGATTTTAAGAAGATAAATGTTTTTCCAAATCCTTTTTATGGTATTGCCAACCATAACCCAATAGATGGAAGTAAATTAATTACTTTCACCCACTTACCTCAAAGAGCAACAATCAAGATTTTCAATATAAGCGGTCAGTTAGTAAGGACAATTGAAAAAAACTCAATAGAAAAGACTGTAAGATGGAATCTATCTAACAACGATGGATGGCTAATTCCCGGTGGTTTTTATGTTGCGCATATTGAGTTGCCAGATTTTGGTAAAGTTAAAACTCTAAAAATGATAATTGTGCCGAGTACTTCTATAAAGCCATATTTCTAAAGCATTTTATTTGTTTAAGATGTTTTCCTAAATTTTGCATCAATTATTTGAGTGTAAGTTGAATTCATATAAAATATCTATCCTATTTCTTTTCTTGAGTTTGTCATTTGTTTCTGCTCAAAATGGAATTGTTAAATCTTACTTTCCAAACCGAACGGTTAAGAGTGAAGTTAATTATATAAATGATATTCTTGATGGCACAGCTAAGTATTTTTACGAGAATGGCAACATTAAGTTAGAACAGAATTTCAGTCGAGGAATTCTAAATGGTTGGGTAAAGGAATATTACTCTAACGGAAACCCTAAAGAAGAATTTTTTGTAAAAGATGGTGTTTTAGATGGCGATAAAAAGTTGTATGCGGAAAACGGACAGTTAAAAGAGCTGACTACATTTAACAATGGAATTGCGGCAAATAAGAAAGTTTTTGAAACTGATTTAATAAAGGATTATATCTTAAAAGATAATTTACCTGAAAAGCATGAGGTTATAAAAAAAGATGTTTTTAAATCGGCAACTCCCATTGGCGGTGTTGAATCTGTTCAAAACAAAATTATTTATCCTGAACATGCTATAAAATTTGGGCTCGAAGGCAATGTTGAATTGCTAGTAACAATAGATGAAAATGGAAATCCTACAAAAGCTTTAATTAAAAAAGGAATTGGTCTTGGTTGCGATGAAGAGGCAATTAAAGTAGTTATGAAAAGTAAGTTTATTGCAGCTACAAAAAATGATAATTCCATTCTTTCTGAGTTGCCACTTATTCTCGAGTTTAAATTGCCAAAGCAAAAAGAAGAAAAAGTAATTGCTTTACAAGAAAACAAGTCTGAACCTAAAAAACCGGAAAGAAAATTTGAAGAACACCTTTCAGTAATCTGCGAAGCTGATAGATGCCCTCGTCCCGAAGATGACCTCGAAACTATTTATTCACGATTCGAAATTCCAACTGTGGCTAAAGCTCTTAAACTGCGCGGCATGATCATCATTGAAGGATTTGTAGACAAAGAGGGAAATCTTAAACAAACGAAAATTATTGATGGAATAGGGTACGGTTGCGATCAATTAGTTGAAAAATCTATACAAAAAAGTAAATTTAATCCGGCACTTAAAAAAGGAGTGCCGGTTGAAGTTAAAATTGTTTTGAGTTTTCCTTTTAGTTATGAACGCTAACTGTAGATTTAATTAAATCAGTTAATTCTTTTTGAATTTCTACACCGCGGTTTCTTCCATACCACAAGTGGAGCTCTTCTAAAAATTCTTCTTTTGTTTTTCCTTCAGCTTTAAGTTTTGTTATTAATTCAACTGCGGCTTTTGGGCGAGGTCCCCATTGGAATAATTCATTGCCATTAATATCAAATGCAATAAACTTAGGTATGCTGCGCGTTCCGTTTGTAAGGTATAAATCAATAATATCTAAATTCTTGTCTCTGTACATAATCTGCAAATTAATTAACTCATTGAGCTTTGCAATTTCTGAAATGATGGGAACAATTTGCGCTGAATCGCCGCACCAATCTTCAGAAATTACTATCCAAATTTGAGGTTCTTTAATCTTTTCTAAAACATCTTTCAGTTCATTTCCGGCAGAAAATGTTTTATGGATTCTATTTACTCTTTGAAAATTAATCTTAGCGAGACTTAAATGTTCATGTTCATCTTCCGGATAAGCTGAAAAATCATCTAATTCCGATTTTGATTTTAGCAGTGAAAAATAATCTTCATATTTTAATCCATTCTGAGTCAGTTTTTCTAAGAAAAAATTTTGCATTAGTATTCCTTTTCAATAATTATAAATTACCAACTTAACATAAGATGAAAAAATTGCTAAAAAGATTCTGTATAAGTTTTAATTCAAAATGTAGAATAGAGTAGACACTGAATGAATTAACACGCTTTTTCTGATATTTAATCGACATTTCTTCTGGCACTAACTTTGGAACATAAATATAAAACATCAAAAGAGGTGTATAAATGAAAAAGACATTTTTAGTATTATTCGCAATAGCATTCATTATTGGAGCTGAATTGAATGCAAAGCCTCATCCTGGAGTTTCATTCAATTTCTTTTATTCAACACTTCGTCCTTATGGAGAGTGGATTGAAATAGATGCAGATTTGTATGCTTGGCGGCCAATGAATGTAAGCCATAGATGGAAACCATATATGGAAGGAAGATGGAGTTGGACACGACACGGCTGGTATTGGGATTCTTACGAACCATTTGGGTGGGCAGTTTATCATTATGGCAGATGGCATTTTGATGATTATTATGGGTGGATTTGGATTCCAGATTATGAATGGGGACCAGCATGGGTTGAATGGCGTTATAGTGATAATTACATTGGTTGGGCTCCGTTGCCTCCATATGCTTCTTTTCACATTGATTTTGGAATTCGTTTTTCTATAGGTTGGAGTGCAAGCCATAATTGGTGGAATTTTGTTCCATACAACCGATTTTGCGATTATAGAGTTAATCGTTACATAATTGATAGCAGAAAAACTTCTAAAATCTTTAGTAAAACAAAGTATAGAAACAATTACTACTACGATAGAGATAGAATTGTTAACGGTGGAATTGATAGAAGATTTGTTGAAGATAGAGGCGGATATAGAATCTCGGAACGTGAAATTCGATCGGTTGACAGTAGAGATGATTACAATCGTTTGAGGGAAAGAGGCGGTGATAGAATCTACAATTACCAACCTTCGGAAAAGGAAACCGGAAGAATAAGAAATGATGAAAAACTTGAAGTAAGAAGAAATGACCGCACACTTAGTATTGAAAGAGATAAAATTGCAACTCCAAGAGTTACAGAAAGAAGTATAGAAAGAACACGCGGAGATGCTTCCGGTAGAGAAAAAAATAATGACGATGCAAGAATTGAAAGAAGCCGTAGTGATTCCGAAAGAGGAAGAGAAATCAATCGTGATCGTGAAGAAATTCAGAAAAGAGAATTTGAAGAAAGAAAGGTTGTTAAAGAAAGAGAAGAAAAAATTAGAAAAGAAACACAGCAAAGAGAACTAAACCGTCAACGTGAAGACAATGATAGAAGAGAATCTCAACAAAGAGAAATTAACCGTCCACGAGAAGAATCTGAAAAACGTACAATTCAAAGACGTGAAGAAGAAAAAGAGAACAGTCAGTCTTACCAAAGGCAACAATCTGAGAGAAGAGCTGAACCAGAAAGAAGAAGAGAAAGCACTTATGAAAGACCAGAAACCAAAAATAATGAAAGCGGAAGGTCAGCAAACAGAAGTGAATCACGCTCAGTAGAAAGAAGACGTTAGTTTTTATAAACAATGAAAGAGATGCAGAAATGCGTCTCTTTTATAATCCTTCTTCACTCAAAAGATAAGTAAGCAATGAAATAGCAGCTGTTCCTAATTGCATTTCACGCGGATGAACAGATTCGAAAATATCTTTAGATGAATGATGAAAATCCATATACCTTGAATCATCAGAAACAAAACCAAAAAGAGCTTTCGCATTTTTTATTTGCCCAACATCCGCTCCACTGCCGCCTTTACGAATCCAGTCTATCTTAGCTTTATTTAAAATTGGTAACCATTTTTGCAATTTTGTAATTGTCGTAGAATCTGTTGTAACATAGAATCCTCTAGGAGAAAACGCTCCTCGGTCAGATTCAATTGCAGCAAGGTGTTTTTCTGTTGCGTTTGCAGAATATTTGCCATATTCAATTGCACCATTTAACCCATTTTCTTCATTAATAAAAAGAACACAACGGATTGTTCTTTTGGGTTTTATTTCTAATCTCTTAAATAGATCAATCACTTCCATAGTTTGAATTGAAGGTGCGCCATCATCCTGAGCACCGCATCCTTTATCCCAACTGTCCCAATGTCCGCCAACAACAATTACTTCATTTGGTTTTTCACTTCCTTTTATTTCACCAATAACATTATAAGATTGGGCATCCGGCAAGGTTTTGCAATCAAGTTTTATCTTTAAATTAAGATTAGGTTCTTCTTTTATTGCTTTGCTTAAAAAATCCGCATCCACTACGCTAATAGTGGCACCCGGAATTTTAGATTCTGTGTTACGATAGCTAAGCATGCCGGTGTGAGGAAAATCATCATAACTTGATTGAATTGATCTAACCAATACTGCAACAGCCCCAACTTTGGCAGCAACAGCAGCACCGCTCGATCTTTGATCAACTGCTTTTCCGTAACCTTCCATTGAACTTGCAAGACCATTATCAAATGATCGGTTATAAAAAATTATTTTCCCTATAGCTTTTTCACCTAGTTTTGCAGCTTCATCAAGACTTTTTACTTCTAATACTTCAGCAGTTATACCAACATTAGGTGTTGCAACACTGCCTCCTAGTGCGGTAATTGTCAATTTTGTTTTTTCAAATTTCTTTGATTTTTCTATAACAGCTTCTTCAATTTTTCCTCTATCCCAATGAGGAACCATAACTGGTTGTAGCCAAACAGAATCAAATTTAGATTCCAGCATTTTCTGTTGAGCCCACTTAATTGCTTTCATAGAATTTTCTGATCCGCTTAGGCGCGGACCAATTTCACATAATTCTTTTAACCAATTATAGCCTTTATTTTCAAGAAGAGAGGTTCGAACGATTTTATCTGCAATTTCAGATTTTACTTGACCATCTATTTGATTTAAACAGATTAATAAAGAGAATATGATTAATGATACAGGCTTTCTCAATTTTAATTCCTTTTAAAATTTGAGCTTGAAAATATTGTTGTAAAAGTTGAGAAGCAATTTAGGAATTGATAAAAACAAAAAATCCCTCTAAAGAGGGATTTTGAACACATATAAAAACTTAATGTGCTTTAATTTTGCCAGCATGAACTAACTTGGCAATTTCCGCTGTTCCGTTTTTGGAGATTGTTCTTAAAGCGCCAGTGGTAATTTTAACTGTAACGAATTTATTTAATTCTTTTACCCAGATTCTTTTCTTTTGCAAATTAGGTAGAAAGCGTCTCTTGGTTTTATTATGAGCATGCGAAACATTGTTACCACTAAGCGGACCAACTCCGGTTAATTGACATTTTCTTGCCATTTTAAGAAACCTCATTCATTTTTGGTCGGTAAATGTAGTAAAAAAAACCATTTTCTAAAAATATATTTATAAAAAAAGGCGAGTTTTCTCGCCTTTTGATACTTCTTAATCGAATATATTAATTTAATTAGAAGTCGTGACACGCATTCCCAACTCTCTATCTAATAAAAACAGTGAAGTTTTATTATCTCCAATTAAACTAAATTTATGATTAATCAAAGTTACGGTTGCCTCTTCTTCAACTTGTTCGGTAACAAACCAATTCAAGAAAATATTTGTAGCGTAGTCTTTTTCTTCCATTGCTAACGTTACTAAATCATTAATTTTTTTAGTTATGTGCTGTTCGTGCTTATGGGCCTCTAAAAATATTTCTTGAGGATTATTCCATGATGTTTTTGGTTTTTCAATTGCCTTCAATTCAACGCTTCCACCGCCAGCCAGTAAAAATCCATAAAATTTCATAGCATGCTGGTATTCTTCAGCAGATTGCAGCTTCATCCAGGATGCCATTCCATTCCAATTTTGAGCTTCTAAGTAAGCAGCCATTGATAGATACAAATATGATGAAAACATTTCTTCATTAATCTGATCATTTAAGGCTTTTTGCATTTTTTCGGAAATCATTATTTTTCTCCTTATTTAGATTATTAGTAAAATAATTATTTGAAAGTATCATTTCAAATTATTACTCTAACAACATTAATTCTTAAAGATAAGTTCTACTATAGTTTATAAATGTAAGTTATTTTTACTTATCAATTGTACAATTTTAGATTATCAAGTACAAAGAAGTTTTACAAAATATATTTATTATGAAAAAAATAATTGCATTCATAAAATTTATTGCCACTTTTGGGCTTGTTTACTCGGCTTTTGTGATTTTTATTTTATTTTTTTTCAGATTTGTCGATCCACCCGTTACTTCTTTTATTTTTTCAGAATCAGAACCAATTATTAGTTTATTTACCTGGTCAGATGTAAAACAAAAATCTGTTTCTATACAAAATGTTTCAAAGTATGTTCCCTTAGCTGCAATTGCATCTGAAGATCAAATGTTTTTTGAACATTATGGATTTGATCTTTCTCAGATTGAAAAAGCAATGAAGGAAAACAAACGGAAAAAAAGAGTACGCGGTGCAAGTACTATTTCAATGCAATTAGCAAAAAATCTTTTTTTATGGAATTCTAAATTAATAATTCGCAAAGGTTTTGAAGTTTATTACACATTAATGATTGAAACTCTTTGGAGTAAAGAAAGAATTTTAGAAGTTTATTTAAATATTGCAGAAATGGGGAAGGGAATTTATGGAATTGAAGCAGCATCACAAACTTATTACAAAAAGAAGGCTCTTAAACTAAATTCATCTGAAGCGGCTACTATAATTGCAATATTACCGAATCCAAAGAAAAGAAATCCTAATAGACCAACATCATATTTACTAAATAGAAAAGCTAATATTCAAGAACAAATGAATTTAATTGGGGGCGTAAAAATGTTAAATGAAGGAATTAATTATTGATTATTAGAGACTTTTATAATTTCTTCACATTTAACTAAAACTTTTTCCATATCTGAATTACTTATAATTGGGGAGCTATATTTATATTGAGGATTATCATAGTTTCTGTTATAACTATAGTTTTTAATAACATTTTTGTCTTGGTCATAGTAAATAACTTCCATTAAACTATACTTAAGTAATTCTCTATTGATAATGTAAAAGGATTTTACCAAAAAGATCTTTTCATCAATTTCTTCCATCCTTATTGCTTTGGAATATTCCTCTTTAACCCAAACAAAAATATCGCCCTCTTGGTAAATGTTCAGACCAACAGAGTTTAAGTAAACAGATTTATCATCTTCAGCGATAACTAAAACCCAGTTCTCAGTTTGTGCAAATGCTAAAGTCGATACAAAAAGTAATGCAATAAAAATTTTCATAAATTTTCTCATTAGATGCGGAAAGGGGGGGATTCGAACCCCCGTCCCGAAAAATTCGGGAAACGGTTTTCGAGACCGCCGCATTCAGCCACTCTGCCACCTTTCCTTAATAAAATAATTATTCTAAAATATAAAAAATTTAAAAGAAGTTATTCAGTTTTCTGTAAAATGTATTAATTAATACAGTTTCTCTTTTTTTTTGATTTGGAGAATTGCAGGAGTTTTTAATCTGGCTTCCATTGAAAGGAGGTGTACACGCAAGGGTACCGAGGTTTCGAATCCCTTACTCTTCACAAAGTAAAATAAAACCTCGATTATGGCAATAAAAGACTGTCTTCATGGTAAAAGTGAACTCAGAAAAATTATTTTTAATTATCGAAGCGAGGAATTAAATGATAGCTTGACCCGCAGCGTTGCTGCGAGAAACAATCTCAAATTTATTTTAAAAATTAGTTTTGAGTTTGCTTCACTTCGTTCGTAAAGACAATTGTTGCATTAATTCGGTAGTTTCTATAATAACCATCTTCTATGCTGATGAAATATTATTGTCTTCTCCAACATTATTTGATAGCTCACGTAATGTGAAGAAAGTTATTTGTGGTAAGTCTTCTGGTGGAAATGCGACCATGTTTCGCTCAATCTTTTACTTCCTTTCCAATTTCAATTTCACCCTATTGCTTATGTAGTTAAAAATTAGAATTCGATGGTATCGTTAGTCTTGTTATTTCTTAACCTCAATATATTATCAGAATCTATGTTGTATGCATAATATAAATTATATTGTGAGCCAAAAATGGGTACACAGTTATTATGAATAATTTCAAATTTGGATTAATTGGAGTTGGTGGTTATGTGGCGCCAAGGCACTTAAAAGCAATTAAAGAAAATGGCTCTACTCTGGATATTTGTTTTGATCCAAATGACTCTGTCGGCATAATTGATTCATATTATCCCAAAGCAGATTACTTTAATGAATATGAACGATTTGAAAGAGAAATTTCCAAACGATCAAATGATGAAAAAAGTAAATTAGATTATTTATCAATCTGCTCTCCAAATTATTTGCATGATACTCACATTAGATTAGGGCTCTCAAATAAAATAAATGTGATATGCGAAAAACCTCTTGTACTGCTTCCTTCAAATTTGGATTTACTAGCTGAGTTCGAAACAAAATCGGGTTGCTCTATTAAAACAATAATGCAGCTTAGATATCATCCCGAATTAATTATGCTTAAAGAAAAATTAACTAATTCTTCGGGAGCGCATAAAGTTAATCTTAAATACGTAACACCAAGAGGCAAATGGTATCACTATTCATGGAAAGGAGTTGAAAGCAAATCTGGTGGTTTAGTAACCAATATTGGAATTCACTTATTCGATTTACTTATCTGGCTTTTTGGTAATGTTTTGAAATATACAATTGAATTCCGTTCTTCCGAACGGTTGATTGGCAAACTAGTTATGGAAAAAGCCGAAGTGGAATGGTTTTTATCGATTGATTCTGAAGATCTTCCAAAAGAGAGTAACCAAAAATCATTGCGCGAACTTATTATTGATGAAGAAAGAATTGAATTTTCTGATGGCTTCACTAATTTACACACTAAAGTTTATGAAGGTATTTTAAGCGGGAAAGGTCTTGGAATTAATGACGCAAGACCTTCGCTTGAATTAGTGTACAATATTCGAAAACAATAAGAAAAAATTCAATAATGCGTTGAATGAAATTATCGTATTTATAGTACTTTGTTTTACTTTGGTACTCTCCAATTCAATTAATAGGAATATCATAAAGCACTATCTTATTTCCTATCCAGTTATTGTTAATAAATATATGGCGTTGTACAAAATGTAAGAAAATTTATTTGTGTTTAGGAAGGGAAACTAAATTGTATTTACATTACAAATCTTCTAAAAATTGCTTTAATTCTGTCATCGCGAGGAGCTATATACCGAAGCGGTCTTAATTTTAAAATGAAAATCAATGCTTGAGATTTCTTTGCATCGCATTGACAATTAGTTAATTTATTTGAAGTCCCTAGGAAATAGAATTTGGTTAAATTATTATTTCAAAGTAGCTTGCTAATATTGTTGATTAAGTGCTTTGTCACCATTAAACAAAAGTAAAAATAACACGATAATGTGTTAATAAGAATTCTTAATAATGGAAAACAACAAATTATTATTAAAGTTATCGATTCTTTTAAGTAAGCTTTTTAGACTGAAAAGATGGCAACTAATTCTTTATTTATTTGTGGTTGCACAAATATTTGCTTTCATTTTAAACTTTACTCAAAGCATTATTTGGTGGGGAAATGTAAACATAGATTTATTGTTAATTGGAGCAGTTGATGTTGTTGTAATCGTAGCAATTTTAGGTCCAATAATAATTTACCTTTCATCACAAATTGCAAGGTATGAAGATTACAGTCAAGCCAGTAAAGCTCAGAATTTACAAGATCAAAAATTCCGTCACTATGTTGAAAACACTCTTGATATTGTTACCGTTCTCGATAAAAACGGATTGATAAAGTATGAAAGCCCATCAGTTGAAAAAGTACTTGGGTATCAATCTTTTGAAATGATAGGGAAAAGTGTTTTTGAATTTATTCATCCGGACGAGCGTGAATACATTTTCAATTTATTAAAAGAAAAAATAAATGAATATGATTCTTCTGTTACAATTGAGACTAAGTTTTTAAAAGAGATGGTTCTTGGGCTAATTTGATTGTTTCAGCAAGAAATCTACTGCATGATGAGCTGGTTAAAGGTGTTGTTTGTAACTCAAAAGATATAACAAAAATAAAAGAAGTGAACATTCAGCTTTCTCGCCTTCTTGATGAAAAGAAAACACTCATTCAAGAAATTCATCATAGAGTAAAAAATAATTTCCAATCTGTGTCTTCAATGCTTTATCTACAAGCAAATATGATAGAAAATGATCAACTGAAAGAAATATTAAATGTAAGCAGAAATAGAATACACTCTTTGTCTTTACTTCATGAAAACTTACAAAACGCAGATGATGTATCAAGCGTTAATATTAATAGATATTTTTCGAAACTCGTAAAAATAATTAGCAGCAGTTATGAAATTAAAAGCAAAGAAATAAAATTAATTATTAATATTGATGAATCATTTGAGATTCCAACCAATCATGCAATTCAACTTGGTTTAATACTTAATGAATTGATATCAAATATTTTTAAACATGCATTTGTTGCTTCAGAATCCGGTATAGTACAAATACACTTCGACCGTAGTAAAGGAACCAATTATTTTATGGTGATAGATAACGGCATTGGTATTCCTCCAAATTTTGACCCGGCAAAAAGTAAAAGCCTTGGACTAAGAATTGTTAATATGATTTCTAAACAACTTAAAGGCGAGTATACAATACAGAATAAAAATGGTACAGAATTCATTTTGAGATTTCCATCAAATGTAAAATAAGTCCAACAAGACTTTCTATTTAAATTGTCTCATTCATTTCGAATTACCACTTATGATAATTTACTAGTTCTTTCACTTCTTGAAGTAACTCAATTTTAATATTCTACAGATTAATTTTCCTTAGTATGCTAGCTAACTCACTTTTTTATGTAAAGCTGAAATCTATTAGTTATGCGATATTTAATTGTCATTGCAATTTCCATAATGTTAATAACAAGTTCTATTTTTTACGCACAATGCTCAGACGCTGGAGCTTGTTCTATTGATTCTCAAGTGAATATGGATGACAATGGCAATCAGAAAAAATACTCACTCGGATTTAATTATACATTATCTGGAAGTGGAAAAACATATGGTTTTAGCTACAGCCTTTTTATATTAAATGGCGGAATAGTTCTAAATTAAACTTTTAGCGAATCTGTTCAATTACCTTTATTAATTCAAAACAACAGTATTACAAATAAAACAAGTCACGGAATTGGTGATGCAATTATAGCATAGATAAGCAAGTTGCAATCAACAATTTTCAAAAATTATTCAATTATTGGCGCATAAAAAGTTCCAACATCTGCAATTGCAAAAAAGAATTTTGGATATTTAAATGGGCACGGTACTTTAGATACTATTTCTAGAGTTGAATATAACTCCTCAACCTTAAACGCTTCATTGTTGTTACAGTTGCCGCTAAATATTTAAACAAACTATTCTTTACTTAATAAAAATATTATATAAATCAGTTTCAAAACGGGAACTGTAATTCTGTCCTCATTAAATAAAATACAAAAGCAGTTGAAAATTATCTTCGCTGAATTCTCCTATTGTCTTTCTCCAATACTAATAATAGTTTGCACTAATAAAAACTAACAATTCACATTATTTAGAATTTATGAAAGTAGGGTTCTTAACTGATATTCATGAAGACATCAACAATCTCCAAAATGCTTTTCGTGTTTTGGAAGAAAACAAATGTGATGAAATTATTTGTCTTGGTGATATTGTTGGTTTTGCAATTCCATTCTATAAAAATATATCTGAACGTAACGCTGATGCATGTGTAAAATTCATAAAGAAGAATTGCCGCTATGCAGTTGTTGGCAATCATGATCTTTATGCTATAAGAAAAGTACCAATTAACAAAGCCGGATTTGACTACAATGAAAATTGGTATTCACTTGATTATGAGAAGCGCTCTAGTCTTGCAAAAAACAAGATATGGCTTTACGAAGACAGTGAAGTTCCGTGTGTTCTTTCAGATGAATCAGCAGAATATCTTAACCAACTTAATGAGTTCAATTCAATAGAGCTCGGAACTAAAAGAATTTTTATATCACACTTCTGTCATCCGGATTTTACCGGTTCTCACATTCACTTTCCTTCTGATGCGTTTCATTTAAAAAATCATTTTCAATTTGTGAATGAGAGTAAATGCGAAATCAGCTTTTCCGGTCACGGTCATCCGGAAGGCTGCCTTCTTACAAACTCAGAAAAAATAGTAAATCCCGGTTTCGGAATTCATCAACTAAAAGATGAAATGTTTTGGATTGTTGCACCACCTGTTGCTCGAACTAGCAGAAAAAATGGAGTAATGATTTTCGATATAGATTCTATGCAAATTCAACTTATTCCGCTTACTACTAAAAAGTAAAATCTTGATTTAGGAGCAATGCTATGGATAGTGTAAACAAAACAGGAAAAAGAAACTTCTTCTTAAAAGTACTTTTACCAACGTTGCTAACTATTATTCTATTCATTTCTGTTTTCTTCTTTCTATTCATACCTCATTTTGAAAATACTATTATGGATAGGAAACGAGAAATGACCAAAGAACTTATAAACTCCGCCTGGAGCATATTAGAAAAATGGCATAAAGCACAAATTGATGAAAATGTTACAGAAGAACATGCTAAAGCAATGGCTGTTTCGCAAATAAAGCATCTTCGTTACGGCGATGAAGGCAAAGATTATTTCTGGATTACAGATTTTACTCCTAGAATGATAATGCATCCTTATAGAACTGATTTAAACAATAAAGACCTAAGCGGCTTTAAGGATTTACAAGGTAAACCGCTTTTTGTTGAAATGGCAAAAAAAGCAAAACAAAATGGGAATGCTTTTGTAGATTATATGTGGCAGTGGAAAGATGATTCCACAAAGATTGTTCCTAAACTTTCGTTTGTAAAATCATTTATTCCTTGGAATTGGGTAATAGGAACTGGAATTTATATTGAAGATGTTAAAAACCAAATAGCCCAGTTTGAAAGTAAAATAATTAATGTCTCAATCGGGATTACATTTCTTATTTCTATTCTGCTTTCCTTTATTGCTTATCAAAATGTTACGAGCGAAAAAGAAAAGCTGCGTGCCGAACACGAGCTGAAAGAATCACGTGAAAAATACCGTGCACTTGTTGAGGCTTCAAGTGAAGGCTTAATTCTGATTTTAGAGAATAAGCAGATCTTCTATAATAAAACAATGTACAATTTATTGGGATACGAAGAAGATAATAGGATCAACCTTTCACAAATTTTCGATGCTGCTCCAAATTTGAAATCGGTTAACATAGAAACACTTGAATTGAATTTGGAAAGTCAAACAAACATAGAAAGAACAGAAGCTTCTTTGAAAAGAAAAGACAACTCAATACTGCAAGCGCTTTTAATTATTTCTCCAATTTCTTTTATGTACAGCAAAGGAATAGTTATCAGCATAAAAGATATTAGCCCTACAAAAAAAATTGAAGAAGAATTAGATAAGAGCAAAGAGAAATACATTGCTTTAACTAACCAGCTTTCAATCGGGGTTTTCCGTGTCGATGCAAAAAGAGATTTTCGATTTTTGGAGGTAAACCAAGCGGCTATTAAACTTTTGCAGTTCAATAATTACAAATCAATTACAGACTATACACTATCAGAAGTATTAGGAAATGGTTTCGATTCATTTAAAGAAGAATTAGAAAAAAACGGATCCGTTCAAAACAGAATTATTTCTATCTCCAATTTTGAAGAAAGCGGCAAATCTTTAGCTATATCTGCAGTAATTGTAAAAGATAAAGAAAGAGAAGAAAACTTTATTGAAGGAATTATAGAGGATATTTCACAGTATAGTAAAGCAGATGCAGTTCAGAAAGAGCTTCTATACGATCTTCAAACAGCATTTTTATTTTCCATGAACTCGATTGAACCATACAAAAATAAAATTCCATTTTGCCAAATGCATCTTTCCATAATTGAAGCAGTTACAATTATGAATAATTCTGAATCGGATTGCGTTTTAATTCATGACCAAATGTTTAATGCAGTTGGGATTATTACTAGTACAGATTTGCAAGAACGTGTATTAAAAGACAACAGCAATTTATCCCGTCCGGTATATGAGTTCATGAGCTCGCCAATAATATCACTTAATTCGGAGTCTACTCTCTACAATGCAATGCTGCTTTGCTATACTCATAATGTTAGCCACTTACTTGTTAAGAATGATACTGGGGAAGTGAAAGGAGTGATTTCTATAGCCGCTTTGCAAAAATCATTTCACTTATCATATTTATTTTTTACTCAAAGAATAAAAGAAAGTAATTCGGTTAAACAACTTAAATCTGTTAACGATGAATTAACTTTTTTAATTCAACAGCTTATATCAAGACAAACTAGTGTTAAAGAAATTACCAAACTTATTACCAATATTTCCGATGCAATTTTCAGCAGGGCAGTAGAACTTGCGATTAAACAGTTGGGTATTCCACCCGTTAATTTCTCTTTCATTGTACTAGGAAGCGCCGGACGCTGCGAGCAGACTTTAGCGACCGATCAGGATAATGCAATAATTTATGAAGATGTACCTGAGGAAATGCAAGAATCAGTTCATAATTACTATTTAAGACTTGGCGAAATAGTCTCTGGTGATTTAAACCAAATTGGTTACAGTTTTTGCAAAGGCGGCATAATGGCTAAAAACACAAAGTGGTGTCAGCCGATTTCTATTTGGAAGGACTATTTTACAAATTGGATAACAACTGCATCGCCGCAAGACTTGCTCGATATAAAAATCTTCTTCGATTTTAGAATTGTATACGGAAAGAAAGATTTAACCGATCAATTGGAAACTCACATAAATAAAATAACATCCGGTTATAATTCTTTTTACGTTTATCTTTCCGAAGGTATCACAAGATTTCAGATTCCGGAAGGAGCAGTAAAACAAAAATTTACTTTTGATATAAAAATGCTTCTACTTCCGGTAATTGATTATTTACGTCTTCACAGTTTAACCAAAAAAATATCTGCAAATAATTCTTTAGATAGATTAGAACATCTCTATTTAAAGGGAGTGTTCTCAAAAACTTTTTACACTAATCTAAAACAAGTTTATTTTTTCTTGATGCAGAAAAGATTTGAACATCAAACAGATCAGTTGAGTATCGGCAAAACGCCTGATAATTTATTAAATCCAGCTAATTTATCGGATCTAGACATTTTGATTCTTAAGAAAGCTGTTTCCGTAATAGAGGAACTTCAGGCAAAAACAAATTTGGAATTTAAAGGAATTGTAAATACATAAAATGGATAAACCTGTAGAATTATTTTCAAGAAATGAGAATAATCACTTAAATTTGCAGCCTAAGAAAATTCAGATGTCAACATCCTCAGATATTTTCAATATAAAATAAAGGAGTAATAATGAGTGTGAACCAATCAAAAGCGACAGAAATCGTTAATTCGGAGAAGTTCAAGGAGCTGGTTAGAAAGCGGACAAGTTTTTCTATTACAATGACAATATTAATGCTTGCGGTTTACTTTGGATTTATTCTAGTAATAGCATTTAACAAAGAACTGCTTGCAATTAAAATAGGCGAACATTTAACCATCGGCATACCTATAGGAATGGGAATTATCATTTTTGCATGGGTACTAACAGGCATCTATACACGATGGGCAAATAAAGATTACGATAAAAGTGTAAGAGAATTACGTAATCAAATACTTGGAAAATAATAATCGAACAAATAAGGAGATTTACTTTGGAAAACTTTCAATCAACTCTTGGGCAGGTAAATATAGCTTCAATAATTATTTTCTTCCTATTTGTTGGAATAACATTAGCAATTACTTACTGGGCTGCAAAGAAAACTAAGACTACTTCTGAATTTTACGCTGCCGATAGAAGCATTTCTGGATTTCAAAATGGACTGGCTCTTGCAGGCGATTATATGAGCGCGGCTTCATTTCTCGGTATTGCGGGAATGGTTTCTCTTAAAGGTTATGACGGCTTGATCTACTCAATCGGGTTTTTGGTAGGATGGCCGCTTGTGATGTTCTTAATTGCCGAGCCACTTAGAAATCTTGGCAAGTTTACATTTGCCGATGTTGTTGCTTTTAGATTAAAACAAAAACCAGTTAGAATAGCCTCTTCATTCGGCTCATTAATGACTATTATATTTTACCTTATTGCCCAAATGGTAGGCGCTGGTTCACTAATTACTGTTTTATTTGGGTTACCATACGAAGTTGCAATTGTATTAGTAGGCATTGTTATGGTCTCTTATGTTTTATTTGGAGGTATGCTTGCAACAACATGGGTACAAATTATTAAAGCTGTCCTTCTTTTAGGCGGAGCTACTTTACTTGTCGTAATGACACTTTCACATTTTGATATGAATCCAATTAAATTGTTTAATGCCGCAGCTGAAAAATATACTGATGTTGTTTTATCACCAGGTGGTTTTGTCAAAAATCCTTGGGATGCAATTTCTCTTGGTTTAGCTTTAATTCTTGGAACTGCAGGACTGCCTCACATTTTAATGCGCTTTTTTACAGTACCAGATGCAAAGCAAGCTAGAAAATCGGTATTCATCGCAACTGGTTTTATTGGCTATTTCTACATCTTAACATTTGCTATTGGTTTTGGCGCAATGGTGCTTGTTGGTCAGGACATTATCGGCGGATTTGATAAAGGTGGAAATATGGCGGCTTTATTGTTAGCAGAGTCTGTAGGAGGAAATTTATTTATCGGATTTATTGCTGCTGTTGCTTTCGCCACAATACTTGCTGTAGTTGCCGGATTAACGCTATCCGGTGCTTCGACACTTTCTCACGATCTTTATGTTAATGTAATCAAAAAAGGAAAATCTGATGAGAAAGGCGAAGTTAAAGTTGCAAGACTGTCAACACTAGCAATTGGTATTTTAGCTATGGTTCTTGGGCTTGTTTTCAAAGGGCAAAATGTTGCGTTCATGGTTGGTTTAGCTTTTGCAATTGCAGCAAGTGCAAATTTCCCATCATTAATTCTTTCTATTCTTTGGAAAAAATTTACTACACGCGGAGCAGTTGCAAGCATTGTTACTGGTGCTGGTTTGGCAATAATACTAATCATTCTTAGCCCAACAGTTTGGGTTGATATTTTCCACAATACAGAAGCAATTTTTCCATTAAAGAATCCGGCATTAATATCTATGACAGCTTCTTTTATAGTTGGTATGATTGTCTCAATAATGAAACCAGAACCTGAAGCTCAAAATATGTTCGAAGATGAAAAGCTAAGAACTTATCTTGGTATTGGAGCTGAGTAATTTAAAGCAGATAGAGGAATAATGAAAAAAATATTTTTTGCAACTTTTATTTTGGTTTTTCTAGTTACACTTGTTAAGGCACAAGAAAAATCTGCATTTGGGATTTCTTTTTCCGGATTTGTTAAGACAGATATTATTTATGATTCTAGACAAACAACTTCAATACGAGAAGGATTCTTTTTACTTTATCCTGCTCCAATATTGAATGACAAAAACCTAGAAGATATAAATGCAAAATCGAATTTTAATATTCTTTCGATACAATCACGTTTAACAAGTAAGCTATCTGCACCAGATGCTTTTAGCGCTAAAACCTCTGGATTGCTTGAAGGAGAATTTTTTGGACATACAGAAGGAGATATTAACGGATTCCGGTTACGCCACGCATATGTGAAACTTGATTGGACAAATGTTTCGTTATTAGTTGGACAAACCTGGCATCCAATGTTTATTGCTGAAATATTTCCCGGCGTAGTTTCATTTAATACAGGTGTACCTTTTCAACCGTTCTCTAGAAATCCACAAATTCGTTTAACTTATGCTAGCGATAATATTAAACTTATCGCGGGTGCGATGTCTCAACGGGATTTTCAAAGTAACGGACCAAGTGGGTTCAGTTCAATATATTTAAGAAACACAGTTGTTCCAAATCTTCATTTGCAATTTCAGTACTTAAATGATAAAACTCATCTAGGAACAGGCGTAGATTATAAAAGCTTAACTCCGCGTCTTGTTACAACAAAGAATGTTAAAACAGATGAAACAGTTTCTGGAATATCACTAATTGGATTTGCAAAATTTAATCTGAATCCGATTACGATTAAGGCTCAAGGAATTTATGCTGAGAACAACGCAGATTTATTACAGCTTGGTGGTTATGCAGTAAAAAATACTGACGCTGTTACAGGAAAGGAAACGTACACTACTCTTTCAAGTTTTTCTGCATGGGGCGAGATTTCCACAGGAAAAGAAATTGAGTATGCAGTTTTCTTTGGCTATGCAAAATCATTAGGTGCTTCTGATAACATTACAGGTGCATATTATGGAAGAGGAACCGACATTGATAATGTTTTAAGAATTTCTCCACGAATTCAATTCAATTCCGAAAAAAATAGAATCTCGGCTGAACTGGAATACACTTCTGCTGATTATGGTAAACCTAATAATCTTAACAAAGGAATGGTTGAAGATTTAAAGACAGTTTCTAATTTGAGACTGTTGGTTGCTTTCTATTTGTTTTTTTAAAATTTATTTGGGCTGGTAAACAAACCCAGCCCAAATTTTATTAACATCTCTGCTTTTTGAAATTCACTTTTTAGTGCTAAAAAAAACTGAGTACTAAAAATTTAACTTGACTCTGAATAAAATTCTTTTAGATTACGGGTTGTAACAATGAGCTTTTATAATTGTTACAAGAAGTAGTAGTAATAGTATTATTAGTATCAATGTTTCATTTTTAGTAGTAATGTTATTAGTATTATTTAGCCCCTGTGTAAATTAATTTTTACACAGGGTTTTTTTTTGATTTTTTTTCAGTTACTTTACAAAGTAAATATTATTGTAACTACTTATATATTAGAAATATAATTGTATTTATCTGAAAAAAGGGAGGACATAGTGTATAACAATTCAGAAGTAGCTAATGCTTTTGCAAAAATTCCAATTTTTTATAATCTACCAAAAGAAATTTTAGATAAGTTAGAAACTATTTCAAAAACAGCTTTATATAGGAAAAAAGATTTAATTGCAATACAAGGTGATCAAATTAGCAATTTGATTATAGTTAAAACGGGAATGATTAATCTTGTATTTACAAACTATCTTTATGAAGAAATATTCTTTACAAGCTTAACTAAAAATGATCCAATAGGAGTTTTTGAGATTTTGTATGAGCAAAACTATTCATACTCCGCAAAAGCGTTGACTGATTGTGAAGTTTATGAAATACCATGCAGTAATTTTCTTCAATACGCTTCACAAAACCTTCAATTGAAAAAAAACATTAACGATGAAATAGCCGCTTTATTAAACCGGAGCTATGATATCATTAGGGAAAGTAATACTAGAATTGAACAGAAAATTCTTAACACTATATTATTTCTTGCAGAAGAATTTGGCACTTTTAAGTCTAATATAGTAGAGATTAAACTTATTCCGAGTCAGGTTGAAATAGCATTAATGGCAGGAACAACTAGGGAAACAATATGTAGAACTTTCAGCTCACTTCAAAAAGAAGATCGAATTATTGTTGATAAGTCATCCATTGTTATACCTGACTTTGAAAAATTCAAAAAGCTAACAGAAAATTTTAACTAAATTGCCCTAAAATAAGAGAGAGAGATTTTTTTACATCTTTCTCTCTCGACCTATTTTTATCCTTCCTTGATTAATAAATAACTTGTAAGTTTCTTATAGTAAATGCTATTAGTTGAACTAAAAAGGATCATTCCATGAAACTGAAAATATTATTAATAATACTTTTTCTTACAATCTCTTTTTATGCACAGAAAAAACCATTTACAATTGAAGAACTTTACAAAATAAAAAGTGTCAGTTCACAATTAATTTCTCCAGATGGCAAAAAAATAGTTTTTGTAGTATCAGTACCAAATCTTAAAAAAGTAAAATCAACTACTACAATTTATTTAATGAATACTGATGGCTCGGGAAGAAGGCAAATCACATCTTCAAGTTATGCTAGTTATTCACCTGTATGGGCTAAAGATGGAAAAGGAATTTACTTTAATTCAAATAGAAACGGTTCGGATCAAGTATATTACATGTCGCTAGAAGGTGGCGAACCGGAACAGATTACTAATTATCTGCTTGGAGTTTCCTCACCTAAATATTCAAATGATGGTAAGAAAATATTATTTGGTGCACTGGTTTATCCAGAGTGTGGTGCGGACTCTGACTGCAATGAAAGTATCACAAAATCATCGGAATCCGGACCAATACAAGCTTACTTAGCCGATAGTTTATTTGTTCGTCATTGGACAGAATATGAAACCGGTCAATATTCGCATGTAATGTTGTTCAACAAAGAATCGAAAAAAGTTAAAGACTTAACACCCGGCAATTTCAATTCACCAACTTTCGCTCCTGGTGGAAGCAGTAATTATTCAATTTCGCCTGATGATAAAGAAATAGCTTTTGATTCGAAAAGAGTTAAAGACCCGGAAAAATCTACTAACAGTGATATCTGGACTGTTAATATCGACGGAAGAGGATTAAAGAATATTACAAGCAAAAATGAAGGCTCTGATAACGATCCTAAATACTCACCGGACGGAAAATATATTGCTTACTTAACTCAAACAATACCAACTTATGAATCGGATAGAGTTAGATTAGCGATTTATGATAGAATTAAAGGCGAAAATAATATACTTACAGAATCAATTGATAATTGGATTAATGAATTTTCTTGGTCAAAAGACTCTAAAGCAATTTACTTTACTGTACAAGAAAAAGGCTATTTACCACTTTACAGAATTAATCTTGCTGATTTTAAAATTGAAAAACTGATTGACAATGTTGCGATCTCAAGTTTTGACATTTCGCCGAATAATGATTTTGCTATTTTTACCTATACTTTCACTCACAAGCCAGTTGAAATTGCCAGATATGATTTTTCAACCAAAGAAATGAAAGATCTTACTTACTTTAATAAGGATTTCACTGATTCAATAGATGTACGACCATCTGAAAAAGTTTGGGTTAAAGGCGCTAATGGAACACCTGTTCATGTATTTATTGTTAAGCCTCATAATTTTGATCCTAACAAAAAATATCCGGTTGTTATAAACATACACGGTGGACCTCAAATGCAATGGATGGATTCTTTTAGAGGCGATTGGCAAGTTTATCCTGGCTCGGGTTATGTGGTGGTTTACCCAAATCCACACGGTTCAACTGGATATGGACAAAAATATACTGCCGCAATTTCGAATGATTGGGATGGTAAAGTTTATGAAGATATAATGAAGGTAACTGATTACATCGAAACATTACCTTACGTTGATAGAAACAGAATTGGTGCTATGGGTTGGTCTTATGGCGGATATTTTATGAACCTTCTTCAAGCAAAAACGAAGCGGTTTAAATGCCTTGCATCAATGATGGGAATTTATGATTTGAAACAGTTTAAGGAAGATACTGAAGAACTTTGGTTTTCAAATTGGGATTTGGGAAGAAAAGATTATCAAAAAATGTCTCCAAGTGAAAATACTGAAAATTTTTCGACACCTACTTTAATTATTACAGGTGAAAAGGATTATAGAGTAACTTATCTGCACAGCATAAGATATTTTACAGTATTACAGAATAAAGGAATTGACAGCCGCCTAATTGTTTATAAGAATGATGGTCACTGGCCGAGCAATTTGAAATCTATGCCCTTATATTATAATGCTCATCTTGAATGGTTCCACAAGTATCTTGGCGGTGAGCCCGCTCCATGGGATAGCAAGAAAATGGTAAGAAATCTTAAATAAAAACTTGGATTTTGGCAAAGAAAGAGAAAAGTAATTGTAGAAATAAAACAGTAGTACTTTAATTACTTTTCTCTTTTTAATAAAGATTAATCAATCTCCATAAACAGCGCTACCGCCATCAACATTTGTGTTAATAAGTTCTCGAATCACATTAACTGAAAGGAAATCTTTATTTTCACCACTGTTATAGCTGAATCCATATTCACAAAACTTACCTATATTTGTTCCACTTTCCAATCTAAACTTTTCTATATCCCATACTTGTGTAGAAGGAAGAATTACGTAGTAATCATCAAATTCAATTGTATTAATTGAATCTGTAATTGTTATCATTTCTTCGTGAAGTTTTTCGCCTGGGCGAATACCAACATTTTCAAGTTTAGCTTCGGGGGCAATAGCTTTTGCGAGGTCAATAATTCTGTAAGAAGGAATTTTAGGAACGAACAATTCACCGCCCCACATTTTTTTGAAAGCTGCCAGCACGAAATCTACACCTTCTTGAAGAGTTATATTAAATCGAGTCATTCGTTCATCCGTAATTGGTAATGTGCCTGTTTTCTTTTTATCAAGAAAATAAGGAATAACTGAGCCACGGCTTCCCATTACATTTCCGTAACGGACAACTGAAAATTTAATATCATTAGTACCGCGATAGTTATTAGCTGCTATAAAAAGTTTATCGGATGTTAATTTAGTTGCGCCGTAAAGATTGATTGGTGCGGCAGCTTTATCTGTACTTAGCGCAATAACTTTCTTAACTGCGGTTTCAAAGCAAGCGTCTATTACATTTTGTCCGCCTATAACATTTGTTTTGACAGCTTCAAATGGATTATACTCGGCTGCGGGTACTTGTTTTAAAGCGGCAGCATGAACAACATAATCTACTCCCATCATTGCACGAACTAATCTTTCTTTATCTCTAACATCGCCTATAAAGTAACGCATCAAAACACCATCTTTACGGTAGAGTGGATTCTGCTGCATTTCAAATTGTTTTAATTCATCACGGCTATAGATTATGATCTTTTTGGGTGTTTGATTAGCTAATACAGTTTCGATAAACTTTTTTCCAAAAGAACCTGTGCCGCCGGTGATAAGTATGGTTTTGCCGTTCATATTTCCTCTACAATATGGTGGTAAATTTATGAAAAATATTTCTAACGATGTTGACTTTAGTTTTTCAGCTCAATTTACCAAAGTGTGAAAAAAATCATAGAAGTTCTTTGTCTTGTTGATTAAAATAACGCCCATTAAGATTTTAATATGTAGTCTATTGGGTTTATAACAGTTATTATATGAAATAAATACAATTAGGGAGTTATTATCCATTGAAATGTAAAGACAAGGATTTCTACAAAGGAATAAGAGTTACAAACGGATCAATAAAAGCCTACAAAATGAGTAATGGTCAGTATCAAGTTGTAATCTCAAAATATTTTTGGGGCATTAAATATTCTATTAAACATTTGGTAGTTGATTCTATTGAAGATGTAGAAGATTATTTTGTACATGCTAAATTTGAAAAAAGAATTTGATTTATTGAAAGCCAATAAAGCAATTACCTCAATACCATCTCGATAATTTTATTTTATAATTCATAAAATTATTTCATATTACTAGTAGTGTTTTAGTAATTAATATTAATTCTTAAAACTAAAGTGATCAATATACATTTGTTTAAAAACATATCCGCATTGTCATTCATACAGTTTATGAATTACCTTTTCCCGGTAATAACAATTCCATATGTTGTTAGAATATTGGGAGCAGAAAAGTTTGGACTAGTAAGTTTTGCAGCAGCATTTACAGCATATTTTTCTATGCTAATTGACTACGGGTTCAATTTTTCTGCTACAAGGTCTGTATCAATTAATCGAGAAAATAAAATTAAAGAAGCGCAAATAATATCTTATGTATACCTTATCAAATTTGTTTTATTAATTTTTTCCATTTTGGTTTTTGTCCCGATTGTTTTAAGTGTTGATTTCTTCTATGGAGAAAGGGAACTATATCTTTATAGTTTTTTAGCAGTTATAGGAACTTTTCTCACTCCATTATGGTATTTCCAAGGTGTTGAAAAAATGCTTGTAATTGCCGGATTAACATTTGGAATTCGGTTAATCTTAGTATTATCGATATTTATTTTTATTACTAACAACAATGATTATAAATTATACACGCTTCTTAATAGTTTAAGTTCTATAACTATTGGGTTAATTTCTTTTTTCTTTGTCATTAAGAAATTTAGCTTTCCTAAGAAAGAGAACATTCCAAATTTATTAAATGAACTTAAAGAAAGCAGTATTTTATTTGTCTCAAATTTATCAATTAATCTATACACTGTATCTAACACTTTTATATTAGGATTGTTCGCTCCACCGGTAATTGTTGGGTATTGGTCAGCCGCAGATAAAATTCGTATGGCGGTTCAAAACATTCTTACGCCAATTACTCAAGGAATCTATCCATATTTATCCAAATTGTTCAATAGTTCATTTTCAGAAGCAATAAAATTTATTAAAAAGACGTTTTCAATAATTGTATTCATAAGTATTATAGGATCAATAATACTTTTCTTTTTCGCTGAACAGCTTGTATTACTAATACTTGGAAAAGATTATTTGAGTTCAATTTACATCCTCAAAATAATTTCCTTTTTGCCATTTATTATTATGATTAGCAATATTGCTGGAATACAAATACTATTAAATATAAAAGGCAGTAAAGAGTTTACAATAGTGGTTTTTATAGCAGCGATTATTAACATTCTTTTATCACTTTTATTAGTCCCCAAAATGCTTGCTGTTGGAACCGCTATATCAGTATTGATAACTGAAATATTTGTAACGTTATTTATGTCCGTTTTTGCCTATAAAAGAATTAAAAAACTTGGCGGCTCCATTGAAATATGACTACATAATAGTCGGGGCAGGATTTGCCGGAGCAGTTATGGCTGAGCGAATTGCAACTCAGTTAAATAAAAAAGTATTTATTGTTGATAAGAGGAATCATATTGGCGGGAATGCTTATGATGAATATGATCAGCATGGAATTCTTATTCATAGATATGGGCCACATATTTTCCATACTAACAGCAAGGAAGTGTTTGATTATTTAAGTCAATTTACAGAATGGCGATTTTATGAGCATAAAGTTTTAGCAAAACGTGGCAATGAACTTTATCCAATTCCAATTAACAGACTTACAATAAATAAGCTTTATAATCTAAATTTACAAAGTGAAGAAGAAGTTAAAGCGTTTTATGAAAAAGTTAGAGAGAACCGTTCTCCTATAACTAATTCGGAAGATATAATCGTAAATCAAGTTGGGTATGATTTATTTGAA
>CAZVYT010000003.1:50125-68773 GCA_964631495.1 uncultured Melioribacter sp. | reverse complement strand
CAAATATCAGTTTATGCCTAAAGACGGTTACACAAAAATGTTTGAAAAAATGTTGAGCAATTCTAATATTGAAGTTGTGCTTAATACTGATTATAAAAAAATAGTAAATGACATAAAATTTGATAAAATGATTTATACCGGTCCGATTGATTATTTCTTTGATTGCATGCATGGTAAGCTTCCTTATAGATCAATAAGATTTGAGTGGGAAACTCATGCAATTGAAAAATGTCAAGAAGAAGCTGTAATTAACTACGTAGATAGAGAAGAACTTAACACACGAGTAACAGAATACAAGTATATAACCGGTCAATTAAACAAAGCGACTACAATTTCAAGAGAGTATTCTATTTCAGAAGGTGAACCATATTACCCAATTCCATCAGATAGTAATAGAAAGGTCTATCAACTTTATGAAGCAGAAGCAAAAAAGATTAAAAACATTATATTTTTAGGCAGACTAGCGGAGTATCAATATTATAATATGGATCAAGTGGTAATTAGATGTTTAATGAAGTTTAGTGATTTGATGGGTAATAATAATGAACTACAAAAATGATTTATTGTTCTTAAGCTACTTGGAAGGAATTCCAGATTCAAATGTAGGGGGGCCAAACCATGTTATTTACGATTATTTAAAACAACAAACTTCACTTTGCTTGCAAATAGATTTTTTATCTTATGGATCATATATAGAAAATCTTGATATTTCTAAAATAGATTTTAGCCAAGAATATTTGCGTGGGATAAAAAGAATTACAAATGGACTGTTTTATAAAAGTAAGATATTTAGAAATATTGTGACAAGCGATTTATACTTACCAATTCATTTCAAAAAAAGAGAAATTTATTTTAATAAAACAGTAAATAATAAAAAATACAGGATAATACACTCTCACGATTCTATTGCTCTTTCATTTTCTAAGCTTCACTTAAATACAAAAAGAGTTATGACTGTGCATAATTATTGCCCTTATTCAAATGACTTCACAAAAAATATTAAGAATAATTCGATAAGAACTTCACTATTTAATACTCTCAGAATAAAAGAAATAGAATCATTAAACTTAAGTAATGTTGTCACGTTCCCAAGTAAAGCTGTTAAAGAGTTTTACGAAACTGAAATTTCGATTGATCCTAATAAAGATATTAGAATAATTTATAATGGAATTGACCTTGAGTCAATTAATAATGTTGTTAAAAAAAATATTAGTGATATTACAAAAACATCAGAAAAGTATGATCTTGTTATACTAAGTGTTGCCAGTCATGAAAGAAATAAAAGATTGGACATTGCATTAAATGTAATTAAGGAACTAGTTCATATATATAAAAAGAAGGTATTGTTTATTAATGTTGGCCGGGGAGTTGAAACAAAAAGGTTAATGGAAATGACAAAAACGAATTATATAGAGAATAATGTTTTCTTTATTGATAGAATGAATCATGAAGAAATAATAGGTCTAATGAAAGCATGCGATATCTTTTTACACACTGCCGAAAAGGTTGTATTTGATCTTGTAATACTAGAGGCTATGGCTTCAGGATTATGTGTCGTTGCTTCAGACGAAGGGGGAAATAAAGAGATAATAAATCATATGCATAATGGATATTTAATAAAGCTTACTGCAATTGATGAATATGCTAAGTGTATTATAAATGCTAATGCTGAACAGATCAGAAGCAATGCTTTTTTGACTATTCGGAATTATACCGCAAGGATAACTGCAGAACAGTATAGTAAAGTTTATGAAGAGTTATTATGAAAAGTGATGATTTTGTCTCTGTAGTAATGCCAACATTTAATGGTGAAAAGTATATTAAAATTGCAATCCAAAGCATATTAGAGCAAACCCATTGCAATTTAGAATTAATTATTGTGGATGATGGTTCATCTGATACTACTTCAAACATTATAAGCTTGTTTAACGACAAAAGAATAAAATATTATTACCAGGAAAATAAGGGTCCTGCAGAAACCTATAATGTTGGTTTTAGATTAGCAAGAGGGGAGTATATTCTAATTATGGATCATGATGATGTATCGTCTAAAAATAGAATTCAAAGACTCTTAGAATATTCAATAGCTAATGCCTTAGATGTATGTGGTAGTTGGTACCAATTAATAAATGTTAAGGGTGAAAAAATTGATGTAAGATGTAACCCTGTGAGTGATATTGATATTAAAAACAAACTAATATATAAGAATTATTCTTTATTCCATCCAACTATACTTTTTAAGAAAAAAATATTTGATGTGTATGGTTTTTATGACCCTCGATATTTTCCTAGCTATGACTATGAATATCTTTTAAGAATAGCTGATAAAGTAAATTTTGGAAATATTGATGAATACTTATATTCATGGAGAATTAATCCTGCTTCAATTAGTCATTGCAATTTGAAATCAGTTTACGAGAGAACAAAAGAGATTTCTCTAAAATATCTTAATAAAACAAAGTCAGGTCTTCATAATAATGAGTATTTCCATTTATTAGGTTGTATTTATTATTATAACAACGAAATGGCCAAAGCTTTACGGGCATTTTTAACTTCTTTATTCTATGGTAACATTGGAATTAATAATATAAGGTATGTCTTGTTTAGCGGTCCTTTTGGATTAATAATTAAGTTTATGAGAAAATGTAATTTATTTTATTCTTTACCATTGATTAAGTTCAGGAAAATAAGTGGTTTATAGAAAAAAAAATATTGTAATCAGAATTCTTCGAAAAATGTTTTTTTATCTATATAACTATAGCAAAAACATTACATCTTTTATTCTTTATTTACTTATAAAATCAAAAGTTGGGCAGCCGAAAAAAACGGCAAATAAAATAGTATTAATTAATACTTTATTTTTGGGAGATGTTACTCTATGTCTGGATTTTATATGGTCTCTAATTCAAAGTGGAAAATATTCAGAAGTATATTATGTTGTACGTAACGATTATGTTGATTACATTAGTTCATTAAATGACAAAATCAAGATTATCGGGGTGGATCTTGGCAAATACAGATTCAATTTTGCATATCGAATTAATTTTATAAAGAGTTTACAAGCCGAAGGATTTACATATTCTATTAATTTATCTCCTGAAAGAGGCTTTGTAAATGATGAGATTACTCTTTTAGTCGCAAGAAGTATGATCACTTTGCATGATAAAAGCAAATATTTATTCAATCCTTTCTTGAAAATATTAAATTCTCATTACGATAAGATATTCTCAAAAAGTGTTATAAATGAATATTCAAAATTAGATGATCTTTTGAATGAATTGGGCATAATTAAATATTTTCAAGAAATAAATAAACCTAAAATTTTTACAGCACTTAATAATTTACCCCAAAAATATGTAGTTATTGCTCCTTTGAGCAATGATTTCGAAAGGGGAATTTCACTCGACCGGTATTTAAAGTTAGCTAAACATATTGCTCAAAGCTCTTGTGTGGTAATACTCGGTAGTAAAAAACAAATGAAAGATTTAGACATATTTCAAGGTGATAATATAATAAACTTGTGTGGCATGCTTCATATGCGAGAAATACCACAACTTATTAATAATTGCCTATTTTATATTGGTAATGATTCGGGAATTACACATATAGCTATAAAATATAAAAAAATGCTAATAGCAATTATTGGTGGTGGGATGTATGGAAGGTTTTTCCCTTCCCCATATAAAAGAATTAATCAATTCTATTTTTATAATAAAATGGATTGTTTCAATTGTTATTGGGACTGCCATTATTTGAAAAGATATTGTTTGATAGGAATAGATGATGAAAGAATAATAGAAAAGATTGACTACTTGATTTCATTACATTTATAAAATAAGACAGAATGAGAACTCTTGTAATTTCTACTAATGCCATTGGAGATAGTTTCATTTCTCTATCATCAATACAGTATATTCGTAAAAGTATAGGGGGGCAAGTACATCTTTGCTTAAAGTCGGAATCGAAAATCTTAGAAGAAAAGCTAGATTCTGAAAAAATATATTATTTGAAAAACAAAAGTATTTTACAAATAATATTAATCTTATTTGAGCTAAGAAAAAACAAATATGATTATGCATTCTCATTTTTCCCTGGCAAGGTAAATTCAATAATTCTGCTGATGGCAAAAAGCAAAAAGAAATATGGTTATAAGCTTTTAGCTAATAATACAGAATGGCATTCTTCGGTAAATAAAGTTGTTTCAAATCAAGATCTTAATAAAGTTAGATATTGGGAACCTGATATGAATTTTATGGAAAGAATCAGAATCCTTTTAGAATCTGCAGGTCTGTTTTATAGTGAAATTGAGAAATATCGCATAGATGTAAAAAAACACAATAATAAAAATATTATTGTCATTCATTTTAATTCACGTAATGAAAAGAAAAGTTTATCGCTTAAATGTTTGGAAGATTTAATTGGTTATTTGGAAGAAATGTATGACGATAAAATTGTGTTACTTGGGAACGGGATTGAAATTGAATTATTAAAACAAAGATATAAGGAAAGTCCACAAATTATTAAAGCACATAAGCTATCTGAGTTAGTTGAACTTTTGATAGAATCCAAAATATTTATTGGAGTTGATTCTTTTCCTTTGCATATCGCGGATTCTTATAATACAAATTTTTTAGGGCTTTTTTCTATTTCAGATCCCAAATCAGTACTTGTTAATTATCAAAAGGGAATTCGGTTTAGCACTGATTCAATGCAAAAGATAACAATTTACGATCTTATACCAAGTATCCAACAATTTTATGATAACTATAAAACGACATGAAACTTTTTGGACTGACCATTACAAACGGGGAATACTCAGATATTATTAAGCTTATTGAAAATAAAATAAGTTCTAATGAAAAAATATCTGTGCATAATGTAAATGCATATATTTTACTTGAAGCAAGTAAAAATGAACTGTTAAAAAAATCACTTGCTGAGTATTCCTTTTTATTCTTAGATGGTATTGCTATTTATTATGCACTAAAACTGATGGGTTATAAAAACATATTCAGAATTACTGGGACAGATCTTTATTGGCATATATTAGAATACGCGCAAAATCAGAATAAAAAAGTATATTTTTATGGTGGTAGTTACGAAGCCAAAACTAAAATTGAATCAAGTATAAATAATAAATTTCCAAGTTTGTGTGTCTCAGGATATGAGTCTGGAGACATAACAAAGTCTAAGATTGTAATAGAAAAGATAAATAAACTTAGCCCTGATATTCTATTTGTAGGTCTTGGTACTCCAAATCAAGAATATTGGATTATGGACAATAAAGGAAAAATTGATGTTCCTTTAATTATTTCTGTAGGCAGCGGAATTGAATTTATTTCTGGAACTGAAAAAAGAGCGCCAAAATTATTAAGGAAATATGGTTTTGAATGGTTGTATAGGTTAATATGTGATCCCCGAAGATTGTGGAAAAGGTACATATTAGGTGTTCCGCATTTTATTTATCTTGTTCTAAAAGATCACATAAAATCGAGTAAAAATGATAGAAAGTAAACGAAAACTGTTCCTTATACTCTTCCTTTTTTCTTTGTACAATTCATTCGCTCAAAAGATTATTTCAACTGAAGGGAACAAGTTTATATTGCAATTAATGAATGATAAGTATAATAAAAATATATTTACCGAAAACTCTAAACTTACTATAGATTATTATTATGCATCAGATGACTCTAAGCCTGGTAGTTTCAAATTGCCGGTTAAAGAGATTTACATTGCGATTCCAAATGACACAAAGCCATCAATTAAAGCAATCTCTTACAATAGAATTGAAATTAATGCTACTCCAACTCTAAATAATAATTCTATTTTAGTAAACGATACCACTATTGTTTCGCATCCAAGTACCGTCACAAATAAATCTTTATGGAAACCATTTCAGCTTTTAGAGGTTGTTGGTTTTGAAAGAGTAAGAGATTTTTATTTAGCCAATGTAAGAATAAATACAGTTGAGTATGATCCAAGCATAAACAAAATATATGAATATAGGGATGTTGAAATTCAGGTTGAGATGCAGCAAGGAACTACAGTAAATCAAAATTCACCGATTGTAATTAATTCTGCATTTGATGAAGTGTTTTCAAAACTGATTGCTAATTCTGATAATGCCGAGCAGTTTCGTATTAAGGATGCATCTAGCTCTATTTCAAATTCAAATGATAGCTGGATTAATTATTCTGCCGATTTCATAAAAATTGGAGTTGCAAGAGACGGATTATTTAAAATTGGGATGAATGAAATTGAAAAAGCCGGATTTAATATTGCTTCGATTAATCCAAAGACTTTTCAACTTTACAAGTCGGGTGCCGAGCTGCCAATAATTGTTTATGGAGAAGATGATCTTTCATTCAATCAAGAAGATTACCTAGAGTTTTTCGGAACAAAAAACTATGCAAAATTATCTCCAAGAATTATTAATAAGAATAATGAAGAATATTATGATCTGATGAATAGATACACAGATACAACATATTATTTCTTAACTTGGAATAATAAGAATGGCTTAAGAGTTCCAAAGAATTATCCGGCTGCAGTTAGTATTATCGACACTTTGGATTATTATGACGAGTTTATACATCTAGAAGAAAATCCATTGGATGCATTACATTACAGTTTCAGTGAATCTCAAGTAAGAAATCAACTTCCTTATTGGGAAACCTCAAAATCTTGGTACTGGAGATGGCTTGCAACTTGGAGTCCTTCAATTTTACAAAATTTTCAAGTTTCTAATTTAGTTAGTAACAAAACTACTTCCTTTTATGCAAAAGTAATCAGCTTTGGATCGAATGTATCTGTAAAACCTCATTTTGTAAAATTTAGTTTAAATAGTACCAAACTTGATTCAACTTATCTTGATAGATTCGGACGAGTATTATTACAAGGAGCATCAACTTCTTTACTTAAAAATGGCACTAATACATTTAATTTAACTTACAAAGAAAACAACGGATCAACTTCCGGTGCATGTTTATTAGATTGGCTGGAAATTGAATATCCTAGAAAATTAGAACTCAATAAAGATTCTCTAATATTTGCTTATAGAGCAGAACTGCAGCCAAAGATTCGAGTTATCAAAATATCTAACGCTTCTAATAATGAGTATTCAATATATCGAACAAAGCCAACACTCTTAAAAATATCTGATTATAAAATTGTTAGTAAAAATTTAGTTTTTAGTGATACTGTAGGAAGCGGATATGAATATTCTATTGCTGCAAAACAAAAACTTCTAATTCCGGAAACTATTAATAAGAAGATATTTCTAAATGTTAGATCGAAACTCGCGGCAACTGATTATGTTGCATTAACAAATAGAAAATTCTCCAACTCTGTTCAAAATTATTTGAAGATCATCTCGAATAAACTAAAGCTAAAACCGTCTTTATACTTTGTGAATGATATTTATGATGAGTTTGGTTATGGATATCCAACCCCCGAGTCTATTAAAGATTTTGTAAAGTATTTAATTAGTAATTCTCCCAAACCAATACCTTCATATTTAACACTAATAGGTGATGCTAATTATGACTATAAGGGAATTCGAAAAAAACAAGCAGGTGTAAGAGTTGGCGAAAATTACGTTCCATCGTATGGATTTCCGGTCAGCGATAACTGGTATGTAATCAATGATTCTTCTTCATCATTTATTCCACAAATGTTTGTAGGAAGAATTCCAATTAACCATGATCATGAACTAGATTTATATGCAACAAAAGTAAATAGTGAACTTAACCAAAATTATGATGAATGGAATAAAAGGTTTTTATTCTTTTCCGGTGGAAGCGGCTCGCAATCGGATCTTGACAATCTTCGTAATGTTCAGCAAAAAGTAATTGATCAGCATATTGAACCAGCCCCACTTTCGGGCTTTTATGATCATTTTTATAAAGCTAAAGGAAACGATTTTGGTAACTACTCTCAAGAATATGTGAATAATTCCATTTCAAAAGGAGCAGTATTTATTTCATACCTAGGTCATTCCGGAACGGCTACGTGGGATAATAGTATTAGTGATGTATCTCAATTAAAGAACTCTTCAAATCGTTATTACTTTGTATCGGATTTTGGATGCTCGACAAATAAATTTGCCGAGCCAGATATAGTTTGTTTTGGTGAAAGATTTTTACTTTCCAAAGATGGTCAGGCGTTGGGTTATATTGGAAATGCTGCTCTCGGTTTTACTTCTATTGCATATACTGCTCCTAATCTTTTGTTTGAATCGTTTGTAAAAGATAAAGTAAGAAGCATAGGGCAGATTCATTGGCTTACAAAGTCGAAAATGTTTTCATTGATCGGCAATTCCGAAACTTCAAAACTATTTAGCTATTCAAATACACTTATAGGAGACCCGGCATTAGAATTAAAAATTCCGGATAAACCAAATCTTACCATTAGTAACACAGATATAATTATTGCCGGAATTAATGAAATAAATGATTCACAAGATTCGGTTGTTTGTAAAATTCTAATTAATAATTATGGATTAAGCAATAGCTCAAAGTATTCATTAAAAGTGCTTCATACTTTTGAACAAAAAACTGTTTCGGAAAAACTAATTATTAAAAATTTGCCCAATAGATCCGATTCGTTACTTGTAAAGTTTGGAGTTAAAAATTTACCGGGTCTTCATACTCTAAAGATTGAACTAGATACAAAAAATGAAATAGCAGAAATAAGTGAGAATGATAACAATGTAACCTCAACATTTTTTGTTTCTTCAAATCAAATTCGTGATTTGCTCATTACAGCAAATCTAAATAGTAATGTGCAATCGATAACACTATTATCCCCGCAAAAGAAGTTAAGCAATTCAGCAAGAATCTTTTTAAAAAGCAGTAGCCTAAGTGCCTTTACGAAATACGTTCATCAAGAAATCATTCCCGATAACTTTTTTACAAAAGTAAGTTTGAATAAACAAAATAATGAGCGGCTTTGGGTTAAATTGGGAGTTTTTACACAAGACACTCTGTGGGGACAACCAAAATCTTATAGTAGCAAAAGCACCGCAAAATTGTCGGTAAATGATTCTGTGAGCTTTAATGCCTTAAGTTTGAAAAAGTTAGCACAAATGAATAGTTCGCTTACTTTTAAAACCGATAGTGTAAATATAGGTGTAATTAGTGCAGGTCAGTTTGCTGGTCACACATGTATTATTTCTTTTAATGGCAAGAATTTATTAGAAAATACTTTTTTTATGGGTATTGGAATTTGTGTTTTCAATCCTTTAACACTAGAATTAGAAAACTCAAAATGGTACGAATTGTTCAATCAACCAGCTAATCATAATGCATTTGAGACTTTTGTAAAATCTATACCAAATGGAAAAATTATTGCTTTGGGTATTTCCGGAGATGCTGTTAATAATAATTCTACACAATTCAGAAATGTTTTAAAATCAATAAACCAAAATTTTACAAAAATAAATTCCGATGGGGAATTATCAACAGATAAATTGGGACCTGTTGCTAAGTGGAAAAATATTTCAATAACCGGAGAGGATAATCCAAATTTAAAATTGTTTATTACAACAATTGGTTATTTAAATACAAGTTCAAAAGGAGATACAGTTTTTAATGAACTTATAAATAACGGTAATTTGGATCTAAAATCAATTAAGCATCCGTATTGCCAATTTATAGTTAGAATAGTAGACGAAACTAATAAAGGAGTTGGATTACTTAAGAAATTAGATATTGATTATATCGGCACGCCAGAGCTTGGCACAAATTACCAAGTCGTTTCAGTTTCTAAAGATTCACTTGAGCAAGGTGAAAAAGTAAATCTAAATTTTGCAGTTTATAATGTAGGTGAATCCACAGCTTCTAATTTCAAAGTTAGAGTTGAATTAGTAAAAAAAGACAACACCAAAGTAAAGCTGTTTGAAGAAGTTGTTGATTCAATTCAGACGGAGAAGAAAAAAGATTTTACTCTTTCATACACAACCGATAAAATTACCGGCAGTAATCAATTCCAGATTAGTATTGATGCTGATAATGTCATTACAGAATTATATAAAGACAATAATTTTTATTCCGTTCCATTTTTTGTTAAACAGAATAATAAACCAGCATCTCTAAAACTTACAATTGATGGAAACGATATTATCAACGGTGATTTTATTTCTTCAAAGCCAAATATTAAGATTGAACTCAATGATGAATCTCTTATCCCGATAACAGATACGAACAAAGTCTTGTTGTATTTGAACAATAAACGTATCTATTTTGCAAACAACACCAATATCTTGAACTACAATTATTCTTCGGCAAATCCTAAAATGGTTGTAAACTATTTACCAACTCTTGCCGATGGGAACTACACATTAAAAGTTGTTGGTAAAAATGCAACAGATCAAATTATTGATTCTACCGGAATAGTAAGAAAATTTACCGTTCAGAATGGATTACAACTTCTGAATGTTTTTAACTATCCAAACCCATTTAAAGATGATACATACTTTACTTTTAAGCTTACTCAACTTCCAGATGAATTAAGAATTCTGATCTATACAATTGCCGGAAGAAAAATAAAAGAAATTAAATTAGGCTCAGGTGAGTTAAGATATGACTTCAATAGAATTTTCTGGGATGGAAGAGATGAGGATGGAGATTTGTGTGGTAATGGTGTTTATATTTACAAAATAATTTCGCAAAAGGGTGGCGAAAAAACAGAGCAAATACAAAAGCTTACTATCTTAAGATAGACACAAACAATTGTGTTATTTAAAAGATTCATTTAGAAACAATTCATTTTATTAGATACTTGTAAAACTTCAGCAAAAATTCTGGTGGATGATCTTCACTTTGATATCTGTAATTCGCTTGGTCTGCATAGAAAATTGAATAATTAGATTTATAAAACATTTTGATTTAGTCTATCTAAAAGTTATTTTAAGACAAGACATCTTTTGCAAATAAATAACACCTTTCTTATCGAGGTAAAATGAAAAAACTAAAAATTTTAATGACTATTGCTTTCTCAATTACTATAGTATCTCTGGGTTGTTCAACATACAATTCACAAAAAATAGTTGGAGAACCTTTAGCTCCAGGAACTATAGATGCTATTGTAATTCTGGCGAAATATGATAAAACGAAAAATGCATTTGCAGAAATTAAATTAACAAAAGTAAATGGATATGGAGTGAATACATCACCAATTGCAGTAAATTCTGTTATTACTGCTGATGTATTTTTAATTAATGCTCAAAAAGATTTAGAAAGTGCCCAAGTAGGTTCGGAACTTAATGTTTTGTTAAAACTAAACCATGGCGGGATGAATCTAACTCCACCAAACAAATTTGAAATAATCAGAATTATCAAATAAAATAAATGAAAGGCGTTATGAAAAAAGTATTTCTAATTTCTATAATAATGACAGCAGTTATTATAGCATTTACACTTTTACCAAATTTCACTTTCAACAAAGAACAAAAAAAGGAAAGAGTTAGATCTTCTGGAAGCCCAAAAGTTGGTGTTGAAGGTAAAAAAATGAGGAATGAATATTTCTTTACAATGTTAAGGGATCCAAAGTTAAACGCAATTCCGCAGAATATGCGAGAAATTGAATTAGTTTATTCTTAAAAATTACCCACCACAAATAATTTGTTTAAAGCAAATAAATCATTTTCAGTAGATTGGAAAGAAGCTGGACCGGTAGATCTTGGAGGAAGAACAAGATCAATAGCTATCGATGTTAAAAATTCCAATATCGTTATTGCAGGTAGTGTTAGCGGAGGAATATGGAAAACAACCGATAAGGGAACCACATGGAAGTTAAAGACTGCGCCTAGTGAAATACAAAGTGTTGTTTCGATAGCGCAAGATCCAAGAGATGGATTTACAAATACATGGTATTATTCTTCCGGTGAGTTAAGCGGAAACTCCGCAGGCGATAGAATTGGCTCTTCTAGGTTTTTTGGCGGTGGGATATACAAATCAACAGATAATGGAGAAACTTGGAAGATATTACAAAATACTAAACCCACTAACATTATTGAGTGGAGCGGTATATTTGCCTTCACCCATTCAATTGCAATTAATCCTAAAACCGGATCATTATTTGTCGCAACAAACAGTGGTGTAATTGCAAGATCAAATGATGGCGGTAATACATTTTCGTTTGTTCTTGGCAACCTAAACGAACATGAGAATACAGATGTAAAAATCAATATTAACGGAACTATTCTTGCTTATCTTTCACAGAAATCTCCTACACAATCACAAAAAGCAAAACCAATTCTATATTATTCTACTAATGATGGCATTACCTGGAAAGAATTGAACAGCCCAAGTTATCCAGAACAACATGATAGAGCTGTCTTAGCATTTGCAACATCAAAACCAAATTTAGCTTACGCTCTTTTTAATACTGGAGCTAAATTTCAGAACACTCAAGCAGATGATATAAGAATGTTAAGGGTTGATTTATCAACTGAGCAAATTGAAGACTTAAGCGAGAAGATTCAAGTTTTTAGTACTGAATCAAATGGAAATCTTAGCAGTCAGGGTAATTACAATATGGCAATTGCGGTTCATCCAGCAAATGAAAAAATTGTTTATTTTGGATTAACTAATGTATATAGAACATTAGATGGATTTGCCACAAAAATTGAAAATAAAAAACTCAACTGGATTGGCGGTTATACAATAGAAAATAATAACAGTAGTCATCCAGCTTTACACCCAGATGTTCACGGTTTTACTTTTGATCCTAAAAATCCAGATCAACTTTGGGCAGTACATGATGGAGGATTAAGTTTTACTTCTCAAGCTTCAACGGTAAATTACAACGATCTATTTCCATGGGAGAATAGAGATAATACCTATAATGTAACTCAATATTATGCAATTGCAATTAGACCTACTGCAAACGATACAAGAATTTTAGGAGGCACCCAGGATAATGGTACGCCGTATTTTAGATTTGACGGAACAAATTCTTCCGCTCATAAAGATGTTAGTACTGGTGATGGATCTTACTGCTATTTGGGTTCCAATTTCGCTTATGTTTCAACGCAAAATGGTGATGTTACAAGGTTACATTATGATAATTCTGGCAATCCGGATAACACTAAATGGAGCAGTATTAAGCCAAAAGGTGCAACCGGGCAATTATTTATTAATCCATTTGTAGTAGATCCTTCTGATGAAAATTACATGTATTACATTGCCGGAAATACCCTTTGGAGAAATAGTGAACTTGGCAATCTTCCGGATTACAATCAGCCTTCGTTAGAACAAGGATGGACTGGTTTAAATCTTGGGTTGCCGCAAGATTATGTTTTTTCAACAGTAAGTGTTTCAAAAATTCCTTCTCACATAGTTTATCTTGGCGCATATTCTAATACCGGAAACCCAATTATTCTTAAAGTTACAAATTCAAAAACATCAACATCTGCACAAGATATCAGTCCCAAATTACCAGAAGTTACGGCAGGTTCATATGTAAGCTCAATCGCTGTAAATCCATCCGATGCAAACGAAATTATTGCTTGTTTTTCAAATTATGGTATTATTGGTCTTTTTCATACTATGGATGGAGGTACTACATGGACAGCTATTGAAGGCAATCTGCAAGGAGGATCTGCCAATGAAGGTCCATCTATTAGATCAGCATTAATTCTTCCATACAGTAATAGCAAATTATATTTATTAGCAACAAGTACTGGAGTTTATTCTACTGAAAAATTAGAAGGTATGAAAACAGTTTGGTCATTAGAAGCTCCTACATTGATAGGAAATGTTGTTGTTGAAGCTATTACTGGTAGAATTAGTGATGGGACAATAATAGCTGCAACACATGGAAGAGGAGCTTTCAGAGGAAAAGTTACAGGCAGCGTTTCTGTGAATGATCTTTCTTTACCCAACAATTATTCTTTAGAACAGAATTATCCAAATCCTTTTAATCCATCAACTTCAATTAGTTTTACTTTAGCAAAGCAATCAAATGTTAGATTAAATGTGTATGATATTACCGGAAAAGAAGTAGCCAGTTTATTTAATGGTAAAAAAGGAGCGGGCAAACATAAATTAGATTTTAAACCAAAGAATTTTGCGAGCGGTGTTTACTATTACAGAATTGAAGCAAATGATTTTGTTCAAACAAAAAAAATGTTACTCCTGAAGTAAAAATTAATTCAAGGGCTGTTTCAAAAGTACATTTATTGGTATGGCGCAACTTTTTAGTTGCGATGCAAACTACAAAACGCTAACTAGAGCTTGCGGCTACATTTACAATAATTCTTTTGCGCCAGCCTTTTTTATATCGTTTTTTCTTTTTTAAGAACAACTACCCAAAAGGGTAGTGATACCATTCGCCTTAAAAAGTAACTTCACTTGTATTTGTTGCGCAATAAAAATGAAGTAATAGTTTACTTTATCAAAATTAATTGTTAAATACAGACCTGAAAAATTATTTACACCAAATCTTAATAAATCAATTACATAAAGGAGGAGCTGCATGAAAAAAGTAACTTACTTTTTCTTGTTTTTAACATTTTTGTATGTGGGCAACATACAAGCACAATTATTCACCAGAACAGCAGAAATTAAGGAACCTTCTAAGAAGGAAAGAGGATTTGGGGCGGTTGTTGCGGGTGTAGATTTTGACAAAGATGGCAGACCAGAAATTTATGCAATTAATACAAACATGGTAGATGGTGCTTATGAATTAATTCCAAGAATTTACAAATTTGAATTGAACCCAAATACTGCTAAATGGGATTCTGTATGGTCTGCTACAGCTCCAATTACAGCACAAAATACTTGGCCTGCATTAGCTTGGGGAGACACAGATAAAGATGGAAAACCTGAACTTTACTGGGGCATTGTTAATGCACTTGTTGGCGGTATATATATAGATGCTGCCAGAATTTTAGTATATGAATATCCTGGCGACAAGAGCGATAACATGGGTGTTGCAGATGGTCTTGGCGGTTTTATGCCAAATGCTATGACTAACATAATGCCTGGTGTCGGAAACAATATTCGTCCAACACGTTTTATTATTGCCGATCCAGACAAAGATGGCAAAGATGAAATTATTTTTAATGATCGCAGTCCAGCAGCTACTAATTTAACATCTATGCATATGGGTGTAATTTCTGTTGATGTTATTCCCGATCTCGGCGGCGGTAAAGAAAAATGGACTGTTGAATTTAATGGTGCATCAATTCCAGAAATTAAAGCCAATAATGCACAGAAATTTGATATAGCAGTACTTGATAATTATATCTATGCTTTTGATGGCAGCGGTTTTATTTCTAGTGTTAAATTTGAAGGCGGTGTTTGGAAATTTGGAAGATTACAAAAAACATTAAATACAATTGGTTCATTCAAAGGGACACAAGTTGTTGATATAGACAAAGATGGAAAAAAAGAAATATTAATGGCCGATTGGTTTACTAATACCAAAGGAGCCGGTGCAAAAGTATGGTTGCTTCAACAAGCTGGTGATTCTTTGAAAGCTAGTGAATTAATTGACTTTGAACCAATGGGTGCAGTACGCTTGAACGGCTCTTCTTTTGGTGATCTTGATAACGATGGCAAATTAGATTTTGTATTTGGTGCAAGAGATGATGTAAACAATTCTAGAAAAGTACCGATATTTAGATTAGAATATCAAACCGGAGACATTACAAAAGCCGCTAGTTATACAGGTGCGGTAATTGATTCTGCATATTGGACAGATCGCGGTGATATGGATGTTATTGTTGTTGCAAATGTTGATGGCGATAAGGATGATGAAGTGCTTTATACTCAAGGTTATTCAAGAGGCAATGCTACTGATAAACCAATGCCTCTAATTGTACTTGATACAAAGTATACAAAAGTTTCTGTTGAAAAAATTACCAGCAACATTCCAACAGAATTTTACGTAGAGCAGAATTATCCAAATCCATTTAACCCTTCAACACAAATTAGATTTGGAATAACAGTAGCTTCTAATGTAGATCTAAAAATCTATGATGTTCTAGGCAGAGAGGTTGCAACTTTAATCAACAAAGAGTTTATGAATGCCGGTGTTTACAATGTTAAGTTCAATGCAATAGATCTAGCAAGCGGAATTTACATTTACAAACTGACAACCGGAAATCACTCTGTTTCAAAGAAAATGCAATTGATGAAGTAATTGTTCAAATGTTTTTAAGGGTTATCAGGATTTCGGTTGAATGAAATTGAAAGCCTGATAGCCCTTTCTTTTTATTAATAACCGTGTAATTCTAAGAGATTAATACCTACAATTTCGTTTTAGAGGTGATGATGAAAAAACTTTTTCTTTCTCTAAAGTGTTTGCTTATTCTATACTTTATTACAAATCAGATTTTAGCTTCCGGAACGGGCAAAATTGCCGGAAAAGTTACCGACCAGGAAAACAATGAAGGTTTAATTGGTATAACGGTAATGATTGAAGGTACAACTTCAGGCGCCGCAACCAACATAGAAGGTTTTTATACTATTAACAATGTTGTTCCCGGAGTTTATACTTTACATTTTAGTGGTGTCGGCTATCAAAAAAAGATTGTAAAAAATGTTCAGGTTTCCAGTGATTTTACTACAAGAATTGATATTCAACTTTCTTCAGAAGCTATCAATCTTGGTACTATTGTAATTGAAGCACAGAAGCCTCTTATAAGAAAAGATTTAACTTCTTCTCAGACATCAATAGATGATTCGCAAATTAAATCACTACCTGTCGAAAGCATAAGTCAAATCCTTTCTCTTCAAGCAGGTATAACAAAAGGTTCAAGTGGAGAGCTTCATATACGAGGTGGTAGATCAACCGAAATAGCATACAATGTAAATGGTGTATCTGCAATCAATCCTTATGATTTTGGTAGAACTGTACAAATTTCTACCAACGCAGTACAAGAGTTATCTGTTGTTAGCGGTACTTTTAATGCAGAGTATGGAAATGCACTTAGCGGCGTTGTTAACACAGTTACTAAAGAGGGCGGTTCCAAATACAATGGAACTTTAACTTATTATACCGGAGATTTTTTAAGTAAAGCAAAAGATAAGTTCTTCAATATAGAAAAAATTGACCCAATCAATAATCAAGTTTTTGAAGGAACTTTTGGCGGACCAATTCCTCTCTTAGAAGATAATTTTACTTTCTTTCTTTCCGGTCGTTATAACTATGACAAAGGATATTTGTACGGAATTAGGCAACACACTGTTTTCGATTCGCTTTCTCGTGATCCGGTACTGGCAAACGTATTAATACTTTCTCAAACCGGAGATAAACAAATTGTTTCTATGAATCCAAGTAAAGATTTGAATCTTACAGGTAAAATCACTTATAAACCAATTGCAAATATTAAGATTAACTACGACTTTGTTTATTCTAATTCAGATTACCAATCATATTCTCACGACTATAAATACAATCCAGATGCAAATTACAACAGATTTCAATGGGGATTGATAAATTCATTAGAATATCGTCATGCAATTAGCAACTCAACTTTTTATTCTTTAAAAGGTTCTTACAATGTATATGATTTTAAGCGTTACCTATATCCATTACTTGATGCATCCGGTAGTGCAGTGTCCTTTAATCCATCAATGAGTTTAGAAGGATTACAAGCTGATCCACGCTATCAACCTGAAGACAAAGCAAATAGTTACAGCAGTTATACATTTGTTTCCGGTGGCACTCAGCCTCAGCATTTTTATCAGCGGTCTTATTCTACTGAAATAAGATTTGATTTAACTAGTCAGTTAAGTATGCAGCATGAATTAAAATTTGGATTGAAGAGCAAATGGGATATAATGGATTTCGTTTTTTTCGAAATTCTTAGAAATAGAAACAACTATCTTGTTCCTACAATTCCAAGTCCTATAAATCAAAAAGGTTCTATTGATATTTATAGTCGTTCGCCAAGGCAATATTCCGGTTACGTTCAAGATAAAATGGAATTTGAAAGTATGATACTGAACGCCGGATTGAGATTTGATTATTTTGACGCAAATTCTGTTTACGCACCAGATCCTTTTAAACCAACAGAAAATTTAACCAAAGCCGAAACTAAATTTACTATTAGTCCAAGATTGGGAATTTCCTTCCCAATTACAGATAAAGGAATTATTCATTTTTCTTATGGACACTTTTACCAGCTGCCTCCGTTTAGATTTTTATATACAAATCCAGAATTTGAAAGTATTGCAGCCACACCGGTTTATGGCAACGCAAACTTGAATCCAGAAAAAACTGTTACTTACGAAGTTGGTCTACAGCAACAGATGACCGACGATGTTGCATTTAACATAACTGGTTTTTATAAAGATGTGCGCGATCTGTTGGCAATTCAACAAATAAGAATTAGCAGCAATTCAATCTATCAAAAGTATGTTAACAAAGATTATGGAAATATTAAAGGTATAACATTCTCTTTAACAAAAAGAAAATCTGCAAATGATTTATTCAATGCTTCTTTAGATTATACTTTCCAAGTTGCTGAAGGAAATGAAACAAGCGCCGATGCTTTCTTCATCGATTTGCAATCTGGAAGGCAAAGTGAAAAAATTCCAGTACCGCTTGATTGGGATCAGGCACATACTCTAAATGGAGTTGTTTCTTTTGGCGATGGCAAAAGCTGGAATCTTACTTTAACAGCTTCATTAAGTT
>CAZVYT010000003.1:0-50115 GCA_964631495.1 uncultured Melioribacter sp. | reverse complement strand
CCGGACTACCTTACTCGCCACGACTATACGAACAGCAAATTTATTTAAGAGCAAACAGTGCAAGAAAACCATTTTACACAAACGCAGATTTGTTGTTTGATAAATCATTCAGTTTTATTGATAATACAAAAGTTACGCTCTTCTTAAAAGTATTTAATTTGTTCGATACTCAAAACGAACGTTTTGTATATGATGATACCGGAAGGGCAATTTATTCTCTTGAAGAATCTAAAGGCGGACCGCAAGCTACAAACGCAATCTCACAAAAGTATCCAGGTATAAAATCTGCAACGGAATATTTTAACAGACCAAACTATTATTCGGCTCCTAGAGAAGTAAGAGTCGGTGTAACTTTTGAGTTCTAATGAAATTTACGGAGAAACCAATGTTGAAAAAGAAAATAATATATCTAAACATTTTTATTTGCTTCCTTATACTTACTGCTGGTTATACTCATGCTCAAAAAGAAGAAGTAAAACAAAGAAGACAAATCGAGCATCAAACTGTTAAAGATTTTCTTAAAGAAAAAATAACCAACGCAAAGTATAGTCTTGGTAATCAAAATCCTTCATTGGATAAATACTCAGTAAAAAACTCTCTAAAAAAATCTGTTGGAGACGCTGATAGAAAATCATTCTTTATGAATGGAAATAATGTTGCTGTAGAAATTGAAAACTATGGCGGCATTGCTCCCGGTTTAGGTGGTATTAGAGAAATTACTAATCTAATTTGGAGAGACGCACCATACATTTTCCAGTTTAGTCCAATTGTAGGAGCTTCAGTAGTAGATACCACCGGAAAAAGAATTCACATTATTACTGACGGAATGAATGATTATGACAGAGCCGGTTTAAGAGAGATTGATCCCGCCACTGGTCTAAAATGGCAATGGCAACCAATTCCAGGTTATGCAGATCCAAACCAACCTTTCATTGCATCCAATCCATCATTCGATTCTAACCGCGATGGAAAACCAGATAGCTGGCCTCGGGATTGGTACAATGAAAAACTGGGACAATATGTTTGGCCCGGTTATTTGGTACAAGGAGAAAACAATGCTGATCTAGAAGCATTTTGGGCAATGGATGATAGAGATAACAAAGAATTTGGCTATTTCCCTTACAACAATGACAAAACTAAAAAAGGTATTGGCGTTCAGATTGACGGAAGAGCATTCCAGTGGAGTAATTCACTTGCTTCTAATGCAATTTTCTTTGTTTGGTCAATTACAAATGTTAGCGATAAAAGTTTGGATAGCGTAATGTTTGGTATTTATGGCGATCCTGATGTTGGCGGTACCGATAACAAGGATGATAATGGATTTTTTATTTCTCCGTTTGACACTAAAATTCCTTTGTATGCAAGAAACATGGTTTACTTTTGGGATCCTGACATGAAAGGTGACGCCGGAAGAAAATTGGGTTATTTAGGTTGTAAGTTTCTTGAATCACCTGGCAATCCTAATGACGGTATAGATAATGACGGCGATGGTATGATTGATGAAAGACAAGATAACAATATTGATGAAGATGGTGATTGGAATCCTGATACTGATGATGTAGGAATGGATGGCATACCTAATACCGGCGATGCCGGCGAAAAAGATGGAATTCCAACATTAGGAAAAAAACTTGATGATGGAAGACCAGATCCGCTTCAGCCTGGTGAACCAAATTTTGGATACACCGATTTAGATGAATCAGATCAAATCGGCTTAACAAGTTTTCAAAGCTCACAATGGGCAACTGACCTTAGAATTGCCTATGATGAAGATATTTGGAATGCAACTAAACCGGGAAGTTTTAATGAAATAACACAGAATCAAGATATAGTTTTTATTTTTAGTTCGAGCTATATAAAACTAGCGCCGGGAGAAACAAAAAGAATTTCAATGGCATTTTTATTTGGCGATGATTTAGATGATCTTCTTACTACTGCTGAAACTGTTCAGGATATTTATAATAAAAACTACAGATTTTTCAGACCACCTTCTTTACCAAAAGTTACAGCTGTTCCAGGAGATAAAAAAGTTACTCTATACTGGGATTCTAATTCAGAAAATAGTGTCGATCCAATTACCGGAAAAGATTTTGAAGGTTATGCAATTTACAGAAGCACACGTCCGGATTTTGCAGATGTTCAAACCATTACAGATGGAAAGGGAAGCAAATTTCTTTACGAACCATTAAAAGATGTTTATGGATTTAGTGCAAAATGGGATTTAGTAAATTCCTGGAAAGGTTATCATCCGGTTCCTTATTTAGGAAGAGGATTAAATTATTACTTGGGAGATAACTCCGGTTTAGTTCACACTTTTGTAGACACAAATCAAGTTAGAAATGGACAAACATATTATTATGCTGTAGTCGCTTACGATCATGGTGATTCGCTCGGAATTCCTCCTTCTGAAACAACTAAAAAAGTTTCTGTTGATCCAATTACGGGTAAGTTGGTTTTTGATGATAATACTGTTCAAGTAATACCAGGACCAAGAGCAGGCGGTTATAATAAACCCGAATTAAAAGGTACAGATATTTTGCATACTTCCGGTTTGGCAAATGGAACTGTGAGTTTTAATATTGTTAATGACTTGAAAGTAAAAGGTGATAAATATACTCTCACTTTCAAAGACACACTGTATACAGAAAGTAAAGCAACTGTTGCTAAGAATTATTCAATTACAAACGAAAAAACTATTACAGATCCTTTTTACTTATATGGAACCAAGGTAACAAGTTTATCTCAAAAGAACTTGATAAATGATGGGAATCTAAAAGTTACAGATGCTTCGGGAAAAATTTATCCTAAAACTGATTACGAAATTAATTTTGAGAAAGGTTCTATTAAGAGAACGAATAACAGTACATTGAAAGAAGGAACTGAATATTTCATTACTTATAAAAATTATAAAATATATCAAAGTACTGCCTTGAAAGGTGAAGATTCTAATCCGGTATTTGATGGACTTTTATTAAAAGTAAATGACTTTCCAGCACTAGCTTTTGATGAGACAAAATCAAAATGGTCTTCGAAAATAAATTTACCTTATAGATTCTTTTTAAGAAGCGCAGGAAATCCGAGAGCAGAACCGGCAGACTACATTGTAACATTTTCTGATAAACCAATTTCGACAGCAAAGAAATTTGTTGTAGGAAAAGGATTTATTGACATTCCTGTTAAATATAAAGTTCAAGATGTAACAAGTGGTATTCCGGTTGATGTTGTAACAAATTTGCAAGAGCTTACTACATCTAACGATTCATCCTGGACTTTTGGTGAAGAAATAGTATTCTATAAAACCGGAACTCCTGGAGGCTTAGGATCACAGATTGCATGGAGCTTAGTAATTTCTGCCTCATCCGATGGAAGCAATAAAGTTCCAGGTGCAGGGGATGTTTTGTTCTTATTTACTAAACGACCGTTTACTAAAACAGATGTTTTCACACTTCAAACTACAGCAGGCTTTATAAAAAATGAAGATGCAAAAAACCGTTTGGAAAATGTATATGTTGTTCCAAATCCATACGTAGGAACAAATGAGATTGAACCAGCAAATAAACTTTCTGGGCAGAATAGAGGAGAACGAAGAATCTATTTTGAGAATCTTCCTATGAAATGTACAATTCGCATATATACTCTTAGCGGTGAACTTGTAAATACACTTAATCATGAATCTGGTTTTGATAATGGCAGAACATTCTGGAATCTATTAAACCGTGACGGATTTAGTGTTTCTTATGGCGTTTATCTTGCACATATCGATGCACCTGAAGTTGGTGAAAAATTAATCAAGTTTGCTATAATTAAATAACACGCGAAGGAGACTATATGAAAAAAATACTATTATTTACAGTGCTTGTTTTCACTTTCGCTAATTTTATAAATAGCAATGCTCAAACAAATAAAACAGGCACAACTGCGGTGCAAGTTCTAAAATTTAATGTTGGTCCGCGTGCAATTGGTATGGGTGGTGCGTTTACTTCTGTTGCTGATGATATAACTTCTATTTATTGGAATCCAAGCGGAACAGCAAATATTTCTACAAATGAAGCATTCTTTAACCATACAGAATTATTTGCCGATGTTAATCACGATTTTGCCGCATTTGCAACTAACATTTCCGGGTTAGGTACTCTTGGTGCTTTTGTCTCTGTATTATCTATGGATGATATGAAAGTTAGAACTATAACTAACCCTGAAGGAACTGGTGAATTATTTACATATAGCACTTTAGTTATGGGTGTCAATTATTCGAAATATTTAACTGATAATTTTTCTATTGGATTTAATGCAAAATATATCAGCGAAAATTTATGGAATATGAGCTCGCAAGGATTTGCGATAGATATTGGCACACTATATAAAATACCTATATTAAATGAACTAAGAATTGCCTCAAGCATTTCAAATTTTGGTACTAAGATGCAAATATCCGGAAGAGATGTTACTGTAATTTATGCTGCCGGCGCGGGTAATGAAAACTTGATAAATTCTAATATCGAATTAGACAAGTTTGATCTTCCGTTGATATTTAGATTTGGTATTTCTGCCGATGTTATAAAAGCTTCAACAACAAGGTTAACACTTGGCGTTGATGCTATTCATCCTAATGATAACACCGAGTACATTAACACAGGCGCAGAATTAGCATGGAATGAAATTGTGTTTTTGCGCGGAGGTTACAACTCACTTTTCGAAGTTGATACAGAAAAAGGATTAACCTTAGGCTTTGGTTTGAACTACAGAATAATGGAAATGCTAAAAGTTAAGGTCGATTATGCATACCAAGATTTTGGAAGATTGAAAAGTGTCCATTACTTCTCTATAGGCGTAACATTTTAAGTTATTTAGTATTGATCAAATGAGGTTGTCTTTTATGTTAAAAAGCAACTCCTCAAATTAAATTTATAGAGCTAAGTGAATAATCCTTAGCTCTTTTTTTATTATAAAAAAATGTTAATCAACTCAATCACTCTTTTATCAGCAGTCAAACACATTTATTTTGTTTAAGTAGCCGCAACTTTTAAGTTGCACTTTCAGCAATAATTCGCAGGCTAAAGCTTGCTACTACATCTATACAATGACTTTTGAGCCAGCCACTTTTTAAAAAGCTTTTAAATCACATCAAAAAAACAACTTTAGTTTCACTAAAGCGTTCATTATATTTCTATCGATAGATTAAACTTGGATAATATTTGTAAAGAAAGGAATAAATAAAACAACTATATGCTAATGCAGGAGGTATTATGTTTAATAACAAATCAACCTCGTTCACACTTTTCATTTGTTTACTTCTCTTATTAACTTTCAAAATTACAGCACAGACAATTACATCTACAACTACTGGTGGTCGCTGGAATTCTACAGCAACTTGGGTGGGAGGAGTTGTTCCCAATATTAATAATGATGTCGTAATAGCTGGTACTGTTAGGTTTCAGAATGGTGACGGCACCTGTAAAAATCTTACAATCAATTCCGGGGCTACACTACAGAATAATACCGGTTATGCATTCCCAGAGCAGATATTAACTGTTAACGGTAATGTTACAAATAATGGCACTATCAATAATGGCGGAAGCTCAGGCTTCGCATTAATTGTTACTGGCAATGTAACAAACAATGGAACATGGGTTCATAACAGAACAGAATTAAGCGGAAGCTCAAATCAAATATTAACGCTTGGTAGTGGAAAAATATTTGATTCAAATTTTAAAGTTACAGACGCGGTTGGGCAAATAGTTGCCGGCAGCGCGCTTTACTTTACCGGTGGTTTTGAGCTAAACAAAAGTACATTCGACATGAAGAATCTTTCGTTGACTTTAAGAGGTTCAAGTGCAAATGTTAATAATGGCACAGTTGTAAATACTGCTGATTTGGTAGGTAGGAAAAATCCAACAAATAGTACTTATCCGGTTGTAGTAAACATATTGTTTGATGGTAACATAAATTTGAAAGGGATATTAAGAATTGACTGGGGTGTTAGCCTGAAAGGATCTGTTGTTGTTACTGATACTCTAGAAAATTCAACTGGCTATGCTCATCCCGAAAAGAAACTAACTGTTATTGGCAATTTTACAAATAATGGATTAGTAAGAAATGGCGGAAGTGCGGGTTTTGCACTTAACATTTCAGGCAATGTAACAAACAATGGAACATGGGTTCATAACAGAACAGAATTAAGCGGAAGCTCAAATCAAATTCTAACTCTTGGAATCGGAAAGATTTTCGACTCCCCTTTTAAAGTAACAGACCAAAGTGGACAGATAGTTGCAGGCAGCGCTCTTTTGTTTACAAGTGGATTTGATTTAAATAAATGTTCATTTGATTTACAAAAATTTGCACTTACACTTAGGGGATCTAGTGCAAATATTCATAATGGGTTAGTTTTTAATGGAATAGATATAGTCGGTAGAAAGCATCCTACAAATGGTTCATATCCTGTAGTATCAAATATACTCTATGATGGCAAGCTAAATTTAAAAGGAATCCTAAGAATTGATTGGGGAGTATCAATGCGAGGTTCTGTTACTGTAGTGGACACAATTGAAAACTCAATCGGTTATGCTCATCCGGAAAAAATATTAAAAATTATAGGCGAATTAACAAATAATGGTTTAATCCGTGATGGCGGAAGCGCGGGATTTGTTGTTGATGTAACTGGAAATATTATTGCTAATAAAAAAATCAACAATAAAAGAGTACAGTTAGCCGGTACCGGCAACAGAACAATATTTGATAAGCTGAGCACTGTACAATATTTATCTACAGGTGAAAAAGTTGGTCTTACTGGCATTAATTATTTACCGAATTTGTCTATAAGCTCAACTTCAAAATGTATGTTAGTATATGGAGCAAAAATATTTGTCCCTAATGATAATCTTGATGAAAAACTTGATAACTGGAGTGAGATTTCGATTACAAGAATAGCGACAAGTTCACTAAGTTATAATTTCTTTATGGCTAATCTTAGTTTACTTTCAACATCCGGTATAGACTCAATTAAAACTCAATCTTTTGGTCATCAGGTACCTCCAACATATCCTGGTGCCGTTAAATGCTGGTGGAAATTGACTTCATATACAAAAACTACTAGTCCGGTAACTTTATCATCGCTAAGCTTAAAGTATACTGATGAACTACTTGGAAGCAATATTGAATCTGCATTAAAACTTTACCATTCTGAAGATCATGGAAAAACCTGGAAGCAAATTTCAACTAGTTCAAATTTTACTTTAAATACTACTACTAATACAGCTATAATCAAGGATGTCCCTGGAGTTGGTGATTATTTATTATCATCTACAGCTGATCCTTCCAGCGTACGTCCATCGATTGTTGTTAATATTTTAGGACGAGATCAAATTAGAATTGGAGGCGCTCCAAATAGATATACAATAGCATATTCAAATAATTCGGATGCCTACGCCGAAGATTTTTTACTAACTGTTTTTCTTGATAAATACGTACATATCAAGAGTGCTGAACTTCCTAAATCTGATGGAACCAAAATTATTTATCCAGTTGATAGTTTAGTTTATGACAAAGCGGATTCAGCCGCGGTATTCTATGTAGTTGGAATGAATCCGCGTGAAGAAAGAACATTCGACATTATTGTAACATCGGATTTACCATCATTAAATAAAAGTTCCGCAAAGATGATGGTAGAACCACTATCTACAATAGCAGCTGCTGCAGTAACTTATGTAGTAACAAAATACGGTGCTAAAATTGTATGCAAAGGAATTGAATACATTGGTGAAAAAACCAAAGAACAATTAGCCCCTACTCCAGAAGATCGTGAAAAATTCAATCAATTATTTCCAATAACTAATAAAGAATTGATGGAAGAGAATAAAAAAGAAAACATATTAATTAAACCTTTAAAGAAAGAGGGAGAAAAATTAGCTAAGAAACTAATTACAAAAACGATGGGTATTGTTGGTGGTGCTTACGATATAGGGGCCTCAACAATAAAGGCAATAAAAGGTATAGTTCCAAACTTACGTTTAAAGCTTTGGGTACGCATTCAAGAAGAAGTTGGTTTTTTTGGTCCAAAAGAGACAACAACAGAAGAAATATCTTCTAAGAGTGAAAAGAAAGCAAAACCAGTTTATTCAATTGACCCAAATGAAAAGATTGGACCAACCGGGTTTGGAACAAATAATTTTATTACTTCTGCTGGAAAGATGAATTACCAGATCTTGTTCGAAAATAAAAAAGAAGCAACTGCACCAGCTTGGAAGGTTACTATAATTGATACTTTAGGATCGAATTACGACCCAGAATCATTTGTATTCGGCAAAACAAGTCATGATGGACCTCAGCATAATTGGATTATGACAAGAACTGGAAATATAGTTAAATGGGAAATTGAAGGAATTGAATTACCGCCAAACGTTAAAGCTCCTGAAGGTGAAGGCTGGGTTTCTTTTACTGTTAATACTAAACCAAATTTGCCTTCTGGTACTGCGATTAAGAATAAAGCTTCAATAGTGTTTGATATGAATAAACCTATTATAACTAATGAATTTGTAAATACGTTAGATTTCAAACCGCCTACAACTGTTATGAAAGGTTTAACTCCCAACAAGGCTGGAAATAAACTTGTTGTTCGTTGGAATAGCACTGATGACATTAATGGATCAGGAATCGAATCAGTTACAATCTATGGAGCAAAAAATAATAGTAGCTTTAATGAATTAGGTAGTACTTCATCAGATTCTTTAGAAATTATTTTGGATAATAACACTCATACTTATTCGTTTTATGCGTTAGCAAAAGATAATGTTGGTAATGCTGAAACTATACGGCCAAAAGTTATTTCTGCAACTGTTACAAATTCAGTAGAATCTCTTGGTGAAGGAATTCCGACTGTTTATTCTTTAGAACAAAACTATCCTAATCCTTTTAATCCAAGTACTATAATTAGGTTTGCAATACCTCGCAAATCAAAAGTTTTACTTGAAGTATTTGATTTGTTAGGTCAGAGGGTAAGTCAGCTTGTTAACGAAGAACTAATGCCTTCAAATTATGAAGTTCGGTTTAATGGTAAAGGGTTAGCAAGCGGTTTGTATTTCTATAAATTAAGTGCCGGTGATTTTACTCAGTCAAAGAAAATGTTATTGATAAAATAATTCCTATATAAATTATACTTAGGCGAAAGTATGCGGTCGCAATTGAAATATCTTTTTCTTGCAAATATTGTTTTTGCACAATTGTCATTTTGTTTTTGTTTTGATTTAAAAAAACAAAATGACAGCTTGTTTGCAAGTGGCGCGATTGCATACTTGAGTCCTGTGCCTAACTCAGAACACAATTCGGTAAACAGTTCAATAATAATCAGACTGAATCCAGAAGCTGGTAGTGCAAACACAAAAGTAAAAATTTATGGAAGTGTAAGCGGAACAATAAATGGATTACGAAAGCTTTCTTCTGACGGAAAAACAATAATAATTAAACCGACTAATCCATTTAAATTTGGCGAAAAAGTTCAAGTAGAAATATTAAACGAAGAAAATTTATTAGTTTATTCGTTTTCATTTTATGTTGAGAAAGAAGATTTCGAACAACAATCTCTATTAAAATTTCGAAAAATTAATTATGAGGGCAGCAAAATAAGCAGTGTAAATTCTTATGTAAAAGTACCAAAACTAATAACAAAGATTTATAATCCTTCCGCTATTGATAAAGGTAAATTGTTTTTATCTGCTTATGGTGTTATTAATCAAACATTTCAAAGCAACCCGACTATTAACTCTTCAATCCTTATAGCTGAAAATGATGGTTCACTATACTATTCTAAAGATATTGGCTCTAACAAAGGTGCAGGTTTAACAGATTTTAAAATGCATTCAAACGGATTAATGAGTTATCCAAAAGTGCTAAAAAATTATCTTTGGACAGGCGGTGCAGAAGTTATTCATATGGTTATGGATAAGTCTTTTGCGGTTGTTGATAGTTTTCAGATGGACAACGGGTATACTGCTGAAACGCATGATTTTCAAATGCTTCCAAATGGACACACATTGTTGATGGCGTATTATTTAGTCCCAATTGATTTAAGCAAAGTTGTGCCAGGAAGTCATCCAAATGCATATATAGATGGCGCAGTTGTACAAGAACTTGATGCACAAAAAAATGTAATATTTCAATGGCGTACTTGGGATTATTTAAATCCCAACAGCATCCCTTGGCATTTAGTTCAGGGAACAACTCAGCAAATAATAAATGTGTTTCATCTTAATAGTATTAGGATGGATAATGATGGCAATCTTTTACTTGGTACAGTTTCTAACGGATTAAAAGTAAGCAGACAAACTGGAAAAGTAATGTGGATAATTGGCGGCTATATGAACCAATTTACTTTTTCTAACGTTGCGACAAACGAAGCTATTGGAGATTTTGGCGGACATACATTTCAAAGATTGGCTAACGGCAACATACTTGTTCTTGATAATTCTCCATTTCCTTGGCAGCAAGGCTTTGGTCAAATTTCATCCGAAGTTGTTGAGTATAAAATTGATGAAGAGAAAAAAACAGCAGAACTTGTGTGGAGATATAAACCAGACAAAGTTATATTGGGTTGGCATGCCGGCAGCGCACAAAGATTATCAAATGGAAATACACTTATTTGCTGGGGCGGTCCGCCATATGAAAACGGCATTAGTATTCCAATTGTTACGGAAGTAACACAAACTGGTGAAAAAGTTTTTGAACTTTTTTACGATGGAACAGAACACGAAAGTTATCGTGCTTTCCGATTTATAATAGAAAATGATTTACCAATTGTTCAAGTAACAAAAGAATTGCTGCTTGCACCTAATACTTATGATTTTAAGAAAAGTGAAACAGAGGACACAGGTGTTTCTATAAAAATAAATAGTATGGAAAGCATGGGCTACAATATGGCAACAGTAAAAAGAATGTTGTCTTCTCCTGCAGAACCAAAGTTTAATGGTAAAGCGCCAATAATTTTACATGGTAGAATTGTTGTTACAAGTTTTGGCATCAGTAATATGGATGCTTCACTTAGATTTGATGTAAAAACCTGGGGTATTCAAGATCCGGCAAATACTAAAATCTATTTTAGAACAGTTATAGGGAAAGGCACTTTTATTCCACTTGAAACAACTTATAATTTTGTAACAGGAAAGATTACTGCAAGCGTTAAAGAATTAGGTGAGTTTGTTTTAGGGAAAGAAGACCTAAAATCAATATCATATGCGCCAATTCCAAATTCACCTTCAAACAATTCAAGCGTAAATTACAAAATACCAGTTACTATAAGCTGGAGTCCGGTAGGCTTTGCTGCAAAATATTCTTTGCAAATAGCAACTGATGAATCATTTCAAAAAATAGTAGTTGAAGAAAAATTATTATCAAATGCCATGTATAAATTCATTTCTACTATTGTAAATACAAAATATTATTGGCGTGCAAAGACGATAACTGATATTGGAGAAGGAGAATGGTGTGCTACGCAAACTTTTACTGCAATAGAACCATATGTTACCATTAAGAAGCCGAATGGTAACGAGCGATGGCACATTGGCTTGGATTACTATATTCAATGGGATAAGAACATAATTGATTCCATTAATGTATTGCTGCTTAGAAAAAATGAAGTGGTTAAAAAACTGACAAAAACCACCAACTCTTTTTATCTATGGGAGATTGATTTAAAAAGTATGTTGACAAATGATTACAGAATTAAAATTGTAAGCTCGGCTGACACGTCTATTTATGATTTTAGCAATTCATCATTTTCGATAGTTGATACTATAACTTCTGCTAATAAAAACTTAACACTGCCTGATAGTTATTCTTTACATCAAAATTATCCTAATCCTTTTAATGCCAGCACTACAATTAGATTCGACTTGCCAGAAAGCAATTATACATCTTTGATTATTTATAATTCTATTGGGCAAATAGTAGATGAATTAGTTAATGAAGAATTAACAAAGGGTAGTTATTCAATTTATTGGAAAACTATTAACCAAACTTCCGGTGTTTACTACTATAGATTAAAATCTGGGATCTATTCAAAAACTAAGAAACTAGTCTTGCTCAAATAAATGAAAACAATTTATTTGGTTTTAATTTTATCACAAATTGTTTTTGCCCAGTCAATTTATAATTCAAGCCGTATTGTTGAAATTCCTCAAGATTTACCGATACCTACAATTACTTATTCTAATAATCCATCAGCCGGATACATCTTTGCAGCAGTTCCATATTGGGGAACAGGAAATAACTATCTCGTTGTATATGATAATTTAGGCAAGCCAGTATTTTATAAGAAAACAAAAACAACTTGTACTGATTTTAAGCTCAATGAAAATGGATTGATTTCATACTTCGATTATAGCACAAAAAAGTTTTATGCTATGGATTCTACAATGAGTGTTGTTGATAGTTTTTGGGTTAAAAATGGCTACGAAACTGACCCGCATGAAATAAAATTCTTAAAGAACGGAAATGTTCTTCTGATAGGTCAAAAAAATAATCTTGTGGACATGAGCGTTTTTATTGTTGGTGGTAACAGAAATGCCAGTGTTGTCTCTAATGTAATTCAAGAGTTAGATCAGAATAAAAACGTTGTTTTTGAATGGAAAACTACTGATCACTATAAATATTTAGATGCCGGAGATCAAGTAAATTTGCTCGATCAAGCGTTTTTGCATTCACATCTTAACTCAATTGATTTGGATCTTGATGATAATATTATTATTTCATCTAGGAATCTAAATGAGATTACAAAGATTAATAGGAAAACCGGGAAAATAATTTGGAGGTTTGGCGGGAAAAATAACCAATTCAAATTTATTGGTGATACAACTAAATTCAATTCACAACATTCTGCCAACGTATTGAAAAATGGGAATATATTGCTGTATGATAATGCAAGTTATTCGACTAAAAATGATGCACGAGCAATAGAATATAAACTAGACCAAAATAATATGAACGCAACTGTAGTATGGAAGTATTCAAACACACTAGCGTTGCAAAGTTTGTTTTGGGGAAATGTGCAAAGACTAATAAACGGTAATACTTTTATAGCATGGGGATTAAATGATATTTCAGCAACTGAAGTTACTTCAGATGGTAGAAAAGTATTTGAAATGAAATTTCCTAAAGATGTTTATAGCTACAGAATTTTCAAGTATTCAACTTATCCCAAAACCACAGCTTTATTTACCGCTTCAAAATTGCCATCCAAAATATCACTCGAACAAAATTATCCCAATCCTTTTAATTCGTCTACGACCATAAATTACGCAATTTCAAAAGGTGAGGCGCCATATGAGGCATCTTTACAAAATGTGTCACTTAAAATATTTGATGTTTTAGGTAACGAAGTAGCAACCCTAGTTGATGAGCCCAAACAACCCGGATACTATAAAATTATTTTTAACATTGGGCAAAATTTAAAGATACCCAGCGGGATATATTTTTATAAATTGCGGATCGGAAAACAAACCGAAACTAAAAAAATGGTTTTACTTAGGTAGTAACCTACACAAAAAGAGAAAACAATGTTAACTATTCCATTCCGGCATTATACCATATTGGTAATTGTATTATTTGCTCATAATTATCTAAGCTCCCAAACTCTTTTCATCAATGAATTCATGGCAACAAATTCAAAAACTATACTTGATAAAGATTACAATTCATATTCAGATTGGATAGAGATTTATAATGCAGGCTCTACATCTATTAATTTGAAAAACTATTTTATCACAGACGTTTTAGATCAGCCCAAAAAATATCAATTCAAAAACGATTTGATAATTAATGCAAATGGATATATAATAATATGGGCTGATGATGCAAACATCAGCAATCACACAAATTTTAAATTAAGCGCAAGCGGCGAAAGCATTGGCTTGTTTGATCCAAATGGAATTTTAATTGATTCTGTAACTTATGGGATGCTGCCTTTGGATATCTCTTATGGAAGATTTCCAAACGGCGCTAACAATTGGTATCAGTTTTCTCCGGCATCACCTTTAAAAGAAAACTTAGAATCTGGTATATATAATTTACTTCCATCACCAGTTGTTTCTCTTAATAGTGGGTTTTACAATTCTTCAATTAATGTATCTTCTTCTCATTCTATAAATGATGTTAAAATTCGTTATACAACTGATGGTAGTATTCCCGGCTCAAAAAGCAATGAATTTCCGGCATCGCTTAAAATAGATTCTACAACTTTAATTCGTTTTAGAGCATTTAAAGATGGTTACACTCCAAGTAAAGAAGAAACAAGAACATATTTTATCAATGAAAAAACAGAACTCCCGGTATTTTCTTTAGTTACAGATCCAGCAAATTTATTTTCAGATGATAAAGGAATTTATGTCGTAGGAACAAATGGTATTACAGGGCATTGCAGCACAGGACCTCGGAATTGGAATCAAGAATGGGAACGCCCTATAAATCTAGAATTTTATGAAAAAGATAGAACTAAAGGCTTTAAAATAAATGCCGGAGTGCAAATTTATGGTGGCTGTACAAGATTGTACGATCAGAAATCACTCGCAATCTATCTTCGCGGGGAATATGGAATTGATAAACTCCGTTACAATTTGTTTGACGATATGCCAATAAATGAATTCAATAATTTTTTACTGCGTAGTTCGGGGCAAGATTGGTGGCGAACAATGTTTCGTGATGGAATGGTACAAACTTTAGTTGAACAAAGAATGAATGTTGATGATGTCAACTATCGTCCTTCAATACTTTTTATTAATGGTAAGTATTGGGGGATCCATAACATTCGTGAAAAACTAAATGAGCATTACACATATTATCATCATGGAGCAGATAAAGATAATATAGATTTAATAGAAATTAGTAAAAACGCAATTGCAAACAATGGCGATGCAATTGCATACAATGAGATGATAAATTTTCTTTCTACAAAAAATATGAATGACCCGGTAAATTATGATTACATAAAAAGTATAGTAGATATTGATGAATATTTAGATTATAACATTTTACAAATTTATGGTGCAAATGGTGATTGGCCCGGTTCAAATATGAAACTTTGGAGAGAAAGAAAACCAAGCGGTAAATGGAGATGGATGCTTTATGATACAGATTTCACTTTTGGCGGTAACGCACAAGGTATGGCTGAAACAAATACTTTAGCTCAAGCAACTGCCACTAATGGACCTGCCTGGCCTAATCCACCTTGGTCTACTTTAATGTTAAGAAGTTTGCTTTCAAACACAGAATTTAAGAATGAATTTGTTCAGCGCTTTGCAGCGCATATGAACACAACATTTGAGACTAATTATGTGTTGGCTGTTATAGACAGCATGGCAAAAGATATTGCTTCGGAAATACCGAGACATAAAGCTCGTTGGGCTAAATCAATTTCTTTCGGAACCGGTTGGCAAAACCAAATTGATATGATGAGAAATTTTGCCATTAACAGACCACAAAACATGCGTGCGCATATTTACGCAAAGTTTGGTATTACTACTTCTAACTCTTTAATTATTAGCAGAAATAATCCCGCTTGGGGAAAAGTATTTGCTAATTCTGTTGAAATGAAAATGAATGATTACCGTTACATCTTTTTTAAGCAAATACCAATACGATTTAAAGCAATGCCTTTGCCTGGCTACAAGTTCGTTAGATGGGAAGGAGTTTCAAAATCAATAACACAAGAAATTAATATATCGCTTGAGGAGAACACTACTTTAACCGCAGTATTTGAAAAAGCGGAGTTGACCAATAAGTCAATTGTAATAAATGAAATAAATTATAAATCTTCACCAGCGTTCGATACTGAAGATTGGATTGAACTTTATAATCCAGATGATAAAACAGTTTCACTTTCAAACTGGAAATTGAAAGACGGTAATTCAAATCAATTTTCGTTTAGTGGTAATGTTCAGATTAAACCAAACAGTTATTTAATTGTTTGCAGAGATACATCAAAGTTCAAAAACTTAAGACCATTTATAAAGAACATAACCGGCAATATCAACTTTGGGCTTAGCAGCGAAGGTGAAAAAATCAGTTTGATAAACAACTTTGGAATAATCATTGATGAAGTCTCTTATGCTTCAAATGGCGCTTGGAGTTCACTTCCAAATGGAAATGGACCTACTCTTTCTTTAATCAATCCGCAATTTGATAATAGTTTAGCTTCAAACTGGAAAGCATCAAAAATGCATGGCACTCCGAGTACAATTAATGATATTTACACAAAAGTTGAAGAGTCCTTGAATGAATTGCCTTACGAGCACTCCTTGTCTCAGAATTATCCAAATCCTTTTAACCCAAGTACAACCATAAATTTTAGAATTCCCAAAAGTTCACATGTTACACTTAAGGTTTTTGATTTATTGGGTAGGGAAATAGCAACTTTAGTGAACGAGTATTTAAATGCTGGGGATTTTAGCTTTTCATTCGAAGATGTAAATAACAACCTGACAAGCAATGTTTATTTTTATCAATTAAGGTGTGGAAATTTTGTTGAAACCAAGAAGATGATTCTGCTTAAATGACCCTTTAATAATTAAATTCTATGCGCCAATTCAAAATAATAATTGCATTATTAATTTGATAATTAAAATGCTTTTCAGATTATTAAAATGATAATTAACTATCACAACATTATTTTATTAGTTAAAATGTAAGCGCTTACATTTTAACAAAATTCCAACACACGTTTGGTATGAAAATGGTAATCAAATTAACAGAGAATTATTCTAACCTTAGAGGAGAGTAGAAATGAAGAAAATCTTTTTACAATTTTTAATGTTGAGTTTGTTTTCAACCATTTGGGCACAAGCAAAAATCTATTCATTTGAAGATGCAAAAGCCAAATTACATTTCGGGGAAAAACCTTACTGCACTGGTACTGGTTCTATAATATATACTGATGATGCAACCCTTAAACATGATGGCGCAAATTCTATGAAAGTTCAATGGGTTATTAACAGTTCCGAATCTTGGGGCGGTTCTTGTGGAATGGAATACAAAGTTTCTGTTGCTGATAGAATAGTTATGGATTTCTCTTATGCAAAGCAAATAAGCTTATGGTTTTATAATGCTGTACCTTCAAATAAAAATACTGCCGTTCAAATGAGATTTAAACTGCACGATGCGGGCGGAAATAGTACATACTTTGCCGGTGCTGATAGAAATGCTCAATGCGAGGATTGGTATTTTCAAACTGCTAAAGTTTATGATGCAGCTCCTGGATGGAAAGAATTAATTATTCCATTAAAAGATCTTGGGGAAGGCAGTCCACAAAATGATTTAGGTTTCACATTGCCTGGATGGAGCGGAGCAAAAAACAATGGTGTTTTAGATCTAGACAAAATTGTTGGATATACAATTGAATGGACTTCGGGAGTTATGGGCGGAGATAACTTAGCCAAAGGAACAGTTTACTATGATAATATGACACTACAAGGTGCTCAATACACTCCATTGTATCTTTTTGAAAATGCCGCTGATGCAAAAGGAGATAATATGAGTTGGGCTTCTGGTAATAAAGGCGTAATAACTCTTACTAATGAATCAACGGATATTTGGGAAGGAAAGAACAGTCTTAAGCTTGATTATAAAGTTCATGCAAGTGAAGGATGGGGCGGCTACGGAAGTTATCAAGTTGATTTTCCGGCTAATGTAAATATTTCAGCTAATCAAAATTTGTATTTAGCTGTAAAAAATTTAAAAGCAAACACATTAAAAGGAAAAGTCGCACTTCGGTTTGAACTTATTGATAAAGGTTCCTCAGCCCCGGAAACTTGGTACACTTTGTTGGATGTGGATATTGATAAAACTTTTGACTGGACAGTTGTTAAGATTCCTTTAGTTTCTACTGAAACACAATCTTGGGATATTAAGAAAAGTGTATTTGTTAATCCACCAGGACAAAGCCCAGGAGGAAACAACAAATTTGATTTGAATGCAATTTCTGGTTTCAAAGTAGAATTGTCTATAGGTGTTCAATCAGCTGATTTGGCAGAAGGAACAATGTTATTTGATTTTTTAGTCCCAGCCGGATATCAGGAAACAGATAAAACTCCACCAGTTGCTGTAAAAGGCATTAGCGGAACAGCCGGTACATTTTCAAATATTATTATATGGCAAGATGTCCCCGGCGAAAATGGCGAAACATATAATGTTTACTACAGTACAAAACCTATTTCTGACGTGAGAGCAGCGGGCGTTGAAGTTTTAAAACTAAAGGTTCAAGAAAATGCGCAATCTGTTGATCATGTATTAAAAGCTCCCAAAACCGATCAAAACACATCATATTATTATGCAGTTGTTTGTACCGATAAAGCTGGAAATGTTGGACCGGTAGCTTCAACAACTACAGCAGTAACCAATAAAGCTAAGGGCGTTCCAACAGTTGCATTATCAACTGTTAACTTTAAAGCAGATGGTAAACTTGATGAATGGTCTGCTCTTACTCCGTTTGTTATCAAACTTTCTAATGCAACCGGATTTTTAGCTGACCCAAATCAAAAAATTGATAATGATAATGATCTTTCTGCGAAAGCATATTTAGCCATCGATAAACAATTTTTATATGTGGCATTTGATGTTGAAGATGAAGTGGTGAATCCAGCAGTAAAGACAGAATCGTACTTAAATGACGCGCCGGATTTATTTATTGGGTTATACGATGCACATGGTATGCCTCATACAACTTTTGGAAGAGAGAAATCACCCGATTATCATTTCCGTTTTAACAAATCTCAGATACGAGTTGAGAGCCCGGCAATACAAAAATTAACTGAACCGGGAGTAAATTATTATTGGGATAACAAATTTCCATCTGGATATGTTATTGAAGCAAAAATATCTCTTGCAGATATAGCTACTAAACGAGACGCTGCTACAACATTAACAGATCAAATCTATGTAAAAGAAGGTTTCCGCTTGCCAATTGATTTTTCTATTAATGATAATGATTCTGGCAACCGTGATGCTATTTTAACTTATTCTCCGGACAATAAAGATCAATCATGGGCAGATGTTTCCAGGTGGACATATACTTGGCTTGGTGATAAATGGGAAGCAATCACAAGTGTTGAAGAAAATTCTGTTCCGGTTAAATACTCTCTTGATCAAAACTTTCCGAATCCATTTAACCCAACCACAAAAATCAAATACTCAATTATGAACCCAGGTTTTGTTTCTCTAAAACTTTTTGATGTACTAGGCAGAGAAGTAGCAAGTTTAGTTAATGAATTCCAAGACAGCGGTTCCTATAGTCTAAATTTTAGTGCTTCTTCACTATCAAGTGGAATATATATCTACAAAATTAGCTCTGGTGATTTTGTTCAATCAAAAAAAATGATTCTGATCAAATAAATGAGTTACTTTTTTTAGTAGCTCCTCCTAAAACCGCCGTTATTTAATTTGACGGCGGTTTTTATTCAACAAATATTAAATTGTATAAAACCTTTTCCGGAGTTTTAATGAGAAGTGTTTCAAAAAGAAGTTTCAGAATAATTTTTAGTTTATTGTTTGTATTACTATCCATAACAAGCGGTTGCAAAGCTGATTCTACTATCGCGCCAGATTCAACAGAAAAAACTATTGTTGGTCATTTTGGTTCTTTAAGAGTACAAGGGAATAGAATAGTTGATAAAAACAATAACGTTGCAATATTGCGTGGAATGAGTTTGTTCTGGAGCCAATGGGGTGGTAATTTCTATAATGAAAGTGTAATTAAATGGTTAAGAGATGATTGGAAGTGCACTGTTGTTAGGGCTGCAATGGCAGTTGAAAACGGCGGCTATTTAACAAACCAGCAAGCAGAATACAAAAAAATAACAACAGTTATAGATGCATGCATTAAACTTGGATTATATGTAATTGTTGATTGGCATGACCATAACGCACAATACCATCTTGCTCAAGCAAAGTCTTTCTTCAGTTCAATCGCTCAAAAATATGGCGATAAACCAAACATTATTTACGAAATATATAACGAGCCGCTGCAAGTATCATGGGGTAATGTTGTTAAACCATATTCTGTTGAAATTATTAATGCAATTCGCGCGTATGATAAAGATAATTTAATTCTTGTTGGCTCTCCAAATTGGTCGCAAGATGTTGATGTTGCAGCAAAAGATCCAATACCCGGAGAAAACATTGCTTACTCTTTACATTTTTACACAAGTACTCATAATCAATCTTTACGTAATAAAGCTCTTGTTGCCTTAAGCTTAGGCGCAGCACTTTTTGTAAATGAGTTTGGTATAAGTCAAGCAAGTGGAACCGGAGCTATCAATTGGCAGGAAACTACAAACTGGATTAATTTTCTCGAAGCCAATAAACTAAGCAGTTGTAACTGGTCAATTATTGATAAAGATGAATCATCTGCGGCACTGAAACCAGGCAGCAATATTACAGGAAATTGGCAGGCAGCTAATCTTACTGTTTCTGGAAATTACAATAGAGATTATTTGATACAAAAGAACACACCTATCTTCGAAGCAATAAAATAAAATAGCTGTTACATGATGTTCTTGCTATTTTAGGGTAGAATAATATTTCTATCCTAAAAGGTACTATTGAATTGGCAACTCAATTAGAAACTATATTAATAAGCAGCTATAAAGATGAAATGATTTCCTTCCTTAATTCTCATCAAGAGTATTTTGAAGAAGCTTTTGAGCTTGCTGTTTCCGATAAGCAGCCTTTTGCTTGGCGAGCAGCTTGGCTTCTTTGGAGCTGTTTAAAGGAAAATGATGCAAGAATAAAAAAGCATGTCGATAAAATTATCAAATCCATAAAAAGTAAAAAGGATGGTCATCAGAGAGAATTGCTTAAGATCCTTTCTCTCACAGAACTTAATAGTAAGCATGAAGGACTTGTATTTAATCTTTGTATGGATTTATGGGAACAGCTCGGTAAAGATCCATCAGTAAGATATCATGCAATAAAGTTCTTGCTTAAGATTATTCAAAAGCATCCTGAACTTAAAATAGAATTAGCATTTTTAACACAAGAACATTATTTGGAATCTTTATCGCCGGGAGTTAAACGCTCTGTTAACAAAATGATTGGAAATACTGAAAAATAATGTAGTTTTAACAAAAGAAAGTATTGCAGTAAAAAGTAGTGCCGAAAATCCGATAATAAAGCAATAACTAAAAGTAGAACCGAGTAAAAAATGGCAAAAAGCAAAGCAGATGATTTGTTGAAAAAATTGGAAGCTCTAAAAAAAGAGAATTCTGAATTGAAGGATTTGCTGAAATCGGAGAAAAAAAGAGCAAAAAAAACTGATAAATCAGAAGTAGCTCAAAAAGATGTTCTCTTACAGCTAAATGAATTTTCTCTCCAGCTTGCTTATCTGCCTTCTAATAAGTTATTCCCATTCATTACTTCTCAAATCAAATCAATTTTTAATGTTAGAGCAGCCTTATTAAATACTTACGATGAAAGAACGTCTGAATTGGTTTTGCAGTACACAACACTTTCTGATAAAGAAAATGCTCATCTAATTAAAGTGCTTGGCGGAAAATTACTCAAACGACGAACTTACGTCGATAAAAAAGATTACAAGAGAATAACAAGTAAAGTATATGAACAAATACCATCATTAAATGAACTTACATTTGGTGCAGTTCCGGATCTAATTGGTAAAACAATAGAAAAAATTTTTGGTGCTGATTGGTTTGCCGCTCTTGGATTAGTACATAACAAAAAACTTGTTGGAACAATGATCTTAGCCGGCGATAAGAAACAGCAATTTCCCGAAAAAGAAACAATCCTCGCATTTGCGGGAATTACAGCAAATGCTCTTGCAAGAAAAAAAGCCGAAGATGAATTATCAGAAACGGAAAAACGTTACGCGAATATTGTAAATTCTTCTCCTTACGGAATGCATATGTATGAATTGCGAGAGGATGAAAAACTTGTAATCATTGGTGCAAATCCAGCCGCAGATAGAATTCTAGGTTTTGATCATAATTCCATAATTGGGTTGCCAATAGAAAAAGCATTTCCATCTTTAATAGATACCGAAGTGCCAAAAAAATACATGGAAGTAATCAAAAACAATGCTGTTTGGAACACGGAACAAATAAATTACAAAGATGAAAAAGTAATTGGCGCCTTTGAAGTTTTTGCTTTTCGAATATCCGAAAACCAAATGGTTGCACGTTTTCTTGAGGTAACTGAAAGAATTAAGAAGGAGCAGGCGTTAAAGCAAAGTCAGGAGAATTTAGCAATCACTTTAAAATCAATTGGTGATGGCGTTATTGCAACAGATATACTGGGGCTAGTTACTAATATGAATCCGGTAGCTGAAGAAATGTGCGGCTGGAAACTAGATGATGCAAAAGGAGAAACACTTGATAAAGTTTTTGTTATTGTTGATGCTTCTACAAAAAACAAACTAAGAAACCCGGTAGAAAATGTAATTAGCACTGGTAAAGTTGTTGAATTGTCAAATCATACAGTTCTAATTTCAAAGGATGGAACAGAGAGAAATATTTCTGATAGCGCAGCCCCGATTATTGATAAAGATAATAATATACAAGGAGTTGTTTTAGTTTTTTCTGATGTAACGGAAAAATATAAAACCAGAGAGGAAATTAAAGCAAGAGAGAAGCGAGCAGTAAAACATAGAAAAGCTTTAACAGAGTTGGCAACAAATAAAGCTATAGCTTCGGGAAATATTTCGAAAGCAAAGAAATTATTAACCGAAATTGCTGCTGAAGCATTAGAAGTTGAACGATGCAGTCTGTGGTTAATGTCAGACAATAATACCGAGATGAAATGCATTGACATCTACGAAGCGAGCCTGAATAAACATTCCGAAGGAACAATAATTACTTATGAACAATGCCCAACCTACTTTAAAGAAGTAACCGAGAATTCTCCTCTATCTATTTCAGACGTTATAAAAGATTTGCGTGTAGGAGAATTGGTTGAATCCTACTTGCTTCCATTAGGTATTGTTTCTATGCTTGATTCAAAAGTGCCATCTGATGATGGCGGTTTTGGCGGTGTGGTTTGCTTTGAACATAAAGGAGAACTAAGAGAATGGCACCCGGAAGAAGAGGCATTTGCTACAGCTATTGCTTCATATTTAGTCCAAATTATGTCTGTGGCAAGTAAGAAAGAAGCTGACGCAGCATTAAAAGAAGAAAAAGATAGAATTAGCGCAATTCTCAATCTTGTTGGCGATCCGATTTTTGTTAAAGATAATCAGCATCGTTTTACACTGTGCAATAAAGCATTTTATGAAATGGTAGGGCTTGATGAAAAAAATGTACTTGGAAAAACTTTAGCTGAAGGTATTCCAGCTGAGGAAATGGAGCATTTCTTTAAAGTTGATCGGATGGTTCTTGATACCGGAGTTTTAGATACACGAGAAGAAGTGTTAACTGTAAATAACAAAGCTAAAACTATTCTAACCAGCAAAACCCGTTACATAGATGAGACAGGAAACAAATTGTTGATCGGTTCTATCCATGATATCACCGAGCGTATAAAGTCCGAAAAAGAATTAGCGCACTTTAATGAGTTGATGAAGTTTGTTATTTCAAATACAAAAAGCTCTGTTTCAGTTTATGATACAGAAATGAATTATATCTATGTAAGCGATCGGTATTATGATGATTTTCATCTTACAGATAAAAATATAATTGGCCGCAATCACTATGATATTTTCCCCGATCTGCCACAGTTTCTGAAAGATATCCACAAACGCGCTCTAAATGGTGAAACTATTAGCGGCGAAGATGATCCTTTAGTACATATAGATGGATCAATTGACTGGTCAAACTGGACTTGTATTCCATGGTATAAATCAGATTCATCAATTGGTGGAATAATAATTTACATAGAAGTTATAACCGAGAGAAAAAAAGCGGAAGAAAAAATTTCTTTGTTAGCTCAGATTGTAAATATTGCACCTGGCGGGATATTTGTACATGATTTCGAAGGGCAAATTATATATGCCAATCAACGTGCCGCTCAGATGCACGGTTGCTCAAGTGAAGAGTTTTTAACTTTATCTCTACGTGATATTGATTTACCGGAAACTGCCGATCTGATACAAACTCGAATGAGAGATTTAGATCTATATGGGGAAATAAACTTTGAAGGAGTACATCGCAGAAAAGATGGTTCAACTTACCCGGTACAAAGTTATACAAAGAGGATTGAATGGGCAGGTAAACCAGCCATACTTAGTATTACTACCGATATTACTGAAAGAAAAATAGCAGAAGAAACACTAAGAAAAAGTGAAGAACGGTTTAGCCAGGCTATTGCCGGAACTGGTGCAGGGCTTTGGGATTGGGATATCATCAATGACAAAGTATACTTTTCACAACAATGGAAAAATATGCTTGGTTATGAGGATCACGAAATTGAAAACAACATTTCCGGTTGGAAAAAACTATGGCATCCCGATGACGCGGAAATGATAGAAAAGGCGATAGATGATTATCTACAGATGAATACACCGGTTTACGAAGTTATTCATAGGCTTAAACACAAAGATGGTAGTTGGCATTGGATACTATCTCGCGGCGACATACATAAAGATTCTTCTGGTATTCCTGTAAGATGGATTGGAACTAATTTAGATATCACTAAGCGCCAACATATGGAAGAGCGGTTGGCAGAGAATGAACGTTTATACAGAAACTTAATTGAAACTACTTCTGCAGTTGCTTGGGAGGTTGATGTAGCATCACTTCGATTTTCTTACATAAGTCCGCAGATATACAAAATGTCAGGTTATTCTCCTGATAAGTGGACCGATTTCGATTTTTGGGCTAACTGTATTCATCCTGAAGATAGAACTGAAGCCATTAATTTTTGTCAAGTTGAAACAGCACGAGGGGAAGATCATACATTCGAATATAGGTTGGTTTCTGCTGATGGAAAAATAATTTGGATCAAAGATGTAGTTAGCGTATCAAGTGTTGATGGCAAGGCAGCAACTTTGCGCGGCTACTTTATCGATATTACAGTGCAGAAATTAGCAGAAATAGCATTGCGCGAAAGCGAATCACAATTTAGAAGTTTATTTGATAATGCGGCCGATGCAATTTTTATTGCTGATGCTGAAAGTGGAATAATAGTAAATGCTAACCAGACTGCTGAAAAAATGTTAAGCACATCTCTTGATAACATTATTGGTAAACATCAAAGTGAGTTGCATCCTCAGGAGATAAAAAACCTAAGTCAACATATATTTCAGAAACACAAAAAAGATGTTGAAGAATTGAGAATAGCAAATCTTGTTGAATCCATTGTAATTAGTTCCGAAGGTAATCAGATTCCGGTAGAAGTAATTGCCTCAAAAGTACTATATCAAGGTAAGAATTGTGTAATGGGCATTTTCAGAGATATTACCGAGCGTAAACGGGTACAAGAGGCTTTTCAAAAAATAAACCGTCAATTTAAAATGGTTTGGGATAAATCTACTGATGGAATGCGGCTAACAACCGAAGATGGAATCGTTGTTGCTGTTAATGATTCGTATTGCAAAATGGTTGGTAAAGAAGAAAGAGAATTGGTTGGAGATTTTCTTTCCGTTATGTATGGCGATGAAAAAAAAGAACAGATTATTAGTAAATACATAGAAAATTTTCATTCGAGAACTTTCACACCTATCACAGAACGAGAAACAATATTATGGAATGGCAAGAAAGTTTGGTTTGATATATCAATTTCATTGTTAGAGTTTGATGGAAAATCACCTCTTCTACTTGGAGTATTTCGTGATATAACAGAACGAAAGAAAGCTGAGCAAGCTCTTAGAGAAAGTGAAGAACAATACAGAACATTAGTAGAAAATCTGAATGAAGCAGTAATGCTTGTTGATAACGATGATAGAATTCTTTTTGTCAATAATAAATTCACAGAGCTGTTAGGGTATTCTACATCTGAAATAATAGGAAAAATAGGTTATGAAATTCTATTGCCTAAAGAAGAACAAAAATTAATGATTGAAGCCAATGCTGATAGAATATCTGGTAAAAGCGGTCAGTATGAAGTGACTTTAGTAAATAAAAATGGTGATTTGCGAAACTTTCTAATAAATGGCTCTCCTGTTTACAATGCTGAAGGTAATGTAATAGGTTCACTTGGAGCTTTGACCGATATTACTGAGCGTAAGATTGCTGAAGAAGAACTTGAGCGTACAAAAATTCAATTAATAGAAACAATTAAACAGTCTCCTCTTCCAATGGTGCTGGCATCGGCCGAAGATTTTAAAATTAAGATTATTAATAAAGCTACAGAAGATTTCTTACTTATTGATGCGAAAAACTATTTAGAAAAATCATTAGAGGAAGTTGATGTAGTTTGGCAGGAGTTTACACCTGAAGGTGAAGTTGTTTTACCAATGGAATTACCGTTGCCGCATGCGTTGCAAGGTATGTTTACGCACAATAAAGAAATGAGACTAGAACGTAGAGACGGAAGCAGTGTGTGGCAGCTTGCAAGCGGTGCTCCTATTTTTAATTCTAAGGGTAAGCTTATTGCAGGCTTGCTTGTTATGCAAGACATTACTAAACTAAAAAATGCTGTTAAAGAATTAAGAATCCGCGAGCAACGATTTGAACAGCTTCTCCAAAATTCGTTTGATACAATTATCTTGTTTGATGCAAATGGAATTCATAGATATGTTAGTGCATCTGCTGAACGTATGCATGGATTTATTCAGGCTGAATTAATCGATATTAATGTAATCGAAATGTTACATCCTGATGATAAAGAACAATTTCTTGAAGCCTTTAAAAATATTATTGAAACCGGCCAAGGAGGAGCGCAGTACCGTCATAAACGTAAAGGGGGCGGATGGGTTTATTTAGAAGCACGCGGTATTAATCAATTGGATAATCCCGATATTGGCGGTGTAGTTGTTAATGTTAGAGATATTACCAAACAAAAACTTGCAGAAGAAAAACAAATTGAACTCAATAGGAAACTTGCAACTTTAATAGGTAATCTAAGTGGAATTGCTTATCGCTGTAAAAATGATAAAAACTGGACTATGGAGTTTATTAGTGAAGGTTGCCAAATTGTAACCGGTTACAATCCTCAAGACTTTATCGATAATAAAGTAATTTCGTTTAATGATATAATACACCATAAATATCAAAGTTATTTATGGGATGAATGGCAAAAATGTTTATCGGAACGAAGACCAATGGTTGCGGAATACCAGATTATTACGAAAGATGATGGAATTAAATGGGTTTGGGAACAAGGTTGTGGGATATACGATAACAAAGGTGAATTAATCGCATTGGAGGGTTATATTACTGATATTTCCGAGCGTAAACGAGCAGAAAAAGTGCAAGAAATACTTTACAATATTGCTTCTCAAATACATCTCGAAAAAAGTACAAAAGATTTGCTAGAGTTTGTAAGACAAGAAATTGGTAATGTTATGGATACAACAAATTTCTTTGCAGCATCTTATAACCACCAAAAAGATACTCTAAAAGAAATTATTTATGTAGATGAAAAGGATAATTTTGAAAGTGACGAATGGTCTGCAAGTCATTCTATTTCTGGACATGTTGTTAAAGAAGGAAAGTCTGTTTTCCTAAGAGGAGATGAAATAAATGAATTTTACAGAAATCATAATCTTGGTATAGAAGGCACAATTCCTAAAAGTTGGATAGGTGTTCCAATCTTCTCTAATGCAATAGCTATTGGTATCATGGTTATTCAGAATTACGAGAACCCTAGTGCGTTTTCTAATTCGGATGTAACAATGCTTGAAATGATTGCACACGAAATTGGAGTATTTATTGAAAAGCATACTATGATTGAAGAACTTGTTAAAGCCAAAAATAAAGCCGAAGAAATGAATAAAGTAAAATCCCATTTCTTTGCTAATATGAGTCATGAACTACGAACACCTTTTGTTGGTATTATGGGTTATGCAGAATTGTTAGCTGAAACACTAGAAAAAGAAGATGAAAGATTAATGGCAGATGGAATTCTAAAGGCTTCAACAAGAATGCAAGATACTTTGGCAAACATACTTAGCCTCTCAAAATTAGAATCAGAGTCAATAGAAATAAAGATTGCAAATGTTGAAATCAAAGAATTGATTACAAGTTTGTTTGAATCTTTTAAAGGCGGTGCTTTACGCAAGAAATTGTTTTTTGAAAAAGAAATCAAATTCAATGATTTAGTTATAGAAACTGATGAAGTAATACTAAAAGATATTTTGCAAAACTTTGTTAGCAATGCAATCAAGTATACTAATGATGGATATGTTAAATTAACAGCAGAAATTGAAAAAAAGGAAGTAATTAATTCGCTTGTAATTAAAGTAACGGATACCGGTTTAGGGATACCTAAAGATAAGCTTGAATTAATTTGGGAACCGTTTAGACAGGCAAGCGAAGGATTGAATAGAAGTTTTGAAGGCACCGGACTTGGGTTATCCATTGTTAAGAAAAGTACCGTATTACTTGGCGGAGATGTAAAAGTTGAAAGTGAGTATGGAAAAGGTTCAACATTTACTTTTTCATTACCAATTAACAAAGGTTTATAAGCGGAGGTTTTATGATACCATTAAATAATCAAGAAAATAATAAGCCGGTAAAAAGAAAACTCTTTTACGTTGAAGACGATGAGTTTGCTCGCGATGTTGTTTACCGTATGTTATCTGTTTACTATGATTTGGATATTGTAAATAATGCTAATGAGGCATTGCTTAAAGCGGCTTCAAATCAATATGACGCGGTGCTTATGGATATAAATTTAAAAGGGAGTCTTAATGGTATTGAACTAACTAAAGAATTAAAAAAAATACCTGGCTTTGAGAATATACCTTATATAGCTTTAACTGCGTATGCTTCTAACAATGATGAAGCAAGGTTCCTTGCACAGGGTTTAACACACTATATTTCAAAACCATTTACTAAAGCGGTATTAATAAATAAAGTTAACGCAGTTTTTGAGAGTAAATAAGAACCCTCTTATTGATTCACTTAATTTGTACTAATTACTATTTAATCTGACAGCTAAGGTTTAAATTTTTCAATATATACTAAGATGTTCTAATTCTTACGTCAAGCGAGTAATAGCTTAGCAAGAAAGCATATTAATTTATTTAGAAAACATTGAGTTTAGTCTATCCTTACAGCAAAATGTATTTTTAATAATTATCGGGTTTAAGTAATTGATTTATAATTTCATTTGGTTCATTAGTAGGAAGTATACAATTATGGTCTTTGCATAAATAAAAAGTCGGCTTGCCATTAAGCATCGAATAATTGTTAAGTTGTTTAAAGCTGCTTGAATCATCCTTTTTTACAAAAACCGAAATGTTGAAGTGAAAATTATTTCGAATAAACTCAATTACTTTTTTTACATCATCAGAATCCGGTTTGCCTACAATAATTATAGAGAAAGATGGAATCAATTTATTTAAGTAATTAGAAAGAAGAAAAGTTGAACCAAGCGGAGCTTTTATTAAAGATGATGAAAAAGTATTTTGTATCTGATCTGAGTATTGATCAAAACTATTATTCAAAGTTAATTTAGATAGCCGGGTTAAATTTATTGCCATTACTGAATTGCCCGATGGAATTGCGCCATCATAAAACTCTTTTGTTCGAATGATTAGGTTTTCGCCGTATTTTGGTGTAAAGAAAAAGCCGCCTAAACTAGAATCCCAGAAATCATCGATCACAGTATTTGTTAAATTACAGCACTTTAACAAATAACTTTCGTTATAAGTGGCATCATACAACTCTAGTAATCCCCAAATTAAAAACGCATAGTCATCAATAGTTGCCGTTAGCCCGGCAGTATTATTACGGTAACGGTGAAGTAATTTATCATCAACAATAATTTTCTTTTCGATAAAAATCCATGCAAGTTCAGCGCCGTCCAAATAATCTCTGTTATTTGTCGCAGTAAATAATTTTGCTAAAGCTGAAATTATTAATCCATTCCAATCTGTCAAAATTTTATCATCTTTTATCGGTCGAATCCGCTTCTCTCTTTCCGTAAACAATTTATTGCAAATTAGGTCTCTCTTTTCTATTAACTCAATCGGATTCATATCCAAAGATGATGCTATAATCTCAATTTGTTCAATATGATGAGGAATATTATTTCCGCATGGTTGTTTTGTAAGCTCGTCTTTATAGTTTCCATTTGTTGAAATATTATACACCACTTTTGCAAATTTCAGCTCATCTTCAGTCAAAATAATTTTCAATTCCTCTTCCGACCAAACATAAAACTTACCTTCAACACCTTCTGAATCAGCATCTTCTGCAGAATGAAATCCACCGTTGCGGTCTTTTAAATCACGTAATACATACTTAGCAATCAATTCTGCTGTGTTTCTTAATTCATTATTACCACTAAGAAAATAAGCATCTACATAAGCATGCATTAACATTGCTTGGTCATACAGCATTTTTTCGAAGTGGGGAACAAGCCATTCTTTATCTGTAGAATAACGGTGAAACCCAAAACCTATGTGATCAAAAATCCCTCCCAATCTCATTTTCTCTAATGTTTTTATAACCATTTCATAAGAGATTGTGTGATTATACGCCTTTGAATAGCGCAATAAGAAAATTAAGTTATGTGGAGATGGAAATTTTGGAGCCGTGCCAAAACCGCCATAAGTCGAGTCAAAACGTTTTTCAAATTGATTAACTGTTTTGTGCAGAAGCAATTCGTTAATCTGCTCTGATTCTTCAGAATTATAAACTTTATTCAAGTGCTCAGTTAAGTTTTGCGCGTTTTCCAAAATCTCTTCACGGTTTTCAATCCACTTATTATTTATTCCAGTTAATAAATCTTTGAAGCCGATTCTTCCATAACGGCTCTTTGGTGGGAAATAGGTTCCCGCAAAAAAAGGAACTTGTTCAGGCGTCAAAAAAACACTTAGCGGCCATCCACCAGAACCTGTAATCAGTTGGCATGTCATCATGTAAATATGATCAATATCCGGTCTTTCTTCTCGATCAACTTTAATCGAAACAAAGTATTTGTTAAGCAACTCAGCAATTTCCTTATTCTCAAAAGATTCCCTTTCCATTACATGGCACCAATGACAAGTTGAGTAACCAATCGAAAGAAAAATAGGCTTCTCTTCTTTTTGTGCTTTATTAAAAGCCTCTTCACTCCAAGGATACCAATAAACTGGGTTGTAAGCATGCTGCTGTAAATAAAGTGATGATTCATTGATTAAACGGTTTGGAATTTGATTTTCCATTTATTTACCTAAAAGAAAAAATTTATTTTCAGTTAACAATTGTAATGCTGTTATAACATTGTTCCGGGAAGAATAGTTCGACTGTATAAATATTTAAGAATTTAAAAGCTGTATCAAACTGTCAGATCTCATTTAGTACTAATACTCATCTTCAGAAATTTCGAATTGACTTTACATCAAATTATTTGGTTTCACAAACTGAAAGTTTCTCTGTGAGGCTATGGTAGTAAACTAAAACTTTTAATATTATTATAACCGTAAGAAAGCTTTCAAAGATTGTTTAAGTAATCCAGTGATATTTAGTAATTTACGCAAACAAAAATCAAGAAAAGGTACACGCTTTGAATAACTTTGTTTTCTATAACCCTACAGTAATTGTGTTTGGAAAAGACCGATTAAACGAATTACCTAAGTTTATACCAGCTAATTCTAAAGTGCTTATAACTTATGGAAGCGGAAGTGTTATTAAAAACGGAACTCTTCAAAAAGTGAAAAATGCCTTAACTACATATAATGTATTAGAATTTGGAGGAATAGAACCTAACCCAAGATATGAAACATTAATGAAAGCTGTTGAACTCAGTAAAAGAGAAGATGTTACATTTCTTTTGGCTGTTGGAGGTGGTTCTGTAATGGATGGCACCAAGTTTATTTCTCTTGCTGTTAAATATAACGGTAATGCTGAGGATATACTTTATCATGGCTTCAAACCGGTTGAGCTAAAAGAAGCATTACCAGTTGGTATGGTTGTTACTTTACCTGCCACAGGCTCAGAAATGAATACAGCAGGTGTTATAAGCTATAAAACCGGTAAGTATGGAGTTATTAGTCCATTAACATTTCCTAAATTTTCTTTCCTTGATCCGACATTAACATTTACTTTGCCAGAGACACAAATTGCTAATGGTGTTGTAGACACGTTTGTACATGTAATGGAACAATACATGACTTATCCAGTTGAGGCACGATTTCAAGATAGAACCGCTGAGGGAATATTACAGACTTTAATAGAGATTGGCAGAAAAACAATAGACAATCCAACCGACTATGATTCTAGAGCTAATCTTGTCTGGTGTTCAACCATGGCACTTAATGGATTAATTGGTGCCGGAGTTCCGCAAGATTGGGCAACGCACATGATTGGACACGAGCTTACAGCATTATTTGGAATTGATCATGCTAAAACCCTTGCCATAATTTTGCCTGCTTTGTTAGAAGTTAGGTTTGAACAGAAAAAAGCTAAACTTGTGCAATATGCAGAAAGAGTTTGGAAAATTGAAAATGGCAATCAAGATGAAAAAGCAGCATTGGCAATTTCTAAAACACGTGAGTTCTTTGAAAGTCTTGGAATTAAAACAAGACTAAATGATTATGGTGTAAATTCAGATTCTTTTGAAAATATTTTAAAAGGGCTGGAAGAAAAAAAACTTACTGCTTTATCCGAAACAAAAGAAATCACACTCGAAGTTACTTACCAAATTTTGTTAAAAGCGATATAATCTTTGCCGGTCAGTAATCTAATGACCGGTTTTATTTTAATAGAGTGAAATCACTTAATATTAATTAAAAAATAACTATTTAAGTACTAATATTTTTCGGAAGCTTTCCGATAATAAGATAAGATCAATTGAAACCTATAACTATGTTTAAAAGAATAGTCCATATATTTCTAATATTAACATTTGCTGCAATTAGCGCGCAAAGTGTTTACTCACAGAGTAATAAACGTTTGGACTCAATCCTATCTTCAATAAATGAAACAGATATTGAAAAGAAGCTTGATGCTTATATAAAACTGATAGAATATTACAATCGCGTATTGCCTCAAGAATCAATTAAATTTGGAGAAGAAGCATTAAACCTTGCCAAGAAACATGGCAACAAAAAAATTGAAGCAAAACTGCTTCATCTTATTGGATTTGCTTTTAATGCATTCAGTATGCACGATAAAGCAATGGAATATTATAAATACGCACTCGATTTAAGAAAAGAAATAAAAGATAAGGTTGGTGAAGGTGAAACTTTAATTAGAATAGCTACTATTCACCAATTTTGGGGCGATTTCCAAAAAGCACTTGAATTATGTTTTGAGTCAATTTCCATCCTTGAAAATGAAAAGAATAAAAAAGAATTGGGAAAAGCTTATAATTATCTCGGAATATTGTATTACATAATTACTGATTACGATAAAGCCAAAATAACTTCCGAGAAAGCACTTAAGTTTAGTGAAGAAGTTAAAGATGAATTATTAATTGCTGACTCGCATGAACATTTGTGTATTATCTATATGCATTTTAAAGAGTATGATAAAGCTGAGCTTCATATTAATAAATCACTTGAACTTCGGCTAGCAAATGATGATAAAATTGGGGCTGCCGGTACCTATGATAATTTGGGGTTGCTTTATAGATACAAAAAAGATTTCAAAAAATCTTTAGAATACTATCAAAAATCATATTTAATAAAAAAGGAAATAAAAAATCGTAGAAGATTAGCTTCAACTATTAACGGCATTGGCATAGTTTATCTTAAAATTGGTGATTTAGATAACGCCATAAAAACTTTGAGTGAATCTTTCAGTATTAGAGATAGTGTCAAAGATAAAAGAGGATTAGTCTCTACGGCAAGAAACCTTGCTGAGGCATACGAAAAAAAAGGAGATTTTAAAAAGGCATTAGAGTTTAATAAGAAATTTAATACCTTAAGAGATACTTTGATGAATGAACAGAAGATTAAAGATATTGCTAAATATGAAGCTGATTATATGCTTGAAAAGAAAGAAAAAGAAATTATTTTGTTACAGCAACAGAATACTCTTCAAAGGTATTGGCAGACTTTCTTAATTGTTACTTCATTTATTCTTGGTATAGCCGCATTTGCAATTACTATTGCATACAGATCCAAAAGAAAAATAAATGAAAAACTTATGTTGCAGAATGGACAGATTACTGAACAAAAAGATGAATTGATCAATCTTAATAAAAAATTAAATGAAGCAATAATTACAAAGGATAAATTCTTTTCTATAATTGCCCACGATCTTAAAAGTCCTTATCAAGGGTTGCTTGGATATTCACAGATTCTATCAACTGAGTATGAAACTCTTACCGAAGAAGAAAAGATTTCGTTTATTAAAAACATTGAAGAATTAAGCCAAAATTCTTTTAAACTTTTGGAAAATTTACTTGAATGGTCCCGTTTGCAAACCGGTAAAATTATCTTTGATCCCGAATACATTAATTTACTTGCAGAGCTTCATCCAACTTTAAGTATGCTTAAACAAACAGCTATGAATAAACAAATAAACCTTGAACATGAAATTGACCCATCTCTCTTTGTTTATGCTGATAGAAATATGCTGTTGACAATTATTAGAAATTTAGTTTCTAACGCTATTAAGTTTACTGACCAAAATGGAAAAATCTCGATTAAGACAAAATCAGAAAAAGACTATGTTATTGTATCCGTAACAGATAACGGTATTGGGATTCCTAGTTCTGTATTATGCGATTTATTCAACATAGTTAAAGCTGTTAGCACAAGAGGAACAGCTAATGAAGAAGGAACTGGTCTTGGTTTAACACTTTGTAAAGAAATGATATATCGTCATGGCGGCGAAATTTGGGTTGAAAGCGAATTAAATAAGGGCACTACTTTTTATTTTACCTTAAAAATCCAAAATTGATTTGGAAAAACTTCTACAACTTTCCTCTATTTTTTCTTATAATGATTATGTAAATGTAGAGCAATTCATAATTATGGATTATAATTGAAATCATATAAATATTTTCTCGCTTTTTTATTTTTATATACAATATCTGCCAAAAGCCTCGAAGCTGAAGGAAATCTTAGTAATTTGAAACAACTCCTTAATAAATCTGAACAGCTGATTTTAGTTGTTTCAGATAATTGGGATAGCCCTACTGCGGTGATGAAGTGTTTGGAAAAGAAAGAAGATAAGTTTGTAAAGATTGGTGAAGATGTAGAGGTATTTATTGGAAAGTCTGGTTTAGGCTGGGGCAGAGGTTTATTGGAATTAGAAAAATCCGATGGTCCAATAAAACGAGAAGGTGATAAAAAAGCACCTGCCGGTGTGTTTTCGCTTCCATACGTATTTGGCTTGCTTCCACCCGATAGTTTGAAATGGTTAAACTATTCCTACAAACAAATATCGAATAAAAATGAATGTGTAGATGATACTTCATCAAATTACTATAATAATATTGTTAGCACTTTGGAAATTGAAAAAAACTGGAAAAGCTCTGAAAATATGGATGATGCAGATTATAAATATGGAATTGTAATAAATCATAATTCTACACCGGTAGAAAAAGGATTTGGATCTTGTATATTTTTTCATTTAACTGGTCCAAAACCAAAACCAACAGCTGGCTGCACCGCAATGGATGAAAAAACATTCATTAAATTTTTAAGATGGCTTGATGAAAAGAAAAATCCAATATTAATACAATTACCTAAAAAAGAATTTGAAAAACTTAAATTAGCGGACATACTATGAAAAACAATAAACAAAGTTTTGAAGAATCTAGAAGAGAATTTCTTAAAAAATCATCAGCAAGCTTGATTGGCGCAACCTTGCTGGGCAATTTTTCAAATAGCTTAGCAGAAACAATTTCTTCTATCGGAAAATCACATAGCAAGGTTGTTCTTGTCCGTCATTCAAAAGTTGTGGATCAAGAAGGTATTGTTAATACCGAAATACTTAGCGAAATGTTAGAAATTGCTCTAAATAATTTTAATAATGGCAAAAATTCTTCTGAACTTTGGAAAAAATTATTTTTACCGAAAGATATAATTGGAATTAAGGTTAATCTGCTTGGATTGAATTCAATTTCCGGAAGCAATAGTGTAACTCACTACTCTGCAATTACAGAAGCCGTTCTAAAAAGTGCAGAAAATGCTGAACTTAGACGAGAAAATTTTATTATTTGGGATCGAAACAATGAAGAGTTTAATGCGGCTGGCATAAAAATTCAAAAGGAAGAAGGAAAAACAAAGTATTACGGAACATTGAGTTCGAAAAACGATTCGATCGACACATCTTTTAGTGAAGAAGTAAAGGTTGGCGAAAAAACTACAAGGATTTCGAAAATACTGAGCGATCAATGCACTGCATTAATTAATATGCCTGTGCTTAAAGATCATGGTTTAGCTGGGTTTACAGGTGCGTTAAAGAATCATTATGGTACTATAAGTAATCCTAGAGAATTTCATTCGGAAAATTGTACAAATCCTGGTATTCCAGAAATTAATGCTTTACCACAAATAAGAACGAAACAAAAATTAATTATTGCCGATGCACTTATTGGCGTTTTTAATGGTGGTCCACGTTGGAATAGAGATTACATGTGGAATTATGGTGGAATTCTTGTTGCTACAGACCCGGTTGCCATTGATAAAGTAATGCTGGATATAATTAATGAAAAAAGAATTGCCGTTGGAATGAATGCAATTTCTGAGAATTCAGCCAAGCATATAAGACTTTCTTCTGAATTGAATTTAGGCACAGACAAATTATCAGAAATAGATTTTGTGAAAATTGAATTAGGTTGATTCAATAAAAATTTAAAGACATCAACTTTATAGTTAGCAAAAAATATCTTGCATAGTAATAAATGGAATACGAAATTGTGCTTGCACTTAATTAGAAAAGCACAATTTGACCCGTCATATTGCATTTCTATAAATAATTAAATCAAATTAATAATTAAGCTGGAGTAAGAATGTTATTACATCAACAGTTTGTGAGATCAGCTAAGAAATTTGAAAACAAACTAGCAATTATAGATAGAACATTGAACCGTAGAGTAACATATAAACGTGCTTTAATTGGTTCGCTAATTTTAAAAAATAAATTTGAAAACTACGATCCTGGCTTTTTAGGAATTATGCTACCTAATTCAGCTGGTTCCATTCTTTCAATTTTAGCCACCTTAATGAGCGGTAGAACACCTGTAATGATCAATTATTCTACGGGTGCGGCTGCTAATTGCGAATTTGCGCAAAAGAAATGTGCTTTTAAAACTATCATTACTTCTAAAGCTTTGCTCGAAAAAATTAACTGTAAGCACGTTGATGGTATGGTATATCTGGAAGACATAATGAGTTCAGTAAACATTTTCAATAAAGTGAAAGCCGCACTCAAAGCAAGTTCATCAGTAGAAAAACTGCTAAGTTCAATTCATGCCGGTCATGAAGATGATAATTTAATGATTCTTTTTACAAGCGGAAGTGAGAAAGAGCCCAAAGGAGTTCAACTAACACATAAGAATATTACTTCCAATTATGAAAGCTTAATGAAGGCATATAAATTTTCTAGTAACGATATTTTCCTTGCCAATCTTCCTTACTTCCACATTTTTGGTCAGACTGCAAATCTTTGGGTACCATTGGCTGAAGGTATGACAATTGTTACTTATGCAAATCCATTAGATTTCAAAACTATTTGTGAAATTATTCGAGAAGAAAAAACAACACTTGTTGCAGGAACACCAACTTTCTTTTGGGGCTATTTACGTAGTTCTAAACCAGGTGATTTTGAATCTGTTAGGATTTTGTTATCTGGAGCAGATAAATGTCCGGATGCACTAAGAAAGCTGTTTTTAGAAAAACATGGAAAAATTTTACTTGAAGCTTACGGCGCAACAGAAACCAGTCCAGCTATTACAGTTAATACATTTGAAAACAACAAACCTGGAAGCGTTGGAAAACCAATCGAAAATGTCCTTGTTAGAGTTGAAAACTACGAGACCGGTGAAGAATGTAAGGTTGGTGAAATTGGGAAGATACTTGTAAAAGGTGATAATGTTATGAAAGGTTATTTTGATGATTTTGAGCAAACATCTTTAAGTATAAGACATGGTTGGTATGATACCGGTGATATGGGTTATTTAGATGAAGATGGTTATTTGTGGCATGTGGGCAGACTAAAAAGATTTTTGAAAATTGGCGGCGAAATGGTTTCTTTAATACGTGTTGAAGATGTACTTGAAAAACTTCTTCCGGCTGAAATTGAATGCTGCGTAGTTGAAGTACCTGATGCTATTAAAGGAGCAAAAATCGTTGCAGCTATAACTCAGTCGATTGATGATAAAGCGATATTGAAAAAAATGTCTGAACAATTACCCAGTATTGCGCTTCCAAGCAAGTTTGTTGTTCTTCCTGAAATGCCTAAAACTGGAAGTGGAAAAATTGATTTCCGCGCTATTACAGATCAAGTGAGAGATATTATTCAAAAATAGTTTTTCGAAAATTTAAGAGTGAAGAATTTACTTAATGGTTTTTCTAATATTTTAGAAAATATCTTTCCTTTTCTGGTATATTTGCAAATCAAAAAAGAAAAGTAATTTCTTCACTCTTCATATTAAAATTATGCTTTCGTTTATAAAAATAATTTTTTGTCTACTATTTTTAAGTAATATTACTTTTTCTCAAAGTAATAATCCAGACTCAATCAAAATTGCATTTGTTAGCGATACCCAAGAACCTACTTTACCGGAAAGAGTATTATTAAGCTATAATAATAATGCTAAAGCCAGAGAATTGATTTTCAAGAAAATAGTTTCGGATTCACCAAAAGTTGTATTTCATTTAGGAGATTTGGTAGCGTCTGGTCTTTTATCTAGTTGGGAAGAAATTGATACTTTAGTTAGTCGCATTAAAAAACAAAAATCTTATTTTTATCCTGTTCCCGGAAATCATGAATACATACCTTTTGGATCAGTTGCATCTGCTAGATATTTTAACCGCTTTGGGTTACTTTCCGGAATTTGCTACAGCACAAGGATAAATCAATTGGGTGTAATTCTAGTTAATTCTAATTTTGATGAACTATCAAGAAAAGAAAGAGAGTTTTTGTTCAAGAAATACAGCAAAATTCTTAATATGTATGAAAACGACACAAATATAAAACATATTTTTGTTGCTTGTCATCATTCACCTTTTACCAACAGTAAAATAATAGCTTCTTCAAAAGATGTACAAAAATTTTTATTGCCGGAATTTTTCAAATCGAAAAAAACAAAACTTTTTCTTAGCGGTCACGCTCACGCGTTTGAGCATTTCAAAATGAATGGCAAGGATTTTTTAGTTGTTGGTGGCGGCGGAGGAATACAACATCCTCTTTATCTAAATGATGAAGCTCTTTTTCAAGATATTTATTCAATAACTGAAGAAAAAAGGATGTTTCATTTTCTTGAAATATTTGTAACAGCTAAGAATGTTTCTGTTAAACTAAATATGCTAAATAACAATTTTGATGGATTTAATACAACAAGTATTCTAAACTATCCTAATTGATTTTTTACCAATCAATAAATAGTAATACTATTTATTATTTTTAACTATGTTCTAATAAATTATCTGGTAATTATGCAAGAGAATAAAAGCAACTCAGAAAATCCGGTTGAACGCAGACCAAAGAATTTTATTTACGAAATAATAGACGAAGACATAAAAAATGATAAGTGGGGCGGAAGAGTGCATACAAGATTTCCTCCCGAGCCAAATGGATACTTACATATTGGTCACGCAAAATCTATTTGCCTGAACTACGGTATTGCAAAAGACTATAACGGTAAATTCAATCTCCGATTTGATGATACTAATCCAGAAAAAGAAGAACAAGAATATGTTGATTCGATAGTGGAAGATGTTAAGTGGTTAGGAGGTGAATTCGAAGACCGCATTTTATATGCTTCTGACTATTTTGAGCAAATGTACAAATGGGCAATAGATTTGATAAAAAAAGGCAAAGCTTATGTCTGCGATTTGAACGCTGATGAAATTCGTGCTTCTCGAGGAACTTTAACAGAACCCGGAAAAGAAAGTCCATACAGAAACAGAAGCGTTGAAGAAAATCTTAATTTGTTCAATAGTATGCGCAAAGGAGAATTTGAAAACGGAACGAAAACTTTGCGTGCAAAAATTGATATGGATTCTCCTAATTTTAATATGCGCGATCCAATAATGTACCGCATTGTTCATGCAGAACATCATAGACAAGGAAACAATTGGTGCATTTATCCAACCTATGATTGGGCACATGGAAATGAAGATTCAATAGAAGGAATTACTCATTCTATTTGTACTTTGGAATTTGAAAATCACCGTCCTCTTTATGATTGGTTTTTAGATTCACTTGAAGTTTATCATCCTCAACAGATAGAGTTTGCAAGACTAAATCTTAGCTACACAGTAATGAGTAAGCGCAAATTGTTGCAGCTTGTAAAGGAAAACTATGTTGATGGGTGGGATGACCCGCGGATGCCAACCGTTTGCGGATTTAGAAGAAGAGGTTACACACCAGAATCAATTAGAAATTTTGCAGAGATAATTGGCGTAGCAAAGCGTGATGCACTTACTGACATTTCTCTGCTTGAATTTGCAATTCGCGATGACCTCAATAAAAACGCTCAACGTGTAATGGCTGTGTTAAAACCACTAAAAGTAGTTCTGACAAATTATGAAGGTGAAGAAAAATTAGATGCTGTGAATAACCCAGAAAAACCAGAATCTGGAACTAGAGTTGTCCCTTTTAGTAAAGAACTTTACATTGAAGAAAGTGACTTTATGGAAAATCCTCCAAAAGGATTTCACCGTTTAGTGCTGGGCGGAGAAGTAAGACTTCGCTATGCTTATATTATAAAATGTGAAGAAGTTATTAAAGATGAAGATGGAAATGTAGTAGAGCTAAGATGCACTTATGACAAAGAAACTAAGAGTGGAACCGGAACCAGTACAAAGAAAGTTAAAGGAGTAATTCATTGGGTTTCTGCTAAAAACGCTATTGAAGCTGAAGTAAGATTATATGATAGATTATTTACAGTTGAAAATCCTGGCGCAGAAGATGATTGGTTAAATAAGATTAATCCAAATTCTTTAGAAATTATTTCAAATGCAAAGATTGAACCTTTTGTTAAAAATGCAAAAGCTGCTGATAAATTCCAATTTGAGCGAATGGGTTACTTCTGTGTTGATACAAAATATACGGGGAAAGAAAAACTTGTATTTAATAGGACTGTTACATTAAAAGATAGTTGGGCAAAAGGTAAATAGATTTATTACGGCATAGTATTAAGCTATGCCGTTTTCTTTTCTTAAAATAATTGCTCTATTATTTTCACGCGATATTCAAAAATGTCTTCAATTCTTTTTCTTACAAATAAACGATGAGCGATCCTTCCAAGAAATCCGAACGGCAGAGCATAGTTGACAATATCTTCCATAATCAATTTGCCATTACTAATGCTGAATTTATGCAAATGGTGCCAAAGTGAGTAAGGGCCAAAACGCTGCTCATCTACAAAATATTCATTTTCTTTTACATGAGTTATTTCTGTTACCCATCGCATTGGTAAACCTAATACAGGTTTAACTATGTATTCAATAATCATTCCGGCATACATTTTATCGTTTGTTGAGATGCCTACAATCTCAAATCCCATATATGGAGGAGTAATTTTTTTTAGGTTTTTGGGAGCCGAGAAAAAATCCCACGCAAATTCTAAGGAGATGTTGAGTTCTTGTTTTTTGTAAAGTTGATAGAGCTTCATAGTTTTTAAGAAGCTCAACCATTAGAAATCTAATATAGTTCCTAACTTATATTTTAATTTTATCAAGCGCCGAATCAATTCTTTTTAGTACTTCATCTTTACCCAGAATAAATAGAAGGTCATACATTCCAGGACCAGTACTTATACCCGAAAGAGCAAGTCTCAAAGGATGAATTAGTTTGCCTGCACCGATATTTAATTCTTCCGCAATTAACTTTAAAGCTGTTTCGTAATCTTCTTTGGTTGGGCTAATAAGTTCAGCAAATCTGTTTCGCAATATTTTTAATTGATCTGGAGTTTCCGTTTTCCAATTCTTAAGCTTGGATGTTTCTTCATATTCTGTTGGTGCTTCAAAGAAGTAAGGTGATTTTGTTAAGTATTCCTTAACAAAACTTACTCTTTCTTTCATTGCTTCAATAATTAACAGCAAGTAATTGTCTGTATAATTATCAATTATTAATTCAGATTTCTCAATTTCACTTTTAAGTAAAATAAGAAGTTCTTGGTTAGGTATCTTTCTCAAGTGTTCTGCGTTAATCCAATTTAATTTATCTAAATCGAATACGGCACCGGAGTTGTTAACTCTCTCTAAAGAAAAACTATCAATTAATTCATTCATATAATAAAACTCTTTATCATCACCCGCGTTCCAGCCAAGTAACGCAACAAAGTTTACAAGTGCTTCTTTTAAATATCCTTTTGCACGGTAATCCTCAACAGCAACATCACCTTGGCGTTTGCTTAATTTAGAACGATCCGGATTTAATAAAAGAGGGAGGTGTGCAAAAGTTGGTTTATCCCAACCGAAGAAATCATAAAGTAAAACATGTTTTGGTGTTGATGAAAGCCATTCTTCGCCTCTAATAACATGGCTTATTTGCATTAAATGATCATCAACAACATTTGCCATATGGTAAGTGGGGAATCCATCACTTTTTATCAATACTTGATCATCAACATTATTGCTGTCAAATTCAACTCTCTCACGAATGATGTCATTAAAAATAATTTTATGATTTGGAATTACATTTAATCTAATAACAAATGGAATACCGCTTGCCAAATTCTGATCAATTTCATTTTTAGTTAGCGAAAGACATTGTTTATCATACTTTGCTTGAGGAAGTTTTTGCGTGGCTTGTTCTTCCTTTAGTACTTGCAAGCGTTCAGGTGTGCAGAAACAATAGTAAGCATGACCTTTTGATATTAACTCATTAGCGTACTTATTGTATATATCTAATCTTTGTGATTGCATATATGGACCAAATTCACCTACTTTATCTGGACCCTCATCATAATCCAACCCACACCATTTCAAAGAAGAAATCAAATTATCAACAGCGCCTTCAACTAAACGATTACGGTCTGTGTCCTCTATTCGTAAAATAAACTTGCCATTATTCTTTTTAGCAAAAAGATAGTTATATAATGCAGTGCGCAATCCTCCGACGTGCAGATATCCAGTTGGACTTGGCGCAAAGCGTACGCGTATTTCGTTCACAAAATCTCCATAATATTGGTGCAAATATAGTAAAGTGAAATATGAATCTGGTTATATGATGACTGAAGGATAAAAAAAATCCCTCCGAAGAGGGAAATTATTAACTAAGTGTGTTAGTGTAATATTTTACTTTATCAATAAATTCTTTGCTGTCAATAGGTTTTGGAATATAATCAGTTGCACCGGCTTCAATACATTTTTCCCGGTCCCCTTTCATAGCAAAAGCGGTTAATGCAATAATTGGAGTATCCTTGTATGAAGCTATTTCACGGATTTTTTCTGTTGCTTCAAATCCGTTCATAATAGGCATTTGCATATCCATAAGAATTAAATCGAATTTCTGATCGCGCGCCATTTTAAAAGCGTCTTCACCATTTTCAACAACAACAATGCTTTCAAATCCATTCTTTTTCAACAAACGAGTTACAATAATTTGCGAGTGCTTGTAATCTTCTGCCAATAAAATTTTTAATCCTCCTTCACTCTTCATTACATCAGCAGCAGGCGGAGGAGTTTCGTAACGGTTGATCATAGCGTTTATTGTTTCAGCTAGATCTTCAATGTTTGTAGAACGTTTATCCAGCAAGTCTTCAAACAATCCTTCAATTTGTTTTAAGTCTTCTTGATAATTTTCTTTTCCGGTGTAAATAATAATTGGAAGTTTTGCAAATCGTTTTTCGGACTTAATTAATTTAATCAGTTCAAAACCGTTTGGAGTTGGCATATCTAAATCAACAATTGCAAGATCAATATCTTTATCTTTTATTAAATCCATTACTGCTGAAGAAATATTTATTGCAATTGGAACGAACCCGGCTTGCTCTATAGCTTGTTTTACTAAATTCAAAGTTGGTAGATCATCATCAACACAAAGAACGTTTGAGTTTTTTCTAAGTTTATAACTTGTTAAGACTTCAACCAAATAATTGTAATTAATTGGTTTAATGAAATACTCCACAGCGCCCATTAAAAATGCTTTTTGTTGTTCAGGTTCAACTGAACATACAATAACCGGAATACCTTTCGTTTTTGGATGATCATGCAATTTCTTCAGCATTTCCAAGCCATTTGAAGTCGGTAATTCAATATCAAGAATTACAGCAAGCAATGGTTCTTTTTCGATTACGCTAAAAGCTTGCGACTCTGTGCTTACTATAGTAGGATCATATCCCCATTTATTGAGATAATTACTCAATAATTTTGAAGTTGCGTAATCATCTTCTATAACAAGAACTTTGTTCTTTGTAGATGGTTTTGGAAGCTGCGATAAAGTTGATTCAAAATCCGGCATTACGTCTCCACTGATTGTGAAAATGAAAGTGTTTCCTTTTTCGTTTTTAGAGGCAGTAATTTCTCCGCCTAAGTAGTTTACAAAACTCTTTACTAAAGTTAAACTAAGACCAGTAATATTTGTTGATTTAAATTCACTTTTGTGGGAAATAACAAATGGTTCAAAGAAAGATGAAATAGTTGAATTATCCAGTTGTGTTCCGGAATCTGAAATTTCGAATCGAAGCTTTTTGTTCTTATCAATAGAAATTTTAACCGATATCTCTCCTTGCTCGGTTAATGTTGTAGAAACAAATAAAAGCATTGTTATGATATATTTTAGTTTTTGCTCATCAAGTTCAATAGGCCGAAGCAGTCCATAATCTATTCCTACATTAAAAGTAATCTTTCGTGAACCTAATCGGCTTCTAAAATTTTCAACAATCTCATTTATCAAAGAATTTAATTCAATTCGTTTAAGATTTGCAGTCAAATTATTCTTATCAATTTTTGCAAGTTCATTTAGGTCGTTTATATTTAACAAAATACTCTGAGCGTTTTTCTTTATCGAAGAAATATACTCTTGTTGAGAAGATGTTGGGTTTTCGTTTAGCAGATAAGAAAGAAACCCAATTATAGAATTTGAATTTGATTTTAACTCACGAGCAGTTTCCTGAACCACATGAGAAAATCCTACTGATGGTTTTGAAGAAATAGATTTAGCTTCTTTCCAAGCATGAATTAGTAAAGAAACAATTTGTAAAGAGTTTTCTATTTGGTCTTTTTCACTTTGAGTGAACGCATTTTTTTTACCAAGTTTAATTAATACTTTTTCTGAAGAATTAAGTGTTAAAACTGTGCATGCCTCATAAGTGATAAAATCCGAAACCTGAATTGAGCAGTCTGAATTAAATGAAAGCTTTGAATATTCTCTATTAGTAATTGCTGGACATGAATTACATATATGATTTGAATCTGTTTTGAAATTTTTTTTAGAAGAAGATGATTTCCCAAATAATTCTAATTGTTTATCATCTTTTAATTCAAAGATGACAAGGGCAGAAAGATCAAACTCATCACAGAGAAAATTGCAAAGTTCGTCTGGAAATGAAGCTTCACCTTTAGCAGAACGATTTGCTAACTCATTAAGTTTTATAATTAATTCAAATTTAGCGCCAAGCAATAAAGTCTCTCAAAATTTACTTGATTTCAGTTTTTATTATCGCTAATAAAAATAAAGATTTTAACTTATAGTTGAAACAATCTGAGAATAAATCTCAGCTATAATCATAAGTTATCCAAAAAATAATTTGTGATTTTTGTATAAAGATGTAACGCGTCGCGGCCGCCAACTCCATGAGGATGACCAACGTAAGGAAAGTAGTCGAATTGTTTATTTAATTCTTGCGCCTTTTTTGCAAATACAAGAGTGTTTTGCCAAACGACTGTTGGATCCACGGCTCCATGCACTAAAAGTAGTTTGCCTTTCAAGTTTTCAATATAGTTTATCAAACTTGATTCCTTATAACCATCTGGATTATCCTGCGGAGTGTCCATATATCGTTCACCATACATAACTTCGTAATATTTCCAGTCAATAACAGCGCCACCGCCAACAGCAACTTTAAATGCGTTATTTGTCCTGAGCATAAGTGAAGTAGCCATAAATCCGCCATAACTCCAACCGTAAACTCCAAACCTTGTTCCGTCAACATATGGAAGTGTTTTAAGGTAATTAACACCGGTCATTTGATCTTCAACTTCAAAAGTACCGAGGCGACGAAAAGTCGCTTGTTCAAATTCTAAACCACGATTTGCAGATCCTCGATTATCCAAAGTGAAAACGATATAACCATTTTGAGCCATTAAATAAAACCAGCTAAAATATCTGCCCATTCCAAAAATGTTGTTAACTTCTTGTGCGTGTGGGCCACCGTAGACATAAATGATTACCGGATATTTTTTTGTCGTATCAAAATTAGTAGGTAGAATTATTCTGCAGTAAAGTTCAACATTAGAAGAGTTCTTAATTGTAAATAGTTTTGTAACGGGCATATTATAATCTTTAAATGGATTTTCTGTTTTTACTAAATTTTTAATTACCTCAGATTTTTTATCCAGTAAGTTTATAATCCTTGGAGTAGAATAATTTGAGTAAGAATCAATAAAGAATTCTGAACTGCCGCTGATACTTACATTATGACTTCCGCTTTCTTTAGTGATTTTTTCCATTTTACCATTTTCGATATTAACTTTGTATAAATGCCTTTCAATTGGCGAATCTTTTGTAGTTGTTACAAAAACATTCTTGAGAGATTTATCAAACCCATTGAAATTAGTTACTACCCACTTTCCCTGAGTTACTTGCTTAATCAGATTCCCCTCAATGTCGAAAAGGTATAAATGATTAAATCCGTCACGTTGAGATTGCCATAAGAATTTCTCTTTTGAGTTTGGCAGAAATATTAAATCGTGCTGAGGCTCAACATACTTATCACTTTTTTCTTCAAAAAGAGTTTTAACAATGTTGCCTGAAACAACATCATACTTTTTCATCTGCATATGGTTTTGATCGCGATTTAAATGTGCAATGAAAAATGTTTTTTCATCAGGAGACCAGGTTAAGCAAGTTAAATATTGGTCGAGCGGCTCTCCGGTTTTAAGCCAAACTGTTTCCCCGGATTTAATTTCGAAAATCCCAACAGTTACATGATGACTTTTTTGTCCCGCCATTGGATATTTGGTATTACGCAGAACAGCTGGTGTTGTTGTCAAATCTACTAAAGGGAAATTAGTTACCATTGACTCATCCATTCGATAGAATGCAATGTAATTACTATTTGGTGACCAAAAGATTCCTCTGTTGATGCCAAATTCGTTTCTATGTACAGATTGACCGTTTACAATATTAGTATCTTTATCTGTTGTGATTGCAGTTTGCTTGCCGTCGATATTAACATAAAGATTATTACCAATTGTATAAGCAACAAATTTATTATTTGGGGCGGTTATTTTATTGTTAACAGATTCTGGTAGTGAATTGTTCTTGCTTAATTTTTTGTACTTTATATTATAAGAATAGAATTGCGAACCATTCCAAAATGTAATTTCTTCTGAATTAATCCAGCTAAAAATTAGTCCGGATATGTTTTTTTCGTTCATCTCTTTCAGTTTAGAATTCAGTTCAGTTAGTCTAAGAAGAGTATCAATTTTATTACTTTTAACATTTGCTGAAAGTAAAGCAATTTTCTCACTATTGCCTTCAGTCCATGAATAAGAATCTGTCGTAGGAATCCAAGAAAGTTGACGGAAAGATTGTTGTTGAGTTCTTCCGCCCATAACAACGTCTTCAACCGTAAATAATTTTTGCTGAGCAGAGATGGAATTTATTATTAGGATTAGAACAATAAAAATGATTTTTGCTGTTTTCATTAGTGCTCCGGTGTGTTTAAAGCAAAAAGGGGCAAACTTTGTTGCCCCTTTAAGGTAGATTATTTCTTTGCATTGTTTGCGGGAGTTGCTCTTTGTATCAATATATTATCAATAAGTTTATATTCTTTTGCTTCTTCAGCCGTTAAATAATAATCTCTATCGCAGTCTTTCATTATTTGTTCAAAAGATTTTCCAGTTGCTTGAGATAGAATATTATAAAGGGTATCGCGTGTTTTAATCATTTCTTTAGCATGTATTTCAATATCGGTTGTTTGTCCTTGTAAACCGCCAATCCAAGGCTGATGAATCATAATCTTTGAATGGGGTAGCGAAGATCTTTTACCAGCTTCTCCGCCAGCAAGTAAAACTGCGCCCATGCTTGCAGCTAAACCAACACAAATTGTAGACACTTTTGATTTTATATAATTCATCGTATCATAAATTGCTAAGCCGGCAGTAACACTTCCTCCAGGAGAATTGATATATAAATTGATATCTTTTTCCGGGTCTTCAGCTTCTAAGAAAAGCAATTGCGCAATTATTAAACTTGCGATATGATCATCAACTGCTGTTCCTAAAAAGATAATTCTTTCACGAAGAAGACGAGAGAAGATATCCATTCCACGTTCACCGCGACCAGTTTGCTCAATTACATAAGGAACCAGCTGATTCATAATTTGAGGTTGGTTAAGATATTCTTCGTAACTACGAATTTTAGTGTGCATGTTTATGTCCTTTACTCTCTTTCATTTTTTCTGCAGCATCAATTTCGGTAATCTTTGCGTTATCTTTCAAATAATTTATCACTTTTTCTTCCAATAGCATATCTATTCGTCCGGTATCTTTATAATATTTCATAAGCTTTTGCACAGTAATACCAGTTTGTTCAGCTTCTTTCTTAGCAAGTTCTTCAAGCTCACTTTCTTCAACGCTTATATTCTCTTTTTCAGCCAAAGCTTCCATAATGATTTGCCATTTAGCATTCCATTCAGCACGCGGTTTAAAATATTCTGCAACAGCTGGTTCATCAAAATTTGGAGCTTTGTGACGTTTAGAATTTTCTCTTTCGGCATTTACCATTCTTTGATGTAAAGTTTTTACATAACCTTGAGGTGGCGTAAAATCATTATTCTTTACAACTTTGTCCAATAAACTATTCGTAACAATTTCTTCGGTTTGTTTTGTGTAATAATCTTCAAAGTTTTTTGTAATCTGCATTTTCAATTCATCGACATTTGTAGCTTTGTTCCTAGAAATTTTCTTTATTAATTCTTCAGTTAATTCTGGCTTTGCAACTTTTTCAACTCTAATCAAATCCGCACGATATCTAAATTCTTCTTTGTGAAGTTCTTCACCATGAAAATGTTCATCAGAGAAAACGAAGTCAAATTCTTCGCCAACTTTTTTACCAATTGCATTTTCTTTAATCTGAGGATTTACTTTTTCATCACTCAAATCAATTTGAATATTATCACTGCGTGAACCAACCATTGGCATTCCATTATCATCCATGCGTTGCAGATCAACTGTAATTTTGTGTTGGTTATCGGCAACAGTATCCACTTCTTCGTAAGTGAAATGAGGCTTAAGCATAAAATCAATTTCTTTATCAACATCAGCTGCTTCAAACTTAAAGATCGGTTTTTCAATTTCAATTCCAGTGTAATCTTTAAGTTCAATTTTTGGTTTTACTTCATACATTACTTTAAAAAACAGTTTTTCGCCTGGTATAAAGTTAATATCTAACAACTGTGGAGTACTAATTGGCTTTAAACCTTCTTGATCAACAGCATCCCAAAACTTTTTTGATGAAATATCTTCGCTTGCTTTATATTCAATAGCTTCTCCATAGAGTTTTTTTACAATTCCCATTGGAGCTTTACCTTTTCTAAAGCCATCAATTGTTAGTTTTTTTGCTTCATCTTTGTATGCTTGTTGAATTTCTGGCTGGATTTCATCGTAGGATAAGGTTACTTCAACTTCTTGCTGATTTTCGCTAGTTTGGGTTACTTTTACTTCCAAATATTCCTCGGTTTTTATTCTTATGATGAGATTTGTGCGAGAGGGGGGACTCGAACCCCCACACCTTTTGGGTACTAGATCCT
>CAZVYT010000002.1:0-116341 GCA_964631495.1 uncultured Melioribacter sp. | reverse complement strand
TTGAAGACACTACGCTATAGAGTATTTGCTATTGGATCATATATTACAAAAAATGATAATGCAAGAATCTTAAAATTATCACTTGCAATAAAACGGCGAAGTTGGTTTGAAGGGCTTTGGTCAAGCACAAATCTTTTTAGCTGGCCATTTGTTGTATCAACCGAAAATTTCTAATGACAAATCCGGGATTATGTTTTAAGAGACCACACTTTTCTTTTGCACAAGTTCACTTTTGTTTTACCAAACTCAAACTTTGTTTTGCGAGACATTAATTTGTCTAAGCAGCAACTCAATTTTCATTTGAGATATTTACAATCTTCCGTGTAAAAGAAAAAGCTTGGTTAGAATAATTCGGTAATCTATTACACATAACAAAAACGTAATACTTAATTGCAATCTATTTTTATCTTGGTGTTTTTTGCTTTTGTAGAGAACTATAAGTGTGTTTTCAATTGAGACCCCATTTTTGTAGCGAGCCCCGCCCAGTACTATTACTTTTTCTAAATTCAATTAGACGAATTAATAGTTTAAAGGCAAGTGGAATATTTGGATACAAAAAATCCCGCAAAGGCGGGATTTTTTTGTTTTGCTAAATACTTATTTATAGAGAATCTTCTTTTTTCTCATCATATCTTGCAACGGGCTTTTTTCTTCCCTTTAAGAAAAATGCAATTATCAAGAATACAATTACTGCGCCTCCGCCAATGTAAACCCAATTAATTGTAGTGTCCGGCGCAACTTTTTCTTTCCATTTTGAAATTTGAGAATCAATTGAATCTTTATTTGCATCAGTCATCATATTGTTTTCAATCAAAATTGGAATCCAAACCGGCTCAACAACCTTGAAATAAACGCCGTCTGTAAAAGCAGAATAAATATTTTTTGATTCACCGCTGCTTTTAACTCCAAAATTTTTCATTTCATCGCTAGCAAAAGAAGTAACACTATTTACAAATTGATCGCCCGACTGGAATTGGAGCATCGAGATTTTCTTGTCTCTAAACAATTTGTTAACCTGGCTCCACATTTCATCATTAACGCGGAAATTCCAATCGGCAAACATTGCATCAATATTTGCAATCTGTGCGGTTTTATCTTTTCTTGATAAATATACTTCTGCTAATTTAGGCCCAATTTGTCTCCAGACTTTGTTGAAATCAAGATACTGTTTTTTCATTTCTCCTAAATCTTCCGGAGTTAATCCAGCAGCCTTCATATATTGAACATTGTCAGCAATAGTTCTTTCAATGTTGTAGAATAAATTGCCGGCATCAACTTTTGTGTAAATGTTTTGCTTTTCAGCTTCATTAAGTCCGTTTGGCATTTGTACAAATTCGGCAAGTAAGCTATCAACAATACCACGAACCAGTTCATCTCGTTGTTGAATGTTTGCCTTTAATTGTGCTACTAATTTTTGTAGTGATGCGATTGTTTGTGCGTCTTTTGCAGAACGAATTTGCAAAGTTCTAATTTGAGCTATCAATCCTTGGTTCTCTTGGCTAATAGTAGAAATGCGGTCCTTTAGAGTACCGACTTCAGTTGTTAGCTCAGTTATCTGTGTAAAATCACCTTTACGAATTTCTACCGCGCGTTCTAATTTTGCTAAGGAAGATTCAAAATTATCTGGATAAAGAGAATTGTCTAATAAACTTTTATCGGCAAGAAAATCGCTTTTTAGTTTTGCAATGTTCTCGGAAATAGTATTGCACTCATCGAGTGAAGTTGCATTTTTAATGGCTGATTCAAGCTGCTGGTAACGAGCCTTATAATTTTGAGTTTTTTCGTAATCGGATTGAGCATTTATTGAAGCTCCGAACACAAAAACAAATAAAACCAAATGAAATAATTTCATTTTCATTTTTGCTGCCTCATTATTCCTTTGAAATTCAGTAAGTATTTATTTGGGGTATCAAGTAATTCAATGTTTGGAGCTTTTTGGTTAAATGCAGGTGAAGTTAATCCCTTTGTTTCAGAAATCAATATTTTATTTTCTAACTGCATACCGCTATCAATTGAACTTAATACGTAAACATTTTTAAACTCTTTTGCTGTAACAAAATAATATCCGGCTTTATCACGAATAATTCTAATTTCTTTTCCTATGTAATTTGTTGAGTCCTTGAACTCCTCAAAAAATAATGGTTTAACATTTAATGTAAATGAATAACGAGGTTCAGTTATGGTGCCTTTAGTATCAACTTTTAAAGCGTTTTCTATTGGCCAAGCATATTCTGCTGGCTTAAGTGTGAGTGTTGAGCAAGCCGTTGCAATTAAAAAAACAATTAACAACGCGAGACCGGTTCTCAGTTGCATTAAAATCCTCCATTAGATTTTTTAACTATTGAAACATAATGAATTAACAACTCTTTTGTAAGAGGGTGAATGCTAAGATAAACTTTGCTAAGTTTGCTTCCAGTTTAATTTTGTAAAAAGTGAATCCCTACAAAGGTCTTAAAAATATACCCAAAAGTGTTTGGAACCTTTCTTTTGCAACTTTAATTAACCGTTCCGGAACAATGGTGCTTCCTTTTCTTGCCATATACATGAATAGAGAGATTGGAGTAACAACAAGCTCAGCCGGAATGGTTTTAATGGTTTATGGACTGGGCGCTTTTATAACCTCACCTTTTGTTGGAAAGCTGGCAGATAAAATTGGCGCATTAACAGTGATGAGAGCCTCACTTATTGCTACTGGAATAGTTATAATCCTTTATTCATTTATAACAAATTATGTTCTAATTCTTTTTGTTACTTTTATTTGGGCAGTAATCAGCGAAGCATTTCGACCGGCAAATTTATCTTTGATTTCTTTTGAAACATCTACTGAGCAGCGTAAAACTGCTTTTGCGCTTAACCGTCTTGCAATTAATCTTGGTATGAGCATCGGTCCGGTATTAGGCGGATTTCTTACACAAGTTGATTACTCTTTGTTGTTTTATGTTAATGGAGCCAGCTCAATTATTTCCGGATTGTTCTTAAGTATGATTAGGATCGAAAAAAAATCATCGGATGAGAAGAGTGTAATTATAAATCATAGCGAAATGATTTCTGTACGCAAGAAACATTTCAATCTTTTCAGTGATAAGAGATTTTTGTTTTTTATGGCTGCGCTCGTTCCGGTTAATTTAGTTTACTTTCAATTCCTCGGCGGATTGCCTCTTTACATTGTTAATGAGTTGCGCTACTCAGAAGCAACATTTGGTGTGTTAATGTCTATTAACACAATAATGATTGTTTTAATTGAAGTTCCTCTTAATAATGCTATGGCAAATTGGGATGACAGAAAATCTTTAGCTCTTGGCTCTCTTCTTGCCGCCATAGGTTTTGGAATGATGAGCCTTTCCTCTTCATTAATATGGCTTGTAATAACTATTGTGATATGGACATTTGGCGAAATGATATTCTTTCCATCGAGCGCTTCTTACAGTACGCAAATATCACCCGAAGATCGGCGCGGTGAATATATGGGTTACTATCAAATGGTTTTTAGTTTTGCATTTATGTTTGGTCCTTGGCTTGGCGCTGTTGTTTTGGATAATCTCAACTCAACTATACTTTGGAGTGGAACATTTATTCTTGCTTCCATTTCCACAATTATGTTTTTATATATGATGAAAGAGAATGCAAAATAAATTTCTTTCCTTTCTTTAATTCTGTTTGTAATATTGCGCACCACATCAAAAAACAAAAAAGGTTTACTCAATGAAAACTATTAAATCAATAATTACAATTATCTTACTTCTTTTCGGTTCATCAGTTATTGCTCAGGATCAAGCTGACATGATGAAAAAGTGGCAAGATTACATGACACCAAGTGCGGCGCATAAACACTTTGAAAAAATTTGTGGTACATGGAATGCAGAAATTATACAATATATGGGCGGACAAGAAATGAAAGCTGAAGGCAAAGCAGTCTTTGAAATGATTCTTGGGGGCAGATATATGAAATCAAGTTTCATTGCTACAATTATGGGCATGCCGATGGAAGGCTTTGGTCTTGATGCTTACGATAATTTAACAAAAGAATATATTTCAATTTGGCTAGATAATATGGGAACCGGCGTTCTTTATATGAAGGGTAAATATGACGAAGTATCAAAAAGTTATATCTATACCGGAGAAATGGTAGATCCTATGACTGGCAAAAATGTTAAAACAAAAACGGTTACAAAACACGTTAATGATAATAAAACAATTTTTGATATGTATAACGGTGAAGGAGCACAAGAGACAAAAAGCATGACTGTTACATATACCCGATAAAAATTTCCTATCTTGGCAAAGCCTGGAATCGCGTGAGGGCGTTCCGGGCTTTTTATTTTTTCTTCTTTATGTAATACTTTTCTATGTGTTTGTAAGCAAGAATTCCAACAGCGCCAACTTGTACCGCTCCTAAGATTTGTTTAAACAAACGATTGCCTTGTCCATCCATATAATTATTATACAATGGATTTAGCAAGCTGGATTTTGCATCAAAAGGGTCTTTTGTATTAAACAAGGCAAGCTGCATCCTGGTATGCATTAGAATTGAGGAAGAATCGTTTTGTTGTGGTATTATAAGATTGATAGAGCTTAACTCTGCATCTAAATATGAATCCGGCAGAAATCTTAATGGATTGAAGTAAGTAGAAAAATTTAATGGTGATTCAACAGTTCGCAATGAATCGGGGTTTACATTTTGCGCAAATGAAATAGAACATACAAACAGTAACAAAAAACTAATATTTTTCATCTTCTTCGTCAGTAAAGTCATCTTCACTAAATAAATCTTCATCATCAAGATTCAAGTCGTCCTCGCTTAAATCAGTAGTATCTTTTTCAGTAACATCATCTTCATCGGAAGTTTTGCTTTTCTTAGTGGATTCTTCTTCGGTAGTATAAAAGGCTCCGCTTGATTGATAATAACTTCCACCGCTATAGTTGTCATCCATTCTGTCCATAACTTGACCAAGAATATCTCCGGTTAAGTCTTCCTTCATTTCAGAGGCGTCAACTTTTTTCCCATCATCAAATTTATCCATGCCAACATCTGTGCTTCTCCAAAAGTCGGTAAGAGCTTTCTTATCAAGTTTATCAAGCTGTAGGTTAATTTCTTTTTCTATAGCTTTCAAATCGTTCTGATCCCAAGTTGAATCTGAGTAAAGCTGTTCTTTCAAATAATCCCAAAAGGAACCACTTGATTTATCGGGAGTTGGTTTTGTTTTGAGAGAAGCTATAACATCCATCGAAATTTTCTTCATTATCGCAGACACAACAACACCTTTTTTATTTTTCTTAGATAAACTTAGTAATAAATTGTAAAAATCCTCAAGTGGAATTTTTATGTAAAAAAGATTCTCTAAAGAACTTGAACAATAATGAAAGAATCTTGTTATTTTTTACTTCAAGTTAATGTAACTTATTATTCATAGCAAAATATGATTGCCCCTGTAGCTCAGTGGATTAGAGCGTTGGCCTCCGAAGCCATGTGCGCAGGTTCGAGTCCTGCCAGGGGTACAACAGCGCAGGTTCTCCCGAAGGGATTCCTTAGGAAGAGTCCTGCCATGGGTACTAACACTAAAAATCTATGCGGCTAAATAACTTCTTTGCCACCACATAATATTAATTTGTCCGCCAGCCAATTTTAAGTTAGCATTATTAATGCACACAATTCAAGATCTTATTTGGCGGCTATACAGTGAAATCATTTTTTATCCTTGTATTTCAAGTCCCATCTTTGTTTTTATCCCGATTAGTATTGAGAAGTAGGTCGAGAAAAAATATAATTAAGTTAGTAAAACTGGAGCAGAAGTAAATACCTATCATATTTATTCCAATTTTCTTTTGATAATCAATTTGTGAACCATTATCTTTGTTAGGGAAACATAACATGTGTTAGCTTATCCTAACATCAAAAAATGATTATACATAAGATTCTAAACGAAATATTTACCACGTACTCTCATATTGCTGTCTTACGTGAACTTCGCTTCTCAAAAAATGGATTCTCCGGCAGAGAAATTGCAATGAATGCCGGCATCAGTCCACCATCATGCTTAGCAGCATTATCAAAACTGGAAAAGCTAAAAATTGTCCACCGGCAGATCGGCGGTAACGTTCACATATATACTCTCAACTTTGATAATTACCTTGTTAAAGAAGGCATTCTCCCGCTTCTTGAAATTGAACAGTCAATTCCCGGCAAAATCAGTATTCTTTTAAAAAAGGCTATTTCAAAAAAATCTGTTAGTGTTATTCTTTTTGGAAGTGTTGCCAGACAAGAAGAAACTAATGGCAGCGACTACGATCTTTGCATAGTGTATAAAACACAAAGCGATAAAAAAGAATTAGAGATACTTGTAAACCGGGTACGTCAACAACTATATTCCCAATTTGGTGTTTCCATCGCACCTTACTTTATCTCTATTTCCGATTTCAAGATAAGAGCAAAAAAGAAAGCCCCTCCGGTAAATAATATTGTAAAAGAAGGAAAGATACTTTTCGGTCTATCTATAAGGAGCTTACTGAATGACTAGGAAGACATCTCATGTTACAGTTGAAAAAAATAAAGCGGCAAATTTTCATTCCGTAGCGATAAACTTTTGGCATGGGGCTAAGTTAGCAGCCGAACATCAATACTATAATGCTGCCGGCGTACTATTTGTGCATTCTGCAATTGCATACGCCGATGCCTTGTGTATTAAAACTAAAGGTAAAAGAGCTAAGGGGGAGAATCACCATGAAGTAGTTAATCTTTTAGATAGTATTATCATCCCATCTGATACAAAAAAAAGAGCTCTCGACAATCTTACCAAAATAATCGAGCAGAAGAATATTGTCTCATACCAAGGGGATATTTATCATAAAAGTGATATTGATAAACTTTCGAGAAGTTTTGACAAGTTTCGAGAATGGGCGGATGCCCTTTTGCTAAAATAATTTTAACACAAATTCTTTTTGAGGAATTTATGAAGCACACAGTTAAGACATTTCTTGCCGTACTTTTTGTTTTCATCCTAACTTACACCGGTTTTGCACAAAAAGAAGATAAATCACTTCTAACGCTCAACAGAATATTCAACAGCGCAGATTTTTCTTCAGAAAGATTTGGACCAGCTAGATTTATTGAAGAAGGAAAGTTCTACACAACACTAGAAGCATCTAAAGAAACTCCCGGTGGAAGTGATATTATTAAATATGAGACTGAAACCGGCAAAAGAGAAATATTGGTCTCTGCCAAGTTGTTTATTTATGAAGGTCAGTCTAAGCCGTTAGCAATCAACAATTATATTTGGTCTCAGAACAGAAATTATCTATTAGTTTTTACAAACACAGCAAGAGTTTGGCGTTATAATACAAGAGGCGATTATTATGTGCTAAACTTAAAAACAAATAAACTTCAGAAAATTGGTGCGTTTGCAAATCCATCAAGATTGATGTTTGCAAAAATTTCTCCGGATGAACGAAAAGCGGCTTACGTTTATGAAAACAATATTTATGTTGAAAATTTATCCGATAGCAAAGTAACACAATTAACTTTTGATGGATCCCGCACAATTATTAACGGAACGTTTGATTGGGTTTTTGAAGAAGAACTTAATTTGCGAGATGGCTTCCGCTGGAGTCCTGATAGCAAGAACATTGCTTATTGGCAGCTTGACGCATCTGGCGTAAATGAATTCTTTATGATTAATAATACCGATTCACTATACTCAAAAGTGATTCCGGTTCAGTACCCAAAAGTCGGTACTACAAATTCTTCCAGTAAGGTTGGTGTTGTAACAGTTGAAGAAGCCAAAACGGTTTGGATTAAAATTCAAGGTGACCCGCGCAACAATTATATAGCAAGAATGGATTGGGCAGAAAGCTCGGATGAAATAGTTTTACAACAATTAAACCGTAAACAAAACAGAAATTCTGTAGTTCTTGGAAATGCAAAAACCGGCGAAGCCACAACAATTTTTGTCGAAGAAGATTCTGCTTGGATTGATATACACGATGAACTTTTCTGGCTTAATAAGGGCAAAGAGTTTACATGGATTAGCGAAAGAGATGGTTGGAGACATCTGTATATAATATCACGCAATGGTAAAAATTCTAAGTTGATAACTCTCGGTAAATATGATGTAATTGATCTTCAACTTGTTGATGAAAAAAGCGGCTATGCATACTTTATCGCTTCTCCAGATAATGCTACACAAAAATATCTTTACAGAGTTAAGTTAGATGGCAAAGGAAAGCTAGAAAAACTTACGCCTAAAGAATTTGTTGGAACTAACACATATCAAATATCCGGTGGCGGAAATTATGCAATCCATACTTATTCATCAGCTAATAGCACTCCAATTTCACAATTAATTAAGTTACCAGAACATAAATTGATTAAAAAAGTAGTAGAGAATAAAACATTATCAGAAAACATTGACCAGATTAAAAAGTTGCCAACTGAATTTTTGCAGGTTGAAATTGGCGAAGGAGTAATGCTTGATGGTTGGATAATGAAGCCATATAATTTTGATTCCGCCAAAAAATATCCGGTTTTATTTTTGGTTTATACAGAGCCGGCTGGTCAAACAGTTTTAGATCGTTGGAGCGGAGATTTTTTATGGCATACCATGCTTGCACAGCAAGGCTATATTGTAATGAGTGTAGACAACAGAGGAACGCCCTCACCTCGCGGAAGAGACTGGCGAAAATCTATTTATAAAAAAATTGGAATTTTAAATCCTAGTGATCAAGCGCTTGCAGTAAAAGCGTTATTACAGAAATATACTTTCCTCGATGCTGATAGAGTTGGTGTCTGGGGTTGGAGCGGTGGCGGTTCGGCAACTCTTAACGCTATGTTCCGCTATCCAGATTTGTATAAAATGGGTATGTCAGTTGCCCCTGTTGGTCATCAAAAACTTTATGACACAATTTATCAAGAACGTTATATGGGCTTAATAACAGAAAACCCGGAAACTTATGACGAAGGCTCTCCTGTTACGGTTGCAAAAAATCTTAAAGGAAATCTTTTAATTGTTCATGGTACCGGCGATGATAACGTTCACTACCAAGGTGCTGAGTTAGTTATAAATGAATTGATTAAACACAATAAACATTTTACAATGATGGGTTATCCAAATCGTTCACATGGTATTTACGAAGGAGAAGGGACAACAATGCATCTTTACACTCTTCTCACAAGATATTTAAACGAAAATTTACCAGCTGGTGCAAAATAATATAACTCAATCATTCTTTGCGTTAATTGCAGATGATGATTATAATTTTATCTCTTTTTATTAATTGATTTTCGGCGGAAACATGAAATCAGTTTTGTCATTTTTGTTAGTAGTTTTTTATTCTTGCATTGTAAATGCCCAGATAATTCTTATTAAAGATGTTAATAGTAAACCAATACCTAAAGCCTCGGTATCTGTACAAATTATTTATAAATCAACAGAGTTTTTGCTCGAAGGTTCACAGGAAAGATTTTTTACTGCTGTAACAGATACATTGGGCAAGCTTAAACTTTTTGGCGAGTATAGCAAAGAAGAGTTCTCAGTTGAATCAATAACAATCAAAGTTCAGCATAAAGAGTTTGAAACTTTTGAGGTAACTACTAAAGAATACTTAAATTCCCCCACATTTAGTTACACAATTTATTTAGTCCCCAAAAATTCGAAAGTTAATCTTAGCGGTAAAATAATTTCGAATAGACAAGAAGTTAACGATCTCGAAATTTATTCGGTTTCTGAACTTGCAAGCAAACTAAACGTAAAAGAAGAAGATATTGTTGATCTGATTAAGAAGAAAAAACTTAAGGGAAAGAAAATAGGAGAGAAGTATTTTGTTAGCGCCGAAGAATTAAGAAAATTTTTAGACGAATAAATGCTTCTTGTTTTTTACTTGTATGAAATTGAGAAAAATAACATTGTGAAAAGTTAAGCGGAATTAAATACATGAAATCGGAGATGAATCAACTACCTGTTCTTTTCAATAGATGCTAAGATTACTATTGAAAACATTAGCAATGAAAATTTTTTTGTAAAACACAATATCTAAATAGATTATTACTAAAAATATTTTTTTGTTGTTGCTTTTAATTGTCATAAAAAAACATTTAAATAAAAAAAATATTTTCTTGTTAGGAATACAAAAACATTTTTTATAAGTTGACTCAAGATAAATTAAAAGCTCACCACACTTTTAATTAGAGATTAATGTTACAAATTACACTAGAACCCCAAAGTCACATAAATTCGAATCCATCGCACGTTAACAACGATTGGGATTTCAAATTAAAGGTAGTTCGCGAAGGTGATTATACTGAGCTGCGAATTAGTTTTGAGAATTCACAAAGCTCTGAACCAGAAGAAGGATATACAACTGGTGAGGGAAATATTGAAGATCAAAGCACTACTTTAATTTAAATCTTATTGCGATACAAAATTTTTTCAACCAGCATTACCTAATTTCTGCGTGTGCTCATGGAAAAACAATCAGACCGTTTATTATCATTAGATATATTTCGTGGTTTAACAATTGCCGGTATGATATTAGTTAACAATCCCGGAGATTGGGGAAATATTTATCCCGCTCTTGAACACGCAAAATGGAATGGATGCACTCCAACCGATTTAGTTTTTCCTTTTTTTCTTTTTATAGTTGGCGTAGCTATTAAATTTTCTCTTTCCAAAAGAAAAGAAAGGGGCGATAATCAAAACAAACTAATCTTGCAGATTTTTAGAAGAAGCGTCTTTATATTTTTAATTGGTATCGCACTAACGGGATTTCCAACTTATAACTTTTCAACTATTAGAATTCCCGGAGTTCTTCAAAGAATAGCCTTAGTTTATTTCTTAACATCTTTTATCTACTTAAAAACAAATTGGAAAACTCAGACATTGCTGGCAGCAATATTTCTATTTGTTTATTGGGGTTTAATTACATTGGTTCCAGTTCCCGGCTTTGGCGCCCCAGATTTATCTAGACCAATAATAATTGATAAACTAACCAACATAGAAATCGCTCCAAATCTTGTTGCGTGGATTGATAATCAATTGCTTGCCGGACATTTATGGAGACAAACTAAAATATGGGATCCAGAAGGATTGCTTAGTACGCTACCAGCAATTTCAACCGGTTTATTGGGCATATTGTTAGGCACATTTTTAAAAAGCAATTTAGATAAATCGCAAAAGACTGCTTGGATATTTTTCTTTGGAAATATTGGATTAATGACTGGAATTATTTGGGATATGTATTTCCCAATGAACAAAGCCTTGTGGACAAGTTCTTATGTTATTTTTACTGCCGGCATGGCTTTAAATGTTTTTGGTATGTGTTATTGGCTGGCCGATGTTAAACAAATAAAGTGGTGGACAAAACCATTTGTTGTTTATGGCACAAATGCAATTACCGTCTACGTTTTATCTGGAATGGTTAGTATTATGATGTCTCGGATTAAATGGACTAATGCAATTGGTGATACAGTTTCCTTGAAATCATTTATGTACAATTCGTTTTTCACTCCATTCTTATCACCTATTAATGCCTCGTTAGCATGGGCGCTATTTTATGTTTTATTCTGGCTAGGGATAATGTGGATTTTCTATAAGAAAAATATATTTCTTAAAGTATAACACTTGAAAAAAATAGTAATTAATTTAATACCAATTTTACTTCTGTTAATTTATTCGTGTAAGCAATTATCAGAACCTCCGGTAGATGAAGAGATTTCGTTAGACCTTGGTCCTGTTATAACAACTCATCAATCTTTGAATAACGGCACAAATTGGAAACCGCTTTCAAAACTTCCTGAAATGCAGAGCAATAAACATGTTAATGTCGTTTATGATTTTGCAGTAAATAATTCCGAAATATTTTGTGTCTCTAACTTTGAAGGTGTGTTTAGTAGCAGAGATAATGGTCTTTCCTGGACAAAAAGCAATTCGGGGTTAGTTAAAGTATTTAGCGATCTTCCTTATGAAGTGTTCAAAGTTTCCGCAGTAGTAAAAATTGGTGGAAAATTTTTATGTTCAGCAACAAATATGTTATCCGAATTTGGTATCTATGAATTTGATAAAGAGTCAACCACGTGGATAAAAAAGAAAACATGGACAACAAAAGGAGAAGTTTATTCTTTGGCAGTTTCTAAGAATGGATACTTATTTGCGGGTGTTAGCGAAGAAAACTCCTCTTCAGTTTGGTATTCTACTGATGCCGGAAATAGTTGGAATAATATAAGCGGTAATTTGCCAAACACAATTGGAAATATATTCTCTTTTGCTTTCAAGAAGAACGAAATTTACATAGGCACTTCTACAGGAATCTTTGCAACAAAGAATTTGGGAAAAGATTGGGCACGAATATACTTTCCATATTCTGAAGTGCTTACATTATCAATAGATTCTAATGGAATGTTTTATGCTTCCTCCAGAGATAAAGCATTTCGTAAAAATGAAACTAATGACGACTGGACGAAAATATTTTCTGTGCCTAGCGGTAGAAATGTTAACAGGCTTTTTATTGGTACAAATAATAAACTCTTTTTAGCATGCTGCGATGGACTATGGCTTTCTGAGGATAATGGAATTAATCTAATAAAAGTTGGGCTTGATAATCTGCTTCCGGTTAGACTAGAATTCAATTCTAATGGGGATTTGCTGGCAGCTACTAAAAGAAGTGGTGTGTTTGTTAGTCCAAAGTAAACTTCTTTTCTCCAAATAAAATTAATAATGATGGAACAAACGAAGCTCGTCATTCATCTAAACTCGAAAAAAGGAAAAACTTTATGGCTGCTGAATTCAAAATAAACGGAAAAGATTTGCTCGCCAAAATAGAAGAACTTATTAAAGAGGGAAATGCAAGAAGAATAATTATTAAAGATGAAAATGGGCGTACATATATTGAAATTCCGGTTACACTTGGAGTAATTGGTGTTGTGCTTGCACCAATTTTAGCTGCTGTAGCCGCAATAGCCGCGCTCGTTTCAAATTTTACCGTTGAAGTTATTAGACTTGAAGACCAAGACTAATTTGTATTAATCACGTATAAAATTTGGCATATCAAACGGAATCTCGATTGAGAGCTCTACTAGACCTTTTAACTCGGCTTTTTCATACCAAAGCGTTTGATGAATTAACTTTTTCTTTCCAGCTTTTTCAATTGTATAAGTGTTTGGTTTACGCTCAGCAATAATTTGTTTTATTTTTTCGTTCGATTGACTTGAATGACAAGAGAACAAATTCTGCCCCAGAAGTTTATAGCCGCCTTCGTCTTTAAATACTTCGGCTGCTTTTTCATTTAAGTAAACTATATTTCCTTCGATATCGCAAACTGTAATTGCCGCATCTAATTCTTTTGACCATTCCATAGTATTTCCATTTAATTAAAAGAAAAGCTCAAAGCTGAGCGAGTAATTTCTTATTGGCGCTAAGTTACCAATAAACTCAACGTAATTATAGTTAAAGATATTCTTAGCATTTACAAAAACTTTCGCGGGTATGTTCATTACAAAAAAATTGTATCCGGTCATTATATCGGTAATAAAAACCGGAACACGCTGGTCTCCATCCACAATTAAAGCCAAAGGCGGTTCTGCCAAAGTAAAATCAATTTCTTCAACTTTACTCCAGTAACGGAAATCAAATCCAAACTCGAAACTTGATGGAGTAAATCTAAGATTTGTATAGACTGTATTTCGCGGTCGATATTTCATTGATTTATTCTTATCAATATCTCTTGACCACATGTAATTATATCCTAAAGAAAATGATATAAGATTTGGCACCAAATTCCAATCTGCAACAAATTCAAAACCTTGTATTCTTGCTTTAGGTAGGTTAAGAAATTGTATGTCTCCTTCTTTAGTCAAGTTTGGTTCAATAAAATTATTGTAATCTGTTTGATAAAAAGCGGCATCAAATGAAATATTATTATAAGTGTAATTAGCACCAAGTTCAAACGAAAGACTTTTTTCATAAGTAAGGTTTGGGTTTTCAATAACACTAATTCCTCCGCCAATAGCGGTACTTGTAAAAACTTCGGAGGGTGTTGGCGCCCGAAATCCTGTCCCAATTGAAGAACGAATAATAAAATCATCAGAAAATTTATAATTTAACCCGAATCTTGGTGTTATAGCATTTTTACCGCTTGTAGAATCCATTTTTATATAGTCGTAACGAACTCCTGCCGTAAGAATCAATTTATCAATCCCTTTATATTCGGCTTGAGCATAAGCCGCTCCGCCAAAGAAACTTGGGTTCTTAAAAATATTTGAAGCGATGTTGGCATTAGAAATTTCCATTCCGCCGACTAAGAAAAAATCATCTGATTCTTTGTATGTAGCTAGAGCCTCACCTCTAAGAAGTTGGGCAGTTGATGTAGTAATCTCTAAACCATATCCAGTAAACTTTGTGCGGTAATAACTAGTTTTAATTTCTGATGATACTTTTTCAGAAATCTGCTGTTGATAAATTAAACCAGTAAAAACTCTATCTGATTTTACAGTATTTCCGTTGTCTTCGTCTTTTGGAACCAATGCGTTTCTCGAGTCTTTCCAATAAAGAAAATTTCCCCGGTTCATTGATAAGTAATTAGTAAAAAAAGTTAGGTTGCTTTTTTCATCTAATGCATAATTTAGTTTTAGATAACCTAAATACCGTTTAGAAAAATCATTTTGCCTGTAACCCTCATTATCAAATTTTTTAAGTGAGAATGTGTAGCCAATTCCATTGTATGAATTCGAGTGTGTCAGTTCAGTTCCATAATAATATCTTTGAGACTTACTCCAATCCCAAACATCGTAAGAAGGTTTATCGTACGTACCAAAATAATTTCTGAAATTTGTAATAGCTTTTTTAACAGAACCTTTTGTGATAATATTAATTACTCCGCCAATTGCACCTGAACCATAAAGTGAACTTGCAGGACCCTTTACTATTTCAACTCTTTCAATGTCTGAAACTGGAATCATTTCCCAAACAATATCTCCATTATCGCCAGAGTACATTGGAAGTCCATTTACTGCAACAAGAACTCTTGCCCCAGCTCCTTTGCTGTATCCGCTAGATCCGCGTATGCTTACTTGCTCTAAATTAACTTGGATTCCCGGAACGGTTCGTAAATATTCATCAAAAGTAAGATAGTTTTTCTTACTTATTACCTCAGGCTGCAAAACTGTTGTGCTTACTGTTAAATCTTGTACTTGCTGTGCATATTTACCTGCGCTTACAATAATTTGCTGCGTTTGAAGTAAAGATTCTTTTAATGTGATATTTACTGTTTTGGAGGCTTCATTAATCAAAAAATTTGAAATATTTATTTTTTTATAGCCTATAGCTGTTATTTGTAAATTATAAGTTCCGTACGGAATGTTTTTTATTATAAAATTTCCATTTTCATCGGCAGAAGCACCAAGCTTTAAACCAATTAAAATAACACTTGCCCCTAAAACCGGTTCCAACTTTTCATTTACAACTCTGCCAGATAGAGTAGTTTGTGCTTGTAAGACTAATACAGGAAACAAGAATAATATTAAAAGGAATTTTTTCATTTGCTATCCAAATCAAGTTAATTACACAATAGTCAATTATATAGTTGCAATTACTATTTTGGTGGTTGTGGCGGCGGATTATTAAAATCAACTGTTATGTTTACGTCAGTCAATGTTTTGCCAGGGCTTACAGACATTATCTTTGGTTTAGCTTGATTTCCCGACTCACCATATACTCCAACTACAGTCCAATCAGAACGGATAAAAGTAATTTCTGGTGTTTTAGATTGAGCTACAACAACATATTTATAATTTCCTGGAGCAAACGTAAAAATTGTACTGAAAGGCATTTCGAGAGAATTATAATTGAACTCTTTTGTTCCGTATGGAATTGAATCAACTACAAAACTTAGATTTGGAAGGAAGAAATCATTTACCGTTTTTATTTCTTCCTTAAACACAACAAGGTGAGTTCTTTTAATTCCTTCTGGCCACTTTCCAACAAAAGTTACTTTTCCACTGAATGCACTGGGACCAACAACCTCAAGCGGCTGTAGTCCTTTATCGCAAGAATTGAACAAAAGACCTAAAGGGAAAAACAACATAATCCAAAAACGATTTAGCATAAAACTTCCTTTGCTTGGATAACTTAATATAATGTAACTCGGTTACTAATCATAAAAAAATCTTAATTACAAAAACGGAGTATTAATTAAGTGAATTTTATATATTTTACTTTAAATAGTGGTTAAAATTTATCCCGTGAAGCAAAAACTGTTTGTTATTATATTTTTTATAGCTTGCTTAAACATTGTTGCCCAAAATTTAAAGAAGCAAGAAGAATACATCTTTAGACACATAAGAATAGAAGATGGACTTTCACAAAGTTCTGTTATGTGTATGCTTCAAGATAAATTGGGTTTTCTTTGGTTTGGAACAGCAAATGGTTTAAATCGATATGACGGTTATTCTTTCAAAGTGTTCTTTAATGATCCTTCCGATTCAACTTCTATTTCCGATAATGGAATTTTATCAATTTACGAGGATTCGAAAGGATTTATTTGGATTGGAACTATTGAGGGTGTATTAAACAGATATGATAGGCGCAGCGGTATATTTAAGCGTTATAATATAACTTCTGAATTGAAAGTTGATAAAGACTTAGAAAAAAATAATTTTGATTTCCCGCTTCCACTTTCTAGACATAACGAAAAATCTATTACTTCAATTACTGAAGATAAAAAAGGTAATATTTGGTTCGGCACTTGGGGCAAGGGATTGGTTAAGTTAAACATCTTGAATAATAAAATAGAGCATTTCAGTATCACTAAAGAAAAAGAAAATTCTTTTCAATCAAATAAAATTCGTGCATTGCTTTCAGATACGAATGGAAGTATTTGGGTTGGCACTTTTGGGAGTGGTTTATTTAGAATTAATGAAAAAAGTGTTACAAATTTCACATACAAAGAGAATAACCCACAGAGCTTAAGCAGTAATAGCCCCACAACTATTTTAAAAGATAACTTTGGAAATTTATGGATTATAGCATATGGCGGAGGATTGTGTATGATTTCTGCCGCAGACAAAGAATTGCCTAAAGACAAAGTAAACTTCTTCAGATATGATTTTTCGGAGTTTCCCGACTTCAAGCAAAAATTTTCTTTAACTATGTTGCAAGATAGCGAAGGCAATATTTGGATCGGCTCAATTGGGGGCGGACTTTATAAATTTAATGTTAGCACTAATCAAATAATAAATTTTAAGAATAATCCCGAGGATGATACTTCGATATCTAAGAATGAAATTTTATCGATCCTTCAAGATCGTTCAGGTAATTATTGGTTTGGAACACAATTAGGCAAAGGAATTAGTAAGCTAGAGCGTATAACCGAAAAATTTAGACTCGTTAAAAAAAATACAATTCGTAAAGCCGGACTTAATGATGATGTAGTTTGGTCGGTTTCAGCTGATGATGAATCCCGAGTTTGGATTGGAACATTCAAAGGCGGCTTAAATCTATTTGATAGAAAAAACAAAACAGTCAGTTACATTAAATCTGGCGACAAGTCAATAAGTGATAACCACATTCGTGCAATTTGTGATGATGGAAAAGGTAGTCTTTTAATTGGAACATACTCCGGTGGGTTGAATATTTTCGACAAAAATACTAGAGCAGTTCGAGTTTTTAAAAATAATGCAGATGACCCAAATTCGATTGGCGCTAATCAAGTTCAATCTTTATTGATTGATAAAGAAGGCAACTATTGGATTGGAACATTTGGCGGCGGCTTGAATAAAGTTAGTAAAGAGAAAATAAAAAATAGTACAATTAGCTTCGAAAGATTTACTGTTAATCAAAATGATCCATTTAGTATTAGTGATAATAGAGTTTATTCTATTTATGAAGATTCAAAAGGAATTTTATGGATTGGAACATTTGGCGGCGGATTAAATAAATATGATAAAGTAAATAACAAATTTATTGCATATAAAAATTTACCAGGCGATCAAGCAAGTCTCAGCGATAATCGTGTAATGACCATACACGAGGACAAATCAAATAATTTATGGATTGGCACTTATGGCGGCGGATTAAATCTTTTTGATCGAAGAAAAGAAACATTCCAAAGATTTAACGACAAGAGTAGATTAAATAGTTCTGTGGTTTATGGAATTCTTGAAGATAATTTTAATCACCTTTGGATGAGCACTGACAACGGGTTGTTCAAGTTCGATTTGCCGACACACCAGTTTACACAGTATGATCAGAATGATGGATTACAAAATCTAGAGTTTAGCGGAGGCGCATATTTTAAATCGAAAAGCGGTGAAATGTTTTTCGGCGGCATTGAAGGCTTAAACTATTTTTATCCGGATAGTGTAATTGATAATTCTTATGTCCCTCCAATTGTAATTAGTTCTATTAGAATTTTTGATGAGCCCTTGCGCATCGAAAGAGACACTATTGAACTTTCATATGATCAAAACTTTTTTTCTTTTGAATTTGCCGCGTTAGATTTTACTAACTCTAAAGACAATAAATATGCATTTATGCTAGAAGGATTCGATAAGAAGTGGAGATTTGTTGATTCACGAAGACGAATTGCAAATTATACTAATCTTTCTCCCGGCAAGTATGTTTTTAGTGTTATTGGTTCCAATAACGACGGAGTGTGGAATTACGATGGAAAGAATATCTATATAAAAATTCTTCCTCCGTTTTGGAAGCGTTGGTGGTTCATTTTATTTGTTGTTTCGCTTTCAGTCGCTTTTGTTTACTATATAGTTTCCGCACGATATAGAAGTATGTTTGCAATTGAAAAAATAAAAAGTAAGCTTTCGGCCGATTTGCACGATAATGTAGGCAGCGGTTTAACCGAGATTTCTATTCTAAGCGAACTTTCAGCGCATGAACTAAAAAACATTACTGGAAATGTTTCTCACAATTTAAGCGCAATAAGTGAAAAAGCTCGCCAACTTATTGATAGTATGAGCGACATTGTTTGGATGGTAAATCCGCAACGAGATTCTTTTTATGATTTGATTGTGCGCCTAAAAGATTCATACAGTGATTTGTTAATGTCTTCCGGTATATCTTATAAGACAATAAATTTAGAGAAACTAAATAATGTTAAACTGCCAATGGAGTATAAGCAGAATCTATTTTTAATATTTAAAGAAGCGCTTAATAATTCTATTAAACATAGCAAGTGCAAAAAAATTTCTTTGGAGGCTGATATTTCTAAAGATATTTTAACACTGATTTTAGTTGATGATGGAAACGGAATTGAAGCAGAGCGAATAGACTCCGGCAACGGTATAAGAAATATGAAAGCAAGGGCAAAACTACTTGATGGCAATCTTGAAATTGTAAGCGATGGTGAAGGAACTTTACTAAAATTTACCGGCAAGCTTAAGTCAACTAATAAACTTTCCTTTTTACCATTTAAGTAAATAAGTTTTCAAGTGGCATAAAAAAGGATTACTTTATAATAACCAATATAGAACATCAATGATAAAAGTTGTTATTACAGAAGATAATAATACAATTCGCGAAGGGTTGGCAGCTTTAATAAATGGAACTCCCGGCTATAGTTGTGTTGGTGCATTTCCAGAATGTGAATCTTTTTTAGCAAAGCTACCAACACTTAATGCCGATGTTGTTCTTATGGATATTGGTTTACCAGGTATGAGCGGTATCGATGGTATTTCAAAGGCAAAAAAGATGAAGCCTGAATTGAACATTCTTATGTTAACTGTTTATGAGGACAGTCAAACAGTATTTAAGGCTTTATGTGCCGGGGCTTGTGGATACTTAGTAAAGAAAACTCCACCGGCAAGATTACTTGATGCTATTAAAGATGCTTTTGAAGGCGGCGCCCCAATGAGTTCTTTAATTGCAAGACAAGTAATTGATGTGTTTAAACAAACTCAAGGAAAGCAGAGCGAAGAAAAAGATGCAGAACTATCGGCAAGAGAAAAAGAAGTTATAACCTCATTATCAGACGGCAATAATTATCAAGAAATTGCAGATCGTCTGTTTATTAGCGTGGATACTGTACGTCATCATATAAAAAATATTTATAGAAAGCTTCACGTACATACCCAATCAGAAGCAGTTGCAAAAGCAATTCGCAAAGGCATTATTTAAACCGCATCACATTATCATGTAGTTTTATTCACTTTATTACCTCTATTTAAAGAAAAACCACACACTTGTGCTGTTTCAAAAAGAAATAACCTTCCGTATTTAGTAATCAGAAAATGTAAAAAAATCATTTACCAAAAATGGAGGAAGTATGGAAAACACTTTAATCAACGAAAGAAATCCTCTCGCAGATTTAATTAGCGATGAGACTTATGAACTTCTAAGCAATAGAGGTCTAATTGATGAAAAGTCTGTTCGCGATTTCCTAATCAGAAGGAAATTTAAGAATATGCGTTCAAAAAAAGTAAGCGCATGCGATGCAATCGAAACCCTTCGAAATGAATATCCATATCTTCAATTTGATACAATACGCAAAATTGTATATCAACCAAAAAACTAAGCAGTCTCATAACACTCCAAGAAAAACGACCCCGGCTCTTTTATGCGCCGGGATTTTTTTATTGTTGTTAAAAAATCTATCTATGTTTGTAATAGCAAATATTTTCTGCTTGTTATTTACTTAAACAAATAAATGAGGCAGTTATGAAGAAATGTTGTTTGTTGTTTTTATTATTGATTCCGTTTATTGTAAACATTGCTCAAGAAAAGCATGAAGTTAATTCGGAAGTAAAAGAACTTACTGAGTTTCATGATGTGATTTATCAAATTTGGCATACGGCTTGGCCGGAAAAAAATGTTAAGCTTTTAAAAGATCTTTTACTAGACGTTGAAAAAGGTTTTGAAATAGTAAAAGCTGCAAAACTTTCGCCAATATTACGCGATAAGCAAACCAAATGGGACGAAGGATTAAAAAAATTCAGTTTGTCAGTGGATGCATATAAAGAAGCTGCCGGTAAAGATAATGCTCAAGCTTTTTTAGATGCCGCCGAAAAAATGCATGCTGAATACGAAGGGTTGGTCAGGATTGTAAAACCAGTGTTAAAAGAAGTAGATGCTTTTCATCAAGAACTTTATTTAATGTATCATTACTATTCACCAAATTATGAAATAGAAAAAATTAAGTCTTCATCGGCGGCACTTAAATCTAGAATTGATGAATTGATGGTTGCAAAGCTTTCTAAACGAGTAGAGAAGAGGAAAGATAAATTTGAGTTAACAAGAAAAGAGTTGTATGATTCTGTAGTTAAGCTGAATGAAGTTGTTGCCAATAGTAAAGACAAAAAAGTTATTACCGATGCTATAGATGCAATGCATACTAAGTATGTAGAATTAGAAAAAGTATTTGATTAATTAAAGGGCTCTTAGAAGAGCCCTTTTTTTTGTAGATAGTTCAATATCAGAGTTTTCAATCATTTAGTTAACTAAATGATGGGGAAGTTAATAAAGCTCCCAGCCCAGAAGTGAATAAGTAAATAATAAAAATTATATAAAGCACTGTAAAAACTAGCCCTATAATTATAAGTATCTTAATTAAACGGAAATACTTGCCTTGTATTTCAAAACCTTGCCTTAGTGAAGCTGCGTTGTTTGTTATTTTATATGTTGAAAATTGATCTGCCGCCTCACGTATTCTTAATCCAATAATTATTGTTGGTATGCCGATTATTGCACCTATTATAGTAAGGCAGGTTAATACGCCATAGATAATTGTAAATAGACCAACAAAACGCATATCCGTTGTCATCTTATCAAAAATAATCTGAAAATAACTTGGTGGCTTTATAGTTGCTGGCTCGGGATTAAAGTTTAAATCTTCTAATTGTTCCACAAAACCTCCGTCTCATTGTTTAGAAAAAATTTGTGTTTTCTAAATAATTAAGTTTTTTTAATCAATCAAGAAATTTTATTGTTACTTAATATTAATTCTTTGTATCACCACAAACCATTATTTCGCAAAACGAAATTGTATTTATACAAAAACATAATGTGAACTTGTGCTTCTTTGTGTTCAAAGAAAACACTAAGTATTTTCAAATTTTTGAAAATGTATTTCAGAAGAAAAACATTACATGGTTCGGTCCCATTTATTCATTTTTCAAAAAGAGTACAATATCTTAATGGGACACATATTACTTTGAGATGGTTCGTGATTAAGCTACCTTTGTATTGTCATTATTTTTAATGCTTCAGTAACTACGGTTGTTTGCGGCTCTTTAAGAGATAATCATTCATCTATCCGCTGATCCAGAACATAATAAATTATAACTAACAGTTTTAAAAGGAAAAATGAATTAATGTCATTCGAAAAAATTAATTTAATAAAATCATTACAAAAAGCATTATTAGAAGAAGGTTATACAGTTCCAACCCCAATTCAAAAGCAAGCAATTCCAATTATTCTAGAAAGGAAAGATCTTCTTGGATGCGCCCAAACTGGCACTGGTAAGACAGCTGCTTTTGCGCTTCCAATTTTACAAATTCTTTATGAAGAAAAAAGAAGTGCTCACGAAAAGAGAAAAATCCATTCGCTAATTATAACTCCAACTAGAGAACTTGCAATTCAAATTGGTGATAGTTTTACAGCTTACGGAAAACACACCGGCCTAAAAAATCTAGTAATATTTGGCGGCGTTCCGCAGCAAACTCAAACCGATAAACTTAAAGCGGGAGTAGATATTCTAATTGCAACGCCTGGTAGACTTCTTGATTTGATGAACCAAAACTATATTGATTTGCACCATGTTAAGTTATTTGTGTTAGATGAAGCGGACCGTATGCTGGATATGGGTTTCATTAATGATATAAAAAAAATTATATCAAAATTACCAGCGAAAAGGCAATCATTATTTTTCTCTGCCACTATGCCGACAGAAATAGTAAAACTTGCCAAAACAATTTTAGTAGACCCAATTAAGGTAGAAATAACTCCAGAATCACCAACGGTTGAAGCAATTAAACAAAGCGTATACTACGTTGCTAAGTCTGATAAAAAAGCTCTTTTAATTCATTTGTTGAAAAACTCATCAATCGATTCAGCAATTGTCTTTACACGTACAAAGCATGGCGCAGATAATGTTGCAAAAGTATTAAATAAAGCAAATATACCAGCCGAAGCAATTCATGGCGATAAAGCTCAAAACAAACGACAACGAGCATTAATTAATTTTAAAACAAAACAAACAAGAGTAATGGTTGCTACAGATATTGCCGCACGCGGAATAGATATTGATGAACTTTCTCATGTAATAAATTTTGATATTCCAAACGTACCCGAAACCTATGTTCATAGAATCGGGCGTACTGGTCGTGCTGGATTAAGCGGAGTTGCTCTTTCATTTTGCGACTCAGAAGAAAAAGCATATCTGAAGGATATAATTAAGTTAATTTCTATACAGATTCAGGTAGTGGAAGATCATCCCTATGTTCTTACAGAATGGGTGTGGGAAAACTCGAAACAGCTTATCAACAAAGAAGATATAAAGAAACCAAAGAATAAAAGAATCATAGAAATTCCAGAATTTAAAAAGAAGCGGAAAAGAAGACCGGAAAGAAAAACTTGGTCTAAAAAGGGAAAAGGATAACTTTTGGATAGCGGATGCATTCGTAAACTAATTAAACAAGAATTACACGTTGCTATTGTACAGAAGGAAGATCAGCGTAACATGAAATTAACTGAAGGAATAGTTAAAGACATTCTTACAAAATCACCTAATCATCCGCATGGAATAAAGGTTCGTCTTGAAACTGGCGAAATTGGTCGTGTTAAGAAAATTCTACGTTAAACAAACTATGTTATAAATTTATTGCAGATGCATGATATACTTCATAATGAATTTTCTTTATATCCGCATCGCTTAAGTATTCATCAAAAGTCATTCGCTTATCAATAATTCCAGATGGAATAATTTCAATAATTCTATTAGCAATAGTATGAATGAATTGATGATCGTGAGAACTGAAAAGAACTGTTCCCGGAAAATCAATTAAGCTATTATTCAAAGCTGAAATTGCTTCAAGATCAAGGTGGTTTGTTGGTTCATCCAAAATTAAAACATTGGCACCGGTTAACATCATTTTTGCTAAGAGGCAACGAACTTTTTCACCGCCTGAAAGCACGCTCGCTTTTTTCAATGTTTCTTCTCCGCTAAAAAGCATTCTTCCTAAAAATCCGCGTATGTAAGTTTCTTCTTTCTCTACTGAATATTGACGAAGCCAATCAATCAGGTTCAATTCATCATTGAAATACTCTGCGTTATCTTTTGGGAAATAAGCAAGCTTAGTTGTTGTGCCCCAAATAAAATTTCCTTTATCGGCGTTTTCTTTTCCATTAAGAATATTGAATAATGTGGTCTTCACTAAATCATTTGGTCCAACAAATGCAATCTTATCTCCTTTCTCAACTTTAAAAGTAAGATCGTTAATAACAAGTTCATCACCAAAAGACTTGGAAAGATTGATAATCTCAAGCAAACTATTTCCCGCTTCACGATCCGGCTTAAAAGCAATGTAAGGCATTTTTCGGGAAGATGGTTTTATGTCTTCCAGCGTTAGGTTCTCAAGCTGTTTTTTTCTTGAAGTAGCTTGCTTGGATTTTGAAGCATTTGCGCTAAAGCGGAAAATAAATTCTTGAAGTTCTGCTCTTTTAGCTTCTATTTTTTTGTTAGCATCTTTAGCTTGCTTTGCAGCAAGTTGACTGCTCTCTAGCCAAAAATCATAATTACCGGTGTACATTTGAATTTTACCAAAATCGATATCGGCAATGTGAGTGCAAACTTGATTAAGAAAGTGCCTATCGTGAGAAATTACAATTACTGTGTTTTTGAACTTCTCTAAAAAATCCTCAAGCCAGCCAATTGAAATAATATCAAGTTGATTTGTTGGCTCATCTAAAAGTAAAATATCCGGATTTCCAAAAAGAGCCTGAGCCAAAAGAACCTTTATCTTTTCATTACCGGAAAGATCTTTCATTAATAGAGTATGATTTTCAGAACTTATACCAAGCCCGCTCAACAATTCAGCGGCTTCAGATTCTGCTTCCCAGCCATATAACTCAGCAAACTCGCCTTCCAGTTCAGATGCTCTAATTCCATCGACATCACTGAAATCTGGTTTGGCATATAAAGAATCTCGTTCTTCCATTATTGTAAAAAGTCTTTGATGCCCCATCATTACAGTTTTAATTACTTGATATTCATCATATTCAAATTGGTCTTGCTTTAAAGTTGCAAGTCGCTCACCTTTGCTGATAGAAACTTCTCCGGAAGTTGGTTCAATTTCGCCGGACAGAATTTTTATAAAAGTTGATTTACCAGATCCGTTTGCACCAATTATTCCGTAACAATTTCCCGGTGTAAATTTTAATGTTACTTCTTCGAATAATGCTCGTTTTCCAAAGCGTAATGTTAGGTTACTCGTGCTTATCATATATTTATTAATCCAAACTCTTTTTGTGTATTTAGAAAATGTTGTTGTCCTAATAAGTTAAGCGAATTTCTTGCCTATTATTCCGAAGCTATTTTGCATCAATATGAAGTGCAAATAATGAAGTCGATGATTCAAATAGGTTTATTTCGAAAAACCAGAGTGGGAAAAACACAGATTCGTTAATTAGGGGGTGTTCTTATCCAAAACTCATCACAAAAATAAGCATTAATTAGTTTTGTAACAATTTGCCTTAAAAATTCTAAAAGGCATACTTAAATTATTCAGCATCAACTTTCTTAAAGTAAAAATTGCAAATAACTGTTCATAAATTTCTGGGCTAAACCAATGTCTACAGAAACCCAGAAAAGCATTTTCTTTTGAACAAAAACAAAATGCTCTTGCCCCATACCAAGTGTATGGTATATTCTTTTGCCACTCAATTCTATAAAGTTACCTTTTGAAAACACAGAAATCTGCGGAGAAATTTTCTTTGCCATTCGTATCAGATTTTGATTTGCATCTAAATCGTAAGAATAAAAGGTTACATAAATAATCGCTCTTCCTCTTATAGATTCATAGAAAGCAATTTCGTTTTTTTCATTTGTTACAGTATTAATATGAAGCTTGTTGACAAATTGTTTTGCTTCCTCACCAGAGAGCTTCCTTCCCCTTTGCAATCCGGATATTTCATTTGGAAATATTTCTGGATCAGAAGAACAACTTATAACCAATACAGATAATATTATAAACGCTAAAGTTTTCAATCGATTCTCCATATTAATCAAAAGCTCTGTTATAAATTTACAAAAGAGTTAATTCTTTTATAGATTTGTATAAACATTAAGAAAGGTAAAATATGGAGTACGTAAATCTTGGCAGAACAGGATTGAAAGTTAGCCGTCTTTGTTTGGGAACTATGAATTTTGGTCCTTATACATCTGAAGCAGACAGCTTTGGAATTATGAATCGCGCTTTGGAACTTGGAATTAATTTCTTTGATACAGCAAATGTTTATGGTGGAATTGAAAACCCAAGCGGACTTGGTGACACAGAGAAAATTATTGGCAACTGGCTTACGGAAGATAAAAGCCGAAGAGACAAAATTGTTTTGGCAACAAAAGTGTATGGAAGAATGGGAACAGCGCCAAATCAATCAAAGCTATCGGCATATCACATTCGTAAATCATGCGATGAAAGTTTACGAAGAATGAAAACCGATCATATTGATTTATTTCAAATGCATCACATTGACCGCGAAACTCCGTGGGAAGAAATATTTCAGGCAATGGAACAATTAGTACGAGAAGGAAAAATAACTTACTTAGGCAGCAGTAACTTTGCCGCATGGAATATAGCTGAGGCTCAGACTTTGGCTAAGCATAGAAATTTTCTTGGCTTAGTTTCAGAACAAAGCATCTATAGCTTGAGAAACCGCCATATTGAATTAGAAGTAATTCCGGCTTGCAAACATTTTGGATTGGGATTAATTCCTTGGAGTCCGTTAGGTGGAGGAATTCTTTGCGGAGTTATAGAAAAACAAAATGAGGGAAGAAGAAATAGAGAAACTTTACAAAAATCAGTTGCTAAACTTTATCCCCAAATTGAAGCATACGAAAACCTATGTAAAGAAATCAACAAATCTCCGGCTGATGTTGCTTTAGCGTGGGTTTTAAATAATCCATCAGTAACATCTCCAATTATCGGTCCAAGAACAGTTACTCAACTTGAACAGAATGTTAAATCGTTAGAATTAAAAATTGATTCTGATACTCTTAAAAAGTTGGATGAAATTTGGCCTGGTCCTGGCAACCAAGCACCAGAAGCTTATGCATGGTAAGATAGCATTAAGCCGTTAGCTATTAGCATTAACAGATAGCAATTTTAAAATTTGCTGAGGATAAATAATTTGATAATTTTTGTCCGTTCACAAAAAAAGAATCTGGAGTATAAATGAAACACTCAAAAAGAATTATGATAATTATTCTTGCAGTAGTTGGCTTGATATTTAATTTCTCTGATTTAAATGCACAGAAAAAAAAGCTTACATATAAGCAAGTTTTTGAAAGCGGCGGAATGCGTGGTATGATGGGGATGATGGGTGCAGGAAGAGCTATGGGCTGGGTAGATGATGAACATTTTATCGAAATGAAAGCTGATCCAACAAAACCCGGCGCTCGCCCCATACCAATGAAGACTAACATAAAAGATGGTTCATCAATACCATTGGTGGATAATAGCAAGGTAGAATTGCCCAAGGGATTTTCTATCGATCGTCCATCAACTTCTTCAAAAGAATATAATTATTATTTATTTAACTCAAAAAATAATCTATTCTATTATTCTCGCCCCGAGAACACCTTTAAACAGTTAACCCAAGACGATGCCGAAGAAAAGATCCCTCAATTATCACCCGATGGGAAAAAAGTTGCTTATGTAAAAGGGAACAATCTTTACGTTTTTGATATAGAGCTTGAAAAAGAAACACAGTTAACAAAAGATGGTACCGAATTAATTTACAATGGCTGGGCAAGTTGGGTTTATATGGAGGAAATATTAGGGAGAGCAACAGCATACTCTGCTTTTTGGTGGTCACCAAAGAGTGATAAAGTTTGTTTCTTGAGATTTGATGATAATCCAGTTCCGGAGTTTCCTATATACCATGCAGATGGTCATCATGGAAAATTAGAACGTCAGCGTTATCCAAAAGCCGGCGATCCGAATCCGTATGTAAAATTTGGTGTTGCTAATGTTGCCGATGGAAAAATTACTTGGGCAGATTTTGATGAAAAAGCTGACCACTACATCGCTTGGCCAACATGGACTAAAGATAACCGTTTAACAGTTCAGTGGATGAACCGAGCTCAAGATAATATCATCATTTATTGGATTGATACAAACACTGGAAAGAAAACCGAACTTTACAATGAAAAACAAAAAGAATGGGTTGAATGGTTTGAAGATTTGTACTTCTTTGAAAACAATAGTGGAGTATTAATAAAATCGAATGTTGATGGCTGGGATCATCTTTATTATTATGACTTGAACGGAAAGTTAAAGAAACGTTTAACACAAGGTGACTGGCAAGTTACAAATACTGTTTTAGTTGATGAGGCTAATAAAAAAGTTTATTTCCATAGCCCGCTAAAAAACAGTACTGATAAATACTTATGCGTTGTTGATTTAGATGGAAAAAACTTCAAGCAATTAACTGCCAGTCCTGGTCAGCATACAGCATCCGTTTCTCCAAAGGGCAAATATTATATTGATTCTTACAGCAATATCTCAACACCAGCGAAAAGTGAAATATACTCAATTGATGGCAAGCTGATTAAAACACTTAGTGATTCAAAAAACACTCAGTATGATGAATATGCAATGGCAAAACCCGAATTGTTCAGAATTCCTTCCGGTGATGGATTTGAATTACCAGCCATTTGGTGGATGCCGGCAGATTTTGATCAAAATAAAAAATATGCAGTCATCTTTAACGAGTATGGCGGACCAAACAGCGCTTCAGTAAGAAATTCATATTCAGTAGGATTAAGTCAAAGTTATTATGCACAACAAGGAATTATTTTTATTTCAGTTGATCACAGAGGTTCCGGTCATTTTGGTAAAAAAGGACAAGCATATATGCACCGTAATCTTGGTAAGTGGGAGATGTTTGATTATACCGCCGCTGTAAAATGGTTGAAAACAAAATCATTTATAGATTCAACAAGAATTGGGATTATTGGTGGAAGCTATGGCGGATATGTTACAGCATTGGCACTAACAAAAGCCGCAGATTATTTTACTCATGGTATAGCAGAATATAGCGTTATGGACTGGAAACTGTATGATAATGTTTATACAGAAAGATATATGGATACTCCGGCAGAAAATCCCGAAGGATACAAAAATGGTTCTGTACTTACATTTGTAGATAAGTATAAAGGCAAAATGCTAATTACGCATGGAACAATTGATGATAATGTTCATCTTCAAAACTCAATTCAGCTTATAACAGAATTACAAAAACAGAATAAAGAATTTGAAATGATGTTCTATCCAAACTTCCGTCACGGAATAGGTCTGCCGCACGTAACAAAATTGAAAAATCAATTTTGGTTTAAACATATGCTGGGAAGAGAACTAGACGTAAACAAAGACTAGTTTTGAATAAATCTTGCTCGTGATTAAATTAAGATCGCGAGCAAGAATGAAAAACATTTATCATTAAATATCTAAAAAGTAAGAACAAGCCAAGATGGAATACAACGAAAATCCGAAATCATATTACGCGCCAATGCATACTGCCGAGCATATTCTTAATGGTACAATTAATAAATTGTTTGGATGCGGAAGAGCGTTTAGCGCGCATATAGAAAAGAAAAAATCTAAATGCGATTATCACTTTACCCGAAATCTTACAGAGGAAGAAATTTTATTAATTGAAGAAAAAGTAAATTTTATTGTACAAGCAGATATGAAAGTAAGTGAAAGTTTTATATCAAAAATAGATGCTGAAAAAGAATTTAGTCTTTCGCGGCTTCCGGAAGAAACGGGTAATGCGTTGCGTGTAATATCGGTAGGTGATTATGATAAGTGTCTTTGCAGCGGACCACATGTTGATTCTACTAAAACTATAGGCGGATTTAAAATTGTATCAACAAGTTTTGAAAACGGAATTCTTAGAGTGCGTTTTAAAATAAACGAGCACAAACAATGAAAAACATTTGCACGCTTTGTTTGATTCTATTTTGCGCACAATTTAGTTTTGCTCAAAACGATGATGATAAGAATGCGATCTTAAAAGTATTGGAAGATCAAAGATTGGCTTGGAACAGTGGTAGCTTAGAAGAATATATGCAAGGTTATTGGAAGTCAGATTCACTAATGTTTATTGGTAAAAATGGTGTTAAATATGGATGGAACGAGACTCTCGCTTCTTACATAAGGGGCTATCCATCTCAAAAAGAAATGGAAAAGCTAACCTTCACAGTAATATCATTGGATTTTCTAAGCGGTAGCTCAGCTTATATGGTTGGTAAATGGAATATCTCGCGAGTAGATAACAACATTATGGGTCACTTCTTGTTGATCTGGAAAAAAGTTAAAAGTAGTTGGTTAATAGTAGCCGATCATTCATCATAATTACTATATTATATTTTATTTCTCAATAAAAAATATGTTTAATTATTTGATCAAGGGTTATTTTTGAATGTCCAGAATTACGGATCTAACATGCAAGAAGAACCTTTCCTGAAGAATAAATTCAAAAGCAGCAAAACAGTTTAGCTAAAAGATGGTTATGTTAAAGCACGGGATTTAACAATGTATGCTGATGGTCTGAAAAATATTTTGATAATCATGAGTTCCATATTTGCAAAAAAATATTTGTCAACACTTGTGAGTTTGAAATTAAAGGAAAAGGATAGTTTGAAAGACGTAATTAATAAAATCCGTTCGTTTCTTTTCAGCGCACTTCTCATTGTATATGTTATTATCTCAATAATTTCACTTGAGAATTGCACAACGAAACAAGAATACTCTTCAACTTCAGATCAACTTAACCAAAAGAAAGTTGAGGCTGTAAAAATATTTCTAAATGAATTTGATGCTCAAGCTTTTAACTTTGCAACAAAAGACATTTTTAGAAAATCAATTGTTCTTGATACAACATTGCTCGGCATTTCCCGAAAAGATGGAAATGTGTTTTTAAGTGCTAGAGTTAATGGATCATCCTTACAAAAATATTTTGTAAAACTTAAGTGCTCTCGAGCTATTGTTGAACAATTCAATAAAACTAAATCCAACAATGCAATAATTGCGGCGAAAATCTCACGTATAGATAATGAAAAAATAATAGCAACCGCAGATTCGCTTGATGGCGCAGATACATCGATTTACTTAGGCAAAACAATTCTGCTATCGGGCGAGTGTCTTGCTATAAAGGAATTGTAATAATTAAAATGCAAACAGATTTAATAAGCTACGAAGAATTTGTTGATTTTATACAAAACAATAAAACATCGGTAGTATACTTTAGCACTCCCGACTGCGGTGTATGTAAAGTATTAAAGCCAAAAATAATAAGATTCCTTCTCGAGAGTTTTCCGAAATTTGTTTTTGCATACATAAACTGTGATGACAATAAAGTTGCGGCAGCCCAAAACTCTGTTTTTACAGTTCCTACTCTGCTCTTCTTTGTTGATGGTAAAGAAGTGCTCCGTAAGTCAAGGAACATTAATTTGACTGAATTAAATGGAGAACTGAATCGAATTTGTTCGTTTTTGATGGAACAATAGCCTTTAAAAACTCCGTGGATTCTCGATAATAAATCTAGTAATGTTTAGTTATTTAATATCAAATAGTATTTGGTTCATATTTATCTTACAATAACGAACAAAATAATTAACAACATAAAAATCGATTTTTAAATGATTCTATCCCGGTAAATAAATGAGCGAAGAAAAGGTTAAGAAGAAAATACTTGTAGTTGAAGATGATGAAATTTCTAGAGACGTGCTTATACTCTTCTTAAAAAACATCTTTAATATAGATGAGGCACACAACGCGCAGACCGCCTTTGAAAAAGCTGATAATAATCAATATGATCTAGTATTAATGGATGTAAATTTAGGACGCGGATTAACCGGTATGGACATAACAAAAAATTTGAAGCAAAGACCAAGTTATGCCAATGTACCAATTATTGCAATAACAGCATTTGCAATGAAAGGCGATAAAGAAGAATTTCTGAGCGCCGGGTTTGATCATTATCTCGCAAAACCATTTACAAGAGAAGAGCTTAGAGCTACACTAAAAAAGTTTATACAGATATAAAAAATCCCGCTTGAAGCGGGATTTTTTGTGTTGTAGATTACTTCAATTTTGGCATTCTGCCTGGTGTCCAAGGTGCTTTAATTTTATCCAAACTCTCTTCTAACATTGGTATCTCAACGTCTTTAATCTTCTTTAATTGATCAAGAATAGGCTGAATCTCATCATATAAAACCTCGTAAGCAACTTTTTCATTCTTAGTAATATTTGTAGTTGTACGCATTGAAGTAAATAACATTGTTGAAATGCGAGAACTCAATGTTACTGGTGAAGGAGGCGTTTCTTCTGCGCTGGCAGCTTTGCCTTCAAGTCCTCGGAATGCAACAACAATTTTATCAATTTCACGACTTATCTCATTTGCTCTATTTATTAAAGTTATTCTACCTTGAGGCGAATTGTTGATTGCTTGTTTAATTGATTCAACTTTCTTAGCCAGTTCTTCAGATAATCGTTGCGCGCCCAATGCAGTACGAGCTAATTCAGATGCTTTGTTTTGGAATGCAACAAGTTCTGCTCTGTTATTTGCTGGAATTGTTGTATTATTCAAAGCAACAACATTAAACTCTGTAGGAGCAACAAGTTCTTTTTCTTGAAGCTTTGAAACAAGTGAAATTGAAACTTTATACTTACCCGGTAAAACTAAAGCGCCGCCGCTTCCACCTCTTCCGCGAGCCGCAGTAAAAATCGGTTCGAATTTATCAACCGTAACCGGAGTAGTTGCTTCATTTCTTAAATCCCAAGTTATTCTGTTTAGACCACTGGAAGCAGATTTATTAATCTTGCGTACAACTTCACCTGCTTCATTTGTAATAGTAAAAACTAAGTATGGAGCAATTTCTAAAGATTCTTCACGCAAATCTTCAAGAGTTGGTTGAGGAACCGGCTTGTTGTCTTTTGCCGCAGCTTTCTCTTTTTCTTTACGTTCTGCTTTTAATGTTTTAGGAACATCTTTTACGTAATAAGTAAATGTTGCACCAAACTCTGGATTTGGAGCCCGGTAATATGATGAACCGTATGAGCCGCCTCTTCCTCTAGCAACGTACATCAAAGCATCTTTTATTGGAAATAAATGAGAATCCTTTTCCAATAATTCTTTTGAAATAGTGCGCAGTGGTGAATAGTCGTCTAAGATATAAAAACCACGTCCAAAAGTAGCAACTACTAAATCCTTTTCTCTTTCTTGAATTACAATATCCGGAACCTTAACAATTGGCATTCCGGCTTTAAGCTGAATCCATTTTTCGCCGCCATCAATTGTAAAGAAAACGCCCCATTCTGTCCCAACAAAAAGCAATTTTGGGTTAACCGGATCTTCAACAATTGTATTTACAGCCCCATTGGCCGGTAAATTATTAGCAATTGATTTCCAGGTGAATCCTTTGTCTTCGCTTTTTATAACATAAGGCTTAAAATCATCTCGCTTGTGATTATTAAAAGTTGCGTAAACAACATTTTCATCAAAGCGCGATGGACAAATATCACTTACAAGTGTATAAGTTGGAACACTTGGAAACTCTGAAATTTTTTTCCAAGTTTTCTGATCTTCCGTAACTTGAATTAATCCATCGTCGGTTCCAGCATATAGAAGTTCTTTCTTCTTTGGTGATTCTGCAAGAGATGTAATTATTCCAAACTGTGAAGTACTTACATCTTTTGCAACAGCATCGTAACTCCAATATTTTCCCATAACCATAAAAGTATTTCGGTCAGTTTGAGTGGTTAAGTCACCACTAATCTCAACCCATGAATCACCACGGTCATCACTTCTAAATACTCTTTCTGCTGCTGTGTACAAAGTTTTATGATTGTGAACGCTTAACAATAATGGAGTATCCCAATACCATTTAAATGTTTTCTGTCCCTTTGTTGGTTCTGGACGAATATCTGTAGCCTCGCCGCTTTTTTTATCATAGCGAACCATTCCGCCATATTGCGATTCTGCGTAGATAATATTTGGGTCTGTTGGATCGATGGCAGTCCAAAACCCATCACCACCATTTGTTACAAACCAATCATCATTAACGGCGCCGCTTGAATAAATTGTTCTTGATGGACCGCCAAAGCTGTTGTTATCTTGTGTGCCACCGTAAACATTATAGAATGGAAAATCATTATCAACATTTACACGATAAAATTGTGTGATAGGCAAGTTCGCTTTGAAGTTCCAAGTTTTACCATTATCAAATGTTTCATAAATGCCACCATCTCCGCCTATTATAAAATGTTTTGTATCGTTAGGATCAATCCAAAGCGCATGATCATCAACATGTCTGCCATCGTTACCAAGTGCTTTCCATGTTTTTCCACCATCTTCAGTTACTTGTGTGTAAGTGTCCATTGAAAAAATTTTATCCACATCAACCGGATCGCAATAAATTTTATTATAATATTGACCGGAAGCATTATAGCTGCTCATCTTTTCCCAAGACGCGCCGCGATTGACCGAACGGAAAAATCCGCCTCCTTCGGCAGCTTCAACAATCAAATAAACTACATCTGGGTTAACTGGAGAAATTGCGATTCCCATTCCGCCTTTATCAGAGCCTGGAAGTCCACTCACTATCTTTTCCCATGTTGCGCCGGCATCTGTTGTTTTATAAACTGCAGATTCAGGTCCGCCGCCAATTTTTGTAAAGATGTGTCTGCGTCTTTGTTCTGATGTTGCATAAAGCACATTAGAATCTCTTGGATCCATAACTACATTATTTACACCGGTGTTCTCACTTATGTTTAGAATTTTATTCCAAGTTTTTCCACCATCTGTAGTTTTATATAAACCGCGTTCTCCGCCTGGTCCCCAAACAGAACCTTCTGCGGCTACGTAAACAGTGTTTGGATTTTTAGGATCAATAACAATTCCACCGGTTTGACGGGAGTCTTTCAATCCTTTATAAGACCAACTTTGTCCTCCATCAGTTGATTTATATAAACCACAGCCATAACCTAATGCTCGTTGATGATTATTTTCTCCAGTTCCAAGCCATACAACATTTGGGTTTGTTGGATCAAGAACAACAACACCCATAGCATAAGCTTGAATTGTATCTGCAAGAACTTGCCATGTTGTACCATTGTTTGTAGTTTTCCAAATTCCGCCGCTTGCAACAGCAACATAGTATTCACTATGGTTTTGTGGATTAACAACAATGTCTGCAATACGTCCGCTGGTAAAAGCCGGTCCTATTCCTCGAAATTTTAACCCGCTGAAAGTACTGCTTGTAAGTTTGTCCTTTTCTTTCTTTTCGGCTTTAGCATCATCCTTTTTTTGCGCTGGTAAAAGTTGAACGCTTATTATTAAAAGAAGAAGTATCAGCTTAATCTTCATGTTAACTCCTATTGATTTGAATTAGTTGTCTTATTAGTGGTAAGTTTTTGTGAAGAAAAAATAAATTTTTGCAAAACGTCAATGTCTCTTGATAGAATTATGACCAAACCTATAAAAAAAATAATTCTCTTTCTAATATTAATTATTGCGTTACCAATACTTTTCTTTTTATTCAAAGAATCATCCAATTTGAGTGAAACTGAAAATATGATAGAATCTATTTACCAAAAACAGTTAGATGCAGTGCTTTTTTCAATAAATCAATACTCAGAAGATATTGCAAGAATCTGGATGAATAGAATTGAAGCCTACGATGGCGGAAGCGGGCTCACATCTAAGGATTCTAAAGAGAAATTACTGGAATTATTGAAAGAGACGCCTTCAATTAAGTATGTATTTGCATCAGACACATCTTATAAAAATATAGAAATATTTGGGCTTGATGGGACTATAAAGAACCGACTAGAACTTAGAAAATTGCTTACAGAACAGAACCGATTTATTAAAAGGTTGTTTTCATATCAGTCAGAAAACTTTCAGAAAATTGAACCTTTAATTCAAAATGAAATTGCAACGCAATATTTGGTTTCAGCTTCTAAGAGTAAGTTAATTTATGGAATAGCCGTAAATAAAAATGCTTTTGTTAATAAAGAACTTACAGCAAAATTTAGAAGTATTTCTCAAGATGAGTTCTCCTTTGCGGTATTTGATATTGTAAGAAAGAAAACAATTTCATCTATAGATTTTTCCGAAGAGCAAAAATTACAGCGCTCAAGAAAAATATGGATGATTCCAGATTTCCAAATGGGCATCGGACTAAAAGGACAAACAATTGATCAACTAGTTTACAAAAGAAACAATTTGAATTTGGTATTACTTACCGGGCTGTTCGTTATAATGATAACGGCAGCGTGGTTTGGATATAAAAGCATCAAAAAAGAAATTGAGCTTGCGCAAATTAAAAATGATTTCGTCTCTAATGTCTCACATGAACTTAGAACCCCACTCGCTTTAATTAATATGTTTGCAGAAACATTATCACTCGGACGTGTTAAATCAGAAGAAAAGAAAATTGAGTATTACGGAATTATACAACAAGAGGCAGAAAGGCTTTCGAAAATTGTTAATAAAATTCTAAATTTTTCCAAGGTAGAAGCGGGTAAGTGGAAATACAACTTTGCTGAAGTTGATTTAAAGGAAACTATTAGAAAAGTATACGATGTATACAAATTTCATTTGACTAATAGCGGGATTAATTTTGTATTAGAAAAGTACTCTGAAGAATTGAGAATATATGCAGATGCCGAAGCTGTTTCTGAAGCAGTGATAAATCTAATTGATAATGCTGTGAAATATAGCGGAGACGCAAAAAAGGTGGTTCTAAAGATCGGGCTTGAAAACAAGAATGCATTTGTAGAAGTTATGGATCAAGGCGTAGGTATTTCAGAGGAAGATCAAAAAAGAATATTCGATAAGTTTTTCCGCGTTTCTAATAAAGAAGTCCACAATACAAAAGGAACTGGTCTGGGCTTGGCATTAGTAAAACATATTGTTGAGGCAAACAAAGGAACAATATCCGTAAAAAGTGAAATGGGAAAAGGCAGTGAGTTTAGAATCACTTTTCCTTTGTTAGAAAAGTAGGAGCAGATATGCAAAAAATTCTTGTCGTAGAAGATGAACCAAACATGAGAATGGGATTAAAAGATAATCTCGAGTTTGAGGGTTATGAAGTTTCTACAGCGTCTAATGGCGATGATGGTCTTTCTGCATTAATTGAAAATACATTTGATTTAATAATTCTTGATGTAATGATGCCGAAAATCTCCGGTTTCGATGTTTGTAAGCGTGCTCGCGAAAAAGGAATAAAAACACCAATTATTTTGCTTACTTCAAAAGGTGAAGAGATTGATAAAATAGTTGGACTTGAGCTAGGCGCTGATGATTATATAACAAAACCATTTAGCTTGCGCGAACTTTTGGCACGTATTAAAGCAGTATTGAGAAGAACGGAAAGATCGATTACAATAAATAGTACTCAGAAGATCGGAAAACTTGAATTGAATTTTTCCACATACAATGCATTTGAAAATGGACTTGGCGTACAAATGTCTCACAAAGAATTTGAATTGTTAAAATATTTGTGCGATCACAAGAACCAAACTGTAAGTCGCGATGATTTACTTAAAAATGTTTGGCAGCAAGAAGCTACAACTACTCGTACAATAGATAACTTTATTGTAAAGCTCCGTCAAAAAATTGAAATAAACGCCAATGATCCAAAGATAATAATCACAGTCCATGGAATTGGTTATAAGTTAATTTTGTAAACTTTCTAGAAAACACATCTCTTAATTCTAAGTTGTAATTCCACATTACATTTTTTTACAATTGCTTACTATCACATGACAACTTCTTTAACCTGTCAACAGTCTTAATATGTGAAGTTCAAAAAAAACAATTTATTGAGGTGTGAAATGAAAGCAGAGAAATTTTCAAATCAATTGGCAATAACATTTGCGTTAACTATGATGATGGTTTTATTAACCGGAAAGATTAGCTTTGGACAAACTTCAAAAGAAGAAGCAAAAAAGTATAATCGCATGATTGAAAATCTAAAAGTTGGTATTCAATCAAACAATGAAGGCGTAAGGAGAGATTGTATTTACTTAGCCGGCAAATATGAATATACTGAAGTTGTGGAAGTTTTAATTGATGCTCTAAAGCAAGAAAAGAATCCTAAAAACAGAGCATTAATTGCATTAGCGCTTTATAGAATTGGTGATGAAAAAGGAATTAAAGCCGTTTACGAAGTTTCTTTGGTAGAAACAGACGCAAAGGTTAAACATACTTGCAAAGCAATTGTTGATGAATTTAAGTCTGCCAAAGCAGTTGCAGTAAATGAATAACCGTGACAAAATTTTACAATTGATTGCATGCGGCTGACAAACATTTGCATTACTCTTTTTATTTTGCTGAAAAAAATCTAAGTACTATGAAAAAAGTATTGATAATAATTGTTTTGGTTCTAAGTATGGCTCAACTAAAAGCTGAAGATGGAAACAGATTAATAAACTTAAGAGGCTTATGGAAATTTGCTATTGGTGATGACATGAACCGCGCAAAAACAAATTATGACGACAGCGATTGGGAAAAAATACGTGTACCATCATCTTGGGAAAATGAAGGATTTCACGGCTATAATGGTCACGCTTGGTATAGAAGAACATTTAGAGCTACTACCAATATGAAGAACCGTTCAATTACTTTAAAACTTGGTCGAATTGATGATGTTGATGAAGTGTACTTAAATGGAAATCTTATTGGTTCAACCGGAGCATTCCCGCCTAAATACAGCACCGCATATTACTTATGGAGGGAATATCATGTGCCGCAAAAGTATTTAAACTTTGATGGCGAAAATGTTATTGCAGTTCGTGTTTATGATTCTGAACTTGAAGGCGGAATTATTGATGGCGATCTTGGATTATATGAGAAAAAAGGTGTGTTGATTCTTGATTTTGATTTAGCCGGGCAATGGAAATTTGAGATTGGCGACGATCTTAATTGGAAAGAAAAAAACTATAGTGATAAAGAATGGAGAAATGTTTTTGTGCCATCAAAATGGGAACAACAAATTGGTGAAGATTACGATGGATTTGCTTGGTATCGTTTTTCTTTTTTTGTGCCACAATCATTTAGAGGGAAAAAATATGTTTTTGTTTTAGGAAAGATTGATGACATTGACGAAGCATATCTGAATGGAAAAAAGATAGGATCAACTGGTGAGATGAATAAGAGCTCAATAAGTTTTAATAAGAACAAGGAGTATCAGCAAACACGTGGTTATTTTATTCCGGAAGATATTCTTGAATTTGGAAAGGAAAATGTAATTGCTGTTCGTGTGTATGATGGTTTTAAAGATGGCGGAATTTACGAAGGTCCGATTGGTTTAATTGAGCAAAGTAAATACACAAAATATTGGCGTAATTATAAACCTCCGAAACAAAAACAAAAAAGTTTTTGGAATTTCTTCGATTAAAATTTTGTGCCTCCTATATAAGAATTGCGATCCAAGTGGTCGCTTTTCTTTTTAAGAAATGTAATCTTGGTCAAGAAAAAAAAGAAGAAGTCTCAAAAGTCATTAAATAGATGTAGTCGCAAGCTTAATCTTTAGAATTATTGCTGAAAGAGTAACTTAAAAGTTGCGGCTAATACTAAGTTTATGCTTTTGAGACAACCTCATTTATTATTATCTCTTTTCAAATGCTTCATGCTTAGGAACAACAAATGGATTCTTCTTCAACTCACTCATCACTTCTTGTATTGCTCTTTCTAATTGCGGATCAATTCCTTTTGCCAATTGAGCCGGATCGTCAATAACTTCAATATCAGGATCAACACCGTAACCTTCCTTAAACCATTTACCGTTTGGATCAAACATTCTAAAAGTTGGAACAGAAACTGAGCCGCCATCTATTAGAGCGGGTGCGCCGCTTATACCAATTAATCCGCCCCAAGTTCGTTCACCAATTAATTTACCTAAACCGGCTTTGCGGAAATAATCCGGGAAAGCATCGCCGCCGGAACCGCTCCATCCATTTACTAACATTACTTTTGGACCAAAGTTAGCGTGAGGAGGCCATTGCCAATCAGCACCGTCTCTCGTTTTCCAAAAAGCAAGTGGTTTTCTATCAAGCAACTCTATAAAACGATCTGGTATTTGTCCGCCGTTATTAAAGCGCTCATCAATGATTAATCCTTCCTTTGTTAGTTGTGCGGCAAATTGTCGAACAAGTTCTGTCTGTCCATCTGTGCCCGTGCTTGGTACATATATATAGCCTATTTTTCCATTACTTGCTTCTTCAACCCGTTTGCGGTTGCTTTCAATCCATGCCAAATTTCTTAAACGAGTTTCATCGGCTAATGTTTGAACATATATTTTTCTTGCACCATCTAATGATGGTTTATCATTAAAAGTTAACTCAACAGTTTTGCCGGATAATCCTTGAAATGCAATCCATGGTGCTTGGTTTGTCTCAAGCTTAACTCCATTAACTTCTAAAATAAAATCACCTTCTTTTACTTTTACACCAGGTAATGCCAGTGGAGATTGAACTTCGGTATCCCAAGCGGCTCCTTTAATAATTTTAGCAATCTTATATGCGTTGTTTGAATTTGCCCAGTCAATCCCTAAGTAACCAACATTCTTTACTGGCGCTTCATCAATATCTCCGCCGCCTCTGTAAGTGTGTGAAGCATTTAGTTCAGAGATTAATTCACCAATTAGATAATTGAGATCCCAGCGCGTTGCACAGTAGTCTACTAATTTACCGTAACGTTCGCCAAGTTCTTTCCAATCAACACCATGCATGTTTTCATCGTAAAAATAATCTCGGAAGATTCGCCAAGAATCTTTATAGATTTGTTTCCACTCTGCTTTGGGATCTATAGTTGCTTCTAATTGTGCTGTTGGCATTGGTTTATCCAACTTCTGATTTTCGGCTACATCAACAACAGCATACTGATTGCTTTTCCATACAAGCATCTTTTTCAAATCTGCTGTAATAATAAAACCATTAGCATCATCTATAATTGTCTTTTCTTCACGTTTATCAAAGTCATAGAAAAGTATTTGGCTCTTCTTATCAGCAGATCCTGAGTTTGGTGTTCTTTGATAAATTACCTTTCCACTAACGGCACCCAATCTACCATAGTTGCCGGCTTGAACCGGAAGAATTACAATTCTGTTTTCAAATCCTTCTAAATCAATTTTAGTTTCTTTAGGTTTTTCTTTATCGGCAGTTTTATCTTTTGCTGCATCAACTTTTTTATCATCTTTCTTTTCTTCTTTCTTAGGCTCATCTTTCTTTAAAGATGTTGTATCAACCTTTGGAGAAAGTGGAAATAGAGTTTCGGTACTCAATGTTGCAAGTGCAATATTTGTAGAGTTTGGATAAATCCAAGTGTTGCCGAAATCACTGTAAACTGGAGTGAGTGTTCTGTTGGTTGAAAAGTAAAGAAATTTTCCATCCGGATCGAAAGCCGGATCGGAATCCGCGTAATATCCTGTTGTTAGCTGATGAGTTTTTTCTTCTTTTGAATCAAACAAAAAGATTGCGCTGCTTTGCCCTTTTGTATCTCTTGAGTACGCAAGCCATCTGCTATCTGGTGACCAGCTTGGTCTAAATCCCATCAAACCGCCATGCATGTAATATAACGCTTGGTCAATTTTAATTGTTTTGTCTTTCTCTATATCAAAAACATTGATCTTCATTGATTGATCAATAAAAGCAAGCATTTTAGAATTAGGTGACCAATACAAATTATATCTGTAACCTTTACCGTATGATGTTAATTTCTTTTCTTCGCTTGGTTTATCTAAATCTTTAATTGTTAGTTCGTATTCTCCGTACATATCGCTCCAGTAAGCAACTTTATTACCATCCGGAGACCAAGAAGGATGTCTTTCTGCCACGCCGCTGGTTTTTGTTAAATTAATTGTTGGTCCGTTTTGTGCGGGAACATTAAACAACTCACCGCGTGCTTCAAATATTGCTCTCTTGCCATCTGGAGAAACTGTAGCTCCTAAAATTAATCCAGAAACATTTTCAGTTTTTGGCATTAAAGTAATTGCATCAGTAACAACATTGATTTTTACTTCATTCATTTTTTCTGTTGTAAGATTTAATAAGTATAGTTTTCCACCTGCTTCAAAAACAATTTCTTCCGGTCCCATTGCGGGAAAGTGAATATCAAAATCTGTGAACTTTGTTAATTGATTTGTCTGTTTATTTGATAAATCGTAGCTCCAAATATTGTAGCGCTTATCTGAGCCTCGGTCGCTAATCCAATAAATTTTTTGTGCAGACCACATAGGAATTTCGTTGCCAACGCTTTTATCAAAAATTTGCTCTGCCGATTTCTTCTCTAAATCGAAAATCCACATGTCCGAATTCAAACCGCCGCGGTATCTTTTCCAAGTTCTGAAAGCTGTAGTTCTTGGTGTATAAACAATTCTCTTTCCATCCGGTGAAAGACTTCCAAACTCAGCATAAGCTAAAGGAAGTTGGTTAGGCAAACCACCTTTTGCAGAGACTTCAAAAAATTGATTAAACCGTTGTTTGCCACTATTCATTGAGGATGCAAACAGTAAACTTTTACCATTTGGAAACCAATCAACTAGACGATCAGCCATGCCATGGTTTGTAACGCGTTGCGGAATTCCTCCGATAGCAGGAATTACATAAATGTCAGTGTTGCCATCGTAGTTTGCGTTGTAGGCAATTTGAGATCCATCCGGAGAAAATCTGGGAAATATTTCTTGTCCCGCCGGAGAGCTCAGTTTTACAGCAGTGCCTCCAGTTTTAGATACCAACCACAAATCACCGCCAAAATTAAAAACTATTTGTGTTTTAGAAACATCTGGGTGTTGAATCATTCTGGCATCTATTTGAGCAAATAGATTAACCGAGAGCAAAAAAAATAATGATGTGAGAATTGTAATACGGAATTTCGTCATTGTATGACTCCTAACTATTTATTAAAAAAATGACAAACATTAGACGTAGAAAGAATTGAAAAAATGCGGAGACCGCAGCATTCACCTAAGAACGCGGCATTGGCTTGTTAAACCCAGTCTCCTTTACTAAACTAAAAAGCGGATATCGGAAAACCAACTTATTATTTGCTCCTCCACAAAAAATATTTTAAAGATCTTGACAAAACTAAAACGTTTATCGTATAATTACGATAAACGATAAAGGAAGCCTGATGGCAAAATCAAAGTCAGATGAATTCACTCAAGAAGAAAGCAAACTAGCGGAGATAGCTAAAGCTCTTTCGCATCCGGCGAGAATAAAAATATTGAAAATACTATCCGAGATGGACGTTTGTATGTGCGGTGAGATTGTGGATTTACTTCCGTTGGCTCAAGCGACTGTATCACAACATCTAAAAGAATTAAAACGTGTTGGGCTTATACAAGGCGATATTGAAGGACCAAAAACGTGTTACTGTATAAATACGAATTCAATAAAAGAAGCTTATTTTCAGTTACAAAAATATTTTAATGCAATTAATAAGGAGTGTAAAAATTCATGCAAAACGAACAAGAAGTAAAAGAAATAGTAAAAGAAAAATATGGAGAGATTGCGCGAAAGACCTCTTCATGTTGCGGATGCGGAACATCTTCTAACAAAATTGTTGATTACACAATAATGAAAGATGAATATACTGGCTTGGAAGGTTATTTCTCAGAAGCAGATTTGGGTTTAGGATGCGGCTTGCCTACTGAATTTGTAGACATTAAGCCTGGCAATGTTGTAGTTGATCTTGGCAGTGGCGCCGGTAATGATGCATTTGTTGCTCGTGCTTTAGTTGGAGATTCCGGAAAAGTTATAGGAATTGATATGACCCAAGAGATGATTGCTAAAGCAAACAAAAACAATGAGAAATTGGGCTACGGAAATGTTGAATTTTATCTTGGTGAAATTGAAGCGTTACCTCTTGAAAACGAAACGGCAGATGTTGTATTAAGTAATTGTGTGTTAAACCTTGTTCCTAATAAGCAAAATGCTTTTAAAGAAATTTACCGTATTATTAAAACGGGTGGCTACTTCTGTGTATCAGATATAGTGCTAAAGGGAGAGCTTCCAGCCAGCGTAAAAAAATCTGCCGAAATGTATGCCGGCTGTATTTCGGGAGCAGTTCAGCAAGATGAATATCTTGAGATAATAAAAACTGCCGGTTTCTCTAATGTTGAAATCAAAAAGACAAAAATAATTGAACTGCCGGAAGAAGTTTTAAAACAATTTTTAACTAAAGATGAAATTTCTTCATTTCACCAAATGAACACAGGCATCTTTAGCATTACTGTCGTTGCACAAAAACAAAAAAGAGGATGTTGTTGTAATTAAAATTGTACTAATACTTTGTACCGGTAATTCATGCAGAAGGTTTGCTAAAATATTTTAACAGCTATTTAGAAGCACATTCCGCCGATACAAAACCGGTAGATAGTGTTAATCCAAAAGCATTTCAAGTTATGAAAAAATGAAATTGATCTATCAACATATTATCCTAAGATGGTGATGGGTTGATTAACCAAGAATTTGATTTTGTTATTACTGTAAACTAAATGTAAAAGATGATTGTACTGTGTTTATAAGTAAAGTTGGAAAGAAGTTACTCTTTGAGTACAATGACCCAGCAAAAGCAATTGGGACAGAAGAAGATTTTTTAGAATTCAAAAAGACTATTGACCAAATAAAAAATGATTTTTATAATTTTTACAAAAATGAATTAATCAGAGAGTGATATTATGAGTTTGCTTACTAAAAAACTTTCGTTCTTAGACCGCTATTTAACCTTGTGGATTTTCTTGGCAATGTTTATCGGAGTATTCTCTGGATATGTTTTTCCGGGAATTGTAAAGTTTTGGAATTCATTCCAATCCGGCACCACAAACATACCAATTGCGGTTGGTCTAATACTTATGATGTATCCGCCGCTTGCAAAAGTAAAGTATGAAGAATTGGGAGATGTTTTTAGAAATTTAAAAATATTATCGCTTTCGTTAATTCAGAATTGGGTTATTGGTCCAATACTTATGTTTTTTCTTGCAATATTATTTCTGCAAGATTATCCGGAATATATGGCTGGTTTAATATTGATTGGACTTGCTCGATGCATTGCTATGGTAATTGTTTGGAATGAATTAGCAAAAGGAGATACAGAATATGCAGCAGGGCTTGTAGCATTCAACTCAATATTCCAGGTTTTGTTTTTCTCTGTTTATGCTTATTTGTTTTTAACGGTATTCCCATCATTGCTTGGTTTAAAGACATTTTCGGTAGATATTACAATTGGTCAGATTGCAGAAAGTGTGTTCATATATCTTGGTATTCCTTTTATTGCCGGAATGGTTACAAGATTTATCGCACTAAAAATAAAAGGGAAATTATGGTACGAGCAAAAATTTATTCCAAGAATATCTCCAATTACATTAATTGCATTACTGTTTACAATATTTGTAATGTTTTCCTTAAAAGGAGAATACATTGTAAAGATTCCACTTGACGTAGTTAGAATTGCAATTCCACTAATAATATATTTTGTAATAATGTTCCTCGTTTCGTTTTATCTTGGTAAAAAAGTTGGAGCAGATTATTCCAAAACAGCTACACTTTCATTTACTGCTGCAAGCAATAACTTTGAACTAGCAATTGCTGTGGCAATAGCAGTCTTTGGAATTAATTCTGGCGAAGCATTTGCTGCGGTTATTGGTCCTTTGGTAGAAGTTCCGGTACTTATTGGATTAGTTAATGTTGCCTTACGCTTTCAGAAAAAATATTTTGGTTAACTTTTAACACTAGTAAAAAAAAGCTCGAACAGTTGAAGTATGAATAGAGTTAAAAGTGTCGGTCTTCCATAAACTCAGATTGACAAAATCCTATTTATGAGGTAGCCTCTTAGATTACATAAACATTGAGAATTATTATGTTATAAAAATAGAAAGGTAAGAAATGAGCATACAAGAAAAATTCTATAGCAAATTTGACAAACCCATCACAACATGGATGGCTGGTAATGCAATAAAATATTTAAGAATAAGTCTTGGAATAATATTTATCTGGTTTGGTTTTTTAAAGTTTTTTCCTGGTGTAAGTTCAGCTGAAGGACTGGCGACTAAAACGATTTCCATTATGACTTTTGGACTAATGCAGCCATCTGTTTCAATTATAATTCTTGCGTCTTGGGAAACATTAATTGGCGTTGGGTTACTATTCGACAAATTTATGCGAGAAACATTATTTCTTTTATTTCTTCAAATGATTGGAACTATAACTCCATTGTTTTTCTTTCCTACAGAAACTTTTAAGATATTTCCCTTTGTTCCAACGCTGGAAGGTCAGTACATTATTAAAAATTTAATTTTAATTAGTGCCGGTTTTGCAATTGGCACAACTGTGCGTGGCGGTAGAATTGTTACGGAAGTAAAAAACTAATTACGAATCTTAAAAACAGAATAGCAATTATTCCCATGAAAAAAACACTCAACACGCAATGCTTTTTAAAATTACTAAGCAAAGAACGGATATCTCCTTATAAAAAGTTAAATTTTACTGCGATAAATATATTGTTTAGACCATTTGTTTAAGCCAAAACTTATTACTGTTTTCAAGTTCAAATATTAGATTATGATCTTATGATATTCTATCGAAGTAATTTTAAAAGGTAGCTCTTACGTTTTGCATCGTTTTTAGGTTGCGTTGGGCGTTACTGCTAAACAAGGATTAATAACAGCAATTATATCTGAGGCTTCGTTAATAATTATCTTGGTGGAAGCAGTATGCAAATAGGCTTACCAGCTTAAGTGTTCAAAGTAATTGTGCTTACAATTTCAGCTAATGGCTCTCATAAAAAGTTTGTTGAAAAGTCCGCGCAGTGATTCAGCCGCATTGCCAATACCTTTTCTTAGCGGGTATTTTTGATATTGCTATTTCCAAAGAAATAAAATACTGATGGAATTTGAGCATAAAATGAAAATGATAACAAATGGTGTTGCTGCTAAAGAGTTTAAAGATGAGGTCGAACATTCCATTTTCAATTAGGTTTAGTTAAGTCCCAAATTGTGTTACAGCTTATGAAATCTATGAACCATTTTTCTTAGACGTTGCCTCAACATTTAAAGACACGGTTCGCACGATGGAAGATCCGCCAAAGATTCGTATTTTAAAAATGCTAAATGTTTAAGCCATTGATGCTGCTGGTTTACAAACGCTAAGAGAACTTTATTACAATTCTAAAAAAGATTGAATAAAAGTGATTCTCTCCGGAGAAAACACTAAGTCATTAATGTCGTTTACAATAACCGATATGATAGAAATATGTGGTAAAGAAAAAAATAATGGCAATGCTGATGATGCGCTCGCTAGCGCAGCAAAAATTATAGGATATCCCAAATTATTAAGCCCGATAATTTTCCCAAAAAGTAAAGAGGGAAAAAACGATTAAATAGTTATTTTTCATCTGTCACAAAAAGGATAATTCATGGAAACAAACGAAACAAAAAAAGCCTCATTATTCTCGTTCTCTAAAAATTTCTGGACAGTAATAGTTATGGAATTTTTTGAACGAGGATCATACTATGGAATGATGAGCATACTTTCAGTTTATATGGTGGATCAACTTAGTTACTCAAAAGAAAGTGTTGGAGTTATTAAAAGTACAATTACTCCATTGCTGTATATTTTGCCAATTCTATCCGGTGCAATTGGAGATAGATACGGTTATAGAAAAACATTAATGTTTGCTTTTACTTTTTTAGGGTTAGGCTATTTCTTAGTTAGTCAAACCACAGAATATGCAATGGTTTTTGCAAGCTTACTTATTATGGCAGTTGGCGCTGGAACATTTAAGCCAATGATTTCTGGAACTATAGCTCGTGAAACTAATCAATCTAACAGCACTTTTGGTTTTGGAATTTTTTATTGGACAATAAACTTGGGAGCTTTTCTATTCCCGTTAATTTTAGTACCATATATTAAAAATAGTTTTGGTTGGAATTATGTGATGATGGCCTCAGCATTTTTCACTGCAATAATGCTTATCCCAAATTATTTCTTATATAAAGAACCTAAAAAACCGGAAAGCACTAAAAGCCTTGGACAAGTTCTTAATGAGATGATACTTGTCCTTACAAATTACAAATTCATTGGATTGATTGTGATTTATTCCGGTTTTTGGATTTTGTATTTCCAGATGTTCGATTCAGTTTTATGGTATGTACAAGATTATGTTGATGCTACATCATTAAATAATGGCGTTAATTCACTATTTGGTGCTGTCGGAATTAATTTCGTCTGGAAATTTGATGTTGAGCATGTTACAGTAATAAATGCCGGAACAATAATACTTTTACAAATTGTGGTTTCGAGTATTGTAAAAAACACAAAAGCGCTTCCTACAATGATAACCGGAATTTCTATGGGAACTATTGGTATGGCTATACTTGCAATATCAACAGATATTTGGGTGTTCATGATAGGCATTATTGTCTTTTCTATTGGCGAAATGACTGCGCATCCAAAGTTTATTAGTTATGTTGGTTTAATTGCGCCCGCAGATAAAAAAGCACTTTACTTAGGCTATTCATTTCTATATGGTGTAATAGGAAGTGGTGTTGGCGGTATTTTAGGAGCTTCGCTCTATGTTCACTTTGTTGATAATTTAAAAAATCCAACTATGCTTTGGTTGATTTTTGCATCAATTGGCGTTGCTACAATTATTGGTTTATTACTGTATAACAAATATTTGGCACCCAAAACCGTTGATGTATAGACTGGAATGAAAATGAAAAAGTGTTTTGCTCTTATTCTATTTGTTTTTACTGCATCTGCATTTGCCCAGCAAGAAAATGTTCCTTTGGATAATGACGTTTATACGTTTCTTAAAGAAATGAAAGTGAAGGGTATTATCAGTGGAATACATGATGATACCCCAAATATGTCTCGTTACGAAGTAAAAAAAATGCTCAACAAAATTGAAGAAAGCAAAACAGTTTTGAGTGAAACTGAAAATAGACTTCTAAAAAAATTCAAAACTGAGTTTTATGATGAAGAAGCAAGCAGTGAAAACTCATACCAATTTTTTGGTGATGAATTTTCATCATCATTCGAAGATTTGTTTTCTAAAAAGAATCGTTACGTTTATTCTTATCGTGAACCGGAAGCCAATTTCTATTTGAATGTTTTGGGCAGATTTGCGTTTGGTCAAGCATTCAAACCTTTAAAACAGAATTCAACTATGTATGATATTGGCTTCCGCTTTCGCGGAACTGTATTTAATAATTTAGGTTATAATTTATCCGTTCAAAAAGGCGGTGTTAGCGGCTCTCAATCTTACGCAAAACTTTTTGATCCCCGACTTAACTATAATTTTAAATTTATTGAAGCAATTGAAAATATTGGGAACTATGATTTTGCAGAAGGTTATTTGCGTTATTATGTTGAACCAGCAAAAGATATGCGCCTTGCGCTTCAGCTTGGAAGAGAGAAAATAAAATTTGGCTATGGTTACGGAAGTAAGTTTGTGATTTCCGGAGAACATACACTAATGGATTTTATCCGGCTTAATTTTGATTACGGTGTTTTCAGTTTTACATCTTTAACTGCTTCTACTGTTGGCACATTCAGTGAATTTAGAGATTTAAACCATACTAAATTATTAGCCATAAACAGATTTAAACTAAATTTTCCCGAAGTTATAGAATTTGGATTAGGCGAAAATATAATTTACTCGGGAAGAGGAGTTGATTTAGCTTATCTAAATCCAATGATTTTCTACAAGTTTGTTGAAATGTCTTTGCAGGATAGAGACAATGGTTCGGTTTGGTTGGATTTTCAAACACACTTTTTAAAAAATGTTGAAATAAGCGGAACATTTTTTCTCGACGAAAATATTCTTTCTCATCTGCAAAACTTGAATTTGTTTTCGAACAAAACAGCATACCAGTTTGGTGTTATGTGGTACTCACCTTTTTCTGTAAGTGATTTATCACTCACTGCAGAGTACACAAAAATACGCCCGTATGTTTACACTCATACTAATGATAAAAACTCTTATACGGCATACGGTGAATTGCTCGGTCATTCTATTGGTCCAAATTCTGATGAATTACTTTTTAAAGCAGATTACAATTTAAATGATTGGATACGTTTAAGCGGCTCTTATCATTATATTCGCTCCGGCGAAAATATTTATGATAATGAAGGCAGATTGCTGTTCAATGCCGGCGGAGATCCATTTGTTCCGCATAGAATGACAGTTGACTCGGAAAGAATAGATTTTTTAGATGGCGAAAGAATTAATAAAAACATTCTTACGGCAAATATAAAAATTGAACCATTGCGGAAGTTTTACATGAATTTATCATACAAACTTATGATTGTAAATAACATTACTCGGAACCTTGAAGAAAAAACCAGCTATATTTTACTGACAACAAATTTCGAATTATAGTTATTTGAAAACCGCAATTTCTTCTAATTGTTTTCGTTTAATATCTGGAACAGTAACATTTTCTTTTGGATAACCAACAACAAGCAACAAAAACGGGCGCTCATTATCCGGTCTATCTAAAATCTTATTAAGAAACGACATTGGACTGGGAGTATGAGTTAGTGAAACTAATCCGCTTTGATGAAGAGCGCTAATTAAAATTCCGGTTGCAATGCCTACAGATTCATGTGTGTAGTAGTTTTTCGATTTATCACCATTTGAATTAATAGAATATTTTTCTTCAAAAATAGCTATTAATACCGGAGCTTCTTCTAAAAATGGTTTACTCATGTTGGTTCCTAAAGGAGAAAGCGCGTTTAACCATTCTTCAGGCGCCCTCCCTTCGTAAAATTCTTTTTCAACTAACTCAGCTGAGTACCTAATCTTAGATTTTAGCAGTTGATTAGTTACAACTATAAATTTCCAAGGTTGTTTATTTGCACCACTTGGGGCGCTGCTTGCAGTTATAAGACTATTTTTAATTACTTCTAACGGGACATCTTTTTTAGAAAATTCTCTAACGGTACGCCTTCGAAACATTAATAATTTATAAGCCTCAGATTTGTTTATAGACTCATCTTCACTTATAGGTGTATATTCAAAAACAATATTCTTTGGTTCGCTCATAAAGTTTTAAGAGTTTTGTGTAATCATTAAATTATGTTTTTATGATCCTTAAGACGCATTAGGAAGGTAAACTGTTAATCTTGTTCTTTAGCAAATTAAACTTTTTACAAAATATTTTCTCTTGCATTTATCAAATTAACACTGCAATCATAAATAAGTCTTGACTGCAATCTTGAGTACTAAGAGAAAGTAAACCATATTACTGTTAGATTCATAATCAATTAAAATGTAAATGTTGTAACACTGCTAGGACACAATATATTTAGGTAAAGTAAAACTGAATTTACTTCCTTCACCAACTTTGCTTTCTACCCATATTTTTCCCCCATTTTTTTCAACAAACTCTTTACAGAGAATTAAACCTAATCCTGTTCCGGCTTCACTATTTGTTCCAAAGGAAGTGTGGCTTACATCTAATCTAAACAGATTAGATAAAACATTATTATCCATTCCTACTCCAGTATCACTAACACTTATTTCAGCGAATTCTCCTTGTTCAACAGCGCTAATAGTTATTTTACCATTTGTGCTAGTAAACTTTATTGCGTTTGTTATCAAATTTCTTATTACAGTATTAAGCATATCTTCATCTGCAAATACCTTAATAGAACTCTCCATTTCACAAATAATTGAAACACCTTTTCTAGTAGCAGTGGTTTCCAGTAATTCTAAATTTACTTTTACCAAGTTTGCAAGTGGTATTTCCGCTGGATGAAATTCTATTCTTCCAGTTTGAGACCGCGACCATTGTAATAAGTTTTGCAACAGGTTGTGAGAAACCTCAGCCGATTTTTTCATTTCTTCCAAATAGAATTTAATTTCATCGTCGCTAAGTTCGCTGTAATCAGTAAGTAATAAATCAGAAAATCCTAAAATCGTTATAAATGGATTTCGAAGATCATGAGCAATTATAGAAAAGAATTTATCTTTTGTTGTGTTTAGTAATTCTAGCTCTTCAGCAATTTTCTTGATTTGATCTGAACTTTGCTTACGGGCAATAACTTGTGCAACCTGTTCGGCAACGAATAATAGAATTGACAAATCTTCTAGGCTAAAGGTGTTTTCATTTTCATAATCTTGTACAACAACCACTCCAATGGTTTTATTAGAAATTTTCAAAGGAACTCCAAGCCAAATTGCTTGAGGAGCACCTATTAATTCAACTTCGCCGCTTCTTCTTAACTCGAGATCTCCTTGCGCGTCTATAAGAGTAGGTTTACCGGTTCGTAATACATACTCGGTCAATCCTTTCCCTAATTTTTTGGGTGCCTGGGGCGGATCAAATTCATCAATAAAATATGGGAAAGAAATCATATCGTTTTTTTCATCATATAAAGCTATATAGAAATTTTTTGCGGACATTAATCTGCCGACAACTTCATGAATTTTATGGTATAAACTGTACATATCTGAAGCAGTGTAAGCATATTCTGAAATATCAAACAATGCTTGCTGAACTTTTTCCTTTCTATTTCGCTCAGTTACATCTCTTAGTATTGCTTGCACAAGTTTTTTACCTGCTATCGAAACTGCTTTTAATGTAACTTCTGCATCTACAAGTTCACCTTTTTTTGTAATGTGAGTCCAATTAAATCTCTGTGGTTCTCCGTTCAAGGCAGACTCAATTTTTTTGTTTGCTGATTCGTACGAAGTAAGTCCATCAGGCTGAAATTCCGGAGAGAAATGAACAGGAGAATTGCCAATTATTTCGTGCCGACTATGTTTTAGAATATCACAAACAGCTTGGTTGCAATCAATAATAACATCAGTTATTAAAAACATTCCATCAATAGAATTTTCGAAAAGGGAGCGAAATAACATTTCGCTATCTTGTATTTGATGCTTTGATTCAATTTCTTTTGTTATATCTCTTGAAATACCAAATGTGCCAATTATTTTTCCATCTTTATCGCGAAGCGGCATCTTGCTGGTTGAAACCCAAGAAGTTCTGCCATCTATCCAATCTTCTTTTTCTTCTTTACCAAGAATAGCATTTCCTGTGGCTATAATCTCTTGCTCATCATTAAATGCTGAAAGAGCATGTTCATCGCCAAACATATCAAAATCTGTTTTTCCAAGCAGATCATTGGAATTTTTTATTCTGTGTTTTAGAGCCATAGCCGGATTTACTTTAATAAATCTGCTCTTTAAATCTTTAAAGTAAATTGTGTCGGGGATGTTTTCTAATAACGCCTTTAATAGGTTTTGTTCAAATTCAAATTTCGAAGTAATTTTTTTTTGATCTGAAATATTTTCAACAAATGCTATCAGTTCTTTAATTCTTCTAGCTGTTTTTTTTACAACACTTACGCTTAGTCTGCCATAAAGAATTTCGCCATTTTTAGTTAAGTATCGTTTCTCTAACTGATATTGAGTTCGCTTGCCTTCACACAATTCTTTAAAAAGCTTTTGATCTTTTTCCACGTCTTGCGGATGACTAAATCCGCATACAGTAAGTTGCTTTAATTCTTTTTCGGTATAACCAAGCATTTTACAAAATGAATTGTTTACTTTAATAATTTCGCGGTCGGGTGTGTAAAGTATTATTCCAAAACCAGCATTCTCATAAATCGCTTTGAAATATTTCGATTCTTGGTTTACAAGTTTATCTGCTTTTAAATCTTTAGCCGCCCTATTTTTTTGAGTAGAATCCTTTTTCTTTTTCATAGTTACCGAAGCTATCGCTTTTTTTGCCATTATTTCCTCATAAGTTCAAGATTACTTACAGAACTAAAGCTAAATTACTAAAAAGGGGAAGAAATTGTAACATAATACGAGTGCACATTAAAAGAGTTTAATTAATTAAGAACTTTTAAAATCAAACTACTTTCTTTATCTATTGAAAGATATAATTTATCATCTAACTTGATTTCATTGTTGTTAACTAAATTTATTAGTTTGCTCGTTGAAGATATCATGCTTTTCATTGAAGATAATTTTACTTCTCTTCGCACTTTCGAATTGTTTACAATAATCATACATCTTTCTTTTCCCAAGGTTCTAAAGTAAACGTATACATCGTCTATCGGCGGATAGTGAGTTAGTTTACCTTCAGACAAAGAGGGATAATTTTTTCTTAAACCTATTAACATTTTAATATGATTATACAATTCGTTTTCTGTTTGTTCTCTTCCGGTCTCTGTAAAAGCATTTCTTTTATCATTAGGAAAGCCGCCTGGAAATGGTATTCTTAATGTTCCGTGATCTTCTGTTCCAACAAGTCCAATTTCAGAACCATAAAACAATTGAGGAATTCCACGTGTAGTAAAAAGAATATCGTAAACCAGTTTTATTTTATTAAGATTTCCTTTTGCATAGAATGCTAATCGTGCAACGTCATGGTTATCGGCAAAAGTAACAAGTTGATTTGGATCGGTGTATAAGAAATCTTTTGCAAGTACATTGTAAACTTGATACATACCGCTTCGCCCTTGAGCAACATGGATTAATACATCTCTAAGTGGAAAATCTGTTAGCGCGGGTAAGTTAGAATTCACCTTTCTGTATTTATTGTTTTGCTGATAAGTAGAAAGGAAGTCTGCTTCCCCGGTCCAAACTTCACCTACGATATTAATTGTTGGAAATTCAGCCAATACTGTCTTAGCCCACTTTGCCATATAAATTTGATTGTTATACGGATAAGTATCTTCACGTACCCCATCTATTCCGGCAAACTCAATCCACCAAATTGTGTTTTGTGTTACATAGTTTTGTACAAATGGATTCTGCTGATTAATATCCGGCATTGATCGAACAAACCATCCTTGCTCAACATGTTTAATTGTTGCACTGTCTGCATAAATATCACTAAACACCATTTTATGATGATTTGCTTCAAGATGATTTTCTAAAGAGCCATTCAACCAGTCTTCGGTTGGTAAGTTTTTCAACCAAGGATGATCGTCACTTAGATGATTTGCAACATGATCTAATATTACTTTCATTCCGAGCTTATGTGCTTCATCTACAAATTTTTTATAAAGATTGTTACTGCCAAAACGCGGATCTACGTTGTAAAAATCTGTTGCTGCGTAACCATGGTAAGAACGAAAAGTGTTATTCTCTACAACAGGTGTTGACCAAATTGATGTTACACCTAAATCTTTTAAGTAACCGAGATTATTGATAACACCTTGCAAATCACCACCGGCTCTTCCTTGGTTTGGAATTTTTTGCATATAGTCTGTGTAGCCGGCAACAGAATCGTTTGAAACATCACCGTTTGCAAACCTATCCGGCATTAAAAGATATAGTACATCTTTAGATCCAAAACCCTTGAAACGATTTGTTTTATCTTCTCGTTTTAAAATGGGAAAAGTAAAAGAAGTTTTTTCTTTTCCTTTGCTGAGTATTAGTTGATAATCTTTAGGAGAAATATTTTCCGGAATACTAATATCAATGAAAGCATACGAAGAGTTTTTAATTTTATGTATTCGTTCAATTTTGATTTTTGGGTTATCAAACTTAGCAGAAATGTCGTTCAAGTTATTTCCATATACCATCAACTGTATTTTGTTAAGCTTCATCCCAGCCCACCAATTAGGCGGATCAATACGATTAATAGTAATGTTTTGTGCAAAGTTGTTAATAAAAAGAATAAATAAAAGCGCGTATACTTTTTTCATCGCATCCTCTTTGAACTTCCATTTTCTATAAAATTGGTGTATTAATACCAAATACAAAATTGTTAATGCCAAAATAATTCAACTTCCAAGTAAACTCTAATTTAAAAGGAAAGAGAGATTGACCAACTGAAAAGCCAACTTCTGCAAATGGTTTTCTAAACTCAATTGGGTTTTGACCAATGCCATAACGGTTTATAAAAGGAAGAATAGACTTACTTTCATTTTTTGTTTCAATAATAGCGGCATTAAAAAATATACCCATGTTCACTTGCCAATCAATTAAAAAGTTTAGATGAAGCATGCGGAATAATTCATCCCCAAGATCGTTGTTAATTGAAAGAACAAAAGATCTGTCACCAAAGACTTCGCCCGTTCTAAGTGTTCTAAATGTATTAGATTGACTTGTAGCATTAATGTTTCCGGGCAATGCATTCATCATCTGGAAAGGAACTTTACCGGTTGAGAAAGACCCTGTTAAACTTATGCTTGTTCTTGCCGCTCCTAAAGTTGGCATAAATCCTAATAGTGACAATCTGTATAATTGAAAATCCATGCTGCTTTTTAATAAAGAAGAATTACTTAAAGTGAAGTTTCCGCTAAAGATAAATAAAGCATCTCCTTGGCTAAATTTTCTTTTAAAATATCCATCTTCAATAAACTTTCTAAAATCCAATTGAAAACTTCCTGTGAGAGCGTTTATTCTTGTTTCGTAAACCGGCAGTACGGAATTGAAAGTTTTTTTTGTATTAAAAATTGAAAAGTCTGTGTTTACATTTGCTGAATTATCAGTCCTATTTAAGTAACCAACTCCTAAACTAAGTACCGGAAAAACTTGGCTCCAAATTCCGGTCGAGAAACCTTTTGTGTAATAGTAATCCCGGAAATCATATTTACCTAGTAAGCTTACTAAACTAGAAGTTAGCCTACTATACCGCATTGTTTCCGAAAACAAATCTGTAAGTTTATTAAAAGCGCTGAAAGAAAGATTTGTTGTTCTGTAATTTCCAAGATAGTAATTACCGGTAAATTCGGTTTTGAACTTCTTGTCATTAAAACCGTAGGAGAGATCTAATTTCAAATTACTTCTTTTATCAAACAGTTGTGTGGCGCTAGCTCCAAAATTTAATGTGTGTCCTTCAACTCTGTTGAAAGAATAAAGCGAAAGTGGTCCAGTAATTGAAACATGATCGTTAATGCTTAGAGAAGAAGTAATAAAAGAAAATCTTTGCAAAAAGCTTTTTGGATTTGCACTTATACTGTCTAATCTTGCATAAGCTTCCAATTCTTCTTTTGTAGCCGGTATTGTTTGAGTTGTTTTCCAGTAAAGAGAATCTTTCTTATCAGCATCTGAGTTTACTTTTATTATTGTCATGTCAAAAATATCATTCTCAATTGGGCTGTTAATTTGATAATCATAAAATATTGTATTCAATTCAAAGCCAAATTTCATTAACCCAAGCGGATTTCCTTCTGCGGCAATGCGGTAATCTATTGGCATTACTATGTTATTATCAAACTCGGTGAACTGCTGTAGTATAGAAATTTTGTCGAATATTTTTCCCGGGTTTGCAGGTCCATTCAAACTAACTTCTAGTTTTACCAAATTATAAGTTTTGTCCGAAACATAAATTGTACCCACAAAACCCGGGTCAATTTTTCTAAGCGGTTCGAATTTAATTTTGAAAACTGATCTTTTATCGAGAGCGAGTGTATCTTCTATAAAATAGTCGTAATAATCAATTGCATCATTGGCAATTGGGCTTAGCAATGGTCTATTTAGAAAGCGAATATCATCTGTGTAAAAATTCTGTAAAAGCCTTCCGCCGGTAAAAATATTTATTGCACTTGGAGTATTTGCAGATTGCTTGCGAGCTATAATTTCATCTTTGTATTCATTTGGTTTTCTAAAATATCCTTTACTTTCATTTTCTACAATACCTGTTATTTTTAGCTTACTTGTGTCATTTCCACTGCCTATACCTACACCAACTGTGTTTCCGGATGCACTTAATTCTTGAGTTGTTTTTGCAATGCCTTTGGTAAAAGCTTTAAAGACATATGTGTTTATTTTTCTATCTCTCTCACTTTTTACCTCTATTACTCTTCGTATTATTTCTAATGCCGGGTTTTCGCCGGGGAATACAGTTACCTCCGGCAAATTTACCGGAACCGGAGTAAGACTAATGTTAATATTTTCATTTGAGTTCAGCGAAACAGCAATAGTATCTGTAATGTATCCAATATTAGAAACTATAAGTTTGTAATTTCCTTTAGCTAATCGTAATTCATAAAGTCCATCAATAGTTGCTGATGTTCCTGATAGTGTTCCCGAAATTCTAATATTTGCATATGCAAGTCCATTCTGTAAACTATTCTTTTCGTAAACCTTTCCTTTTAATGCAAATTGTTGTGCGGGCAGTTCTATTGTTAAAAATAATATTAAAACTAGATAACCAAGTTTCATTGTAACTCCAAATTTAGACCATATAAGGGCATTTTGGTAAAGATTAGAAAACAGTGTAAAAATAAATGATTCGTTTTCTACTATTAATATAAAATTTTTTACCTTAGACGAAACCTTTTTAAATAAAGTTTCTGTTTAGCATTAAAAAGAGTAAATAATGAAAGTGTTAATCACTGGCGCTACGGGTTTAATCGGAAAAAAGATTACACAAAAACTATTGAGCAGAGGCGACGAAGTAATCGTTCTCACACGTTCTGTTCAACAAGCTAAGAAATCAATTTTAAATGCAACGGCATACTGGGAATGGAATAAAGATTTATTGCAAGAAAAAGAGAGAGAAATTGATGCCGTTATTAATCTTGCCGGAGAAAATGTAATGGCAAGAAGATGGAATGACACTCAAAAGAAAAAAATATTACAAAGCCGCTTAAGCTCAATAAAAAATTTGATTGAGTTTATTGCGGCATTGGAAACAAAACCAAAAGTTTTTATCTCCGCTTCTGCTATTGGCATTTACGGCAATGATAATTCTGTAGTAGATGAAAACTCTCCCGCAGCAAATGATTTTTTAGCAAAAGTTGTAAAGGAGTGGGAAGCTGAATCTTCTAAAGTTGACACGTTGGGCATACGCAGAGTAAACATTAGAATTGGAATTGTTCTTGATAAAAATGAAGGCGCTTTAGCTAAGATGATTACTCCATTTAAATTTTTTGTTGGCGGCTCTATTGGATCCGGTAAACAATGGTTTTCCTGGATACACATTGATGATATTGTAGGTATATTTTTATTTGCGCTTGATAACCCAAATGTAAGTGGAGCTATTAATGGTGTGGCGCCAAACCCGGTTACAATGAAAGATTTTGCAAAAACACTTGGAAAAACAATGAACCGCCCATCCATCTTTTCAGTACCAGAGATTGCTTTAAAATTAGTTCTTGGAGAAGGAGCGGCGGCTGTTCTTGGCGGAACAAATGTAATGTCTAAAAGAATAGTGGATGCTGGTTATCAATTCAGTTTTGAAAAAGTAGAAGAAGCATTAACTGAACTTTTTGAAAGTTAGATTATTCGAACCAGCTGACAATTTCAAAAGTACCACAGCCGGGAAAGTGTGGCGGATATTGTGCAAGTAATCTGTTATCATATTTATAATTCTTTGCATAACCTGTAGTAATTGTACTTCCACTTCCGGTTCCAACAGCGCCTCTGGTATATTGAACAATTCCACCATACAACCAAATTGTACCTCGAGGACTTCCTGAATTAAAGTCTTGAACTGTAAAAGAACCTTCTTGAGCAAATAAACTAGCTTCAATAATAATGTTGTCTCTATTCTCAGTATTGTTGGCTATTACAATATTTTTTTCCGCGATTATTCCCAACATATCTGTACTGTTAGGGTTTGTTCTTGGATTTGTATTGTACTTAATATCGTCTTCAATCCAAACATTGCCAGCACCGGTTAAGCTACTGGAAGAACCGGAAACACCGATTGAGTATCTTCCTTTAATCGTTCCCTTAACACGCACTTCTGCGTTAACAATGGAAATAACTCCATTTGGAGCCCATGCAGAAAGCAATCTATTATTCCATGCAGAAGTTGTGTTGTATCTGTAACGAATGCTGTCTCCTCTAAACTCTAGATAAACTAAACTTTGACCAGAAATCTGCACACCGCCAGCCGCATAACTTTGGACAGTATCTACACCGGTTGTTGGTATTGTTATATTTGTGTTGCCTTGTCTACCAGCTAAGAATTTAGGGTTATATCCATTTAAAGAAATGGTTCCTCCATGAGTAACCAATCCTGTAAATACAGAATTACCACTAAACTGTAAATTTCCATTTGTGTGAAAAGGTCCAAATACTGAATCTCTTCCTGACCAAAAAATGCTACTACCTTCACTGTGTGAAAAGTATGCATATTTAGAAAACATACTTGGTTTTACAATTACTTTCATTCGCTCTTTAAAGTACCATTCTTCTTTTGGCGCAAAAGCTGAGTGAGGAAGGGAAATAGTAGCAACAGAAACAATTTTTTTAATATTTAAATAAGGATCTAGTGTTATTAAAGAATCTAAAACAGTAACTCCATCAAAGTTAAAAGTAAAAACAGTATCAACAGCTCCGGCTCTAAAGAACAATCTGTTGTTTAAAATGTTTATTCCAACAGCGGCTGCATTTCTTGCCTTTAGAGTATAATAATAGGATGTGAAGTTCTGAGTTGTATCAGTAGCCATTTGTGTAAAATTTCGAGTGTTAATAATAAAAGTTATGGTAAATGCCATTACTAATATTAAAAGTGCCTTGCCGCCCATCTAATTCTCCTTATCTCGCCACATAATTTCTTAATGCCAACCGTATTTGCCGCCAAAGAGCCCTGTTTTGATAAGAATAATCATTATCCCAAGCAGATGGATTTTCTACAGCAACATCAATCATAATTTGTGTTATTCCATAACCCAATACTGGCATACTTGCCGGTAATCCTGTTAAAACATTATCGTTAGAGTCATAGTAAGTTAACCTGAATCTAGTTAATCCAAGATTTGCGCTTGTTCTAGCTGAATTATTTACTTGTCTATATAAGTATCTATCGTTAGGATTTGGTGTTGAAGTTAATTCGGAAGTTGGGCCCAAAGAGTATTTTACAGTATCTATTATACCATTCCCGTAACTAGAGGTTGTATCTGTTGGTAAATCTGTTAAAAACCAAATTGTTGAAGTATCTGCTTTAACAATTGATTTTGCTCGATCGGGTACTTTTGCATAATCTGCACAATAACCAATTTTGCGAAAATCATATTCAATTAGTTTTACTATTTCAACTAAGTTTTTTTGAACAACTCGTTCACCAGCATATTTATAATTATTGGCTACATTTTCATTGTTAAATCTTTGTAGGGTAAGCAGCAACAATCCGCCAATAATTACTGAACCAACAATATCTAATAATACTTGTGCGCCCATATTTTAACCTATCTGAAATACCAATAACTAAAAACAGTTGATACTTTTATTGTATCGGTTATTAATGTTTGTGGATCCCGAATTTCGGGACAGTAAACACGCAAGCTTAATCTTTTATGCCATGTTCTACTTGTAGTTGGCGCATTAGGAGAATTTGCATTTACATAAGCTACATTGCAAAGCGTATGAAAAATAATTCGTCGATTAGTTCCAGTTATAAGCACTGTATCTAAACGTGGAGTAGTTCTGTAAGCATGATAATCATCAAAATCATCAAATGTTTTTCTGTTGGCAGCAGACTCACCGGTTTCCAAACCCAAACTAGCTGAAGCAGTTAAAACCGATACATTATTTTGAGCACCAGATGTTACTTCGTCAAATCGCATTCCTGTAGCATCTTCAAAAATCGAATTTGCAACCGCCACACCAAGAATATTATACCTGCTCGCCGCCATAGTTGTGTTAGTGTGGTAAAAACTTCTATTAATTGTTAATATTACAACACTCAATAGAACCATTGCAAGTATTGTTAACATCATCTGACCAGTGCCCATTACAATCCCTTACGTTAGACAACTAAAAAATAGAGAAAATATGCCTATGTAGCTATGCAATAATCGTGCGAGAAAATTTGTAGTGCTTCCTATCAATTTCAAGCATTTTTTCATTTTTTTGATTTACAGAGCAAAAGCTACCTGTAATTATCGGAGAAAATGACTCAAATTTAAACACCAACCCAAGAAAGCTAAAGTTGTTATATTTAGTAAAGTAAAAAGTTGGGTATTATTATGGATCCTATAAATCTGCTGGTTGCAATAAATCTTTTTGTAACATTGAGCGCTAATTTTTCCGGCGCAAAAAAAGGTTTAAAGACTTCTATAACAAAAGTTATTGAGCGACCCGCAACCTTTTTGCAAAAAATACCACCCAATGTTGCCGCAATTATTCTTGTTTTAACCATGCTTTCTATTTTTAAAATTGGAACTTTACCTGCTGAATATGAACAAGATTATCAAACCTTTAGAATAATTGGTCTAATTATTTTCGCTATGTTTTCTTGGTTGCAAGTAATTTCTTATAAAACATTAGGAAATTACTACGCACAAGATATTGTTGTTATGAAGGGACACAATCTTGTTACAAAAGGAATTTATCGTTTTATTAGGCATCCTCAGTATTTAAGTCAGATTCTTAGTGATTTAGGTGCTGGACTTGCATTAATGAGTTATTTAGTAATCCCGATGGTTTTACTATTTGAGTTGCCACTTTTTATTCTGAGAGCAATTACAGAAGAAAAAATGTTAAACAAACATTTTGGTAAAGAGTTTAGCGATTACAAAAAAAAATCTGGTTTTATGATCCCATTTATTGGTTAAAATGAAAAGTAAGCTGATAATAATATTACTTCTTATAGCTTGTTCTGTTTTTCCGCAGAGGCTTTATAAACTTTCCGTTAAAATAGATGAGAAAAAGAGCGAGCTTTCTTATTTGGTGAGAAATGGTCTTGATTATGTTTCTTCAAAAGAGCTCGGAGTAATTTTAGGAGGAAAAAATTATTTCAACACAGAAACAGCAAAGCTGGAATCCAGTTTTGAAAATTATGCAATAAAAATTACTGCAAGAAATCATTATATAGTACTAACAAAAAGAACAGATAATAGCCAGAAATCACACCAAATTCCTATTTCAACTTTGCTTATCAAGGATGACATTTTTGTTCCGCTAGTTTACATTATTGAATATTACAAATTGGTAACCGGATACCAGCTTACGTATGAAGGTTTAGAAAAGAACCTTGTGATAAAAAAAACAAATGATTACAGCGAAGAAATTGTTGAAAAAAACAAAGATAGCAACGAAAAGCCATCTGCAATTTCGTCAAAAAAATATGATGTATATGATATTGTTATTGATGAAAAAGCAAACGGAACTTTAATAACACTAAAGACTAACAAAGCTTTACGCATTCCACGCAGTTCAATTAGTAATGGAGTGCTTTATGTTTTTTTATCAAATTCAACTGTACTTCCGGGCATGGCTTCAAAATCAAAACCAGCCGGATTGGTTACTAAGATCAATCAGAATTTTATAAGCGCAAAAAATGTTCAGCTGGAGTTTACGCTTAAAGAAGGTTATTCAACAAGTGAGACTTTTCTTGATCCGGAAACAAATTTTTTGATGATTACTATCCATAATAAAATGTTTGTTAAACCCGAAACTGATAATGCGGATAAATCAAAGTGGAATTTTGATTGCGTTGTTATTGATGCCGGGCATGGTGGAAAAGATCCCGGAACAATTGGTGTAAACGGAACAAAGGAAAAAGATATAAATCTTGCAGTTGCGTTAAAACTAGGCAAGCTTGTTGAAAATAATTTGGCAGGAGTAAATGTAGTTTACACGCGAAAGACAGATGAGTTTGTTGAACTTTATAAACGCGGTAAAATTGCTAATGAAGCTGGGGGCAAGCTTTTTATTTCCATTCATTGCAATTCAACTGAAACAAAAGATAATGGTTACCGTGGATTTGAAGTTTATTTACTTCGACCAGGAAGAACAAAAGAAGCTATTCGCATTGCAGAAGTAGAAAACAGTGTTATTAAGTTTGAAGAAAATCAGAATAAATATGAAAAACTAACTGACGATAATTTTATTCTTGTAAGTATGGTTCATTCACAATTTATGCGTTACTCAGAATCATTTTCTGATATTCTTAACCAAAATTGGAAAAAAGAAGTAGCAATTCCTTCACTTGGCGTAAAGCAGGCAGGCTTTTATGTTTTAGTAGGAGCTTCAATGCCAAGCGTATTAATAGAAAACGGATTTCTCTCTAACAGAAAAGATGAAGCATATTTGAAGAGCAATAATGGTCAAAACTCTGTTGCAGAAGCAATATTTAATTCAATTAAACAATACAAAGAATTTTATGAACGCGAAATTGCAAATTAAACTGCTCTTCTTTTTGCGGTAATGGTTAAGTTATAACTAACTTTGTACATCAAATTATTCTTATAGAAAGGTATTACAATAATGACAAACGCACAAAAATGGATGGCTGCATTTCTTGGAGTATTTTTAATTCTATTTGTTTTAGGAATAATAACAAAAAAAGAAGTCGAAGTCGAAGCAATGACTCCGGATATGATGCAGCAAACTCAACAAAATTCTTCCTCTCAAGCAGATGGATTTAGTTTAATAAAACAATCCGGTTGTATAACATGCCATGGTTCACAATTACAAGGCTCAAAGATGGCTCCAGCACTTACCGGTCTTTCAAAATACTGGACTCGTGATAACTTAATCAATTACTTACGCAATCCCTCTTCTTATAGTAATGATGAACGCTTTGCAGAATATAAAAACAAATACAAAAATATTATGATGCCTTCTTACGGTAATATCGATGTAAAAGATTTAGGCAAAATGGCGAATTATCTATTAAGCAAATAAAAAGATTTTTTTTCTTAAAGCCGCTGTTCGATTAGGACGCGGCTTTTTTTGTATAATAAAAAAGAGTTTGTGATGAATAAGAAAAGTGAAGTTTTAGAGCTACTCACCGGTTTAGAAATATTTATTCATTGGCCTAAATTTGGGTCCACAAAAGAACATATCGAAAATTTGCTTGATGAAAACTTTTGGGAAATAGGAGCTTCGGGCAATAAATATGAAAGAGAATTTATTCTTAAAGTTATTTTAGAAAGAGCGCAAAAAAACTATCCCGAAAATTGGAAAAATGAAAATTTTCAATGTAGTCAATTATCAGAAAATATTTTCTTGCTAACATACACTTTGTATCAAGGAGATAGAAAAACCGAAAGATCTTCGATTTGGGAAAAGTATGAATCCGGATTTAAGCTGGTTTATCATCAAGGCACAATAGTGAAAACTGTTTAAAATAAAAGAGCAGCTAAAGCCGCTCTTTTGTAGTCTTACCACCAACTAGTAAATACTAAATAACTTTCTTACGCTTTTCCAGCACTTCCTAAAACATTTACAATTTTATGTTTATAAAGTTCTTTCAATGAATCTCGAGCTGGTCCTAAATATTTGCGTGGATCAAACTCAGTTGGATTATCGTTGAATGTTTTTCGAATAGCGGCAGTCATTGCTAATCGCCCATCAGAATCAATGTTAACTTTGCAAACCGCAGAAGCTGCAGCGCGGCGTAATTGTTCTTCGGGAATGCCAACAGCATCTTTCAACTTTCCGCCATTGTTGTTAATCATTTTTACCAGTTCGGTTGGAACAGAAGAAGCGCCGTGAAGAACAATCGGGAAGCCCGGTATTCTCTTTTCGCATTCTTCCAGAATATCGAAACGGAGTGGCGGCGGTACAAGAATTCCGTCTGCATTACGTGTGCATTGATCCGGTGTAAATTTGTTTGCACCGTGTGATGTACCAATTGAAATTGCTAAAGAATCAACGCCGGTTTTTTTAACAAAATCTTCAACTTCTTCCGGTTTTGTGTAATGAGTAACATCGCTGCTAACATCATCTTCAATTCCGGCTAAAACACCAAGTTCACCTTCAACACTAACATCATATTTGTGGGCGTATTCAACAACTTGCGCTGTCAATTCAACATTCTTTTCGTATGAATGATGCGAACCATCAATCATTACAGAAGAAAAGCCGCTCTCGATGCAAGATTTGCAAAGATCAAAAGTATCTCCATGATCTAAGTGAAGCACTATAGGGATATCGAAACCTAATTCGTGAGCGTAATCTACAGCTCCTTTTGCTAAGTGTTTTAGCAAAGTTTGGTTTGCGTATTTACGGGCACCGCTAGAAACTTGCAGAATAACCGGAGATTTTGTTTCAACGCACGCACCAATAATTGCTTGTAATTGTTCAAGATTGTTAAAATTGAAAGCTGGTATTGCATATCCACCTTTTACAGCTTTTGCAAAAAGCTCTTTGGAATTAACTAATCCAAGTTCTTTGTAAGTAATCATAGCACTCGCCATTTGTTAATAAAAAAAATCATAATTCTCGCCGGAAGTATAAAAAAATATGCAATCCTTTCAAAGAATCTGCTTACAACAAATCTAGATTAGCAATTACACCTATATGAAACGAAAAGAAATCTGTCTTAGACTTAAAAGGTTTATAAATGACATCTCCTACAGTATTAAAAGTAACACTTTCTTCTCCTAAGTATTTTGTTTCAGTTCCAAACAAGTAACGTGCTTTTAGGTCAAGAAATATTCCTTCAACATTTTCCGCTGCGCCGCTAAATCTTAATAGAATTCCGGCGCCTCCACCGTAATTCCACGCAAAGTCATCAAAATTATTTGATGATGCAATCTCTTCGTTTTTGTTTTCATTACGCACTGATGTTTGAGTAAACAAATAAGCGCCTCCAAAAAGTCCTTCAACATAAGGACGAATTGTTCCAAAGAAAGGGGTAATCTGCATCAAAATATGTCCGCTTGCCATACTGTTTGTTCGGCTAAGATTTAGAAATACACCCGGAAATCCAATCCATGGTCTTCTCTCATCAACTTGTCCGTAAACTAAATATCCCACATCAAAACCAATTGTAAATGGACGGCTTTTTGATGGTGTCCAAAATGTTCCTTGAATCTGTCCACCAAATCCCATTTTGTCAACATTTTTACGAAAGTCGCCTTGCGGATATCCAAACAAAAAACTTCCGCCAATAGTTTGAGCAAAAGTGGCGGTTCCCGCAGCAGTTAAAAAAATAATTAGAAATAATTTTTTCATCGTTTTATCTCCTTTGATTTTTGATAAAAGTCATTAACCTTACCATATAAAAACACTGGTCTTTTTTTACTAAAATATTATGTTAAAAACTTGTGTCCACGTTATTAGATTGCAACAGTCTATTTTCGAAGTCATCAAATTCAATTTCAATAGCACCAAACATTTTTAAATGATCGGTCTGATATTGGACGTCTAACAATATAAAATTTATCTCTCGCAAATGTTGTATTAATTTTATTAAAGCACATTTAGAAGCTTGAGACACCTTAGAAAACATTGATTCTCCAAAGAAAGCACCTTTGTAAGAAATTCCATAAAGTCCGCCAATAAGCTCTTCGTCTTTAAAGACCTCTACTGAGTGTAAATGACCATGTTTATGTAAACCTATATATGCTTCAATAAGTTCATCAGAAATCCAAGTGTTTTCTCTACTTGCGCATTCTTTAATTACTTCCAGAGTAGATGAATTAAGTTTGTAAGTAAAGCCGGAAGAAAAATATTTTTTTTTAAGCGAGCGAGGAAAATTAAAATTATCCAGCGGAATAATTGTACGAATATTAGGCAAATACCAATTTAATTTTTTGTTTTCATCAGCCATTGGAAAAGCGCCGTGAGCATACATTAAAATCATAAACTCAGGTTTAAGCAAATCTTCTTCCGATGGCTGCCATTTATTCATGTGCTTTAACTTCGTAAGAAATAATATCGTAACCTTTTTTTGTTTCGAATGCGGCAAAAACAATTCCAATTAATACAAAGCTCATTCCTAAAAGAAAGGTTGTTATGATTAAGAAATTCAACTTACCTAGCGAGAGAACAGATGAAATACCCAGCACTAATGAAGTAGATACAAATAAAGCTATTGCAGATGTATAACACAAAACTGAATTGCGAACAAGTTTTGCCCGGTATGTTAAAGCGCTAATTTGTACTGCAATGCTTTCAAGGCGAACATTATCATCAGTTGTAGGAGCTTTTTCTCCTATCTTAATCATAAGTCTGCGTTTCTCTTCATTAAGTAAACGAATTCTACTAACAACAAGAGAGTATTTATTATTGATACCAAGAAGCAGCAATCCGCAGGCATTTATCATTACAGCAGGCGCAAGCATTAGTTGAATTATCTGTACTGCGTTAAGAGTCATATTGCCAAACAAGTCCATAATTTTTTTCCTTATTTTTTCAATCAAGCTCAGATGATGAACCACGGTTGTTTTTAGAAGAAGATAGCTCTGAAAGCTTTTTAAAATCGCCGAGAATCAAAGCTTTCTTTTTCTCGTGAGGCCACTGCTTAATTTGTTTCTCTCTTTCGATAGCCGTTAATGGATTATCAAACTCTTGAGTGTTGCTGGCAACCGAGTGCTTGTATAACCAAAATCTGCACAATTCGAATGTTCAAGTAATCTTTTTTCTAGATTATTTATAACGCCTGTATAATACGATCCATAAGCACACTCAAGAATATAAACCCACATCCTTTTCATAAAAAGACTCAGCTTTAGATAATCCATCCTTTGGCAAGCTCGGGATGACAATTCATCTTTGTTAAATTATCAACGTAGTTATGGTGAGCTTGTTGAACCACGACTATCTTGTAATTTTTATATCAAGCCAATTTTCTAATGTTGAGTAAATTAATTCTTTACTCACTGCATCAAAACTTTTAATGCTGGTTCCATGATGACCGTCTTTTCTAACCATTTTAAGAGCGTTTGTTTTGCCGGTAAGCTCAACAGCTGTTGCGGACCAAGTATCAAGCTCGCCATAGATAAAAATCATATTGTTACTATTTGCCTTAAGCCACTCTTTAACATCAAGCAATAAAGTGTTATCAAATTTTGGTCTAAGATTTTCCGGTATCCAAAAAATACTTGAACCATTCTTAACTTCTATAAGTAAATCTTCGAAAGGTTCTAAATCGTAATCATAATAACCTATTTCTTTGTAGAATTGAATGTATGAAGGAAGAAACAGTTGCACACCTTGTTCTGTGTACCAGGAATAACCATTCACTTTTTTCATGTGTTCAAACATAGTTTTTGCATCGTCCGTTGGAAGAGGAACTTCTTCACATTTTGCTGCGCCATATTGCCAAAAAGTAAAAGAGTATTCGAGAACCCAAATCTCATATAAAAAGTCCCAGTCAAAAACCAATCTGATGTTTTGTTTTTCAACATCATGCATCAACAACGGCATTATTTCTTCTCTTTTCTGTAAAAACGCTCTTTGATAATCTATAATTTTTTTTCGGCAATCTTCACTTCCCACTGTACGTAAAAATTTTGTAATGCGCGGATCTTCTTTTTCGTAATTAACCGGCGCAACATATGGAACCGCAACATCTACATCGTTTGGATAAAAGCGCTTGAAGAAAATTGTGGTCTGACCACCTTTGCTAATTCCTGTGCTGATCCATTTGCCGGTATAAATCTTTTTGAATAACTGAACGATTGCGTGGTGATCTGCCGCGGATTGTTTTACGGTTAAGTAATTCCAATCAAGTTTATCTGGTACAGATTGACCGAAGTAACGGTGTTCTACCAAAATCTGATTTCCTTGTAAAATTCTAGTTAGCTCATATGGTCTATTGAAATCAGCAGAATAACCTTCCAGCGCCAGAATAGTTGGAAGCTTTTCATTTTTATGCAGCAAATAAACTTTTTGTTTGAATGTTAGGCTATTTGGATTGTTGTGATCAACCGGCTGGGAAATCATTAATTGATAACCTTCGCTATAAGTTGTATCGTGTTTTATTGGTGTTATGCTTACAACTTCTTTAAAGGATTTTAGCCTTTTGTAAAGTTCTGTTTCTTGTTGCGGTAAAATAGAAGATGTTGTAAAAAAGAATACAAATAAAAACAATAAATACTTTCGCAGTTTCATATTTGATCCAAGAATTTGATTGTCCAAATTTATGAAGAGGATTTCTCAAATCATTAAAAAATTTTGGCTATTTTAAAGAGAGGAGTTTGTTATGAAATTTTCTGAAATTAAAAATAATCTCTCAAGCAAAACAATTGGCATTGCCGGATGCGGCGGCTTGGGATCAAACTGTGCCGTGGCTTTGGTAAGAGTAGGCGTTGGCAAACTTATTATTGCAGATTTTGACGTAATTGAAGAAAGCAATCTCAATCGTCAATATTTTTTCTATAATCAAATTGGAAAATATAAAGCGCCAACGCTTAAAGAAAACCTAAATCTAATTAATCCAAAAGTAATTGTAAGCGATCATGTTATTAAACTTACATCCAAAGAAATTGTTGAACTTTACAAAGAATGTGATGTAATTGTAGAAGCTTTTGATAAAGCTGAAATGAAAGAAATGATAGTTGAAACGGTGCTTTCAGTGTTCCCGGAAAAGTCTATAGTTTGTGGAGTTGGACTCGCCGGCTGGGGCGGCAACAATTTGATTAAAACCGAGCAGTACCGCAAACTTTACATCGTTGGTGATAGAAAAAGTGAAACAAGCGAAAACGATCCTCCACTTGCACCTCGTGTGGGTGTTGTTGCAAATATGATGGCAAATGTAGTTCTGGAAATAATACTTGGTAAGGACAAATGAAAATAACTTTAAACAACAATATAGAAGTAATTGAAACCTCGGAACCCAGTCTTACAATTAATCAATTACTACAAATAAAAAAGTACTCGTTTAAAAACTTAGTTGTAAAAATTAACGGCGAATTAGTTAAACGAGAGTCTTACACCGAAGCTAAATTTATTGACGGCGATAAAGTTGATGTAATTCACATGATTAGCGGCGGATAAACAGCTCATTCCAACCCTTCCCAAAGAGAAGGGCTTTTGGAGCATTAAATGGAAACGAAAGTTGGTTTCTATACTTCACATAGAGTTCATAATTTAACTTCTAAAGAAGCATACGCTTTGTGCCAAGAGGGTGCTTTACTTCTTGATATTAGAGAAGAATACATGAATTTATATAAGCGCTTCGGAGTTAAAAACGAAATTCAAATTCCTAAAAGTCATCTTGAACAAGAACTTAACAAATTACCAAAAGATAAAACTATTGTTGTAGCAGATGCTTCCGGAATTTTCAGCAAAGATGCTTGTCTATTGTTAATTGCTAATGGATTTGAGAAAGTGGAAAACTTAGCCGCGGGAATTATTGAATGGGAGCGGGATGGAATGCCATTAATATTTAATAACAAAGAGAAGCTTTCTGGCTCTTGTATGTGTCAGCTAAAGCCACGCAGTTGAAAATTTAAAACAAAAAACCCTCGCATTTACGAGGGTCTTTGTCATAACTAGAATTATTTCAATCGCCATTCACCCTTATCATACGCAGTACGTAATTCAACAATTTCTGGTAAGTCCATTCCAATCTCTTTCATAAAATCGAGTTTTGGAACTCCGTTTTCATCCCAGCCGCGTCTTTTGTAAACAGCATCTTTCAATTGCTCATATCTACTTTCTCTGTACTGTCTTAAAACTTTCATTTTCTCTTCTGTAGTTTTTCCTTCAGGATCAACACCAATAATTTCTTTTAATTGTTTATCATAACGTTCTTGGCGTGATTCATATTCTTCTTTAGTAACTGGTCCGGCTGCGCGGAAAGGTTGGTTATCCCATTTTCTAGTACCAAAACCGCGACGCAAGTTGAACATTCTTTGATAATTATAAACTCGCTCAGAATCGCGAATGAGTTGATGTTTATCAAATTCTTTTCCGGTAACTGCTTTATAAATTGTTACATAATTATCAACATGCTCTGGTACTTTTGCCGGTTCAGATGTTTGCGCGTTATCCTCAGGTTCAACATCATTCCAAGGCAGTTTGCATAATCCAACCAATCCAAACCATGTTCTAAACATTGGGAAGTAGTGTAGCGCTTCGGCTTTGTTTTCAAAAGTAGGAATCTGGTTGTTAACCATATCCATAAAAATTAACCAAGCTTCATCATGCTGCGGACCTTTATTTGTTAAAGCAAATCCGCCTTGTTGTGCAAGCGATTCTTTCGAAACATATTCAGAGTATTCAAGTCCTTTATTTTCCATTCCAATATCTTGTAAGAACTGAGGATCTCCCCAACCATTTGCAATGAACATTTCTTTCATTTTGCGAACACCGGTTCCGGCAACTTTGCCAAAACCTTCTCCGCGTGCTAATTGATGTAAGAGTTCCATTGCATTATCTGCGTTACCAAAATTTAGTTTTAGTCCACCGGTTCTCTCTTCATTCAAGATTCCATTCTCGTAGCATTCCATAATAAAAGCGAGTAAGGTTGCCCAAGTAATTGTGCATATTCCGTAAGTATCACAATAGAAATTTGCTTCTACTATATAATCCGGATTGAAAATTCCGCAGTTGGAACCAAGTCCGCCGGCATTTTCATACTCTGGTCCATCAACAATTACACACTGACCTTTATATGGTCCGGTGCGCAGAACATAATTGTTAACTCCTTTTGCACAGCTCATGTGGCAGCCAAGCCAGCAACCATCGGGCGATCCTTGCTCAAACATTGCTTTCCAAACTTCAGAATGTATTTTACCGGCTTCTTTGTGACTGCCATATTTATAATTGTGAGTCGGTAAAAGATCATAGTCATTCATAATTTCAACCAAGTGAGCGGTTCCCTTGGTTCTCATTTCGCATTGCTTGTCATCAAGTTCTTTAATTTCTTTGTTGAAGCGCTGACCGCGTTCCATGATAGCTTTCATATCAACAACTTTGTTCATGTCTCCTTCCACTTTAGGAACAAGAGCAACAAGAGCTTTTATGTTTTTCTTGCGGAATACAGTGCCAATTCCACCACGTCCAGCTTGTTTTAAACGAACTCGTTTTTTCTTTTTATCATAAAAGCTGAAGTTTAACATTCCAATTAAAGAATGATCTGCAGCTGTGCCAGAAGATACAACCGCAATTTTCATTTTGTCAGATTCGCTTGGGCAGTACATTTCGGTTAGCATTTCTGCAAGTTCATGGCTGTCTATTGGATCTGCAGGAGCTTCTTCAATTCTAATTTTTCCTCCATTACGACCGTCAATTATTACAATAACTTCTTTTTCGGAAATTCCTTGAAGCTCGATTGCATCAAAGCCGCAAATTTTTAAGAATGGTCCAAACCAACCACCAACATTGCTATCCATTGCGGAATCAGTTTGTGGAGAGATTGTAACAACTAATGATTTTCCAGTACCCGAGTATTGTGTTATTCCGCAAATAGGTCCACCGGAAATTACAATTTCATTTTCCGGATCATTCCATTTTGTGTCTGGTTTGGTTGCGTCCCACAAGAACTTTAACCCATAACCCTTTCCACCTATAAATTTTTCTTTAACTAATTGAGGAATATCGCGGATAGTTACTTCATTGCTTCCAACATCTATGTGAAGCGATTTATCAGTATAACCTCTAAATAGAGGAGCAATATCATAACTTAGTTCTTTTAGAACTTTGCGAGCTTCTAATACTTCTGTAACATTCATACAAAATCTCCGTTGACTTTTAACAATTTTGTTTAAAAAGTGTTCGAAAATATAGCAATCATTAAAATCAAACCAAAAGGTACTTTTTATTCAAAGTAAAATTTATAATTGAGAGATTGCATCGGAAAGAGTTAATTGTTACACTTACTGTAACAAAAAAAGAGAAATATGTCATCTTCTGTAAAACTATCCACAGCAGTTAAAGCACTTTGCCACTTAGCCAAAGTTTTTCCCGATCCACAGAATAGTGGTGAATTGGCAGAAGCAATTGGTGTAAATGCTTCAAAATTGCGACAGATTATGTCATCGCTTCTTAAATCTCAAATTGTGGGAAGCAGTAAAGGTGCCAGTGGCGGTTTTTACCTTCTTCAAGATTTTACTGAATTAAGTTTGTTTGAAATTTATTCATCTCTTGAAGACAAAAAAATTATGGATTTGGATGTTGCCGATGCTAGTAAAGCAAAAGATTCTGAGATGACAGGATATAATAATTACTTCTACAATTTCTATGCAAAGATTCAAAATCAAATAGAAGAAGAAATGAAGAACACAAAATTGAAAAATATTAAAGGTCTTTAAGATGAAGTACTTAATTGGGTCTTCAGTTTTTGTTCTGTTGCTCGGGCTTGTTTTTTTTGATAATCTGAACACGAAAACAAAAAATCAATTAACAATTTTTCATGCCGGAAGTTTAACCGTTCCATTCGAAAAAATTATAGATGGGTTTAAGAAAGAAAATCCCGGTGTTGAAATCTTAAAAGAAATTGCCGGAAGCCGCGAATGTGCCAGAAAAATATCTGAACTAAAAAAACCATGTGATGTATTTGCTTCTGCCGATTATATAGTAATTGACCAATTGCTAATACCCGAACATGCAGATTGGAATCTGAAATTTGCCACAAACGAAATGACAATTACTTACAGCCCGAAATCGAGAAGAGCGAAAGAAATTAACCAGACGAATTGGTATAACATTTTGCTCGACGAAAAAGTAAATATTGGAAGAGCAGATCCAAATTCAGATCCTTGTGGTTATAGAACTGTATTTTCAATGAAACTAGCGGATAAATACTACAATATAGATTTATCAAAAAAGATTTTAAGCAAAGACAATGAATACATTCGTCCAAAGGAAGTTGATTTATTAGCTCTTCTTGAAGCTGGTGAGGTAGATTATATTTTTCTTTATCGCTCTCTAGCCGAGCAGAATGGCTTTAAATATTTAACACTACCGGATCAAATAAATCTTAAAAAAAAGGAGCTAGAAGAATACTATAGGCAAGTAAGTACAGAATTAACCGGTAAAAAACCCGGAGAAAATATTACTCAATATGGTTCTTCTATGGTTTATGGAGTTACAATTCCCAAAAACGCTCCTAATCCAGAATTGGCAAAAAAGTTTGTTCAGTATTTAATGGATAAAAAAAAGGGACTGCAAGTAATGCGAGAAATGGGACAGCCGGTTGTTGTTCCATCAGTTTGCGATAATTACGATAAATTACCGAAAGAACTAAAGGAGTTTGCAAAGAAAAAATGACCAGCTCATTTAAAGATATTTCATGGATGAGTTTAATATTCACATTTCTTGGTGGAGTTGTTCTGCTTTTTATTGTAGCCCCGATTGCCGGAATGTATTTAAATACATCATTTGGATCGATTGCAAGTACTCTTGGTGATAATGAAGTACGCGAAAGCGTATGGCTGAGTTTATGGACTTCGATGGCCGGAACTATTCTATTTTCATTCTTTGCAATACCTTTAGCATACTTGCTTGCGCGTAAAAACTTTCCACTTAAAAGTTTAGTTAACGGAATAATCGATATACCAATAATAATTCCGCATTCCGCCGCTGGAATAGCCGTTTTAGGAATTTTATCACGAGATAGTATGTTGGGACAAGGCGCAGAATATTTTGGTATAAAATTCATTGGCAATCCAGCCGGAATAATTTTAGCTATGGCGTTTGTTAGTGTTCCATTTTTGATTAATGCTTCGCGCGATGGATTTGCGGCAGTTCCCGAAAGATTAGAAAAAGTTGCTTTAACATTAGGCGCGTCACCAGTAAGAGTTTTTTTTACAGTTTCTCTTCCTCTTGCTTGGCGATCGGTTCTATCTGGGTTTATTCTTATGTGGGCTCGCGGGTTAAGTGAGTTCGGAGCTGTTATCATCATTGCTTATAATCCTAAAACGGCTCCCGTATTAATTTTTGAAAGATTCACTTCTTACGGATTAAAATATTCTGTTCCGGTTGCTGCTATTTTTGTAGTTGTGTGCCTGGTAATATTTATTGTACTAAGTTTAATTAAAAAGAAAAGATAATGCTGAAGCTTGAAAACATATCTTTGCGAGTTGGTGAATTTGAATTAAAAAATATCAACTTTGAGGTTGAACGCGGAGATTATTTTGTAATTCTTGGTTTATCCGGTGTAGGGAAAAGTTTACTTCTTGAATCAATTGCTGGATTAATAAAACCAGTTTGTGGTAAAATTTTTTTACGCGGAGAAGAAATTACGTATAAGCTAATTCAAGAAAGAAAAGTAAGTATAGTCTATCAAGATGCAGATTTGTTTCCACATTTAACCGTTTTTGAAAACATTGCTTATCCACTAAAGAGTAATGGTGAAAAAGATATTAACACAAAAGTGATTGCCTCTGCTGAAAAAGTCGGCGCTATTGAATTTCTTAATCGCAAACCCAAAACACTTTCCGGTGGAGAATATCAGCGTGTATCTTTAGCAAGAAGCTTATCGGCTGGTAACGATATTTTTTTGCTTGATGAACCGCTTGCTTCGCTCGACTCAAAATCAAAAAGCGAATTACGAATGCTGCTTCGACAGCTTAATAGAAGCGGAATTACAATTATACATGTAACTCATGATTATGAAGAAGCGATATCTCTTGCCAACAAAATTGGAGTTATGGAAAAAGGAACTTTAGTACATGTTGCAACACCAGAAGAAGTATTCCACCACCCAAAATCTGAATTTGTTGCTCACTTCATAGGCGCTAAAAATTTCCTTAGAGGATATTTAAAAACCATTCCTCACAGCGATCTAAAAGTATTTTCTAATAGTGGAATAAATATTTTCTGTCTGACTGATGTTGAAAATGGAGAAGTATTTCTTACGCTCCAGCCTGAAGAAATTACAGTTTCAGCTGAATCAGAAAAAGGAAGCAGCAGAAATCACTTTAAAGGAAGGATAATTGATATAGCGCCGGCAAAAGTAGGGTTTGATATTTTTATTGATGTTGGTGTTGAACTAACTGCTCTTGTATCCGGCGATTCGAAAAAAGAATTGAAATTAGAAATAGGAAATGAAGTTTGGGTGAATTTCAAAGCGTCATCTTGTAAAGTTTATTGTTAATTAAATTGGTAAGAATATGATAACATTTGAACAAGCTATTCAAATTATAAAAGCTAATCATCGCGCGCTCGAAACCGAGAAAGTTGAAATGATTAAAAGTCTAAACCGTGTTTTACGGCAAGATGTCCTTTCTGATATGAATATGCCGCCGTTTGATAAATCCGCAATGGATGGTTACGCTTGCAGAATGGAAGATATAGAAAATGAGTTGACAGTGATGGAAACAATTCAAGCTGGTTATAAACCAAAAACGAAAATTGGTAAAAACCAATGCGCAAAAATTATGACTGGTGCGATGATTCCTGAAGGAGCAGATTGCGTAATTATTATTGAAGAAGTTGAAGAATTATTTTCCAATAAAATTAAATTTAAGAAAGAAAAAACCTCTGTAAATATTTGTTACAAAGCAGAAGATGTTGTTGTTGGAGAAAAACTATTAAGTGAAGGAGTGCGAATTACAGAAAAAGAAATAGCTTCTTTGGCTTTGACAGGTTGTATCGAGCCTATTGTAAGCATCCAACCAAAAGTTGGAATAATTACAACCGGTGATGAAATTATTGAACCAATAGATGTTCCTCAAGAATCACAAATACGGAACACAAATGCATACCAACTGATCGCACAGTGCGAAAACTTTGGCTGCGATACCAAGTACTACGGAATAGTAACTGACACAGAAAAAGAAATTACTTCTGCAATTGTAAAAGCAAAACAAGAATGCGATTTAATTTTATTAACCGGCGGCGTTTCGATGGGTGAGTATGATTTAGTGCCGGCAATACTTAAGAAAAACGGTTTTGAATTACTCTTTGAAAAAGTAGCCGTTCAACCTGGTACGCCGTCTGTGTTTGGAAGATGTGAAGATAGTTTTGTGTTTGGAATGCCAGGCAATCCGGTTTCTTCTTTTATTGTTTTCGAATTTTTCGTGAAAGAATTTCTTGCCTGTTTAATGGGTTTGAAAAAATACTACAAATCCCTTTCTCTTGAATTAGATTTTGACTTCAAAAGGAAGCGAAGTGAAAGATTAGCGCGCGTTCCCGTAAAGATTAATAGCGAAGGAAAAGTAGAATCAATTGAGTATCATGGTTCGGCGCATATTAGCTCTCTATCTTTTGCAGATGGAATAATTTCAATTCCGATTGGTGTTAGTGAAATAAAGAAAGGTACAATTGTAAATGTTAGACAAATTTGACAGAACTATAAATTACTTGCGCATTAGTGTTACGGATAGATGCAATCTACGTTGTATCTACTGTATGCCGGAAGAAGGTATCAAGTTGATAGATCATTCTTCCGTTTTAACTTTTGAAGAAATTATTGAGTTTACTAAAGTTGCCGTTGAAATGGGGATCTCAAAAGTTAGAGTTACCGGCGGTGAGCCATTAGTTCGTAAAGGAATTACCAGCTTAGTTGGCATGCTTTCACGAATTGATGGTATTAAAGATTTGTCCATGACAACAAACGCTCTTTTATTAGAAAAATATGCTGTTGAGTTAAAAAGTGCCGGATTGAATAGAGTGAATATTAGTCTTGATACTATTGATGAACAAAAATTCAAAGAGTTAACTCGTGGTGGCAATGTAAATGACGTAATTAAAGGAATTGATGCAGCAAAACAAGCCGGGTTACATCCAATAAAAATAAATTGCGTTGTTAAGAAAAGCATAAACGAGCCTGAAGCACTTGAAGTAAAAAATTATTGCGATGAAAATGATTTGCAAGTGCGCTTCATTTACGAGATGGATATTGAAAAAGGTGAATTTGGAGTTGTGCATGGAGGAAGCGGCGGAGATTGTTCAAGTTGTAACAGATTACGTTTAACAAGTGATGGTTACTTAAAGCCATGTTTGTTCAGCGATATATCAATTAACATCAGAAAGATTGATTATAAGGAAGCAATTAAAATTGCCATTGCACAAAAACCAGCTTGCGGTAATTTGAGCTCAACACATAAGTTTTATAATATCGGAGGATAAATGAATAAATTATCTCATGTTGATGATGAAGGTAAAGCTATTATGGTTGATGTTGCTGAAAAGAAAAATCAAGTTAGAACCGCACGCGCAAAAGGTTTTATTAGTCTTCAGCCAGATACAATTATTTTGATTCGAGAAAGTAAAATCAAAAAAGGTGACGTGCTTTCAATTGCAGAAATTGCCGGAATTCAAGCCGGTAAAAAAACGAGTGAATTGATTCCTCTTTGTCATCCTTTGCAAATAACAAAGCTGGATGTTAAAGCAGAGTTAAAAGAAAATGGAGTTGCTGTTTCAAGTTTTGCCAAATGTATTGGTCAAACCGGAATTGAAATGGAAGCATTAACTGCTGTATCAGTTGCTTTGCTAACAATTTATGATATGTGCAAAGCGGTTGATAAAAAAATGATAATTGGTGAAATAAAATTAGTAGAAAAAACAAAGAGTGACTTAGTATGACAGATCAAAACAAACACATAGTTTCCTTAAATATTTCTGAAGAAAAAGGAACAATAAAAACTCCGCGTGAGCAAGTGGAGGTTAATAAACAAGGAATAGTCGGCGATGCCCACTCTGGTAATTGGCACAGGCAAGTAAGCATGCTTGCTCAAGAAGATATTGATAACTTTTCTCTTCTTGACGCAGATGGTAGAAAGTTTCTTCCCGGCGAGTTTGCGGAGAATATTACTACAAGCGGAATAGATTTTAAAAAAGTTGCTGTTCTTGATAAATTCAAAATTGGAGATGTTGTATTAGAAGTAACACAAATTGGAAAAAAATGCCACGGAGATGGCTGCGCGATTTATGTTGAAGTTGGAAAGTGTGTTATGCCTAAATCCGGAATTTTTACACGCGTAGTTACAGATGGAGTAATCAAAACAAATGATGCCATTGAATTTTTTCCAAGACCATTGAAAATAAAAATTATAACGCTTAGCGATAGAGCTTTCAGCGGTGAGTACAAAGATTTAAGCGGTCCAACAATTAAAAAAAATCTAGAAGAACATTTTGCGAACAAACGCTGGCATGTTGAATATTCATACTCACTAATTCCGGATGATGGCGCCAAGCTTTTATCTGAACTTCAAAAAAGTATTGATGAAAAAATTGATGTTGTCTTTACAACCGGTGGAACTGGAATCGGTCCAAGGGATATTACACCGGAAATTATAGAGAAGTTTTCAGATAAATTGATTCCCGGAATTATGGAACAAATTCGTTTTAAGTATTCAGCAACAATTCCATCTGCTGTGTTAAGCCGATCTGTAGCGGCTGTTAAAAATGGAACACTTATATTTTGTTTGCCCGGCAGTGTTAAAGCTGTTGAAGATTATATGGAAGAAATTTTAAAAGTATTAGAGCATGCAATACTTATGGTTCATGGATTGGGGCATTAATTGGTGAGGCAGTGACAGGATGATGATTGAGTAGCACCTAACTGACAACCAACATGAAAAATTGTTCAGACGACAAATCCTAATAATATTTTCAGCCCGTCATTCGTAATAGCCTTTGTTGCATACTGTATATTATTTTTGGTTTAATGTCTTTGTAACAAAGTCTAACCAGTTATGCTCTTCTATTTCACTGTCAAGAAAATAATCGGGTTGAATTCCTTTACCATCTACTGTCATCTCTGGTATTCTAAAACTTTTGGATAAACAATAGCCTAATTCAAATTCATCGCAAGGAGATTTTACAAAATACATATTGGAAATATCTAATACGCCAGCAGTTGTTGTGCCAAATAGTTTTACCTTTTTGCTTTGTTTGGCTGCCAATAAAAATTGTTCTGTTGTACTGCTGTTTTTATCATGAATAATTATGGCAATGTTTTTGGGATAAGGATAAATAGTGTCTAATTTTTGAACGCTAATTTTTGTTGAATCTAAATTCACAAATGAACCTAAATGCTTTTCTAAAGTAGCATAAGAAGTTTTAGCCCACTCTTTTCCTGCTTCATTAAATCCATATTCGGGCTTATTGATAAAGTCCAGCATCCTTTGATTATTAAGTTTTGTAGAAAACATTTGGACACCAACTTCTCTAATTGGATTGGTGTACAAAAAAGGTATTATTTCTTTGTAACTATCATCGCTTCCTCCACTGTTGTTTCTTAAGTCAATAATTAAGTTTTCTGTTTTAAGTATATTTATTCTGTTTGCTATAATAATACTATCGATATTCTTTTTTTGAGATTCACTAAAAGAAGGAATTCTCATTAATAATGTTGTTGAATTTAATTCTTCAATAAATGGCTTTTGAGCAGAAATTATTTTGAAATACAAGTCAAAAGATTTCTCTGTTTCATATTTTGGAAATATTCGACGTAATATAAATTTTCCTAATTGCAAATAATTCCTCCCAATGGACTTAACATTAGAAATATTTTGGGCAGATTTATCATTCAAAAAAAATGTGCCCGAATTGTTATTAAACTTCAGTTTTATTTCACCTTGTTTCCATTTTTCGGTAGTTGTTTCAATAAAAAATCCCACATAGGATTGACCAATATTTTTAATTCCCATTTTAGTGTGATCTATTTCCCAAATACCCTCATAATCCACTTCTTTTTTGTTTGCTAAATATTTCTCAAATTCCAAAACAGAAATATTAATTATTTCCAAATTTGGATTAGATTTTGTTTGATTTATGTTTGAATTGGAATTATCTAATTTTCTTATTGCAACGTGTCTTGTTCTAAAAAAAGCTAACCACTCAAAAAGCAACTTTGTGCAATCGTCCAATTCTTTAATGTTTTTTGCTTTTTGAAGAAACAATTGGTTATGAGCTTCATAAGCTTGTTTCCCTTTAGTATCGATAATGTATTGAAATCCTGCGTCATTTTTTTCAAAGGTTTTTTTTACCCACTGAAAATCTTTTTCACAATTACAGTTCTGACTAAATGAAACATTTGTAAAAAAAGCTAAAAGTACAATTAAGAGCCTAATTTTTTTCATACTACTCTCGTTATAGTTTACTGATTGTTCAACTTAATACGTGATAAACTCATAAAATGAATTATCAAAACTTCTAAATGAAAAGATCTAGATTAAGCGACAGCTATTTCAAATTATACCCATCAAAAATTACTAATTTCAAACGGAAAAATCTTATGCCATGACTTGGTCATTTCTAAATAGAAAACCCCGGTTTCCCGGGGCTAAATATTTCAACGAAAAAAGTGTAAGCGATTCTCACCAAGTTATGCCTTCGGCATTCTCCCGCAAAAAACACGGGATCAGAATAACAGATAAACTTATTTTTCACTCACAAACAGATAGCGGAAATCGCTTCTTGGAACAAAGCTTTCTTTAATTGTTCTTGGAGAAACCCTAATGCCCAATTCATCACGGAACCCGTTTTTTCGTAAAGCCCGGATTAGATACTACCCCACTCGTCAATTTTTTCTTACTATTTCCAGTCTTTAACTGCGTGTTTGTAGTCTTTTGAAACGCCCCAATGTGAAGTTAAAATATATTCTACATTTGGAACGTTGGTTGTTTTTGAAATTGACTTCGTTGTCATATCGTGGTCTAGGTCAAAGAACTTTACAGATTCTCCAAGTTTGCCATCGTGTAAACTCAATATGTCGCCTGTAAATAAATACTTGTCATTTACCTGAAAACACATTGAACCGCTTGTGTGACCTTTTGTAAGTATGCAGTTGATTTTCGTAGCACCTAAAGTTAAAGTTTGGTTGTCCTCCAACACTGTATAGTCTGTTCTACTAATACTGTTGTTGTACCCTGGGATTTTCTGTTTTTCACCATTCAGCATTTTTATTTCTTCTTTTGCCAAATAAAGTTTTGCCTCTTTAAAAAGAGGAAGTCCCGCAACGTGGTCCATATCCGAATGTGTTAAAAAAACGGCTTCAATTTTACTTGGGTCAATGTTGAGTTTTTTCAATTCGGATTCAATTACCTTTAAATCTTCGCCAGCATCGATGGCAATGTAATTCGTGCTGTCTTTGATTAGATACATATTTACAAAACCGTTTTTAATTGCAATAACTTTTTCTGTAACATTCCCAGTTTCTACCGGCTTCATTTTTCCAGTCTCGGAACTGAATTTATACATAAACCCGCCAATTACAATTACCAACAAGCCTACGAGTATTCCAATTCCGACAAGTATTCTTTTTAATATTTTGTTCATTGTCTTTAATCTTTTAAGATTGTTTATGCAAAACTACAATGCTCAATTAAGTCAAAACGATAACAAAAGATACAAAATCACAAGTCTATTTTTTTGCCAAACGATTTCTAATTCGGCTTAATGACACTCTTGTAATACCTAAGAACGAAGCGATTTGATGCTGTGGAATACGTTGAAGTAATTCAGGTCGGTCTCTTTGAAGCATTAAATATCTTTCTTCTGGACTATTTATAAGATATGAAATAAATAAATCGTGCAATAGTACAAACCTATGTTCGAGGGCTTTTCTAATAAATTCATTCATCTTTGGAAACACTTTATACAATTTTTCTTGTGCTTCATGTGTAAGAATCAAAACTTCGCACTCTTCTAATGTTTCTATTGCTACCTTGCTTGGTTTTCGGGAAAGGAAACTGTCGTAAGAACCAGCAAACATATTTTCAGTAAAAAAGTAAGTTGAAAGATCTTCTCCATTTTTTTCGCAATAAAGTCTTATGCAGCCTTTTACCAGATAAAAAACTTCGTTTGATACTTCTCCAATGTCTAAAAGAATTGATTTTTTCTTGAACTTTTTGGTTTCAAAATAAGGCATGATAATTCTCAATTCCCCGTCGTCAAAGTCGGTAAATTGTCTAAATATATTTATTCTTTCTTGCTCGTTCATATTTTGTAATCTGCTTGGGACTGCTTACCACTAACAAAAATCATTACTTAATATTGAGTATGATCTCCTTTCAAAACAATAATTATTGAAATCGCTATAAGAATAAAATTGATTACAATATGATTTTTTGCAACAAATAAAACAACACTTTATTTCTCACTCATAAACGGATAGCGGAAATCTTTTCTTGGGACAAAGCTTTCTTTAGTTGTGCGAGGTGAAACCCAGCGAACAATATTTAAGAAACTTCCGGCTTTATCATTTGTACCGCTTGCGCGGGCGCCGCCAAACGGCTGCTGTCCTACAACGGCTCCGGTTGGCTTATCATTAATATAAAAATTACCGGAAGAGTTTATCAAAATTTTATTTGCAGTTACAATTGCCATTCTATCCTCGGCAAAAATTGCACCTGTTAAAGCATATGGTGAAGTCTGATCACAAATCTTTAAAGTCTCTTCAAACTTATTATCTTCATAAACATAAATTGTTAATACCGGTCCAAAAATTTCTTCTTCCATAGTTTTGAATTTAGGATTAGTAGTAACAATAATAGTCGGATTTATAAAGTAACCAACCTTATCATTGTATTTTCCGCCAACTATTATTTCCGCATCTTTAGCTTTCTTAGCGTAATCAATATAACCAGTAATTGTGTCGAAAGCGCCTTTATCAATAACGGCATTATTATAGTTAGTAAAATCTGTTACCGGACCGGTTTTTAGTTCTTTTAAATCTTTTACGAGTATCTTTTTCAAATCGGGCCAAATTGATTTTGGAATATAAGCGCGTGATGCGGCAGAACATTTTTGTCCTTGATATTCAAACGCGCCTTGTATTAATGCCGTTGCTAAACCACGAACATTTGCGCTTGAATGAGCAAACACAAAATCTTTTCCACCGGTTTCTCCAACAATTCTTGGATAAGTTTTATACTTGTTAATATTGTTGCCAATTATTTTCCACATCGATTGAAATACTTGTGTGCTGCCTGTAAAATGTAAACCGGCTAGGTTTGGATCGTTAAAAACAACATCACCAATCTTTTGTCCCGAGCCAGGTATAAAGTTAATAACACCAGGAGGAAGTCCTGCTGCTTCTAAAAGTTTCACAATGTAGTAAGCAGAAAGAACACTAGTTGTTGCCGGTTTAAGTAGTGAAACATTTCCCATAATTGCTGGTGCGCCCGGAAGATTAGCATTAAAAGTTGTAAAGTTGAAAGGAGCTACAGCAAAAATAAATCCTTCTAACGGCCGGTACTCTATTCTATTCCACATACCGTGTGGAGAGTGAGGCGGTTGCTCTTGATAAAGTTTATAAGCGTAGTGAACATTAAAACGGAAGAAATCAGCGGTTTCGCATGCGGCGTCTATTTCTGCTTGATGAACATTTTTACTTTGTCCTAACATTGTTGAAGCAAGAATGGTGTAACGCCAATCGGTTAAAGTAATCATATCAGCTGCTCGCATAAAAATTGCTGCACGGTCTTGCCATTCCATTGCAGACCAGGTTTTCCATGATTCCATAGCAGCATCAATAGCTTGTTGTACTTCTTTCGGTCCGGCTTTGTGATAAAAGCCTAACTTATGTTTGTGGTTATGCGGTATTACAATATTCGAAGTATCACCAGTTCTAACTTCTTTTCCGCCAATAATTAATGGAATATCAATAACTTGGTTTTGCATTTCTGCAAGTTTTGCTTTTAATAAAGCTCGCTCCGGAGAGCCGGGACTAAATGTTTTTACCGGTTCATTTTCCGGCATAGGGTGATGAAAAACGGCATTTGCCATAATATTTCCTTAATAGTTAAATTCTAATATCTAAAGAGTATAACGAAAAACTTTACTCGGAAAGTTCACTCTTTGCGGGAAGTGTAAAAAAGAATTGTGTGCCTTTGTTTAATTGGCTTTCCACCCAGATTTTACCACCATGTTTCTCTACAATCTCTTTGCAAAGGACTAAACCTAAACCGTTTCCACTCTCTTTTGCGGTTCCGTGTGTAGTAAATTGAATATCTATTCGGAAAAGTTTATCAATATCCTCTGCGGCTATTCCTACACCATTATCTGATATAACAATTAAAATCATCTCATCTTCTTTAAAGGCTGTAATTTCAATTGTACCGGTTACATTTGTAAACTTAATCGCATTAGAAAGCAAATTTCTCAACAATAAAGAAAGCATATCGTCATCGGCAACAATATTAAGATTGCGGTTAATATTTACTAGAATTTCTATCTTTTTGTTATTTATACTGCTTACAAACAACTGCAAAACATTTTCAACTTCGTTGTATACATTTAATTCAATTGGCTCTATAGTCATTCTGCCGGATTGAATTCTTGACCAGTTTAATAAGTCGTCTAAAAACTTATATTGAGAGTGTAAAGCTTCGTTGAGAGATACAACCATTTCCTTAAACTCTTCTTTTGTAAGAGTCTCGAATTCTTCGACCATATAATTTGAAATACCAAGAAGTCCTTGAAATGGTGAACGTAAATCGTGAGCAATGATAGAAAAGAACTTATCCTTCGAAATATTTAGCTCGTTTAACTCAAAGTTTTTCTTTTTGATTTCTTCTTCGCTAGCCTTGAAGCTAAAAAATAATTTTTGGTAACTATCCCAAATATCTTTTAATTCTTCAACTTCCTGATGAAATTTGTCGAATTCTTTTGAAGTGTCTTTTTTAAGTAATTCTTGCATTAACTTATTATTAACCCGTTTAAAAATGCGGCTCAATTTAATATAATATAATCAATCGATAAAATTTAAATTCACAAAATATTATTAAGAAGTTCTCGCCTAAATTAGATATTTTTAATTAGTTCAAGACGTTTACATTTATTCCATCTAAACATTTTTTAGTGCATTATAGAATGCAACAAAGAAATGCATCAAAAAGGAGAAATTATGTTTAACTCAAAAACCTACATTGCACGCAGAGCTGAATTGAAGAAAAAATTAAAATCCGGATTAATCTTATTTCTCGGAAATAATGAAGCACCTATGAACTATGCCGATAATACTTATTCGTTTCGGCAAGATTCAACATTTCTTTATTACTTTGGTTTAGACCAAGCAGAATTAGCGGCTGTAATTGATCTTGATGAAAACAAAGAAACAATATTTGGAAATGATTTTACAATTGATGAAATAGTATGGATGGGACCGCAGCCAACAATCAAACAACGCGCATCCAAGTGCGGTGTTAAGTTTATTGCGCCAACTTCTGAATTAGAAAAAGTTTGTTCTGCGGCAATTAAGCAAGGAAGGAAAATTCATTTTGTTCCTCAGTACAGACATGAAAACATTTTGAGAATGCATAAGCTGTTAGGAATAGCTCCTAAGTATGTAAATGAATATTCTTCAATGTTGCTTATTAAAGCAATTGCAGAACAAAGACAAGTTAAGTCCAAAGAAGAAATAACAGAAATAGAGAAGGCGATTGAAATTTCCTACGAAATGCAAACCACTGCTATGCGTTTTGCTAAACCGGGAATGTATGAAAGAGAAGTAATGGGATTTATTGCCGGATTAGCAATGTCACTTGGTAGCGGAACATCGTTTCCAATTATTTTCTCGCGTCATGCAGAAACTCTTCATAATCACTATTACGGAAATAGACTAAAGGAAGGTGATTTGGTAGTTAACGATTCCGGCGCCGAAACTATATTGCATTATGCAAGTGATATAACTCGTACATTTCCTGTAAGCGGCAAGTTTACACAAAAACAAAAAGATATTTATGAAATTGTGTTAATCTCACAACTAGTTTCGATTTCTGAAATAAAACCAAAAGTTACTTTTAAATCTGTTCACCTAAAGTGCGCAGAAGTAATGGTTGATGGACTTAAAGCGCTTGGCTTAATGAAAGGAAATAGTAAATCAGCAGTTGAAGCTGGCGCACACGCATTGTTTTTCCCTCACGGGCTGGGACATTTACTTGGACTTGATGTTCATGATATGGAAAACTTTGGTGAAAACAATTTTGGTTATGATGAGAAGCTAAAACGCAGCACTCAATTTGGATTAAAATCTTTGCGCTATGCAAAACCTCTTGTTCAAGATGTAGTATTAACTGTTGAACCAGGGTTGTATTTCATTCCAACATTAATAGATAAGTGGCAAGGTGAAAAGAAATTCGCCGACTTTATTAATTACGAAAAAGTGAATGAATACAGAAACTTTGGCGGCATTAGAATCGAAGACGATGTAATAGTTACTAAAAATGGCTGTCGTGTTCTTGGTAAACCTATACCTAAAGCGGTTGAAGATGTGGAAGAATTCGCTTCTGCAAAAGTTTGATTTTATAAACAAGTAGAAGTTGTCTCACAAGTTAATACTTATAAACAGCCTAATGCTTTAGATTGAGGTTTATTAACTGTAAGAGTTGTGCATGAAACAATGTACTTTTGAAACAACTTCATTTTATGAGAAGATAAAATGTCATTCACTTCACATTTCAAAAAAATTGCAGAATGGTCTCATCCGGAAGAATGGATTGAAATAGAAACAATTGATGCGCATACAGCTGGTGAGCCATTAAGGATAATTTTAAGCGGTTTACCAGAAATAAAGGGTAAAACAATTCTTGAAAAACGCCGTTACATGAAAGAGAATCATGATCATTACAGAACAGCTTTAATGTTTGAGCCTCGCGGTCATGCCGATATGTATGGGTGTGTTGTCACGCCTGCAATATCTGTAGAAGCTGATTTCGGTGTAATCTTTATGCATAACGAAGGTTACAGCACAATGTGCGGACATGGAATAATTGCTATAACCAAAGTTGTTCTGGAAACCGGAATGTTTGAAATGATTGAACCGGTTACACAAATTAAGATTGATTCTCCTGCGGGCTTAATAACTTCTTACGCAAGAGTGAAAGATGGAAAAGTTGAATCGGTTTATTTTCATAACGTACCATCTTTTCTTTATAAGAGAGAATTAGAAATTAAAGTTCCTTCTCTTGGTAAAATAAATCTTGATATAGCTTACGGCGGTGCTTTCTATGCTTATGTTAAAGCAGAGCAGTTGGGTATGACAATGCACGAAAGTGAATTTAGAGAGTTGACTGAAAAAGGCATGTTAATTAAAAATGCGGTGATGGAACAAGTTGAAATAAAACATCCGTTAGATAAAGATCTTAGCTTTTTATATGGTACAATATTTTACGGAAAACCGTTAACTAAAAAGACTGATAGCAGAAACGTATGCGTTTTTGCTAATGGAGAAGTGGACAGAAGCCCTACTGGAACAGGCGTTAGTGGACGAGCCGCGTTACATTTTGCTAAAGGTGAATTGAAGTTTAACGAAGAGATGATTATAGAAAGCATAATTGGAACTAAGTTTTCAACGAAAGTAATTTCCGAAACAAAATTTGGTGAGTATGATGCGGTAATTTCTGAGGTTGAAGGAAATGCTTACATAACAGGGAAAAATGTTTTCTACATAAATCCATCTGACTCACTAAAAAATGGATTTATACTGAGATAAAAACTATGACTTGAGAGCTCTGAAATATTATTTTTAGTTGTCATTGCGAGGAATGAAATGACGAAGCAATCGCCTTTTTGATGCAAAAAGTTAGTTTTGAGTTTGCTTCACTCCGTTCGCAAAGACAATGTCTGCATTATTTCAGAAGTCTCGACTTCTTATAAACCGGAACTGAATGGGTAAGATTTTATTTATTTCGAGTAAAGATGTCTTCAAATCTCTTTCAATGCGAGAAGCGATTGAAGAAATGAAATACGCTTTCTCTAGTCTTTCTGCAAAAGAAAGCATTGTTCCGCTAAGATTACATCTCAACACTACTGATAAAACCGGCACAACTTTAGTGATGCCTTCATATGATCCTACATTAAAAAAAATTGCAGTAAAGATTATAAATACTTTTCCTAACAACAGAATAAAAAAAATAGCTCCGGCACATGCCATTGTTACTCTTTATAATGGAGAAACTGGTGAGCCACTTGCAATTATTGATGGAGAATCACTAACGCAAATTAGAACTGGCGCGGCTTCTGGGTTAGCAACTGAGTTTCTTGCAAGAAAAGATTCATCAAGTGTTGCAATATTTGGTCCGGGTAATCAAGGTAGAACTCAACTTGAAGCTGTTTGCTCTGTTAGAAAGATTTCTCAAACATATATTTTCGGAAAGTATGCACACGAATCTGAAAAGTTTGCGGCAGAAATGAGTGAAAAGCTAAATCTAAAAATCGAAGTTTGTGATGATATTAATTTTTTAAAATCCGTTGATATAATTTGCACGGCAACACCTTCAACAAGTCCATTGTTTAGTGATAATCTAATAAAAGATGGAATTCATATTAATTCTGTTGGTTCTTATAAACCACAAATGATTGAAATACCGAATGAAACCGTTGGACGAGCAAAAGTTATTGTTGATAATATAGAAGCATGTTTGCGAGAGGCGGGAGATATAATTCAAGCGATTGATAAAAAATATTTTTCTCCAAATAAAATACATGGTGAACTTGGCGAGATTGTCTTAAATAAAATACCGGCAAGAGAATCTAATTCGGAAATTACTTTTTTCAAATCAGTTGGAAATGCTGTTCAAGATCTTTTTGCCGCCGCAAGAATTTTTGATAACGCAAAACAATTTGGTTTGGGCATTGAAGTAGAGTTGTAAAAACATCTTTATAATCTAATCGGTGGATTAATGTTTAAAAAACATCCTCGTGGTTTAGCGGTATTGTTCTATACAGAAATGTGGGAAAGATTTGGCTTCTATATTCTGATGGCAATACTTACTCTTTATATGGAAAAAGAATTTGGCTGGGATGACTCAACAAAAGGAGATTACTACGGCTGGTTTCTTGGTGCTGTGTATTTTATTCCTTTTCTTGGCGGTTATCTTGGCGATAAAATTTTAGGACAGCTTTCAACTGTAAAAGTTGGCGCTTTTATAATGACAGCAGGTTATGTTCTTTTAGCTTTATCCAACAAAAATCATGTGACCTTATTTGTTGTGGGCTTGTTTTTTGTAGCATTTGGCACCGGAATATTTAAAGTAAATATGTCCGTTTTAGTTGGGAATTTATATCAAGAAAGTGTTGCTCAAAGAGATGCCGGATTCAATATATATTATATGGGTGTTAATATTGGCGCAGCAGTTGCACCTTTGGCGGCAACATTATTCTTCACTCTATATGCGAGTTACAATGTTTCTTTCTGGGCTGCATCAATTGGAATGGTTGTTTCATTATTAGTCTTTCAATTTGGCAAGCATAAACTTGTTCTGAGCGGATCAAAAACCGGCAATCATGGTCAAACTGTAAAAGTTGCTCAAACAGAAATGAGTAAGTCAGAATTTAAACAAAGAATAGTAACACTTGTTATTTTGTTTGCGATAGTTGTTTTTTTCTGGATTGGTTTTTATCAAAATGGATTTGCATTGACACTTTTTGCAGAAAGATCTACTGTGGTTTTAAGTTGGTTAAGACCAGAAACGTATCAATTTTTCAATCCATTTTTTATTATAGTTCTTACCCCAATTTTACTTTCAATTTTTGTCCGGTTGAATGCAAAAGGAAAAGAGCCACAAACACCTATTAAGATATTAATTGGAATGCTTGTGATGGGATGTGCAATGGCTATTATGATTCCGGCTTCATTGCTTGGCGGTAATTCCGACTCAAACAATATGACGCCAATGTGGTTAATTTCAACTTACTTTGTTGTTACTTTGGCAGAGATTATGATTTCTCCAATGGGACAATCTTTTGTTTCTAAAGTTGCGCCTCCTAAAATTCAAGGACTAATGATGGGTGGTTGGTTTGCCGCAACTGCGCTTGGTAGTTATGGCTCCGGATTTATGGGAAAGTTCTATAGCAATTTTCAACATCACGAATATTTCATAATTTTAACCGGACTTCTCGCATTCTCTGTTGTGCTGGTTTTGGCATCGCTAAAAAAACTTAAACGATTTTCTTAATTAAAATTATTTTTAAGGTTAACACATGAAAATTAAACAGATCGATTTATTTCAACTCAACTACAAATTGTTAGATGAAAAATATAGCTGGTCTAGAGGAAATTATGTTGACTCGTTTTTAACAAATATTGTAAAGCTAACAACCGATGAAAACATTTGCGGATTTGGTGAGGTTTGTACTCTTGGCTCTGCTTATCTGCCGGCGTTTGCAAAAGGTGTTCCATCCGGAATTGAAGAAATTGGTAAACACTTGATTGGTAAAAATCCACTTGAAATAAAAATGATTAATCAAACAATGGATTTACACTTGCTTGGACACAACTACATAAAGTCTATAATAGATGTTGCATGCTGGGATATTTTAGGAAAAGTAACGCATCAACCTATTTGCACATTGTTAGGTGGGCGTATGGCAGACGAATATCAGCTTTACAGAGCTATTCCACAAAGATCGCCGCTAGAAATGAATGAGGATGTGCAAAAGTATCAGTCAGAAGGCTATACAAAATTCCAGTTAAAAGTTGGTGGGGAACCTGATGTTGACATCCAAAGAATAAAAAAAGTTGCTGAAGTAATTAGACAGGGAGATGTTTTAATTGCGGATTCCAATACTGGTTGGACGACTGCCGGCGCAATTAGAATTGCAAACGCTTGCAGAGATCTTGATGTATATATTGAACAACCGTGCTTAACTTTTAATGAATGCATTACAGTTAGAAAACATACAAATTTGCCAATGGTGTTAGATGAAATAATTGTTGGTATTCACGAACTGGTTGAAGCAAATAAATGTAATGCTATGGATGTTGTGAATATAAAAATTTCCAGAGTCGGAGGTTTAACTAAAGCTAAACAGATGCGCGATTATTGCGAATCAGCGGGAATTATGATGACTCTAGAAGATAGCTGGGGCGGTGATATTGCTACTACAGCAATAGCTCATTTTGTTGGAAGCACTAAGCCCGATTATTATTTTTCTTCAACTGACTTTAATAGTTATAATGATGTTTCAGTAGCACCAAACGCACCTAGAAGAGTTAATGGAAAAATGACAGTGCCAACTTTACCTGGATTAGGAATTGATGTTGATGAAAAGATTCTTGGGAAACCAATAATAACAATTAAATAAACTTTTTGATTGAACGAAAAATGATTCACTTTAAAGAAAGGAGAATCAATTGAGTTTATCTCGTAATATTCTCTTGTGGGCTTCGGAAAATAAATGGATGCGGAACAATATCCCCACATTCATATTTGTAAAAAGTGCAGTTAAAAAATTTATGCCGGGAGAAAAACCGGAAGACGCTCTTGATGCGGCATTCCATTTTAATTTACTCGGAATACCAACTGTTTTCACAAGGCTAGGTGAGAACATTACTAATCTGCAAGAAGGCGATGAAGTAAGTAAACATTACTTAGAGTTGATTGATAATATAGCCGAAAAAAAATTGAACATTGAAATATCATTGAAACTAACTCAGCTTGGGTTTGATATTTCGGTCGACGAAACATTCAATAGATGCAAAATCATAGCGCAAAAGGTTCAAGAAAAATTAGGCAACATACTTTGGATTGATATGGAGGGAAGCGCGTACACACAAATTACAATTGATTTCTACAAAAAACTTAAAAGTGAATGTGCTAATGTTGGCTTATGTATTCAAGCTTATCTTTATCGTTCCGAAAAAGATGTAAATGAATTAATTAATATTGGCGCAAATATTCGCTTAGTAAAAGGCGCGTATAAAGAATCCTCTGAAATTGCTTTTGCGCTTAAAAAAGATGTTGACCGGAATTACATTCGCCTTGCTGAAATATTATTGCTTGCGGCTAAAGAAAGTAAAATTCGCGCAGCCTTTGGTACTCATGATGAAAACATTATCTACTCATTGATAAAATGGTCGAAGCAGCATAATATTCAAAAAAGTAAAATCGAATTTCAATTATTGTATGGCATAAAAAAAGAGAAGCAAAAAGATTTAAATGGGCGCGGCTACACAGTGCGTGTATTAATTAGTTATGGTGAGTTTTGGTATCCTTGGTATATGAGAAGGCTTGCTGAACGCCCCGCAAATGTATTGTTTGTATTAAAGAATATGTTTTCATAAAAAGGATTGTTAATGAAAAAACTTTACGGAATAATGCCGCCTATTGCAACGCCATTTATAAATGATGAAATAGCCTTCGATAAGCTTACTGAAAATTTAACTAAATGGAACAAAACCGGTTTGAGCGGTTATGTTGTGATGGGCTCAAATGGAGAAAGTGTTTTTTTAACACGCTATGAAAAGCTTAAGATGGTTGAAGCTGTTAATAAAAATATTCCCAAAGAAAAAATATTAGTTGCTGGAACAGGAAGTGATTCAATTAGAGAAACAATTTCTCTTACAAATGATTCGGCTGAATTAGGAGCTGATTATGCGCTAATCTTAACGCCATCATTTTATAAATCTGAAATGAAACCCGCCGCTTATATAAAATATTTTCACTTAGTTGCAGATCAAGTAAAAATACCGGTAATCATTTATAATGTACCAAAATTTACTGGCGTTGATATAGAAGCTGAAACAGTTGCAAAGCTTTCCATGCATCCCAACATAGTTGGAATAAAAAACAGTACCGAAAATTTAAGGCAGACTGCCGAGCTTGTTAATATGTGCGAAAAAGATTTTGCTGTAATAACCGGAACCGGTTCGGTTCTTTACACAAGTTTAACTGTAGGAGCAGTTGGAGGAGTCTTGGCGCTTGCAAATATTGCTCCAAATGAATGTGTTAAAATTCAAAAATTGGTTGAAGAAGGAAAACATACAGATGCATTAGAATTACAGCAAAGATTGTTACCTGTTAATAAAGCTATTACTGCTAAGTATGGTGTAGCGGGTCTGAAAGCTGCTCTTGATATGCTCGGTTATTTTGGCGGTGAGCCGCGCGCGCCATTATCCACTCTACAAGAAAGTGATAAGAAAGATTTACAACAAATTTTATTTCATGCTGAATTATTATAAAGGATTTTTAAATGAATTCATTCAAACCTATTAATAGAATTTTAATGGGACCTGGACCAGCAAATGTCCACCCAAAAGTTTTGGAAGCGCTTTCTAAACCAACACTTGGTCACCTCGATCCACAGTTTATCGAGTTGATGGAAGATACAAAATCGCTACTTCGTTATACATTTAAAACTGAAAGTAAACATACTTTTGTTCTTTCCGGGCCTGGTTCTTTAGGTATGGAGGCTTGCTTAGTAAATATGATAGAACCAGGCGATAAAGTAATTGTTTGTGTAGGCGGTTACTTTGCAAACAGAATGGTACAAATAGTAGAAAAAATTGGAGGACACGCAGTTGTTATAAAAGAAAAATGGGGAAGAGCCATTGATCCTCAAAAACTTGAAGATGCTTTAAATGAAAATCCAGATACAAAAGTTGTAGCGTTCGTTCATGCAGAAACTTCAACGGGAGCTTTGTCAAACATAAAATTGCTTTCGGAGATAGCTCGTAAGCATAATTCACTTGTAATTGCCGATGTAGTTACATCTTTAGGAGCAGCGGAAGTTCTTGTTGATGAATGGCAGCTTGACGCCGTTTACTCATGCTCTCAAAAAGGATTAGCGTGCGTTGCGGGAATGTCTCCTATAAGTTTTAGTGAAAAAGCTGTAGCGCAAATTAAAAACAGAAAAACACAAATCCGAAGTTGGTTTAACGATTTGAATCTTTTAGAAAGCTATTGGATTGGCGAAGGTAAGCGTGCATATCACCACACTGCTCCGGCAAATCAATATTATGGTTTACATGAAGCGCTTTGCATTTTGAAAGAAGAAGGTATTGAGAATGCATGGCGGCGTCATAAAGAGAATAGCGCAAAATTAATTAAGAGATTAAAAGATGAACTGAGCCTCGAACCAATTGTTCCATCTGGCGAAAGAATTCCTCATTTACTCGCTATTACTGTCCCGGATGGAATTGATGAAGCGAAAGTCCGAACTGATCTTCTTACCAAACATAATATGGAAATTGGAGCTGGACTTGGTGAACTTGCTGGTAAAGTTTGGAGAATTGGTTTGATGGGTTACAACTCAAACGAAAAACTTGTTGATTACTGTGTGAACTCGCTTAAAGATACACTGAGATAAATAGTGGTGTTAAACTGAAGAAGATTGCGATTAAGTGAATACGATTATTCGCATACCGGTTACTATTTCGTAACAATCTGCACTCACAATTTTATTATTCTATTTGGGAGAGTAGAAAACGAAATGGTTATTCTAAGTAAGATTGGGAAAATTGTATTAACCAACTGGAAAAAGATTTCTTCACTTCACAATTATTCTGAACTTGATGAATTTGTTATAATTCCTAAACATATTCATTGTATAATAATCATTGATGGATCAATCGCAGAGGATGTAAATTTTGCGTCCTCTATGGATAGAACTAAAATGACACTCTGTAAAGTCATACAACAGTTCAATCACGCAATTACAATTTATATCAGGAAGATGAATAGCAATTGTGTTCAAATTTGGCAACAATCTTTTTTGATCGAGTAATACGCAATGAAATAGAATTGTACAAAATAAAATTGTATATAAAACGAAATCCTTTTCGGTGGGATATAGAGAAAAACGAATTGTTGAATTTAGAAATCTAGGAAGATGAATTTAATTCAAACGTCTGTCCAATTTCTTCCAGGCCAATTTTCAAATTGAACTTTGCAGCATCGCGTTTCATCCAGTCAACGGCTTCATTAAACGGCTCGTTGCTTTGCTTAAATGTTTTGGTGTGGATTGGTATAAAATACTTTGCGCCAATTTCAGAAGACATTTTCATTGCTTCTTCCGGATTGCAGTGATTTCTAACCCAAGGATTATAAGCACCAATAGGCATTATTGCCACATCAATATTTTCACTTTTCAAATTCTGAAATTTGTTAGTCATTGCAGTATCGCCGCCAAACAAAACTTTTTTACCGCCGTAATCGATAACATAAGAATTAAAGCTTCTCCCATCTTTCATATAACCGCGTGAACGGTCTTTTTCCCAAGGAAAGCGCCAGCCGAAATGTTTAACTTCGTTTGCGCGGAATCTTATTCCTTGCAGAGTTATTTCATCGTTCCAATCCATTACATTAATTGATTTCCAATCAAGGTCTTCGATCACATCTTTTGTTAGATACGCCGTAACAACATCAATTTGATTCGGATAATTCTCGGTAAAATATTTGAGTGTTGGATAATCAGTATGATCCATATGCGCGTGAGAAAGAAGAATTATATCTGGTCTAGGAAAATCCTTTTTATTCAAAGCTGGCGGAGTTAAACGAGTTGGACCAATTGTTCCGCCGAAAAGATAAACACCCACTCTTTCAAACAAAACGGGATCGGTAAGAATCCACTTACCGAAAATGTTAATAAGTATGGTTGAGTGACCAATCCAGGATAATGTTAATGTGTTATTGCTCCAGGTTTCGGGTGCCGGTTTGTAGTTAAGTTTAACAAGAGGTTTTGCTTGGCTATCACTGTTTACAAATAACGGAGAAAGAAATGTGGCTCCGGCAGCCAGAGCAGATTTTTTTATAAAGTCTTTTCGGTTCATGAATAATAAACAAAAGGAAATGAATAAAAATTCCCAAGCCCATGTAGTTTTATTTTATCTTTCCATTACTACTTTATTAGAAAGTTCGTTAGTGTCATCAGTTTTAACCGGAAAATGTTCTGAAAGAATCTTGCCAACTTTTTCAATTCCGGCAAGCATTCCATCGCAAAAATTGCCAGTTTGAAACTTTGATTGAATCTCATCTCTAACGGAATCCCAAGTTTCTTGTGTAACTTTTTCGTTTATACCTTGATCGGCTAGAATGTAAAACTGGCGTTCATGTAAAAGTAGAAAAAGAAGAATTCCGGTTTTGTCTCTTGTTTCATGCATATTCAATTTAAAAAATTCTTTTTCGGCTAATTGGCGAATCGATTTATTCTTATCGGAAAACACGCGTTTTTCTTTTAGTGAGATTCTGATTTCTCCGGAAGTTGATTTCTCAGCTTTTTTTATTTGACCAGAAATTCTTAAGAAGTCATCATCATTAAAAAATTGATATATAAGTCGTTCCATTTTTCACCAGCTTTTATGCAAAGATAAATTATGTGCTGCTTAAAAGAAACTCAAAAGTACCTTCTTATGATTCTCCTCTGAAACAATTATATTTGCCAATGCAATTTTAACATTAAATGAGGAAAACATGTACAAAGTGGTTTTATTGCGCCATGGCGAAAGCGAATGGAATAAGTTGAATTTATTTACCGGATGGACAGATGTCGATTTATCCGAAAAAGGAACCGAAGAAGCAAAACAAGCCGGCATTGTTCTTAAGCAAGAGGGTTATCTGTTTGATATAGCATACACCTCTGTGCTTAAAAGAGCTATCAAAACTTTGAATTATGCTCTTGAAGGTTTGGATTTAATGTGGATTCCGGTTGTAAAATCTTGGAGACTTAACGAAAGACATTATGGTGGACTTCAAGGGTTAAACAAAGCCGAAACAGCTGAAAAATATGGCAACGAAAAAGTTAAGATTTGGAGAAGAAGTTACGACGTTCCACCACCAGCATTGGAAGAAACAGATGAACGCTATCCCGGAAAAGATGCCCGTTATGCAGATATGGATAAAAAAGATATACCGTTAACAGAAAGCCTAAAGCTTACTGTTGATAGATTTCTGCCATATTGGTTTGATACAATTGCTCCAACAATAAAAAGCGGAAAAAAAGTTATAATTGTCGCGCATGGCAACAGTTTGCGCGCGTTAGTAAAATATCTTGATAATATTTCTGAAGAAGAAATTACTGAGTTAAATATTCCAACCGGAGTTCCATTGGTATATGAACTAGATGCTGATTTAAAACCAATTAAACACTACTATCTTGGAGATCAAGAAGCAATAAATGCTGCAATTAACGCAGTAGCTAAGCAAACAGAAAAGAAATAAAATTTTTTGCTCCGCCCTTTGCTTACTTTGGGCGGAGAAATTATTCCATTGAAATCTTCGAAAAGTTGATTTATAATTGCACTCAATAAGGAGAAAGAACATATACTTTTCTACAGTCTTAAATAGTAAAGGAAAATAGGAAATGAAGAAGTTGTTTTTAGTATTGTTCTTTCTATGCTTAACATTCACATCAGTATATCCCCAAACTGTAATTGGCAAATATAGTGGTGAGTTTTTGTCTATTGGTGCCGGCGGACGCGCTTCTGCAATGGGCGGCGCTCATGTTGCAGTTGTAAATGATGTTACAGCCGGTTATTGGAATCCCGCAGGCTTAGCCAGAATGAACTATCCGCAAATATCATTAATGCACGAGGAACACTTCGGCAATTTGGTGAATTATAATTATGGAGCTATTGCTATTCCTTATGGAAGTGATATGAGCTTTGGATTAAGTGTAATACGTCTTAGTGTTGATGGAATTCCAGATACCAGAAACGCATTATATGACGCAAACGGCGATGGCAAATTAGATATTCACACAGATCGGTTGGATTACTCTAAGATTACTGAATTTAACAATACAGATTGGGCTTTCTACTTAAGTTTTGCAAAACGTCATTCATCAGATTTTTATTGGGGCGCTAACGTAAAGATAATTAAAAGAGATATAGCTGAAGCCAGTGCATTTGGAATTGGTTTTGATATTGGCGCATACTATATGCCATCCGAAAATTTGCATTTAGGCGCTACAGTTCAAGATGTAACAACCACTATTGAAGCATGGAGTACCGGAAGAAATGAATTAATTACACCAACAGCAAAAGTTGGTGCAGCTTATGCTATTTCTGCATTAGGCGGAACAATTCTTCCGGCAATTGATTTAGACTTACGTTTCGAAAACCGCAAAACTGCTTCAATGTTTAATGTTGGTCCGGTAAGTTTTGATGCACACGCTGGGGTAGAATACAAGTTCAAGAACTTATTTGCTGTACGTGCCGGCTACAGCGATGTTAAACAATTTACAGTTGGTGCCGGACTTTTCTTACCTAAACTTCAAGTTGATTATTCATTTGCACGTTTCAGTCAATCTGAAACTGAAAGATTGCCCGACACACACCGCATTTCTATAATGCTGACTTTAGAGGAACCAAAGTTTTTGCGCACCGGATTGTAGTTAGTGTTAAATAATTATTAACAGAGACGGTTTATATAACTGTCTCTTCATTTACTAGAATCTTTTCTTATTTTTGCCCATCAAATCTCATATCAAATCAATAATCAATGGAGAATATATATGTTAAAAATAGGCGAACAAGTACCAAATATGCCTTTCGATGCTTATCACGATAATCAATTCAAAACAATGAATCTTGGCGATTTCAAAGGGAAATGGCTTGTACTTTTATTTTATCCGGCAGATTTTACTTTTGTTTGCCCAACCGAGCTTGAGGAAGCAGCAATTTTCTATCCGGAATTTCAAAAAGAAGGTGCCGAAATTGTAAGCTTTAGCACCGATACAAAATATACACACTTAGCATGGCATGATTCATCAAAAGCTATTGGTAAAATAAAATATCCAATGGGTGCGGATCCAACCGCAAGCATTAGTAAAACATTTGGAACATATATTGACGATGCCGGTCTTTCTCTTCGCGGTACTTTTATTATCGATCCAAATGGGATTTTAAAAACAATTGATATTCATGATAACAGCATTGGAAGAAGCTCTAAAGAAATATTACGCAGAGTTAAAGCCGCAAAATATGTTAGTGAGCATCCCGATGAAGTATGCCCTGCAAGTTGGGAGCCAGGAGCAGAAACATTAGTTCCCGGTGAAAACCTTGTTGGTAAAATCTAATTTATGAATAGAACGCGGATTGATAGGATTAATCTAGATTTAAAAAACGTAAAAATTTTTAATCTGCGTTTATCTGCGTTCTATCTCTTTTTACTTTTTTCTTCTACATTTTTAATCTCTGCATGTTCATCCGGGTTATCTTCTATTTACAATTTTGATTATCCGCTTACCAAAACAACTGCCAAATCAACTTCGGGCAATCTTAATGCACAAATTCCCGTTGGTTGGTTTGTTGCAGAAGACAATGAAAATAACACAACGGACTTATGGCTTATTAAAGATGATTATTCCGCCACAATTAAATTTGTTTTCATTTCTTTAAATGAGGAAATGACTAAGAGTTCTGGCAAAGATGTTATTTCTAGAATCGTTGAACTGAATAAAGTATTAATCAAATCGAAATATGGCAAATCATTTAAAGGTTTTACAAACGAAGAACAATTTGGTGATTCTCCCGCATTTTCAGCTTATCAATATTTAGATGACAAAAACATCCCGGTAAGAGTTGTAGTTTTTAATATTGGCTCAAATTATTTTGAATCTACTGCTTTTGGGATAAACTCTACAAATCCAGCAGAAATATTTAAAGCACAAAATTCTATACTTGCTTCTATCAAATAATTCCGAAATTTTGCATTCCATAAAGAAACATTTTTGATCTTCACCCATCTATATGTATGAATGATATTTCCTAATAGGAAGAAAGTGCAGAATTCTTCACAAAAAATAGTTGAGTTTACACTTGTGTATAACCAGCACAAGAAAAAACTATATAACTACGCTTTCAAAATGCTGTGGGATCAGCCGGCATGCGAAGATATTATTCAAAATACTTTTATTAAGCTCTTTGAAAATTTAGAAAAAATTAGAAATTCTGAACGGATTGAAGTTTGGCTCTTCACAACTGTTCGCAATCAGGTTTATACTTTGTTTAGAAATAAGAAAGTTCATGTAGATCAATTTAATGTAGTCGATACAGACGAAATAGAAATAGACTCTAATTACAGACTTGAAGCTGAGTTTGAAGAACGAGAGCTCAAAGAAATTATTTTGATTGAGCTAAATAAATTACCATTTGAACAAAAAGAAGTTTTCTTACTTAAAGAATATGGCGGATTCAGCTACAAAGAAATTTCAACAATGATGAATATAAATGAAGATTTGGTAAAGAGCCGCCTTCATAAAACCAGACAAAAATTAATCAAACAAATTTCTAAAGTATTTATATGAAAAGAACAATTGTTACTGTCATATGTTTGATTTGCTTTACATCCATAACTTGGGGACAAGCGAGCGTTTCTGATTCTTACAAAAAACTTTACAACGAAGGAAGTTTTAAGGAAGCAATAACTTCAATTGCTAAAATTGATACAAGTAAAAGAAGCGCGGAAGATTGGTTTTACATTGGTCAAAGCTATAGTGCTAATAAAGAAATCCTATTAGCTGTGGATGCTTTTAAAGCAGCAATAGAGAAGAATCCAAAACATAACGGCTATAGATTAACATACGCACGGGCGCTTAATCTTGCCGGAAACACAGAATGGGCTGTAGATCAACTAAATAAAGTTGTTGAAATTGATACAACAAACATTGCCGCTCTTTCCGATCTCGGTTCTATCTATATGTCAATTCGTAAATATGATAGAGCGAAAATTATTTACAGAAAACTTCTCGCTCAAAACAACAATGATTTTCTTAGTCATTACAATTTAGCGTTGTCAGAGTTTAGTCAAAACAAAAATCAGAGCGATACAACTTTGATTCAAAATCATTTGGTGTGGAGTTTAATTAATAATCCGCGCTTTACGCCGGCTCGCGATCTGTTAGGGAATTATTATTTCGCTAAGCAGAGATATTATAACGCACTAGCAGAGTTTGAATCATCATCATATTATAAGTTAAACGATGCTGAAGCGCATTACAAAATTGGATTATGCCTCGAAAAACTAAAACACTTTCAAGCAGCAATTCCAAGTTACATTAAAGCAGTTACTCTTGATTCAACAAATGGAAATTATTTTTCTCATTTAGGTTATTGTTACTATTTAACAAACAAGGCAGATTCCGCTGTTTTTGCATACAGTAAAGCGGCACTGTTTGATAAAGACAACCCGACAGTTTATCAGAATCTAGGAATGTCTTACTTAAAACTGGATTCACTTGATGCCGCAAAGAAAGCTTTTACTAACGCACTTCAAAACTTTGGATTGCTTCAGATGGCTTTTAATTTGAATCAAATTGGCTATATAAACCTAAAACAAAACAATTATGAAGAAGCCGGAAGAGTATGCGAAAAAGTTTTAGCGCTTGATCTGGAGAATGTTTTTGCTAACTATAATCTTGCAAGAGTTTATGATGAACAAAAGAAAAACACGTTTGCTATTAAATATTATAAAAAGAGTTTATCCTTGATGAAAGATATTCCATCTATGGAAAACGAATACAAATCTGCCGCAAGAAGAATAAAAGAGCTGGAAAAGTAGAGAGGTAAAAAATGACAACTGAAAACATGATAAATCTCACTGATCTTTATTTTGATAACGAGCTTGAAAAGGGAAAAGAAGCCATTCTTTTCACACAACTTGGCACAAATGAAGAAGCCCGAGAATATTTTAAGAAGATGAATAAACTTAACGCCGCTGTTACAGTGACTATGGATGAGTTTCCTCAGAGACTTGAAGAAAAAATCTTTGCCTGTATTTCAAAGCAAAGCGCCAAACAAGAAAGCGGCTTTTTAACTCAAAAGTTTTCTACCGCAATTGCTTACTCGTTCTCAATCGTTCTTCTAGCTCTATCCATTTTCTTTTTTTCAAAGTCGGAAGAATACAAAGTTCAGTTCGTTGACTTAACGCGCGAAGTTAAAGAACAGAACTTGAAAATAAACATGCTAATAAACGCCTTGCCTCAAGTTGATGTGCAGGGACAATACGTACAAGTTAAAGAGGTGTTGGTAACACCGCAAAGCTGAGGTATAAAATGAAACTGAAAATAATGTTGATTGTTCTGCTTTGCTTATCTGTTGGGATTGCTCAGCAAAAAGATAAAAAGGAAAAGGCAGAGAAAGGCAAATGGGAAGAACTAAAAGTCTATCCCAAACCTATTTCTCCTATTCAACCTGAATATCCACAAGTAGCTAAGCTTGCCGGAATTGAAGGTAAAGTATTTGTGCAAACACTAATAGCAGAAAACGGCGAAGTAGTTGAAACAAAGATCATGAAAAGTGATCATGTAACCCTGGAAACCGCTGCCCTTGAAGCGATTAATGCAACAAAATTCTCACCTGGTATTTCTAAAGAAGGGAAAAAAGTCAAATCTTGGGTAGTTATACCAATTGCTTTTATGCTGAACGATAAAGCCAAGGAGGCAAAGAATCTTTCCGCGTACAACAATGTAACAAGGTCCAAAATGATTGATCTCGATCCAGATATAAGTGCATTTACTGCTGTAGAAAAATACCCGGAAATGATTAGTACGGCAACGCCAGATTATCCAGCAGAAGCAAAAAAAAAGAATATTGCTGGAAAAACATTTGTTAAAGTACTTGTTGATAAAGAAGGAAATGCCAAAAAAGCAGTCGTTCTTAAAAGTGATAATGAAATTTTTAATCAATCAGCAATTGATGCCGCTTTGAAATCCAAATTTACACCAGCGATGCAAGAAGGAAAACCAGTAGCTGTTTGGATTGTTTTGCCGTATAAATTTGCCTTAGATGAAAAGTAATTGTAATTCTCAAGCGGACTTCGGTTCGCTTTTTTTTATGTCTTTTTGGATTGCATCGTAAGTATTTCCTAAATATGTTTGCCCCAATATTTTCTAAACAAAAAACTAAAAGAGGTAATAGATGAAATCTGTAAAAGCCATTTTCCTTTTCGCTCTAGCATTTTTTATCGGGGTAAGCAGTTTTGGCTATGCACAAAAGAAAAGTGATAAATCTCCAATGCCGATTGGCGGAATGGGAGCCGTTGCTAAAAAAGTAGTTTATCCCGATGAAATTAAAGGCAAAAATATAAAAGGTGATGTACAAGTTATGGTAACAGTTGATACTACAGGTGTTATATTAGCAACAAGCATTTACAAAGCTTTGCATCCGGCTTGCGATTCTGCCGCTTTACAAGCTGTTAAAGCAGTTAAATTTAAGCCCGGTGAAAAAGATGGCAAGAAAAAAGTTAGAAAAGTAATTATTCCAATAACATTTTAATACTTTTAATAAATTGTTTTTCGAAAAGTCAACGCGAGACGTTTTTATGCGAAGCGGTCTCAAAGAAGAATTAACTTCACAAAAAGAGGTTGCTTCGCAAAGACAAAGTTATGAGTTCCTTCTTTTCCATAGTATTAAGTGAAAATTTAATTTACATCATATGAAAAAAATAATCTTATTTGCATTTTTAGCAGCTTGCTCAATTCAAAATTTTGCACAGCAGATAAAACTTTTACCACCCAAACCTTTTGGCGGCTACAATGCACTGATTTCAAAAATTGTTTATGATGAAGAATTAGCACAAGCTGGCATTGAAGGGAATGTAGTAGTGCGTTTCAGCATAAATGAAAAAGGAGAAGTTGAATCTTGCCGTATTGTTAAATCAATTCATCCATTCTTAGATCTATCTGTAATTAATGCAGTGCGCTCTACAGTTTTTCTGCCAGGAATAAAAGACGGTAAAAAAACATCAATGCAAGTAGATCTTCCAATATTGTTTAAGGATGGAAATGTTAGCCGAGATATGTCCGCTATACAAATTCCAAAAGATTGAGTCCGTTAAGACTTCTTATAAAATCAGAAACAATATTTCGTCACATCGTAAATAACTTTGAGTTATTTTTGGTGCAAGAAAAAAGCATTTAATGAAATCTACTTCTGAACACAATGTTTACGGTGCATTTGAATTAAAACAAATTTACACCAAGAATTATTTGATTGGTGTTATCGGGGCAATAATTCTACATGTTGTTTTAATAATGGTTTATTTCTTTGCATACCCAAAACAAGATAAAGTTGAACAGAGAGAAAAGCTTAGAATTGTTGCGTATGTTGATTTAGGTACGCCGCCTTCAATCATTCCAGATCAACCCGTTGCTACTGTTGCCAGCAAGCCTACTTTTGGAAATTTAAAAGCCGCTAAGAAAGGTGAAGAAACAAGTGAGTTTGAAGTTCCAAAAAATTCCGCAACATCCGGCGATGTAAAAGTTGAAGCGACAATAACTATTGAGAAAAAAACTGAACCGGTTGATGAAACTTATTATGTAGCTGTTGATATTATGCCAGAACCTTTTGGCGGAATGGAAAAGTTACAGCAAAATGTAAATTATCCAGAAGAAGCTAGTAAAGAAGGAATTGTTGGAAAAGTTTTAGTGAAAGCCTTTATTAACGAAAGCGGACAAGTTACGCGAGCGGAAATTGTTAAAGGTCTTGGCTATGGTTGCGATGAAGAAGCTTTGTGGGTTGTAAAAAGTTCTCGCTTCCGTCCCGGCAAGAAAAATGGTAAAGCGATAAAAGTTCAGTTAACAATTCCGGTTTCGTTCAAATCAAAATAAAATGAGGTTGTATTTTACTATATAAAAACGACTTACCGAATAAACCGCCATAATTCTATATCTTAAATTTCATTCCAGCACTTATCCATCTGCCAGGAAGTATTACACCTGGAATATCATAGTAAGATTTGTTGAATAAATTTGTTACCCGTAAAAAGAAATCGAACAGAGCAATTTGTTTTGAAATTTGAGAATCAACAATAAAGTGCGAGGTTACGTTTTCTCTTTCTTCGTAACGTAACGTCCAGGTTTGCTTTATGCCAAAGACAAGATCATTAGAAAAATTGATATTCAATTGATGACGCAAATGATCAAGTAAATATTTTGATTCGAACGACCCAGCTTTTCTATTAGAAGTAAGGTAAACATAGCTCAAATTAACAGTTGAAATAGGTGAACTTGGAAGCAACTTTTTTGTATTAAGTTCAAAATTAATTTCAGTTCCCACTGACGAAAGATTAGATACATTTGCTACGCGCCAAGGATCCGTTGGTTTGGCTCTCACCCAATCAATCAAATTTGTTCCTTCTTTTTGAAAAATTGAACCACTTGCAGCAAAATAATTTTGTCTGTAAGAAAACCCAATTTCATAATTTGTTGTTTGTTCGTATAACAAGTTTGGATTGCCCATATTTGCGGGACTTACATAAAAAAGTTCTGTAAACGTTGGCAGCCGAAATGCTTTTCCAACGGATGCAAAAATCTTTGTTTCATCATTTAGATTATAACTTACATCTAACCCGGGCCAGAACTTCCAGCCAATTGATGAATAATTATAAGCAAACAATCCGGCAGAAAGAGAAATATTGCTGGTCGGCAAAATTTTTTGCTCTGCATATAATCCAAATTTATCTCTTGTATGAATTCCAAGGTTTGAACTTCTTATTTCATCTTTCCCGAATTCTCCGCCAAAGTAAGTTGTGCCAATCGAAGTATTAAATGAAGCTTGAACTTCACCGCCAAATGATTCTGTCCTATGTATGTTTTGATTCCAGCCGGGTCGGAGATAATCTAATTTAAAATCATCAAAACTGTTTCTGTAGTAAAGTTTTGGAGAAAGACTCATATTCCAAACAGGTATTTCGGCTGTTATATTAACAATACGTGTAAGGATTCTTTCATATTGATTTGGGAAACGGTCGGAGTAAAAGCTGTTTGCTCCAAAACTTTTATCAATATAACCATACAAAAAATTAAACTGGTTTTCTCCCAATGAATAATTTTGACCAATAGAGAAGCTTTGCATGTTAAAATTAGTATTGTGTCGGTAACCATCGGATTTCTTTTTAGAATAAGAGATGTTGTTAGAGATAGAACCGGTTTTTATAGAACCGCTCAAGCCATATTCATATAAGCCATTTTCTCCTCCTATTAAAGATGCGCTTATAGAATTAGTTCTATCTTTTCTTGTGATAATGTTTACTGCACCGCTAAAAGCATTAGCGCCAAAGATTCTGGCTCCTTGCCCTTTTAAAATTTCAATTCGTTCAATGTTATCTAAGGAAACAGGAATATTAAGGTTATGATGCCCGGTTTGCGGGTTGATTAGTTTTACACCATCAATCAAAACTAAGGTTTGTTCAAACGAACCACCGCGGATAGAAATATCTGCTTGAGCTCCTTCTGTTCCGCGTGTACGTAAATCAACTCCACTTATATGCTTTAATAAATCAACTACATTGTTAGCCGGAATTGATTTTATTTCTTCTAATGCTAAAACTTTTACGCTCCGTGATAAATTATTAAATGTAATTGGAATTCTTCCGGATGATACAACTATTTCATCCATGTTATAAATTTTTTCTTGGGAGAAAGAATTGAGCGATGCCAAAAAGAAACAAAATACAGCAATTATATATTTCAAAGTAACTTTCCTTTAAAATGAAAAACTCTCTCAGCAGCAGATTATATAAGTAACTTTGTGCACGTATTTATTATACATAAATACAGTAGCGGCTATTGAATCATCTAATGGTGATTACCGCAACACAAAGTAACTCAAAGAGCTATTGAGAGAGTCTTATTAAAAATTATAAACTAATTAAGTCCGAATAAATTATAAACGCCATTAATAGCAGCAGAAGAACAAACCCGGTGTTCTGTACAGCTATTTTAATTTTAATAGGTATCTCGCGTTTAAGAATTCCTTCAATAAGAATAATTACAAAATGCCCACCATCCAAAACTGGGAATGGAAGTATATTAATTATTGCTAAACTTAGGCTGAGCATTGCAAGAAAATATAAAAACGAAATAATTCCAGTGTCTGCTGATTTTGCAGCATACTGGGCAATTTTTACAGGTCCGCCAAATGCTTGATTGAAAGCAAGTTTTCCTACAATTACGTTTTTCAATGTTGAAAATGTGAGTACGGTATATTGACCTATATTAATTACTGCTTGAGTAATTGAACCGAAAAATCCATAAGTGCGAGTTTCTACAGTTCCAGTAAATACAGTTCCATGTATAATTCCAATCAATCCCTCTAAACTTGGTTTAACTGTAACACGAACTGTATCTTTTTCTCTTAAGACAACAACCGGAATGTGTTTGCTTTTGTTTGCCTTAACAATTTCTAAAACTTGTTCGGCACTATGAATATATGAATTATTCATGTACAGGATTTCATCACCGGGTTTAATACCGGAATCTTCGGCAGGAGAATTTTTAAGAACTTCGCCAATTACTGTTTTGCTTGGGTAAGGAAATAGGAAAAAATCTTTTTGCAAAGTTTGATTCATAACATTACGCGAAATAGTTAGCGCAGTATTCTTGCCTTCGCGTTCAATTTCAATATTTGCATCAGTAGAAGGATTTTTCATCATTAAATGTTCTACAACTTCCTCCCAATCGTTAATCTGCTTTCCGTTTATAGATAAAATTTTATCTTGTGTTCGGAACCCTAATCTATCTGCAACACTTCCTTTTTCAATATTTGAAACGGTTGTAGTCTTAAAAACTTGTTTGCCTTGAAAGAAATTGATTCCCCAGAAAATTAAAACAGCTAATGTCAGGTTCATCATTACGCCGGCAGTAATAACAAAAAGCTTTGCAAGAGTGCTTTTTGCACGGAATTCATAAGGTTTTGGTTGTTCAGAAGCAAACTTTGTATCGAAGCTTTCATCAACCATTCCTGCAATTTTAACATAACCACCTAAAGGCAATAAACATAAACGATAATCGGTGTTGCCTTCACCATCCCAATCTTTTGGAAGATCGCCAAACGAAAAGCCGGTTAGTTTGTTCCAGCCAAGAAGGCGTTTTCCAAAACCTATAGCAAAAACATCTACTCTCATTTTTGAAAGTTTTGCCGCCGCAAAATGACCAAACTCGTGAACAAACACTAAGATGGCGATTGTAAGTACGAAGAAAATGATATAATCCATAAAACCTACTTTTAATTAAACTTATTATTTATAAACTCTCGTGTCAAAGCATCTATTTGAAATACTTTTTCAAGGTCAAGAATTTTACTTGACGGAATACTATCCAACGCCAATTGAATCAATTCCGGTATTTCCGAAAACTTAATTTTATTTTTCAAAAAATAATCCACAGCTACTTCATTGGCGGCATTCAAAATACAAGGCGCGGTACCGCCCTCCTCAATTGCATCATAGGCAATTTTTAAGCAGACAAATTTATCAAAATCGGGCTCAAAAAAGGTAAGTTCGGAAATTTTTTTAAAATCCGTTAAAACACCAAAATAATTGAAGCGTTCCGGGTATGTGAGAGCATAAAGTATAGGCAGTTTCATATCTGGTGTACTAAGCTGTGCTTTTATTGATCCGTCAGAAAACTCTACCATAGAATGTATAATTGACTGAGGATGAACTATAACTTCAATTTTTTCTTTTGGTAACTGAAAAAGCCAGAATGCTTCAATGACTTCCAAACCTTTATTCATCATAGTTGCGGAATCAATTGTAATCTTGTTTCCCATTTTCCAGTTTGGATGATTAAGCGCTTGGCTAATTGTAACGCTTTCAAAATATTTTTTGCTTTTATTTAAGAAAGGTCCGCCTGAAGCAGTAAGAATTATTTTGTTAATATTCTTTTGATCCTCGCCAACTAAACATTGAAATATTGCGCTATGCTCAGAATCTACCGGAATTAATTCTGCCCCATATTCTTTGCAAAGATTTATAATTAGTTCGCCGGCAACTACAAGTGTTTCTTTGTTTGCAATTGCAATTCTTTTTTTAAGCTTGATAGCTTCTATTGTTGGTGCCAAGCCGGCAAATCCAACAAGAGCGGTTACAAGAATATCATAGTTATCATATTTGGTCAATTCCAGCAGACCTTCATCGCCGGTAAGGATTTCACATAAACTACCAATACGTTTTTTTAATACTTCGGCTTCAAATTTGTCTCTAACAACAGCATGCTTTACATTGAATTCTTTAATCTGTTTTTCAAGTTCATCAATTCTAGAATTTGTGCTAAGCCCAACAATTTCAAATTTGTCTTTGAAATTTCTTGCTAACTCAATTGTGCTTTTGCCTATTGATCCTGTAGAACCAAGAACCAGAAGTTTTTTCATTTATTAACCAATATATCTATGCGTTATTGCGAATAGAAAATTTATAAAAACTATAATGTTTATAACCTTGTTGGTTAAATACAGTTTCTTTAAAGAATTATATCCTTCTTCAGAAATTGATGCAGTAGCCTCCAAATCATTTCCTATAACACTTCTTAATTTTTTAGCTGTGGGAATGATAACAGCTCCGATAATTATTAACAGCACTACCATCAAAATTTGTTTTGTTGCCAGCCAGTGATTATCTGCCATGCTGAAAAATCCATAAGTGCTGTTGAGAACCAGAAAAATTCCGGTTAACAAGATACCAGCGGCTCCAATCATGCCAAGAAGATTTGCAAAAGTTAAGTATAAACTAATGAACTTTCTTTCGCCAGATTTGTTCTTATTAGTAATAATTTGCCATCTTAAAATGTGCTCTGATGCAAGGTTTAGTAACCAAATACCGGCAAAAACTATGTGTAATGTCAAGATTGTGTAGTAGTACATTTTTCTTTTCCTCTTTTCAAAGTTATGAATAATAAAATGAGTAAGCCAATTATAGCTGTTACTTACTTCATTAATAAAACTTAATTAAGGTAATTTTAGTTCAGAAATCCCAATTAAAAGGAGAGCTATGAAAAAGTTATCCACTCTAACAATATTAATTAGTTTGGTTTTATCTTCAAGTTTATTAGCATTACCAAGATTTGCTTTAGGTCAAAAAGATAAATGTGCCGATTGCCATATTAATCCAACCGGCGGAATTGTACGCAACGAAAATGGGTTTTTCTTTGGCAAGAATGTTATAAGTATGATCTCTCCACGCGATGAAGACTTTAAATTATCTCCAAAACTTTCAGAAAGCGTATTGTTTGGTTTTGATTACAGATCACAGTACATATATAGTGAAGAATTGAAGCGTACAGACTTTATGGATATGAGTGGATCTGTGTATTTATCTGCTGCACTTGCTCCAAATATTGATGTTGTTGCCAAGTACGATTTTGTACAAAGGATATGGGAAGGTTATGGTGTTGCAAAAATATTACCCAACGAAAGTTATATTAAAGCTGGCTCCTTTGTTCCATATTTTGGATTGAGACTCGATGATCACACAGCCTATACACGTGGAGGTGATTATGGCTTACTTTTTTCAAAAGGGATTGCACAAGGGCTAATATACAATCCACTTTATGTTGAAGCCGGTGTTGAATTAGGCGCAAACATAAGTGAAAATGTTTTATTCACTGCAAGTGTTGGTAAACCAAAGAACCATGGTACATTTTCATTCGATCCAACATACACAGCAAGATTGGAATACTCTCCGCTAATTGAAAAAATTCAATTTACACTTGGCGGCTCTTATGCTTCAACAAAAACTAATATGGTTTCTCGAGTACTAAACACAAGTCTTTATGGCGGTTTTGCTGGAATTGGATATAAACGATTTACACTTATGGCAGAGTATGATGTTGCAAAAGATTTTTTAGCAGCTGACGCTTCATCAAAAGCATTAATGATTGAAGCAGCATATACTCTTATGGTTGGTCTTGATGCTGTTGTTCGTTACGATAAACTGGAGACCGGCTTAAAAACTGGCGACACAAAATTTGCACATTTAATTCTTGGTGTTGAATTCTTTCCATATAGTTTTGTTGAATTACGTCCGCAATACAGAATTAATTATGCCGGGGATAAAAAACAAGGTTCTTTTGTATTGCAATTCCACTTTTGGTATTGATAAAAAAAATAGTTAGAAGAGGATTTTATTATTCCTCTTCTAACAAAGATAATCTTTCTACCAAATCTCAAATAGCTTTTCAAACTTTGAAAAGACTTCGTCTTAAACTAAGATGAACAGAAAACAAAATTGTTTAGAATTACTATTGCATTTATAAGTTTGGCAAGTTTTTCGTGGCTTACAATTTGAAATATTTTTTTGTTTTGAGGCTTTTATTTCAATTCACTGATTTTGTTAATTGTAATATCAAAATCATTAATTAAAAATTTCATTAGATCACTAACCGTTAGTAAGTTTTTAATTAATCCAGAGCTTTGTCCGGCTTCCATCATTCCTTCTTCTGCATTACCTTCAGAAATACCCAACTTTTCTCTCTTCTCGCCTAATAATTTTTTTAGATCTTCTTCGGATGCACCTTTGGACTCGGCATTTACTACAACGTTACTCCAACTATTTTTAATCATTCTAACCAGCCCGATTTTTTTTAGAACAAGAGTGGTGCTGATATCAGTGGCTTCTACAACTCTTTGCTTATACAATTCATGTGCAGAAGATTCAACGGTTGCGGCAAACCGAGTTCCAATTTGTACACCATCGGCACCAAGCGCAAATGCTGCCGCTATACCTCTTCCATCCGCTATACCACCGGCAGCAATTACTGGAATATTTACAGAATCAACCAACTGTGGAATTAAACAAAAAGTTGTTATTTCATCTGGACCATTGTGTCCGCCGGCTTCAACACCTTCGCCAACTATAGCATCGCAACCCACACTTTCTGCTTTCAATGCTTGTTTAATATTTGATACAACATGAATTACTTTTGTGTTATTATTCTTTAATCTATCAATATGCTTTCCAGGATGCCCAGCTGCAGTGAACACTATTTTTATTTTCTCTTCTATTACAACATTTATAAGTTCATCAACATCACCACGTAAGAGTGGTATGTTAATTCCAAAAGATTTATTTGTAGCAGATTTACATTTTACAATATGCTCACGAAGCAATTCCGGTTTCATAGAACCGGCGCCGATTAATCCTAGACCGCCATTGTTAGAAACTGCAGAAGCCAATTTCCATCCGCTTACCCAAACCATACCTGCTTGGATAATTGGATATTTAATGTCTAACAATTCTGTTAATCTGTTTTCAATTTTCATAACAAATCCTTTTTAAACACAAATCCAAAATCTGAAATCTGAAATCCAATATCCATAGTTTGTTTAAGCTAAACCTATTAACTAAATTCGTATAGTTAAAAAAGGAATCCATTATACTTGCGGGCAATAATACCAGCAGCGGGATTTGGTACACGTTTAAAGCCACATACATTTTCTCTTCCTAAAGTATTGCTGAATGTTGGCGGAAAACCAATACTTGGTCACATAATTGATAAATTACTTTCTGAGCAAATCACCAAAGCAACTTTTGTTGTAGGTTATCTTGGTGAGAAAATAGTTGAGTATGTTAAGAACGAATATCCAGAGATAGAAGCAAGCTATGTAACACAAGAAATTGCGTTAGGACTTGGTCACGCAATTCAAATGGCGGCGCCTACTTTTGATGAGGAAGAAATTATCATAATTCTTGGCGATACAATTTTTGATGTAGACATTCATTCTGTCTTTGAAAAGAAAGTAAGTTCTTTAGGTGTAAAAACAGTTGAAGATCCTTCAAGGTTTGGAGTTGCCGTTTGCGAAGGTAATAGAATTTCAAAGCTAATTGAAAAACCGCAGGAACCAGTTTCTAAACTAGCACTCGTAGGATTGTATTATATAAACAATTCTAATCTATTGGTAGAATCTCTTAAAGAATTGTTTGAAAAGGAAATTAAGACACGAGGAGAGTATCAGTTAACCGATGCATTGCAATTGATGATTAATAAAGGGCATAAGTTTACAACATTTCAAGTTGATGGCTGGTACGATTGCGGTAAGAGCGAAACATTGCTTTCAACAAATAAATATATTCTACAAACAAAAGGAACAAACCGAAACGTTAAAGGATGTACAATTATTGATCCGGTTTATATTTCCGAATCTGCTATTGTAATTGATTCTATAATTGGACCATTCACCACAATATCAGAAAATTGCATTGTTAAAGAATCTATAATAAAGAATTCAATCTTGAGCCCAAGCTCTCAAGTTGAGAAGTCTATGCTCGATAATTCGATAATAGGAATGAACGCAATTATAAAAGGTAATTACAAAAAACTAAATGCCGGCGATTCATCTGAAATAGAATTTTACTAAAAACTAATTGAGGTATTAATGTCATACTTGTTCACATCCGAATCTGTTTCCGAAGGGCATCCGGATAAAGTCTGCGATGCGATTTCCGATGGAGTTCTTGATGCAATATTTAAGCAAGATCCAAATGCTCGCGTTGCATGCGAAACAATGGTTACAACCGGATTGGTTGTTGTAGGCGGCGAGGTTACAACATCTGCATACGTTGATGTACACGAAGTAATTCGTAAAACAATAAAAGAAATTGGCTATACAAAAGCAGAATATAAATTTGACGCGGAATCATGCGGTATCTTAAACGCAATTCACTCTCAATCACCGGATATTGCAATGGGTGTTGATAAAGGCGGCGCAGGCGATCAAGGAATTATGTTTGGTTATGCTTGCGATCAAACACCGGAATTAATGCCAATGCCGATTGTTTACGCTCATAAGTTAGTTAAGAAACTTGCCGATATCCGTAAAAAGAATTTGAAACTTATGCCTTATTTACGTCCGGATTCTAAATCTCAAGTTACAATTGAATATGATAATAACAATAATCCAATTCGTGTAGACGCTGTTGTAATTTCTACACAGCACGATGGCAATGTAAACCAAAAGAGAATTAAGGAAGATGTTATAGAGCATGTAATTAAGAAAGTTATTCCAGCAAAATACTTAGATAAGAAAACTAAATACTATGTTAATCCAACTGGACGTTTTGAAATTGGCGGGCCGCACGGAGATAGCGGTTTGACCGGAAGAAAAATTATAGTTGATACATATGGCGGTTGGGCTCCTCATGGTGGCGGCGCTTTCTCTGGTAAAGATCCTAGTAAAGTTGATAGAAGCGCAACTTACGCTGCACGTCATATTGCAAAAAATGTAGTAGCATCAAAACTTGCAAAAGAATGTTTAGTTCAAGTTGCTTATGCTATTGGTGTGGCACAACCGGTTTCTGTTTATGTTAATACAAGAGGCACCGGAGTTCTACCAGATGGTTTACTGGGCGAATATATAAATCAAGAAGTTGATTTAACACCTCGCGGAATTATTGAAAGATTAAAATTGCGTAGACCAATTTACCAGAAGACCTCTTCTTATGGTCATTTTGGACGCAACGATAAAGACTTCACTTGGGAACAATTAGACTTAGTTCCTCTGTTCAAAAAATTATTATAAAGAAAAGGAAGAAAAATGAGTATCGCAGTTGAAACAAAAGCAATAGATTATAAAGTTAAAGATATTTCATTAGCAGAATGGGGAAGAAAAGAAATAATTCTTGCAGAAGCAGAAATGCCCGGGCTTATGTCACTTCGTAAAGAATTTGGCGTATCAAAACCTCTTAAAGGCGCGCGCATTGCCGGATGCCTACACATGACAATTCAAACAGCAGTTTTAATTGAAACTTTGGTTGAGTTAGGTGCTGACGTAAAGTGGTCATCTTGCAATATTTTTTCGACACAAGATCATGCCGCAGCCGCAGTTGCTGCAGCCGGCACTCCAGTTTATGCTTGGAAAGGTTTGGGATTAGAGGAATTTGATTGGTGCATCGAACAAACTCTATTCTTCGGCGATGATAAGAAACCATTGAACATGATTCTTGATGATGGCGGCGATTTGACTAATATGGTTCTTGATAAATATCCTGAACTAGTTAAAGGCATCAAGGGAATTTCTGAAGAGACTACAACCGGCGTTCATCGTTTGTACGAAAGAGTTGAAAAAGGCACACTGCCAATTCCCGCAATAAATGTAAACGATTCTGTTACCAAATCTAAGTTTGATAACAAATATGGCTGCCGCGAATCTTTGGTAGATGCAATACGCCGCGCAACAGATTTAATG
>CAZVYT010000001.1:0-173498 GCA_964631495.1 uncultured Melioribacter sp. | reverse complement strand
CGGAAGATGAAGAAGAATAAATTGTGGAAAAGGTAGTTAGAAAAATATCGCTAAATGATAAACGTAATTACGATCTTGAGTACTGGCTTTTAAAAACACCTCAAGAAAGAATAGAGGCTATAGAATTCTTACGTAAACAAACTTACGAGACAAAAGATGGTTCTTCACCAAGATTACAAAGAACTGCTAGAGTTATTAAACAACAATAAAGTTGAATACCTCATTGTTGGAGCGTATGCTCTTGGTTTTTACGGTAACCCAAGAAACACTGGCGATATTGATATTTGGATAAATGTTAGCCGAGAAAACGCAAAAAGGATAATTAAAAGTTTGATCGATTTTGGTGTTGAATCTTTGGGTTACAAAGAAAGTGATTTTCTAGAGAAAAACTCTATTATACAAATAGGCGTTCCGCCGGTTAGAGTGGATATTTTAACCAGCATTAGCGGAATAGAGTTCGAGGATGCTGTGGTAAATAAAGAAACAATAATGATTGACGGCATTGAAGTATTTTACATTAGTAAAAGTGATTTCATAAAAAACAAAAAGGCCTCCGGCAGGCTAAAAGATCTGGCTGATATAGAAGCTATTACGGAATAAAATGAAAAACAAAAATTTACAATTCGATTCGAAATGCGTTCACAGCGGCGTAGGCGAATATGAATTCGGCTCGGTAGTTCCGCCTATTTATCAGACATCAACTTTTAAGTTTGAAAACGCGGCTCACGGCGCGGCATTATTCAAAGGCGATGTTGATGGTTACATTTATACAAGAATGAAAAATCCGACTGTGCTTGCTATGGAAAACGCTGTGGCAGAGTTAGAGGGCGGACACAAAGCTCTTGGATGCGCGAGCGGAATGGCGGCAATTAGCACAACCTTTACAGCTTTATTAAAATCGGGCGATCATGTTGTCTGTAGTAAATCTGTTTACGGACCAACACTGACTTTGCTTCAATCCGTTTTAAACAAGTTTGGTGTTGAAGCAGCTTTTGTAGATACCGATATAGCTGAAGAAATTGAAAAAGCAGTTAAACCAAACACAAAAATTATTTATGTAGAAACACCGGCTAATCCGGTAATTGCAATTACTGATATAGAAGCCGCGGCAAAAATTGCACATGCAAACAATGCTTTATTAGTTGTAGATAATACATTTATGAGCCCGGCACTTCAACAGCCTTTTAAATTCGGGGCGGACGTTATTGTTCATAGCATGACAAAATTTTTGAACGGTCACGCGGACGTTGTTGGCGGAATCATAGTTGTAAAAAACGAAGATGATTACAAAATGATGCGCAAAATACTGAATCAAATGGGCGGTGTAATTGATCCGTTCAATTCGTTTCTAGTTCACCGAGGGTTGAAAACGCTTTCAATAAGAATGCAAAAGCATACTGAAAACGCGCAAGTAATAGCAGAGTACTTAGAGAATCATCCAAAAATAAAATGGGTGCGTTATCCCGGTTTGCAGAGCCACCCAAATCATGAAGTAGGCTTAAAGCAACACAGCGCTCCGGGCGGCATGATTTCTTTTGAACTGAAAGATGGTTTCAAAGCCGGCGAAATAGTAATGAACAATGTTAAGTTATGCGCTCTTGCGGTTTCTTTAGGCGGAGTTGAAACATTAATACAACACCCGGCCAGCATGACTCACTTAACAATGGGTGAAGCTGCGCGAGCAACAGCCGGAATAACAGAAGGTTTGGTTCGCCTTTCTGTTGGTATTGAGAATGTAAAAGATTTGATTGCAGATTTAGAACAAGCCTTAACTAAAATTTAGTTACTGTGGGAATAAGCGAAATACTTATTCCCAAACTTTATTTTGCCGTAATAGGTTACAGCTTATAACCAACCATCTTTTTAATTTTGAAAATAATTACATCCTAAACTTTGGGGTTGTTAATCACATACTAGATTTATAAACTTGTCCACATCAATAAAAGAAAGATAGTTTCCGTGAATAAAAAATCATTTTTGGCTTTGTTGGTATTATCTTTTTGTTTTGTACAAGCGCAAGACATAATTCAAAAAGGTAATGTTTACTATTTATCCAACACATTAATAGTAAAGTTTAAAGATGGAGCATCTCCGCAAACAAGAATGCACATTCTTCAGCAAAAAGGATTTTCTCTTTTTACAGTAACGGAAGCAATAAAAATATTTTCAGAAGAATCTGTTTTAAAAAAAACAAATAACTCCCTAGGAAATATTTATCTTCTTAAATACAGCTCGCAAGAAGACCCTTTTGAATTATCTAAGAAACTTTTGAATAGTAAAGACATTGAATACGCTGAACCAAAATATATTCACCGGGTAACAGTTATACCTAACGATTCAATATTTCTTACCGGACAACAAATTAATCTTAGCCGTATCAATGCAACACAAGCGTGGGATATAACAAAAGGAGATTCATCTGTATTGATCGCCATAATCGATACAGGTGTTGATTGGGCACACCCAGATTTGGCTGCAAACATTTTAAAAGATAAAAATGGAAAAGTTATAGGATATGATTTTGGCGGATTAAACGGAACTCCGGATGATGACCCGAGTGAAGATAAATCACCGGATGGAAAACTTGCATACCACGGAACTCACGTTGCCGGAATTGCGGCCGCAGTTACAGATAACAAAATAGGCATTGCTTCAATTGGTTATAATTGTACTATTCTTCCCGTAAAAACAAGCCGAAGCGATAGAAGAGATCCAAATGGCTATCCATTTGTTTATTATGGTTTCGAAGGAATAAAATATGCGGCGGATAAAGGAGCAAAAATTATTAACTGCAGTTGGGGAAGTTCCAGCTTTTCTCGTTACGAACAAGAAGTTATAGATTATGCAACTTCTAAAGGAAGTTTGGTTGTAGCTTCTGCAGGAAACGAAAACACCAGCACACCATTTTTTCCTGGAAGTTACAAAGGAGTTTTATCTGTTGTTTGGGGATTGAATAATGACGCTCGTTATTTAGGTGCTACTTATGGTATTAATACAGATGTGCTAGCGCCCGGGCTTTCTATTATAGCAACATATCCAACATTAACCAACATTCCTTACAGACAATTAAGCGGCTCATCAATGTCGGCTCCTCTTGTCGCCGGTATTGCGGGATTGGTTGCTTCAAAGTTTCCAAACTACTCAGCTTTGCAGATTGGTGAGCAAATTCGTGTTACAACCGATGATATTTATACAAATAATATAAATCCGGATAGCATTAAATACCTTGCCGGAAAAGGTAGAGCTAATGCATACCGTGCGGTTACAGAAGCAAATGCGGTTTCTGTAAGAGCAACAGAAATAAAGTCTGCCGAGCAAAGCGGTAGTAATTTTAACGGATTGTTTGAAACCGGAGAAACAATAGCAGTCTTTATATCTCTAACAAATTATTTAGCTTTTGCATCTGGAATTCAGATAAGCGCAGAATGTAAAGATGCCGCTATAACTCTAACTCAAACACCGGCAACCATTGCGTCAATGCAAACCATGCAGACTTTGGAAAGCACATATAGTTTTTCTTTCAAAGTTTCGCAGACAGCTCCTTTTAATCACGAGGTGAACATTCTGCTAAAGTTTACCGGCTTAAACTATAACGATTATCAATGGATGAGTGTGCGCGTAAATCCAACTTACGATACTCACAACGCCAACAAAATTGTAATGAGCGTAACAAGCAAAGGCGCGCTTGGCTTTAATGATTATCCAACAAATACGGATGGACAAGGATTTAGATACGATAACGGCGACAACCTAATGTTCGAAGGTGCGTTTATGTATGGAACATCAGAAACATCTGTTATGGATGCTGCGCGAGATGTTGCAGAACAAAGCAAAGACTTTAAAATGATTACTCCAATAAAACTTAACACTACACAAAAGGGCGATCAAATAACCGAAACACTATTTAATGATTCTGGTGCCGGTAATAACGCGTTGAGAATAGAAACAAAACAAACAACTTATGCTTTCTCAAATCCGCCAAATGATAAATACGTGATAATTGTTAACGAACTAAAAAACAAATCTGGCAAAGAAATAACTAATTTATACACAGGCTACTTTTTCGATTGGGATATGCCGGCTGATGATCCGGTAAATGACTCAACAGCATATGATCTTACAGAAAATTTTGGATACGTGTTTTACAAGCATAAAAATATCTTAGGAACCTATACCGGTGCCGCTTTATTATCTTCCGGTAACTATGGTTACTATCCAATTAACAACGCCGCTACAAGCGGAGATGTACGCTTGTTTGATGCAAATGAATTTTCTGATGGTGAAAAATGGATTACGCTCTCGAAAGGAATTGTTAAACAAGATGTTGGTTATGTTGATGCATCTTTTGTTGTTTCAAGCGGCCCATATAAAATCGCAGCGGATCAAACTTTAAAAGTTGCATTTGCAGTTGCAGCTGGAGACAACCTTGCTGATTTACGGAATACAATAAAGCAAAGCAGAATACAATATAGAACTGTAGTTAGTGTAGAAAAGCAAGATGTATCGGTTCCGGTTGAATTTGCATTGCTTCAAAATTATCCAAATCCATTTAATCCGGAAACAACAATTAGCTACCAGCTTCCTAAAACAGAACAAGTTACATTAAAGATATACGATGTTCTTGGTAGAGAAGTTGCAACCTTGGTGAATGAACGGCAACAAGCCGGTAAATACAATTCAAAATTCTCAATTCAAAATTCTCAATTGCCAAGCGGAATATACTTTTATCGATTAAGCGCCGGTAGCTTTATTCAAACAAAGAAGATGGTTTTAGTAAAATAATTTTTAAATTTTGTAAAATGTTTTTACCCATTCAAAAGTTTTTTTAACGCCCTCTTCGTAAGATGTAGTTGGTAGAAAACCGAATGTCTCTTTGAATTTTCTTCCATCGAGAAATAATTCTTCCCGCTTAAGGTAAAGCATCTCAGCAACTTCTTTCATCAGTTTGTTGAAGAACCCGATGAAAGTAAAAATCAAAGTTGAGTTAAGAATTTGAAATTTTGAACTAGCGCCGCCCATTTTTGAAATTAATCCCAAGTAATCTTTATTGGTAATCGGCTCTGTGGCAGGCACATTAAACTCTTGATTGATTCCTTTTTCTGAGAGACCAGCCTCTACAAGGCAATTACCCGCGTCTTCTATAAAAACATATTCTATTGGTACGTTCTTTGCGCCAATCCATTGCAGGGATTTTCCCGCGAGCGAGTTCAAGAAAATTTTTTCTGAAAAACCATTAACAACATAAGGTCCAAAAAAATCCGGGAGGCGAACAATTGTATACTGTAATCCTTTTTCGGAAGAGTATTTTTTTATCATCTCCTCCATTTCAACTCTTAGCTTTCCTTTAACTGTATGTGCGGCGTGCGGATGTTTTTCATCAACCGGATTATATTGGGCGCGCCCATATACATAAACGTTTCCGGGAAAGACAAAACGAGCTTTGGTCTCAGCTGCTGCGTCAAGAGAAGTTTTTAATAGCGGTCGAACTTTTTCAGCCCACTCTGTGTAAAGAACATTTGCACAGTAAAACAATGTCGAGCAACCTTTGATTGCTTTTTTAAGATCAGTCGGATTAGAAGCATCGCCTTCAAAAATTTCAATGCTTTTCAACTCATTAAAACATTTTTGAGCCTTTTGTTTGTTTCGGGCAAGAACGCTAACAGAAACTCCTCTATCAACAAGGGTTTTAACAGTAGCGCGACCTATACCACCGGTTGCTCCAACTACTAAGCATTTTTTGTTGTTCATTTTTAATAAATATATTTGTTCGAAAAAGTTAACCAATATTTCAAGGTATGTTTAAAATAGAAAATATCATTTTATTATTATCAATTTTGCTATATAACAATTACAAATTAATTGTGTCTAAAAGAAAACAAACTCAAGGATAAAAATTGAATTCTCAAACGAACCAAGTTCTTGAAGTAATATCTGTTGTAAAAGAATATGGAAAGATTAAAGCCGTTGATAATTTATCTTTTCATATTAATAAAGGAGAAATATTTGCGCTTCTTGGTCCTAACGGAGCGGGAAAAACAACAACTGTTAGAATGCTTATGAATATAATTAAACCGGATTTTGGAAAGATATTATATTCATTAGATAAATCGAAAGATGGATTTCCCAGCACAGAGATGCTTGGCTATTTACCGGAAGAAAGAGGCTTATATCAAGATATTAAAATATTGAAGACATTAATCTTTATGGGAATTGTGAGGGGAATGAATAAAGTAGCGGCAAAGAATGAAGCAGAAAAATGGTTAGAAAGATTTGAACTTAGTGACAGAAAAAACGAGAAACTAAATACTCTCTCAAAAGGAAATCAGCAAAAAGTGCAATTGATCTCGGCTATAATTCATAAGCCTAAATTTTTAATACTGGATGAACCATTTTCCGGATTTGATCCAATAAATCAAGAATCTGTTATGAAAATAATGACGGAAATGAAAAACGAAGGAACAACAATTTTGTTAAGCGCTCATCAAATGCATCTTGTTGAAAAAATTGCAAATAGAGTGCTTTTGATTGACAAGGGTAAGTTGGTAGCTTATGGCACCGTTGAAGAAATAAAGAAAGAGTTTTCTTTAGACGAGAAAATATTTATTCAGTTTGACAGGACTCCGGTCTTATCAGATTTTGCAAATGATGAATCTGTTGAAAGCGTAAACATAATAAACGATAACGAGCTTGTTATTTATTTAAAGAACAAAGCCTCAATATCTAGATTACTAAACAAGGCGTCATCGCTTTATAATATACACAAGGTTAAAACAGAAGACATTTCTTTACACGAAATATTCCTTAAGAAACTTACAGATGCTTCGGAGGAAAAAATTGAAAAAAAATAATTTGTTTTTAGAAGTTGTTAAGTGGGAGTTTAGTCGCTGGTTCAAAATTAAAGAACAGATGTTTTCTATTTCCATTGGTATAGTTTTAAGTCTTATCATCTTTGGAGGAAAAAGTTTTTTTGATAAAAACGAAAACAAAGAAATGAATATTGTTCTTTTTAACCCAGCAAAAATTTCTTTTGCTTTACAAAACACCACAAAAATTAAAATACACGAAAAAAACATTAATGAATTGGATAAACAAAAAGAACTGCTAACGGAAGAGAAAATTGATGGAGTTGTTGTAGTTGAAGGTTATGATAAAATAAAAGTATTTCTGAAAGACAAAAAAGGTTGGGTGGATGTTTTACATCAATCTATTTCCGAATCATTTAGAAACAAAAAATTAAGTGAACAAAATTTAAGCACGGCAGAACTAGAAGAGATATTTCGGCCAACCGAAATGGAGCTTGTGTATACAAAACAACAAAAAAAGAAATCGGCGCTAGAGGATTTAATTGCAGCAATTGCATTTAACTCAATAATGATGTTAGGAGTTTTTGTTGGGCTCGCATATCAATTTGTTGTAATAACAGGAGAAAAACAGTTAAGAATTACAGAAGTATTAGTTTCCGCAATTAGTCCGCAAACATGGATAGATGGAAAAATTATAGGAATATCTTTGCTTTCTTTTGTTTCTATTGTGAATTATTTAATAAGTGGAATCTTTTTTGTTGTCATTTCTCACTTGTTTGGTGATGGACTGGCGTTTCCAAATTTACTTAACAACCCCGCAAGTATATTTATAATGTTAATGTTTTCTCTTGCCGGACTTCTCTTTTGGAATACGTTCTTCTCCGCAATAGCAGCTACGATAAATGATCCCAACACATCAGCAAGAAGTTCTTTAATGTTTATTCCAATAATTCCAGTAATCATTTCTTTTTTTTCTCTCAAGAATCCCGAAGCATTTTTAGTTAAGATTTTGTCTTGGCTTCCTTTTACTTCGTTTGCAGTATTGCCAATGCGAATAGCCCTTACTCAGGTAAACATCACTGAAATACTGGGCTCGTTGGTATTATTGTGTATTAGTGTTTTTTATATGAGAAATGCGGCGGGCAAAGTATTTGCGCTATCTATATTGTTATATGGAAAAGAACCCAGCTGGAAAGAAATGGCGCGGTGGATTAAAGAAGCAAAAAGTTAAAAAGAAATTGTGTTTAACAACGCTATTTTGACGGGTTTAAAAACTTACCACGCTTGGCTTGTTAAAACGGGGCGCGAACCGTTATTTAATTGTTTCTTCTCCCACAAAATTGAGTTTAATATTTATTATTTCTGGGCGGCTTCCGGTTCTTACCGGCGGTCCCCAACCTCCAACTCCGCACGAAACATAATAGTGTGTATTACCTATAACTTTGTAACCCCATGCTAGTTCGTAAACTTTATCTACAATAAAATTGAATGGCCAAAGCTGTCCGTTGTGCGTGTGTCCGCTAAGCTGAAGGTCTACACCATTTATTCTTGCTTGCTTCAGATTGAACGGCTGATGATCCATCATAATAATCGGAAAAGCTTTATCAACATCCTTCATTATTTCCGAAAGCTCTTTTCGTTTTTTTCCTTCAAATCTAGCGCTGGAACTGTCTTCTCTGCCAACAACATAAAATGAGTTATCAATTTTTATTGATTTATCACGAATTACGTTTATTCCAAGCTTTTCTAAATATTCAACGGCTGGTTCTGCGCCGCCAATATACTCATGGTTTCCAGTTACGGCGAATACACCATACTTTGCTTTCAGTCTTTGCAAGTGTTCGCCAACATTATATTTAATTACCGGACCCAAATCTTCGTCTATAATATCACCGGCAATTAAAATAACATCCGGATTAAGATTGTTAATTTTTTCACTAACATTATACATAAAATCAAAGTTGTTAATCACTCCAAGATGAAGATCTGATGCAACGGCAAGATTAAGCGATTTCAGCTTACCTGCGTTTTTCTTTATATCAATAGAATATTTTTTTACAACAATCATCTTAGTGTTTATAAAACCACCGATAACAGAGCTTAAAACCATTACACCTATTACAACCGCAACCACTTTTTTTGCTTGTTCTATATTAGAGGTTATTAAAGCCGGAAAGAATGGAATAAAGTGATTAACCAGTCGAAGCAAATCAATTACAAGGAGGTAAAGAAAAGTATAGGTCATTATAGCAAGCCAGAATGAACCAATCCACGTTAGCGCAATGCTAACCGGAGAAATCCAAACGTTTTCGATCAATCTTCCGGCAATGTAAGATGCCGCAATAGCAATGGTAATAATTACAAATAATGTTTTGTGCTCTGCTGAGACAATAGATAAACCGCGACGAATAATGTAGTAGTTAATCAATCCGTAAACTGAAAAAACAATTCCAAAAAAAATGAACATTTGTAAAGCTTTCATATACCCTAAATTTTTTTGTTAATAGTTTAACAAAAGAAATGTCGAATTAGTTTTAATTTAGAAAAAAATCCCCTAGCCGCGTTTATTAATTAATGCTTGTTTATATAGCTCAACATATTTCTCGGCGGATCTTCGCCAAGAATAATCTTTGTTCATTCCATTTTGTTGAATTTTATGCCAAACATTTTTTAGTTGAAAATCGTGTATGGCTCGTTGAACGCTTTGAATAAGAGCATGTGCAGTATAATCATAAAACGAGTAACCGGTTCCTATCTCTTCTCCTTTTGCGAGGTATTCGTTCCAATCTAATACAGTGTCTGCAAGTCCTCCGGTTTTTCTAACAACCGGAACGGTTCCATATTTGAGAGAATAGATTTGGTTGAGTCCGCAAGGTTCAAAACGAGAAGGCATTAAAAAGATATCAGCAGCGGCTTCAATAAAATGGGAAAGTTCGTTATTGAAACCACGATAAAAATAAACTTTGTGCGGGTGCTGCTGTTTTATAGACATAAACATTTCTTCGTAACGCTGCTCACCGCTTCCCAGTATTACCCATTGAGCGTTTAAACTCATAAGCTGGTTTAGTCCATAACTAATAATGTCAAATCCCTTTTGCGAAACCATACGGGAAACAATACCAATTAAAGGAATTTCTTCGTTGAATTGAAAACCAAGTTGTTCGGTTAAGAATTTTTTGTTTTGAAGCTTACCGGAAAGATTTGTTGCCGAATATTGATAAGGAAGCAGAACATCTTTCTCCGGATTCCAAACGTGATAATCTATTCCGTTTATTATTCCATAAAAATCACCAGTTCTTTCGCGCAGAAAAATTTCCATTCCTTCGCCATATTCAGGCGTAAGTAATTCTTGAGCATAGGCTTGACTTACGGTATTAATAACATTGCTTGTTAATATGGCAGTCTTCATAAAATTTATTCCGCCCCCATATTCACCAAGCCCGCCATGTAAATAATGTTCAATTTTTATTTCTGCCTTGCTAAAAGTTTCTTTAGGAAACCTGCCTTGGTAGGCTATGTTGTGAATTGTAAAAACCGTTGCTGTTTTTTCAAACATCTTATCCCAGCTGTAATTTTCTTTTAACAGTAAGGGAAGTAAACCAGTTTGCCAATCATTGCAATGAATTACGTCTGGTGCCCAGCCAAGGCGCTGTAAAATTTCAATTACTCCTTTCATAAAGAGTATGAATCTTTCATCTTCATCATGATCGTTAGTGTAAACGCGGAAACGGTGAAAGAAGTAAGGGCAATCAACAAAATATACCTCTACATTTGAACGGGGAAGTTTTGCAGTGTGAACATGAACGGAATGCACGTTGCCCGCAACTCGAACTGGAATTTCTCCAATATCCCATTGATAATGCAATCCGTGTTCAACTTCGCCAAATATGTTATACTTTGGCAAAAAGACTTTTACCTCGTTGCCAAGTTCATTTAGCTCAATTGGCAAAGAGCCGGCAACATCTGCAAGTCCGCCAGTTTTTGCATAAGGAAATACTTCACTGGCAACAAAAGCAATTTTCATAGGTGCTTCATTTTGTTAGATTAAAAATAATGAAAACTATTGAGCTTTAACCCTAACATCAACAGCAAAAAACTTTCCGGTCACATCAACAATAAGCGGATTCAAATCGAACTCTTCTACATTTTTGTTTTCAAGCATCATTAATGAGCATTGTTTAATAATGCGTTTAAGTTCGCTTAAATCAACAGAAGACTCGCCCCGCACGCCATGTAGAATTTTCCCTATGTTGGTTTTATTAATCATGTCGTCTATGTCTTCATCGCATAAATAACAAGATTTTATTTTCACATCGTCAAAAACTTCTACATATTTTCCGCCGGAACCGAACATAATAATTGGACCAAAAGATGGATCGCGGAAACCGCCTATTAATAATTCGTGTTTTGCTTTTACAAACTGCTGAACTAAAAATTCATCAACAGAAAAGCCGGCAATTAAAAAGTTTGTTTTAATTTCTTCTGCCGCAATAAACAATTCTTCTTTGGTTTGTATGTTTAACTTAACTGCGTTTAACTCAGATTTATGAATTACATTCTGATTAATTCCTTTAAGCACAAGAGGGAAATACTCTTGTGCAATGCTTTCAAGACTGTCAGCTTTTACAAGCTTACTCTTAATTAAAGGAAGATTATAACCGCTGCACAAAGAATCAACTTCTTTTTGAGATATAAATCCGCTTGTAAATGAGCTTGATTTATGTCGTGTATTAACGGCTTTTAAGTATTCATCTTTATTGCGAGTGATTTTATTTTTAACGGATGAATGAAAAAGCATATTGGATAAAATCTCTGCCGGATCTTCCGGGTTTTTGAAAAGAGGTTTCTTAATTTGGCTTTCGCTTCTATACTTTTGCCAAAACTCAGGCAAAGGAAGTATGGCTTGTATTATTGGCTTTTCATTTACAATAGAAGAAACACTTTCTACCACGCTGAATGGCTCGACCATAACCGGCTCTACAAAAAGAGAAATTACGGCATCAACATTTTCGTCGGCACATACTATTTCAATCACACTCTTAAAACTATCTTTATTTCCGCCAGGTAAAAGATCAACCGGATTTTCAACACTTCCTTCGGGGTGAACAATCTCACGTAATTTCTTTTTCGTTTCATCAGAAAAACAAGAAAGCGTTAGATTCTGCTTTTCCAGAGAATCAACACAAAGTATTGCTGGTCCGCCGGCATTAGTAACAACGGCAATTTTATTTCCTTTTGGAATTGGAAAGTTTTCAAATCCTTTTGCGGTATTAAAAAGTTCATTCAAGGTTTCTGCACGTACAATTCCAAACTGATTAAGCAAAGCATCGACCACTTTATCTTTACTGCTTAACGCGCCAGTATGAGAAGATGCCGCTTTCATTCCTATCTGTGATTTACCGGCTTTAAGAACAATTGCGGGTTTTGTTATTTCTCCTTTTGTAAAAGGCAAAACAAACTCTTCACCATTAACAAAGCTTTCTAAATAAAAAGTAATGGTTTTTATTTTATCATCTTCTTGCCAGAAGCGTAGAATATCATTCTCGTTTAAATCGCCTTTATTGCCGGCACTTACAAAGTGAGCAAATTTAATATCGGATTCGCGAAGAGAGTTTAACACGGCAGCTCCAAGTCCGCCGCTTTGAGATAAAAATCCGGTGGCGCCTGTTTCTGGCTTCTCGGCAACAAATGTAGCGTTAAGTTTTATTTCATCGAGTGTGTTGATAACGCCCATACAATTTGGTCCAACCATACGAGCGCCGGCTTTTTTTATTTTTTGAACAATTCGGGTTTCAACCTCCTCGCCAGCCTTTCCGGTTTCTTTAAATCCGGCAGTAATCAGAATAATTGATTTAACATTTTTAGCAAGCAAAGAATCAACGGTTTCTTCTGCAAATTGTTTTGGAACGACGATAATTCCGAGATCGATTGGTTTATCAATTGCTTCAATAGAGTGATAGCATTTGTAGCCGAGCACATCATCGGCTTTAGGGTTAACCGGAAAAACCTTTCCGGTGTAGTTGTAAAACTTAATAGTTCTTAAAATTTCGTAACCGATGCTTTTTTCTTTTGTTGAAGCGCCGGCAACACACATTGATTTTGGATAAAAGAAATTTGAGATAGGGTTCATGTTTATTCGATTTTATTAGATTTTTTTAAGTTATGTCTTGCACATAATATCTTTACATTTTCGGGAGTAATGCTAGTTCCACCTAGAGAGAATGGTAAATCATGATCAAAATGTAATTCATCTTTCGCCCCACACAGCACACAGCTACCCCCATCGCGCTTCCAAACTATTTTTTTAACATCGCCTGGTATTACTCGAGAACGTTCTTTTAGTATTGGGTTACTTGAGAAATCGTTGATAAAAGAGGAGTCCAATTCCTCGAGCACAAAGCGAAATACCTTTCGACTAAAATCATCATTTACATAATTATAATCAATGAGCTTGAAAAACCCTTTTTCAGACCATATACCCGGAAGAATTTTCTCATAAACGCGAACTATTTCCGCTTCTCGAAAACCATTTTTAAATTCTTCAATTGCTTTTACAAACAATCCGTTCTGTGTTAAGCTACCTTTTGAAGTGCTTGCTTGTTGATCCAAGTGTTTGGGTTGTAATGAGTCGGAAGTTTTCGGAACATCGTGACCCTCATATTCAATTGTGATTCCATCAGAATAAACCTTGTCCTTGTAAGGGGCGTTTTTTCTTTGTGACATTAATATTACCGAATAGCTTGCGTTCAATCGATAATTCATGCCTCGTTGCAGAGTTTGCACTTTTTCTAGATCGCACATTTCTCGATATGACAATATTGAATCTTTCATCATACTGTAAAATATGAAAACCTAATTGTATTAGCACGATAACCGTCTATTGCAGAAACATTAAGGAAACATTATTATTGATAAAACATCTTTGAAAGGAAAGAATAATGCCCGACCAATTGAAAGTTTCCGCAAAATTCCCGGTTTCCGCAAAAGTAATTTTTAATGCATGGCTTAATAGCAAATTACATACAGATATGACTGGCGGAGAAGCACTGGTTTCGTCAAAACTTGGCGGAAAGTTTAAAGCTTGGGATGGTTACATATCCGGAAAGAACCTTGAGTTGATTAAAGACAAAAGAATAATTCAAACTTGGCGCTCATCGGAGTTTGCAAAAAACGATTTGGATTCTCTTCTTGTTGTAAATTTTGAAGATGTATCCGGCGGATGTAAAGTAACAATCTCACACAGCCAAATTCCAAGGGGACAAGGAGAAAACTACAAACAAGGCTGGGAAGATTTTTATCTTCTGCCGATGAAAGCTTACTTCAAAAAACAATTTTAGGTGAAACACTTTTGAAAAAAATTACTTTTGTTCTACACGGAAAGCATTTACGGAAACATAGAATTCAGTATGAAGCGGACAAATATCTGGCAAAGGAATTTGTAACAGACTATTTCATCACTAAATCGAGCAAGTCCGCAGAGGACTTTGCAGAGAAAATAGCAAACAGCGGCACAGATTATTTAATTGCTGTTGGCGGCGATGGAACCATGCATGAAGTAATAAATGGAATTATGCGTGTTCCAAAAAACCAAAGAGATAATTTAATCGTTGGATTGCTTCCGGTTGGAAGCGGAAACGATTTTGCTCGCACGTTAAAACTTTCCGGAAAAATTTCATATCTGCACAAACTGATTTCCAACAATAGTGTTATTGATCTTGATGTTGGGAAAATCGATTGCGAAACTTTAGAAGGCAAACCAGCTACAGTTTATTTTAACAACATTGCCGGCGTTGGCTTAGACGCAGAAGTAGCCAAACGCGTAAACGAAGGAAATAAATCATACGGACCTTACTTAGCTTATTATTCGGCAACGGTAAAATCATTTCTGAACTATAGGAAGAAACAGATAAAAATTAGCTCAGCAGAGTTTAATTACGAAGGAAATGTTTTGCTCTTAAGCTTTGCTAATGCAAAATATTTTGGCAGCGGACTTGGAATTGCGCCGCACGCAAAAGTTAACGACGGAAAAATGGCGCTAACACTTGCCGGTGATGTAAGCTTGTTTGATTACTTAAAGAATTTGGGAAAACTAAAAAAGTGCGCTTTTCTAAAACATCCGGGAATTCTTTACGGCGAAACAGAAAGTATGAGCATTGAACCGATTGGCGAACCTTGTTACATTGAAGCAGACGGCGAGCTTGTAGGCAAACTTCCGTTAAAGGTTTCTATGCTGTATAAAGAAATAAAGTTTTTAACTGAAGCCAAAGAATAATAAATTATGAAACTTACCGACGCAAGCCCTCATAATTTATTTAACAACCAACTGCTTAACAAAAAGCGCCCGCTGAAATTTAACGAGTTAATAATTTCACCAACATTAAAAATATTTGTGCTTGCTCCTCATCCCGATGATTTTGACGCGATTGGAATTACAATGCGTACGTTTCACTCAAATGGTAACGAAATATATTTGGCGGTGATTACAACCGGCGTAAGCGGTGTTGAAAATGGTTACGCTGAAAAAATCGGCAAGACGGATAAAGTTGCAATTCGTGAGGATGAACAGAAAGCAAGCATTCAATTCTTTGGTTTACCTTTGGAGCGATTAACTTTTCTCCGCGTGGAAAATGATGAAACCCAACACATGGCAGAGAGTGAAAATAATTTTCTTTGCATAAAAGAAGTTTGGGATAAACACAAACCGGATATTGTTTTTCTTCCGCACGGAAACGATACAAATGTTGATCATCAGCGCACATACTCGATGTTTAAGAAATTATTAAAAACAGAAACTAAACCAATTGTGGCTTTCTTAAATAAAGATCCCAAGACAATTGAAATGAGGACAGATGTTTTAACAACTTTTGGCGATGAAGATGCAGTTTGGAAGGGAGAGTTGTTACGGTTTCATAAATCGCAGCACGAGAGAAATTTACGCACGCGCAATTATGGTTTTGATGAACGCATACTAAATGTAAATAGAAAAGATGCGGAAGAACTCGGGTTGTCGGCGGGTTACGTGGAAATCTTTGAGCTGGAATTTCACATAAAATCATAGAACGCAGATCACTTATGATTATTATGAAAAAGCATGATAAATCATAATCTTCTTAATAAATCAGTGTTCCGCATTTATTTTATGTATACAGCTTCGCTCATTATTGAAACACGCTTTGGTTGAAAGATTAAATATCAGAGCAATCTCATTTTATAATCAACACTTTTCATATTTCCAGTTGCGTGATTTGCCTTCGGCAAGCCACTCGGTTGCAGTTGCCATTCTTTTATTTCGTGTTTCTTCTGTTTTAGCTTCGGTAATCCATTCAACATAATCTTTCTTTTTCGAATAAGAGAAATTCTGAAATGTTGTGAAGGATTTTTTGTTTTTCTTTAATGCTTTGGTAAAGTAATCCGGAACAACTAACTCATTCGCTGTTTTCAATTTGGGCTTACTAGGAATTTTAATTCCATCTAAATTTAATTGGGCGGCTTCTTTCAAATAGGAAATCAAAATTTTGTCTTTAGGAAGGTCCTTTAGAGAAGTGATTTTTCCCAAATGTCCCATTGCGGTTTCAGATTTTGCATTTGCGGTTAACTTACAATCTTTCATAAGCACAGCTTTCCAAAACCCAATTGCACAATGTTGCTTAAAAGCAGCCATACTGCAAAATGGTCCTTTATAATCAAAGTTTGGAAAGCCCCATTTAATTGTTTCATCAACATCGGGGCATGCTTTATGCACCAGTGCTCTAAAATGCTCTAAGATAGGCTTAGCAAATTCTTTTGATTTTGCAATGTAAGCATCAACACGCGGATCTTTCTTTCCCATAACCAACCTTTTTGTTTTTTGCCAAACTCCAAAATTATTTAGATAGATGCAATAAGAAATTAAGTTAATTACCTTTGCATTAAATAATTGTGAGATAAAGTTGGCAAGATTTAAGCTGTTTGTCGAATTTGACGGAACACGTTACAGCGGCTGGCAAATGCAGAAGAATGCGAAAAGTGTTCAAGGAAAATTACTTGAAGCGGCGGAAAAAATATTTAAAGGCGAACACACAGATGTTCAAGGATCCGGAAGAACCGATTCCGGTGTTCACGCAATATGCCAGGTTGCACATCTTGAAGTTAACACAATGCTCGCTCCAGAAATTATCCGCATGAAATTAAATGATGAATTGCCGGCGGACATAAATGTGCTGGAAGTCGAAAAAACGCATGCAAAATTTCACGCTCGGCATGATGCAAAACAACGAAGCTACATTTATCAAATATCTACAAGAAGAAGCGCGTTTGGAAAACCATATGTTTGGTGGATTAAAGACAAACTTGATTTTACAAAGATGCAGCTTGCCGCTAAACATTTTATCGGAATGCACAACTATGTTTCATTTGCCGAGAAAGATGAAACAGAAAAATCAACTAAAGTTTTAATTGAAGATATACAACTGAAGCACGAAGGCGATTTAATCTTAATTCGTGTCGTCGGTTCACATTTTTTATGGAAGCAAGTCCGAAGAATGGTTGGTGTTCTTGTAGAAATTGCACGCGGCAATATGAACGAAGGAAAGATTAAACAGTTTCTTGAAAGAGAATCGAATGAACCGGCAAAATTTACAGCGCCTCCTTCGGGATTGTTTTTAGAGCAAATTGTTTACGAAGGAGAGAAGCTTTCTGAAAACTTCTCTTTGTTTTTAAACGTTCCTGCTTTCTCAAAGAAAAATAGATCAAGATAGAAAACATAGGAATGATTAGGAGCAGTAAATCATATCTCGCAAGTTCGTGGAAACCACTATTTGCTGTTTTTGTTTGGGGATTATCTTTTATTGCAACCAAGAGAGTGTTAGAAGAACTAAAGCCAGAAATGATTGTTTTTGTTCGTCAACTACTTGGTATTTCGTTTTTGTTTTTTGTTGTCAAAAAGCAGAAACAAAACTTCGCCATAAATCTAAAAGATCATAAGTGGGTTTTTATTTTAGCTTTTATTGCCTGCTTTCATTTGTGGATTCAAATTACCGGATTGCAGTGGACGAGCGCTTCAAACACCGGATGGATAATAGGCATCACGCCGGTTTTTATGACGATTCTTGCTCTTATATTTTTTAAGGAAAAACTAACAAAGCAACAGTTTAGCGGAATTGTTATTTCGTTTATCGGCTTACTTTTACTTGTAAGTAAATGGAATTTGGCTTCGCTGGATTTAATAAATAACAAAGGAGACTTGCTAATTATTGCAAGCTCACTTACTTGGGCTATTTATTCTTTGGCAAGTAAAAAAGCAACTCTTAATTACTCTCCTGTAATGACAACGCTTTATTTATTTGTCATAGTAGCAATAGTAATTTCTCCGTTTGCGGTTAACTCAAAAAACATTACTGATTTAATAAATCTTACAATTGGCGGTTGGATAGCAATTTTATTTCTTGGAGTTTTATGTTCCGGCGCCGCATATGTTCTCTGGGCTCAATCGTTAAGCGAAATGAGTGCATCTCGTGTTGGGGCGTATTTATACATAGAACCTTTTATAACATTTTTTGGATCTTGGATTTTGTTAAACGAGGAAATAACATTTTTAATGTTGATCAGCGGACTAATTATAATTAGCGGAGTTGTTTTAGTTAACAGAAAATAAAGAGGATGAAATGAAAAAATTAGTTTTAACCGCGTTTTTATTTATCGGGTTATTGTTCTTTTCAAATTGTGGAGAAAACAAAATGGAAAACATGGCTGATTTAGTTTTGAAAAACGGAATAGTTGCAACTATGGATGCAAATAATTCTATCGCAAATGCAGTTGCGGTAAAAGATGGAAAGATTTTGTTTGTCGGCTCAAACGAAGAAATTGAAAAATTTATTCATTCATCAACAAAAGTGATTGACCTAAATGGAAAGTTTACAATGCCGGGATTTAATGACAGTCATGCACATTTTCTGGGAATAGGAGAATCGCTTATTAACTTGGATTTACGCATAGCTAAAAACTGGAACGAAGTTGTACAAATTGTTGCGGAAGCGGTTAAGAAAAATAAACCCGGAGAATGGATTATTGGAAGAGGCTGGCATCAAGACAAATTTAGTCCAGCGCCAAATCCAAATGTAAATGGTTATCCACTTCATGATGAATTGAGTAAAGTATCGGCAAATAATCCCGTTATGCTTTCTCATGCAAGCGGGCACGCAGTTTTAGCAAACGCAAAAGCAATGCAGCTTGCCGGAATTATAAAAACAACAAAAAATCCAGAAGGCGGAACCATTGTAAGAGATAAAAACGGTAACGCAATAGGTGTGTTCGAAGAAAACGGGGAAAATTTAATCCGCAAAAGTTATGATGAATATTTAGCCAAACGCACTCCGCAAGAAATTGAAGATCACTACAGAAAAATTACAAAGCTTGCCGCCGAAGATTGTTTAAAGAAAGGAATTACATCTTGTTCTGATGCCGGGCAGTCATTTGATGTTCTTGATGTTTATAAAAAACTCGCGAGCGAAAAACTTCTACCGGTTAGAATAAATGTAATGGCTCAAGATACTTATGAGTTAATGAAAGAAAAATTGCCTCAGTATAAATTGGAAGGGTTTGAAAATGGTTTTCTTACTGTACGATCTATCAAGCAATATGTTGATGGCGCGCTTGGTTCACGAGGTGCTTGGCTGCTAGAACCATATTCGGATTTATCAAATCATTCGGGTTCAAACGTAACACCAATTCGAGATTTGAAAAATATTGCACACTTAGCAATTAACTACGGCTTTCAAATGCGGGTTCATGCAATTGGCGACAACGGAAACAGAGAAGTGCTTAATCTTTATGAGGAAATTTTTAACGCTCACAAGGATAAAAAAGACTTACGCTGGGCAATAGAACACGCTCAGCATTTATCAGAGAAAGATATTTCGCGGTTTGCTAAACTTGGTGTAATTGCCGCAATGCAATCCGTTCATTGCACAAGCGATATGGGCTTTGTTCCCGAACGCTTGGGAGTTAAACGCGCCGAAGAAGGTGCTTATGTTTGGAAGAAACTTATTTATAGTGGAGCAACCATTTGTAACGGAACTGATGCGCCGGTAGAAGATGTTAATCCAATTGAATGTTTATATTCTGCGGTAACAAGAAAAAATACAGATGGAAAAGAATTTTATCCTGATCAAAAAATGACAAGATTGGAGGCGCTTAAATCTTACACGATTAATGGTGCTTATGCTTCTTTTGAAGAAGATATAAAGGGAACAATTGAAAAAGGAAAATATGCCGACTTAGTTGTACTTTCCAACAATTTGTTAAATTGTTCTGACGAAGAAATTAATTCCACAAAAGTTTTGTACACAATAATTAATGGAAAGATTTTGTATGCAAAAAAATAAAATACTTTTACTCATTTTTATTTGCTTAACCGGCGTTTTTGCGCAAAACAAAGTTGCGGTAACTATAGATGATTTGCCGCTACAACGAACAGGCTCTTATAGCAAAGAACAAAATGAATCAATAACCGAGAAGCTTATTAAAAATCTGGTTTCACAACAAGTTTATGTTATTGGGTTTGTTAACGAGGGAAAACTTTTTACAAACAATAAGCTTGATGATTATAAAGTAGAGCTTTTAAGACGTTGGCTGGATGCCGGTTTTGAGCTTGGCAATCATACTTTTTCGCATCGAAGCGCTAACCAAATTTCGGTTGAAGAGTTTACAAATGATATTGTACAAGGTGAGTTTATTACAAAGCCACTTGTAAAAGAATATGGAAAAGAGTTACGCTATTTTCGACATCCATATTTACACACAGGGCTTTCTCTTGAAACAAAACTTGAAATTGAGGAATTTGTAAAAAAATGTGGTTACAGAATTGCACCAGTCTCTTTAGATAACTCTGAATGGATTTACTCGGCGGCGTACGATAAGGCGGTAAAGGAAAAAGATGAAAAGATGATGACGAAAATTGGTGAAGATTATTTGGCGTATATGAAACAGAAATTGGAGTATTGGGAAAATCAATCGCAAGCCTTGTTTGGAAGAAATATCGCGCACACTTTGTTGATTCACGCTAATGCACTAAACGCCGAGTACTTTGATGATCTATGCGAGATATTTTTCAAAAAAAATTATGAGTTTGTAACACTTGATGAAGCACTTAACGATGAAGCTTATAAATCCAAAGATGAATTTGTTAAAAACAATGGAATATCTTGGCTTCACCGCTGGGCAATTACACAAGGAAAGAAAAAAGATTTCTTTGGTAACGAGCCGGAAGCATCTAAATGGGTAAGCAAATATGCGGGAATTAATTACGAATGAATCTAAAAGCGTCTTTTTAATGACGCTTCTCGATTTATTAATGTATCAATTTTCCAATTCGATCCAACCTTATCGAAGCAAGCAATTCAAAAATGTTTGACAATGGTATGTTGCTGTTCCAAGACCAATAAACAAACAATGGTTTGCCAATTACATTTCTGCGCGGCACAAATCCCCAGTAACGGCTGTCCAAACTATTATCACGGTTGTCACCCATCATAAAATAATAATCGTCCGTTACTATATACTCTGTCGTTTCTTTTCCATCAACAAAAACTTTGTCGTTGCTAATCGAAACAACATCTCTTTCAAAATCCCGATTTATGAATGTTCGCCACTTTTCAATATTATCTATTGATAGCTTTATTATATCGCCTTTCTTCGGAACTTCAAGCTGCTTATAATTATCGCCGTTCTGTAAAACATCAACGGGAAATGTTTCACTATCAAAAAATTCTTCGGTTAGCTCATAGTTGCGGGCATATTGTATGTTGGCGGGAATGGTGGCTTCTTTTCCATTTACAAACAAAACTTTGTTTCTTATTTCAACTATGTCTCCGGGCTCTGCAACACATCGTTTTACATAACTATCAATATTTATATTTTTTATTTCGTCTCGGCTGCCGGGAAACTCGAACACAACTATATCGCCTCGTTTCGGGGCGCTCAATTTAAAAAGCTGAGTAAATGGAAGAGCAATATTTGTAAGCGGAATGTTCCGCGGAGTTGTAAGATCATAAGCAAGTTTGTTAATAATTAAAAAATCCCCGGTCATTATTGTGCTTTCCATAGAAGGAGTTGGAACTCGCGAACCTTGAATTAAAGAACTTGTAACAATGAAAAGTATTAAAGCTAATCTTCCATACTCAACTAAATATTTTTTTAGATTTTGCCATTTCAATACCTCGCTAAGTATTTTTTTACTTTTTTTCATTGTTTTACCTTTTTGTTTATGGCATTTATAGTTTTCCTTTGTTAAAATAGTTTCAAAGAAATTGAGTTTAGATGGACTTTAATTCGGTAATAGATTTATCGAAAGCTATTCTTCAACCGGTGGAATTTCCCGATCAAACTCCGGTTAAAGTTTTTATGAAAAGATTGGATTTGATTCATCCTTTTGTTTCCGGAAATAAATGGTTTAAACAGAAATACAACTTGGTTAAAGCACGCGAAGAAGGTATTGAAACGCTTTTAACTTTCGGCGGAGCGTATTCAAATCATATTCACGCAACCGCGGCAGCCGGAAAAGAATTTGGCTTTAAAACAATTGGAATGATTCGCGGAGAAGAACATTTACCGCTTAATCCAACTTTGCAATTTGCTGTTGATCAAGGAATGAAGTTGTTTTATATGAACAGAGGCGAGTACCGAAAAAAACACTTACGGGAATTTACTGAATGGATTTACAGAAAATTTGGAAGAGTATATATTGTCCCCGAAGGGGGAACAAACCAGTATGCAATAAAAGGCACTGCCGAAATTCCATCTCTAATAGAAACAGATTTTGATTACATAACAACTGCTTGCGGAACAGCCGGAACGATTTCGGGTGTTATAAGCGGCTTGCAAGGGAGCAAAAATGTATTTGGATTTTCTGTTTTACGCGGCGCTTCGTTTTTAATTAAAAACACAGAACAATACATTAAGGAATTCACCGGAAAATCTTTTAGCAATTGGTCTATAAATCTGGATTATCACTTTGGAGGCTATGCAAAAATTAATCGCAATTTAGTTTTGTTCATCCGTCAAATAGAAGAAATAAACGGAATTATTCTTGATCCGGTTTACACAGGCAAGATGCTTTTCGGAGTTTATGATTTGGCAAAAAAAGGATTCTTTGGCGAAGGAAAAACAATTGTAGCACTTCACACGGGCGGGCAACAGGGAATTGAAGGAATGAAACAACGAATGAATGAAGTCTTGTTTGCAAAAGCGTAGCTTCATTTTGTCAATTATCTTTCGATAATAAGAGAAAAGAATTTTGTGAACGTAAAAATAGATTCCGGAAATATTAAACAGCTTCAAAAATCTCTTCTTGAAATACAAAAGCTGAAGACTGCCGATTTTAAAAAAGAACTTCTTGAACAAAAAAAAGATATTAAAGAAATTTCCGGCGATTCAATTAACCTAAAAAATCTAGATGCCGATACATCCACCGTAAACCAGAACTATCAATCAATAGACTTCAATCTTGTCTTCAACTTTTTTGTGGCGATACAAGTTTTTGTAGAAGGCAAAATTGATCGTGAAGAAAAAACTTTGGAAATATGTTTTAAGCATAATTTCCGAAAGGAAATTAATTGCGATGGCGAAAATGTTTTAAAAGAGTTTCTTTTTGAATTGAAAATGCGAGTCGCTTTTGAGGAAACAAATTTACCCGAAGAAAATAAATATGAACGCGAGGATATTCTAAAGTTTATTGAAAGATTAGTTGTTGAAATATTCGAGTCGTTTAACAACGACATAAACTCATTGCGTGCGCTTTTAATCAACGAAAAGCATTTTGAAAAAATTATTAAATCGGGCAAAAATCAATTAACCGCGCTTGTTCAAACATTGCTGGCAAGTGTATTTTCTTTTATAAAGCATAAAGAAGCAACCGGAAAGAGCATTTCGTTTTATCCTCAAATTAATTATCAAGAACCAAAAGAATACTTGGTTAAAGAAGTCGAATCATTCACAGTTGAAATAAAACAAATGGATGATGAGCCGCAAACAAAAACAGAACAACATTTCAGCACACCACAAAACCGCATAAATAAATAGATTAAATTCTCATAAATTAGAGACGTTAATTTTGAAGTGTTTGGCACAGAACATTGAAAATAGGTTTCAAAACATTGAAGAAATATAAAGGCATTGTAAAAATATACAGCTTCAATTAATCTATATATCCAACAAACAAAGTAGAGAAATATGGAACACGCGAACCTTCAAATCCCGTTAATTAGTACTGTACCGTTTGTACTTATGTTGCTTGCTATTGCAATCTTTCCTCTTTTCTGGAATCACTGGTGGGAAAAAAACAAAAACAAATTAACCGTTGCCGTTGTGTTAAGCATCCCGATTATTATTTATTTATTCATGAGCGGATTTGGTCACAATCTTTATCACACAATAGTTTTCGAGTACATTCCTTTTATTGTTCTACTTGGCGCTTTGTTTACAATAACCGGAGGTATTTATTTATCCGGCGATATTGAAGCAAAGCCAATTGTAAACACAACCTTTCTTGGAATAGGTGCGGTGCTTGCATCTTTAATGGGAACTACCGGCGCCGCAATGCTGCTTATACGACCGGTTATTCAAACCAACAAAGAAAGAACTTACAAAGTACACACAATTTTGTTTTTTATTGGAATAGTAGCCAACTGTGGCGGTCTGCTTACTCCGCTTGGAGATCCGCCATTGTTTATGATGTACTTACGTGGCGCGCCATTTACATGGTTTTTCCATTTGTTTCCGGAGTGGCTTTTCGCAAATGTACTTTTGTTGATAATTTACTTTTTTGTTGATTCTTATTTTCACAAGAAAGAGCCGGCTAAAGCTTTAGAGCTCGATCACAGCAATATTAAACCAATAAAACTTGAAGGCAAACTTAACTTTGTCTGGATGGCGGGAGTAGTTCTTTCGGTTGCATTTTTAAATAAACAATATATTCCATTCATTGCACAGAATGATTATTATATGTTTATTAGAGAAGCCGCAATAGTTGGAATGGCGGCTCTGTCACTGTTATTCACAACAAACTTGCTGCGCGTATCAAACAATTTTACATGGGAACCGATAAAAGAAGTAGCCTATTTATTCATAGGAATATTTGTTACAATGGTTCCTTGCTTGCTTTATCTTGAATCCAACGCAAAACATCTTGGCATAACTTCTCCGCAGCAATTCTATTACTTTACAGGATTATTAAGCAGTTTTTTGGACAACACACCAACTGCTGTAACATTTCATTCTTTGGCAATGGGATTAGGAATTACAACCGGAAGTCTTGTTGCCGGAATTCCGGAAGAATTGTTGCGCGCAATTTCATTAAGCGCTGTTTTCTTTGGAAGCATGACATACATTGGCAACGGTCCAAACTTTATGGTTAAAGCCGTAGCAGAAGAAAATAACATAAAAATGCCAAGCTTCTTTGCCTACATTTATATGTTTGCTCTAATAGTTCTTCTTCCGGTTTATGTAATTATACAACTGTTGTTTGTGAACTGAAAAAACGAGCGTTGATGAAAAAAGCCGCACATTTTTTTGTGCGGCTTTCTCAAAATAAATCACTTGGTTAACAGAAGTTTTATTGATTTATTAAACCCGCTTGCTTGTATTGTGGCTATGTAAACACCGCTTGTTAATCTGCTTGCATCAAAATCTGCTTTGTAATAACCGGCGCTCTTTTGTTCGTTTACTAATGTTGCTACTTCTTTGCCAATAATATCATATACTTTTATTGTTACCATGCCGTCTTGTGGTAATTGGTAATTTATAGTTGTTGCCGGGTTAAATGGATTTGGATGGTTGCTGATTGAATAATTTGTAGGTACTTCTATTTCTCTATTTATCAGAGTAGATTCATCCGTTTGCATAAGTGTCTGCAAACCATAAACTTGAGTATTTGCTCCTCCGGTAGACCATGAGCTATTTACTGTATAATATGCTGTTATACCATATTCCAGCCAAGTATTTTGTCTCCATGGTTTTAAGATGTATTCATTATCGGTATATGTTTGCACACCGCTGTTAACATTTGCGATTATCTGATCCGCACTCCAGCCGTTATTATATTCTCTTCTGTGGATTCTATATTGAGTAACGTTAGAATTCTGATTATCAGTCCAATTGATAACAATAGGCATATTAAGATTAGAACCGAATGTAATTGCCGGGTTAACAGCTTGTATTCTATAAACCGCAGTATAAGTATCGTGTTGCGAGGCTGTAACAGTGGCATAGTTTTGTCCCGAAGAACTACTTTTCCACAAATTTTGGAAAGCATGTTCAATGCCGTTAACAACAAAATAGCCTTCTGCACTAGGAGAAACAGTATTTTGCTCAACAACATTTGCAGTTACAGATGAATTATATGTATTACCATTTAAGTAAATTGCTCTGCCGGGATTGGAAAAAGTTAGGTTGCAGAGGCTACGTAAGTTTGCTATTATTTTTGTGTTTAAATCATGACTTTGAATTGAATAAGAAGTGTTCTGTGAAGAGCTAATTTGACTTGAGCCATATGAAGCCTCACGAAACCAATTACTGTTATTTGTTCCATTGGTATTCCAAACCCTTGTGTAATTATCAAAAGATTGTTCTTCTGCTCCTAATGAAACACTGCTTGTATTTGATGAAATTCTAGCTGGAGAAGAAGCACTTCCGTTCGCATAAATTGTGCCTCCTCCAAAATTGTTTTCAACACTTATTTGGAAGTAACAGGTTACAGTAAATTCTACTTCCTGATGAATTTTCAAGTCATAACAATTTAATGTATTACAATTAATGCTAAGTAGCTTAAATTTTACTGTATGTGTTCCAGGAGTAAAACTAATTGAAAAATAACCAGGAGTTGATGGGTTGTTGCAAAGATCGCTACTTATTACATTGTTGTTAACTGATACAACCAAACAAGGGTAACATAATCCATTCATATTCTGGTATGAAAAATAATAAGTTCCATTTTGGCTAGTGCTGTTAAAAGGAACAGTAACACTAGTTGGGCCCGAGTAGGTAAATGATTGGGCAAAACCTACTTGAAAAAATAATAGCATAAAAAACAACAACATTTTAGTTTTTAACATGACATATCTCCTTGATTAATATTTAGATTATGGACATGTTTGTTTTGCAAATAAAAATGGCAAAGCTATGCTTTGATTAAGATGATCGGTCTTGCATTTTATTTGCTGAGGGAAAAGATGTGTCCGCATCTTTCCCTCGTTTTTAATTCCTAATTAATCATGCCTCCATTATTTTAGTTTCCCGTGAAGCACTGAAGCCCCTTGGTTATTTAAAAGGAAAAAAACTTCTTTATCAAAAATAAACCCGGTAGCAATGCTGGCATCAATAAAATATAGATTTTCCAAATTTGTTGCATTATAATGCCCTAAATACCAGCCACTGTTGGCGCAAAAGAAATCATTTATTGTACGACCTATTATTCCACCTGCGTAAAGATTCTTTGGAAGAGAAATACGTTCAATCAATTCACCGTTGGCATATTCATACACCCTTGAGTTTACACTCACATAACACTTGTTATTTAGAACGCCTAGGTAAAAAGAAGTATGACTGTTCTTACCCAATAGACTAATAGAGCCTTCTTTAAATCTATATAATCTTGCTGATTCAGTTGGTGCTTGAAAATCTATTCCACTAATTAAAACATCTCCACCATTAACAAAAATCACTTTAAAAAAGTATTCTTTTATCAAGGGTGTTTTTATTATCTCCCATTTAATACCATTATAATGAACTATTATTCCGGTATAATCACCGTCACTCTTTTCTGCAATTCCAACTGCATAAATGTTGTTAGCATATCCGTAAATATCTTCAAAAAGGATACGGCTATATCCAGCCGGCACTATGGTGGTGTGCTTATACCATTTGCTACCATCGTACCGCCAAATATCACTATGAGCCGTAACCATCCATAATTCACTACTGGAAACTCCCCAAACGCTAACAGGCTCAGCATACTCACTTAAAAGATAGTTTTGCCACTTTGTTCCGTTATAGTGCCAAATTTTATTAACATATGTAAAAGCATCTCCGATGATCCAAACATCATTTGGGGAACTGCCCCAAATACCATGAAACCTTTGCCAACCTTCATTGCTAGCTCTGAGCGTATCTCTTTTCCACACATAATCTCTTCTTCCAGCCGGCGGTTCTTCGGGGTTGGTTATGCTTTCTTTACAAGAAGAAGCAACAATAAAAACACTTACCACTATTAGTAAAAATGCAAACGTATTCTGTTTCATAATATTACTCCTTGAAAACATGGATAAATATATCTACTAAAATCAAAAAAACTATTAGTACAATTACCAATTTTTTCACCTTTTTTTGCCAAAAACGGCAAAAAACATTGGTAATGATACCCTAATACTTCAAGTTATGATTTTTTTTTTTTCAATTACAAGAGTTAGTAATAATATAATGCCGCCCTGTTTCCAAAGCGTTATAAAAGAATTAAAGTAAAATAATATGTGAAATGAAAAGTGCTTAAATCTTAAGCGAAGTTGATTTGAACCAGGCTAACAATTTTATTCCCGTACTTCGTTCCTCTCTATGGCGAAAGAGGAACGAATCTTTCCGGGTTCTTCTGAGGCTGAAGAAATTAATAAATGTTAGTTACCTTTTCGAAATCTTGATAAGCTTCCAATCCGTGTTCACCAATATCTAATCCCTCTTGTTCTTTTTTTTCAGAAACACGAATGCCCGCATACCAGAGAAACAAGTTCTGTTAGAATGAACATCTCGCTGGAGAATATTGTTTTGTAAATATGATTGAATGAATAGTTTAGAAGAGTTCAAAATTCAATTGAAAGAAGAAAAAAATAAATTAGTTTATTTTAACAGTGTGCTTAACATTTTGTTCTTTCAAGAAAAAGAATATGCTGCTAAGATTTTTACTGCTTTAAATTAATTGGAATGAAAAAATGAATCCGCAAAGATTTGCCTTTATATTATTTGGGTTGCTTCTATTTGTAAAACTAAATATTGCTCAAGACTTAAAAAGCAAAATTGATTCTGTTAACTCTCTTTCCTATGAATATATTGTATCCAACACCCGGCAATCGATAAAAATATTTGGTGAAAATTTACAGCGGGCGAGGGACTTAGAATACCTTGAAGGAGAAGCAAAAGCCTCTAGCAATCTCGGATTAGCTAATTACTTGCGCGGTAAATATGAAAACTCCACAGAAAATTATCTTAATGCAATTAGACTGTATGAGGAACTAAAAGATTATAACATGCTTGCCGAAACATATGGTGAGTATGGATATCAACTTAAAAGAAGAGACATAAACAAAGCTGTTATATATATGAGACTTGGAGTTTCGGTTGCGGAGAAAAGAAATGCCGAGCCGATTAGAAAGAGTAAATTATATGATAATTATGGCGTGCTAAAAGAAATGAAAAACGAATTGGATAGCGCCGAATATTTTTATAAAAAAGCACTAAAAATTAAAAATGAGTCTAATGATTTGGTGGGAACACCCTATAGTTTAAATAAAATGGCAGGGTTAAAAATTCTAAGAAAAGATTTTTCTGAAGCACTTAAATATTTAAAATTATCAGACTCGTACCGAAACAAAGAAGAAGGGGATTTTGGAAGAGCCGAAAACCAAATGCTATATGCGGATATGTATTTAAGAAAGGGAGAGAGTGATTCTGCAATTGCCCGCTATAAAAGTTGTCTTAATCTATCTAAAAAATTGGGCTATTCTTATCTAATACAAGAAAGTTATAGAAATCTTGCCGAGATTTTTAAAAGGAGAAATGATTATTACAATGCTTTCAATAACTTTGAAAATTTTGTGATATACAAAGACAGCATTAATAATATTGAGATCAACTCAACCATTGCTCAACTCGAAATAGATTATGAAACTGCAAATAAAGACAAGATGATTGCAGAAAACAGCTTGTTGATTAAACAAAAAAACCAAACTCTTTATACGCTTGTGGCTGCGGGACTATTTATTGTTGTTGCTTTTGTTTGGTTTTTCAGAATTCAGAAGCTAAAAAATGAAAAAGAGAAAAAAGAATTTGAACTAAAGACACTGTTGACCAAAACCGAAATGGAAAAAAAGCTAAGTGAAGAAAAGCTTCGACTTTCTAGAGAATTACATGATAATATCGGGTCGCAGCTTACTTTTGTGATAAGTTCACTAGATAACATAACTTATCAAGACAAAGAAAACCCCATTACTGATAAGCTAAAAAGGCTCAGCGTATTCGGAAGAGAAACTCTTGGAGATCTTAGGAATACGATCTGGGCAATAAAACAAGAGGCGGGAGATACATCGCAATTAATTTATAGATTGAATGAATTAGTTATAAATCTAAATACGAACATTGCATCACCAAAAATATTTTTGGTTAGCACTATTGAAAAGCCATTAAGATTAACTTCTTCTCAACTGTTAAATATCTATAGAATAATTCAGGAAGCAATTCAAAACGCAGTAAAGCACTCTGAAGCAACGGAATTAAAAATTGAATTTAATGCCCGGGAGAAAGGGTTTGCTCTAGTTATAAGAGACAATGGAAGAGGATTCGACTTAGATAATTCAACCGGCGGAAACGGACTTGAAAATATGAAGACAAGATGTGAAGAATCATTTGGGCAATTCTACATAGAAAGCAATTCCAACGGAACAGAACTGAGGTGTTTGTTTGAAACAAACTAATGCATTTGCCGTATTGTTTATTCTCTTAAGGCGCAATTATCTTTCACCCGTAATTATTGAAAGCAAGTAATGAGTATTAAAATAGCTTTAGCCGAAGACAATGATCGTTTGGCAGAATCCATTGAAGAGAAACTAAAACTTTTTTCCAGCGAGATTGAATTTAAGTTTCGTGCAAAAAACGGAATTGATTTAATCAAAAAAATTGAAAAGAATAATTATATAGACGCCGTGTTGATGGATATTGAGATGCCTATTATGGATGGCATTAAAGCTACCGAACTGATCAAAGAAAAATTTTCTAACATTAAAGTTATTATGCTTACGGTTTTTGATGATGAAGAAAAGATTTTTAGTGCGATTCAAGCTGGCGCCAACGGATATTTATTAAAAGATGAATCTCCCGATAAAATTTTTAGTAGCATCAAGATGATTATGGAAGGCGGCGCGCCGATGTCTCCAATTATTGCCGCTAAAACTTTAACTCTCTTGCGCAAATCGGATTTTGTTTTTTCTGAAAAAGAAAAAGTTGATTTTGAGCTTTCAAAAAGAGAGATAGAGGTTCTTGAACAATTAAAATGTGGACTTGATTACCAGAAAATTGCCGAACAACTTTTTATTTCGCCTGCAACAGTCAGAAAACATATCGAAAATATTTACCGAAAGTTAGAAGTACATAATAAAATTCAAGCGGTTCAGAAAGCGATAAAACATAAAATCATCTAATACTTATCACAAATAAAACAACCATACGCTAAATACGTAATTTGCCGTATTGAAGCAGACACGCCATCCTATTACTTTAAACAAGTCATTTACTAATAAGTTAAATAATTAATGCGGTATTAAAGGTAGCGTGAAAAATTGTATTCACCATTCTCAAAGGAAATAAAATGAATAACATAAAAACCACATTTTTCTTTTTAGTTGTTTTATTGCTGCTGGTTGTAACAGGTTGTAAAAAAGAAGATAATCCTACCGAACCCAACGATGCTAAAGATATAACTAATCCAACGGGACAACCAATGCCAAGTTTTTCAGAACAAGCAGATTACGGCGGAGCTATGGCTTCCATTAATTATGGTATTGCAGCTCCAATTTCCGGTTTTCCAGATGTTGAAGCTAACGCCGCTTCGGGTATATTAAATGGTGGCGTTGATGCCGGTGTTGTTACTGTTAACAGTAATTCATTAGGTAAACTTTCTTCCGGCGGAAAAACTTATTATATGGCTCCCGATATAAACAACCCGCTTAATCAGTTAAGCCTAAACTGGAATGGAACTAACCATAACTGGAACGTAGCCGGTGGAAATGGCGTGCCTGTGTTAACCGGAAGTGTAAGAAGCCCAAACAGTTTTACGATTTCTTCCCCTACTGCTAATTCAAGCATATCAAAAGCAAGCGGAATTCAAATTAGATGGTCGAATCCTTCAACAGCTAAAGCTCTCATTCAAATTGTAAATGTTAGCAACAAAGCTCAAGCAAAAGTTTATCAAGAAATAGTTGATAATGGAAGCTATACAATTCCAGCAGCCGACTTAGCAAGCTTTAGCGGTGAATGTATGATCTTTGTAGTTAAGTACAATTATTCGTTTACAACTGCCGGCGGAAAGAAATACTATTTTATTTCTGAAATAGTAAAAAGTGTTAATGTAAAAGTGAATTAAACTATATAAAGATCCGTTACAACCAATTGCGAATCCGAGCGCAGCTCCATAGAGGGAAACTATTTCGAGTTCGTATTTGGTTTTTGTTGAATAAAAGATAGCGGCATACAATAAACTTCTCAGGAGGAAGTATGAAAATAAGACTTCTACTATTATTGATAATAGCATTAACTATAACCGTTAATGCTCAGTGGACAAAAGTGAGTACGCAAAATGTTGGTCTCTCCGGCCGCTTGCATGCATACAATTCCACACTGTTTTTATACGGTTCGTTTAGCGGTTTCCACGTTTATAGATCTTTAGATAATGGAGCAACGTGGACCGACATCATAAGTAAATTTCCGTATGATGTTTATTATATGTTCAATTATAAAAATGAAATATTTGCACTTACCGCCAATTCCGGTAAAAGTATTTATTCATCAAAAGATGGTGGAGAGACTTGGGCGCAAAAGTCAACTATTCCCACAGTAACCGGAAACGGAGCAATTCTTTGGATGACATCGGATGGCGATAAGCTATATGCCATTTCTAACCGGAAATCATTTTATACATCAACCGATAATGGTTTAACATGGAAAGAAACAATAATTAATACCACTGCTGGCGGTAATATGGCTTACTTTGCTGCTTCTGGAAATACAATGGTTTCAATGATTGTTGGAACTGGCGCAGTTGTTTCTACAGATGGCGGTCAAACATGGGTAATTAACAATCCCGGCAATCCAGCACTTGCTATTACGTATGTAATTAATTTCAATGGCTCAGTTTATGGAATAACCTCTGGAAGCGGCGTTCATAAATTTAATTCTACATCAAAGATTTGGGAAAGCGCAAGCAAAGGATTGCCCGATCCAGCATCATTCCAAATTTCGAAAGCATTTACCGGGTTTGGCAACACGCTGTATGTTGCAACAATTGGTTTCTTGGATTCAAAAGTTTCAATTTTTTCTTCTGTTGATAATGGCGCAAACTGGAATGCGGTTTCTACTATCGGTTTAGCGGCTCTAAATGCCGCAACCAGCAGTACCTCTTTTGCCGTTACATCACAAAACTTGTTTTTGTATGATTATCAAAGTAGTGGATCTACGGCAGCAGTTTATAAAATGGCGAACGCTGCTACATCTGTAAAACAAACAAGTGATGAAACCCCATCATCATTTGAGCTTAGCCAGAATTACCCAAATCCATTCAATCCCGAAACAACAATTACTTACAGCATAACAAAACCAAGCAACATTAGTTTAAAAGTATATGATGTTCTTGGAAATGAAGTAACAACACTTGTAAACGAATTTCAGCAGACCGGAACATATAGCGCTTCGTTCAACACTCAACACTTTTCTCTCTCTTCCGGAATTTATTTCTACACATTGCAAACCAATGGTTTTGTTTCAACGAAAAAAATGAATTTAATAAAATAAGTTTAGAGGCAGTGGGAGTTAAAATGAAAATCAGAATATATATAGGTGTTGTGCTTTTTCTTCTTTCGTTTAATGTTGCATTCTCTCAATGGGTTCAAACAAAAGGTCCCATTGGCGGACACGCGGAATTTTTACTACGTGCAGATAATGGAGATTTAGTTGGAGCTTCTAGTGGAGGAATTTATAAATCAACAGATAATGGAAACAGCTGGTTTTCTTCAAACAAAGGGCTTATTACATCAGACAAAGTATTCACAGCAATTGGCTCGTTAAAAAAAGGATTAACCGGAAAGTTATATATATCAGCTTCGTTTGTTAACGAAGTTCGTGTTTTTGTTTCATCAGATAACGGAAGTTCATGGACGAAACTTAAAGATCAAATCTGGGGCGGAGGTCCAACAACCGAAACACCAAATGGAACCCTTTGGGCAAACCTAGGAAGAGAAGTTGCTAAATCTGTAGATGGCGGTAATACATGGACCTTTCCAACATTAAATGGTTTACCAAACCAAAATATTAGAGACATGGTTGTATTAAGCAACGATGAGTTCTACATAGTCCTAAGCGAAAACAATGGAATATATAAATCTACAGACGCGGGAAATAATTGGAAGAAGTTGAACACTCAAACATTATTCGCGTTAGGAGTAATGTTATTCCATAATGATGGAGTGCTTTATTGCTTAACCGGTACAATATTGCAAATTTCTAGAGACAAGGGAGAAACGTGGACCACTGTTATTCCTTCGGGCATCATTGAACCAAAGGCAATTGCGGCGGCAGATAATGGCGACATTTTTGTAACAGGTCGTGTCTCTGGGCTGCTTAAATCCACCGACAAAGGGGCGACGTGGAATAGTTTTTTTACCGGGTTAGAAATTACTGGTATTAATTCATCAATTGTTACTACTAAGAATTCCGAAGTAATTGTAAACCAATTAGGGTTTGGTCTCTTCAAATCTCCTCAAGCGGCACCAAATTTTATGGTATCGCACAACGGTTTTTTTGCCTCCAATGTTAACAATTTCTTTGAAGGGAAAAGCGGAAAATTTTATGCAACTACTGACGGCTCTACATTTATGAGCAACGATAGTGGTGCGAGTTGGACTAAAATACATGGTTATTCGGGAATGCATTCGAGTGTTTGCGAGAAAGACAATTACATTTTTGTTGGCGTAAACGATGGAGTAATGAGGAGCTCAAATGGCGGATCTACATGGGCTTATGTTAGAAGCGGGTTTGTTATTGGAACACAGCAATATGTTCATCAATTAGTTGTTACCAGTAAGGGAACAATATTGGCAGCAACGGGCGGAGGAATGTATAGAACAACAAACAATGGTGATGCATGGACAAAACTTACATCGTTTGGAAATAACAGCATGATAAAGTCGATCATTCAAAAACCGAACGGAGATTTATACGCTTCTTCCGAATTGAAATTTTATAAATCAACCGACGATGGAGCCACTTGGAGCAGTTTTTTGTTGGGCAAGTTGAATAACCCGGCAACCAATTTGGATGGCGTAATAGATGTTATTAATCATATATCTGATACAAAAAATAATTTGTACATCAACTTTGGTGGAAATTTTTATATAAAATCATCAGATAATGGAGTTAACTGGGAAAAAGTATCGTTGCCTAGAAGTGAGAACGTAAAATCAATACTCTTTGGGGCAAATGATTCCTTGTTTGTCACTACTGCATTTAGTGTGTTTGTTTCAACTGATTTTGGCGCTACCCACACAGATTTCAGTGGCGGTTTAATTTCAAGAATGCTTACTTCAATGCATAAAACAAGCGGCGGTAATTTGTTTGTGTTGAGCAATGGTTCTGGTGTATTTAAAAGAGGAAAGGCAATAACCTCAATTAAAGTTAATGAAGAAAAATTGCCAACCGTTTTTAATTTAGAACAAAACTATCCAAATCCATTCAATCCGGAAACAACAATTACTTACAGCATAACAAAGCCAAGCAATATAAGCTTAAAAGTATATGATGTTCTTGGAAATGAAATAGCAACTCTTGTAAACGAATTTCAGCAAGCCGGAAGATATAGCTCTTCGTTCAACACTCAGCGTTCTTCACTAACCTCCGGTGTTTATATCTATACGCTTAGAACCGGAAGTTTTATATCAACAAAGAAAATGTTATTAATAAGGTAAAGGAGTATGAAATGAAAAAGAAAATACATTTCTCAATTCTTCTTATTTTGATTACGGCAGCGATTACTTCTGCACAATGGAAGGCTTTGAATACCGCTTTTGGTAGTGATGTAAGAGCGCTGGCTAAAACCGGTAACTCACTTTTTGCCGCAACAAATGGAGGCGGAGTTTACTTTTCTGCTAATTCTGACCAGACCTGGGTTCAAAAAAATTCGGGACTTTCAAACTTAAAAGTTTACTCGCTTGCTGTAAACAGTACATCAATAGCTGCCGGAACTAACGGAAACGGAGTGTTTCTTTCGAATAACAAAGGAGATTCCTGGACTTCAACCGCAAGCGGAATTTCCGTTCCATTTATTTATGCAGTTGCGTTTATGGGAAGCAATATTCTTGCGGGAACGGGCGGCGGCGGATTTTTTAGATCTGCAAATAATGGCTCAAGCTGGGCAAGCGCAGGTGGTACAACACACATTGTAAATTCTTTTTATGTTACACAAAATTATTCTTTTGTTGGGCAAGGTCCTTATGCTTACAAAACTACAGATAATGGAAATACGTGGACAACATTAATAGGTTCTTCAAGCACAACAGTTAAGGGCTTTGCAGAAACACCAAGAACAGACGGTGGCACAAATATTTTTGTGGGCACACTTGATGGAATTTATGTATCTACCGATGACGCTAAAAGTTGGAAAACAACCAACAACGGATTAACATATAAAAATGTAAATGCAATAGTCGCAACTGGACAAAATATTTTTGTTGCTACAGAAGATGGCGGAGTGTTTCGTTCTTCTGATAATGGCTCTACATGGAGCGCTATTAATACTGGTTTACCGGCAAGTACAAATGGCAGAACTTTAATTCTAAGCAACGGAGTTTTATATTTAGGAACAAGTGCCGGTGTTGTTTGGAAAAGAGATCTTTCTGAATTTGGAATTACATCTGTTAAACAAATTTCAAATGAAGTTCCATCAAAATTTGAGCTAAGCCAAAACTATCCAAATCCATTTAACCCAGAAACAAAAATTAGTTATAGTTTAACAACACCAAGCAATGTAAGCTTAAAAGTGTACGATGTTCTTGGAAATGATGTAGTGGCGCTTGTAAACGAATTTCAGCAAGCCGGTACATACACTGCTTCGTTCAACACTCAACGTTCTTCGCTCTCTTCCGGTGCTTATTTCTATACGCTTAGAGCAGGTAATTTTATTTCTTCAAAGAAAATGTTATTAATAAAGTAAAAACAAAAACAACAAAGCCAGACCAGCTTTGTTGTTTTTCAACCGCCCAAACACAGCAGTTCGTTTTCAAAACTAGCCCAACAAAAAACAATACTTGGTTTTCTTGATATTTATTAAATATCTCTTTCATTCACATCAACACAATTATTATTTTTCTTGCAACAAACGAGAATTAAATGAAAAAGAAAATATTTTTGATGTGTTTAATTCTAAGTTCATTAATATCAGCACAAATAAAATATCCCTTTAAATCATTTAGAGAATATAAAGCTAAGCTCGATTCGGTTTGTAACATTCCCGACGAAACCAAACGCGCTTATGCAGTAGTTGAATTTTTTGATACTCTTGCCGCAAACAAGAACATTCCATTCACTTTTAAAGATACGGTTGCTCTTACATATAGAGGCAACGCGACTTCTGTTGTGTGGGCTGGCGACTTTAACGGCTGGTCGCCAACAACAGGAAATTTTAGCGGAGCCAAAGTTGGTTTAAGCAATGTTTGGCTGTGTGTTAAATCGTTTCCAATTACAGCGCGACTTGATTATAAAATTGTAGTGAACGGTAGCTGGATCACGGATCCTGAAAATCCAAATAGACAGTACAGCGGGGTTGGAACATATAATTCGGAATTGAGAATGCCCGGCTGGGCTTATCCAAAAGAAACATTATATAATGATAAGGTGCCTGCCGGAAATTTATCCGATAATTTTTCGGTGGACAGTAAACAGCTTGGCTATAAAGTATATTACAAGGTTTATACTCCTAACGGATATGATAAGTTGAGTAAACTTCCAACAATTTATGTAACCGATGGTCACGAGTACTCTGACGAAAGACTTGGAAGCATGATTCATGTTTTGAATAATCTGATTCACGAAAAAAAGATTAAACCTGTTATTGCGGTTTTTATAGATCCGCGCAGCTCTCCTAGCGGCGGAACCAATAGAAGAGGAAGCGAATACACCATAAATAAAAAGTTTGCAGATTTTGCGGCTGATGAATTAGTGCCGAAAATTGATATTGATTTCAGAACAGAAAAAAGTGCTGATAGCCGCGCGATTCTTGGTACTTCTCTCGGCGGACTTAATTCCGCTTACTTTGGTGTTTATCGCTCGGATGTTTTTAGATTGATTGGAATTCATTCTCCAGCGTTTCAAGCAAACAAGCAGATTTATGATCTTTACACAAATGCAGCAAAGCTTCCACTTAAAATATTTATGAGCACCGGAACAATTTACGATACACAGAGCAATGCGTTGCAAATGAAAAGTATATTTGACAGCAAGGGCTATGAATATAATTACATCGAAGTGCCGGAAGGTCATTCTTGGGGCAACTGGAGAGCTTTGCTTGATGAACCACTCATTTATTTTTTCAAGAATGATAATTCAACTGGATATAAAACGGAAAAAGAAATCCCACTTGCATTTGAACTTAAACAAAACTATCCAAATCCGTTTAATCCAGAAACAACAATTAAGTACAGCTTAACAAAACCAAGCAACATTAGTTTAAAAGTATACGATTTACTCGGAAACGAAGTAGCAGCTTTAGTTGATAAATACCAACAAGCCGGAACACATAGTGCTTCGCTCAACGCTCTAAGTTTTTCGCTTTCTTCTGGTGTTTTTTTCTGTGCGTTGAGAGCGGATAATTTTATTTCTTCAAAGAAAATGTTGTTGATAAAATAACGACAAATGTCCGTATAGAAAATTGTAATAAAAGTATATTGTTGTTCGGCAAATAAACCACAGAAACAATTTTCTTAGTTAATCATCTTACAAATTCTAAAATATCTTCCACCGGCTCTTTTGTTCTTGGAATAGGATTTATATCCGGCTTGCCGATTGCAACCAAAGCCATTAGAGAATACGGTTCTTTTATGTTTAGTAATTTGCAAATCTCATTTTTTGCAACCATTGGAGCTGTTAACCAACAAGCTCCGTATCCTAAATCAACAGCAGCCAACAAAAGATTTTGTATTGCCGCGCCAATGGTTTGGATATCGGGATGGTTTCTAAGAGAATTAATCTGTTCGTGTGTAAAAGATGAGTTCTCAATTGCCCTATCAATTATTGCGATGTATGGCTCGTTTAATACCGCAACAACAACCGGTGCTTTAGTAAACACAGAAGAAAAAAGTTCTACCGTGCGCTTAACATTTTCGGTAATTCGCTCATCATTCTTCGGAATAATTTCATCATACTTGTCTTTTACCGCTTTGGACATTTTATTAATAATATCTTTATTCATTACAGCAATAAATTTCCAAGGTTCTTTGCCGCCTACACAAGGCGCCATCCCAGCATATTTTATCATTTCTTTTATTTTATCTTCTGGAATAGCCGTATCCGTAAAATTTCTTACCGATGCTCTTTGTTCAACAACTTGTTTGAACTCCATAGTTCTTCCTCATTAGTTTTTATTTTAAGTGTATTCATTCTCTATAAATAATCAGCAATCCGTTACCAACAGCGCGTTCAATTTCGCCGGAAGGATTATTAACAATCGAGTCGTTAACAACCATTGTTGTTGAACCGCCTCCATCCAAATTCAAGCCATAAGAAACCCCAAGCTTAATCATTAAATCGGCTAGCTCATGTAATGTCATTCCAACGCTCTGTTTTTGTCTTCCGTCAACAGTTATTAAAAAAAGTTTTGTAGAGTCTTGTGAGAAACCAATTGCTGTTCTTGGGTGACGCTGCAATGCATGCTGTGGTCTTTTCTCTTTTATGTAGCTCGGATCAACATAAACTTTTCCATCTTTAACAGTTTGTATAAATCCGCCTATAGCTTCTTTTATTCTGGGATTAGCCGGAGAAATTGAGTTAAATATTTTTATTGTATCTCCGATATGAATAAATTTTGTAAAATCATTAGTCGAACTCTCGCACGATAAAACCGCAAAACTAGTATCGGGGATTAGCATGTTACCAATCCCGAATTGGATTTTCTTTACAACACATTTAACAGTATCGTTTACAACCCACTGCTTAACTCTTTGTACAAGTATTTCTCTTCCGGAAGAATTTGTTAATGTTGATTCGCCCCAGTACTTGTTAAACAACACCAAATTATTATTTCGAAGAATATTAACACCATCAATTTTATAAGAATTATATTTGGCAATAACTTTTCCGTAATAAGTAACAGTGTTCATAATCGGCTTATTAAAAACATCAAAAGCAATTACAGTTCTTGCAATTGGCATTGTAATAATTTGCCCGTTTCTAATTTGCAGATTTGTTGGAATTCCGCCCGCGTGATAAAAATCCCCGTTGACTGCCGCAACAACTTTATGGTTTTCGTATGTGTTTTGTTTAGCCAACACAGATATCCGTTCGTTACCCTTAATTTGATTTGCCGCTTTAACGGACTCAATTTTAATTTTTTGATTTGTTAAATCAATCTCTAAAACATTAATAGACCAAGGAACTGCTGCATCCGATATTTTTAAGTGGGTAATTCCTTCAATAACATTGGATATGTTTAAAGTATCAAGTTTTACTTGTGCGTTAAGCTGCGAAAAGATTAATATTAATGTGAAAAAGATTTTTTTCATTTGAACAAAAGAATAGTTTATGGATGACTCAAAATTAGAAACAGAAGTTAGATTAACCTAAACTTGTTTTGGGAATTAAAAACCGATATCTATTGTTTGTATAAAAAAGGTAAAAAAGGAACCGAATTATTACAACACCAAAAAATATTTTAACAAAAGAATGTAAAAAATCTTGATAAAGAATTTTTCAAAGAGCCGCGGTTTTGCTGGAATGTTTGTTAATAAATTCTAGCAAATAAATAATATTAATGGATAATTAATGTTCTGGAATGATAACCAACAGCTTCATATCTTTAACTGAAACATTAATTGAGTTTAGAAAAATAAAATATAAATAGGATGAAAAAATGCGTATAAAACTTTCACTTTTGTTTTTAATTACAACAATAAACTTATTTGCTCAGGTTGATTTACCAAAACTTAGTCCGCGTGCAACTGTTTCTCAAGTTGTTGGGTATACAACAATTACAATTGATTATGGCCGTCCGTCTGTGAATGGCAGAAAAATTTGGGGCGAACTAGTTCCTCATAATAAGATCTGGCGCGCAGGCGCAAATGAAGCAACCACAATACAGTTTACCACAGACGTAGTTCTTGAGGGAAACAAAGTGCCTGCTGGTAAGTACTCTTTGTTTATTATTCCAACAGAAACAGAATGGACTATAATTCTGAACAAAGTTGATAAACAATGGGGCGCGTACAATTACAAGCAAGAATCCGATTTATTACGGATTCAGGTTAAGCCTTCGCAAGGTCAGTTTGTTGATAACTTGTGTTACTCGTTTGATAATCTTAATCAATCATCGGCATCGGTTTTTGTTAGATGGGAAAAACTGCAAGCTTCTTTCAAAGTGGAAGTTGATTTGGTAAGCCAGGTTTATGTAAAAATAAAAGAAGCTATAGCAAACAAGCCGGATAGTTGGCAAAATTATTCGCAGGCAGCAAATTATGCGGCGGATAATAACATATATGGTGATGAACCATTTGAATGGATCGAAAAAGCAATTTCTCTTAATGGTGGGCACTACCCATATTTTGTTAAGGCAAAATTGTTTTATAAAAAGAACAAAACAACCGAAGCATTAAAAGCGCTTGATAAATGTAGAGAAGTTGGGAGAACGGATAAAAATTGGGATTCCTTTGTTTCTCAAGTTGATTTCTTAGAGAAGCAAATTAAATCCAAATAAAAACCGATAATGAAATCGTTCGATATACCGCAGCAATACCGCAGTCAAATTATCTCTAAAATTAAAACTGCGCGTAAAGCAGAAGATCCACGTAAACAAGATTTTTCTCCAACCGAACTGGACTTTGGTTCGGTTCGGTTTCTTATTGCACGCCATTTTGGTTTTTGCTACGGCGTTGAAAACGCAATTGAAATTGCGCATCGCACAATTGAAGAGAACCCCGGTAAAAAAATTTTTCTTCTTAGCGAAATGATTCACAATCCGGTAGTGAATTCAGATCTGCAAGAATTGGGCATTAATTTTATAATGGATAATTACGGCAAGCAGCTGATTGATTGGAGCGAAATTACAAATAAAGATGTTGTAATTATTCCCGCATTCGGAACAACGATTGAAACAGAGAAGCTGTTAATAAATAAAGGAATTGATGTTGTTAAGTATAATACAACTTGCCCATTCGTAGAAAAAGTTTGGAACAGAGCCGCATCTCTTGGCGATAAAAATTACACTGTAATAATTCATGGTAAAGCCAAACATGAAGAAACTCGCGCCACTTTTTCTCACACTACTCAAAATGCCGCTTCTGTAATTGTGCGTGATTTAGAAGAAGCAAAAGTATTGGCAGAAATTATAACGGGTAAATTTGAAGTTGACCGATTCTATATTTTTTTTGAAGGAAAATATTCTGAAAAGTTTAACCCAGAGAGCGATTTATTAAGAATTGGCGTAGTTAACCAAACAACTATGCTTGCCAGCGAAACTCAGGCGATTGCAGATTTACTAAAAGAAGCAATGATACATAAGTACGGAGAAGATAAACTTCAAAATCATTTTGCAGATACACGAGACACGCTATGTTATGCTACAAACGATAATCAATCTGCAACTATTGCCTTGATGAATGAATCTGCCGACTTGGCTATTGTAATCGGGGGATATAACAGTTCAAATACTTCTCACTTAGTTGAACTGCTTGAGCAAAAATTTCCAACATATTTTATTGCCGGCGCTGACGAAATTATTTCTAAAGAAGAAATAATTCACTATAACTTGCATACCGATAAAATGATAAACACAAAATCATATCTCCCTTCAAAAGAAAAAATTACTATTGCAGTAACAAGCGGAGCTTCGTGTCCCGATTCTGTGGTAGATGCCGTACTAAATAAGCTGTTGTTCTTTTTTGATAAAAAAAATGAAGCTATGTTAAGCTAAATCTGTTAATGCGCTGTATTCTATATCGAATAATCTTCTGTACATTCTTGTTGCGTATGAATCTGTAGAACCGGCAATGTAATCACAAATCATTCTTGCGCGCATCTTTTCATTTTTTTCTTTCCGAATTAATTTATCGTTGAAATCCGGAAGTAGTTTTGTGTTGCCAAGCTGTTTTACGTAATTCTTTTCAAATAAATTAAAAATGCTTTCAATCATTGAGTTGCCCTTAAACTCGATTTGATGCAATGCGGAAGAGCGAAAAACAAGATCAACAGAAATTTTTTTGTAAAGTTTAGCGCGTTCTAAAACTTCTTGTGGAATTTCGAGCTCATATTTATATCGGTTGGTATATTTATCCATAAAAGTTTTACGTTTTTTTAGTTTGCATGAGCGAATAAAAAAGCCAATCTGCGCGCCAAACTTTGCTTTGAAATTGCCCTTCTTAATCCAGCTTATGATTTCATCTAAGATAGAAGCGTGAAGCTCGTTTAGCTTTTGCTCGTTCTGCCATTGAGATAGTTTAGCAATAGTAATAAATCCGCCGGAAATGCTGTCAACTAAATCATTAATTGCGTAAGCAGTATCATCTGCCCAGTCCATTATCTGGCATTCAATACTTTTAAAATCATTTAGCTGGTTGGCTGTTTTTAGAGTAGCGCGGTACTTTGCTTTGCCAAAGATAAAATCGAGATACTTTTTATCTTCGTCATATACAAAATGATTATCGGGATTTTTGAAATCCTTGAACGTGGCTTTGTATTTAAGGATACCATCAAGAAATGCGCGCGAAGGATTTAAACCGCGGTGTTGATCATCGCGGCGGTAAAAAATTTCTGTTACGAGGCGAAGCGTTTGACCGTTGCCTTCAAAGCCGCCATATCGTTTCATCAGTCTGTTTAGAGTTCGCTCTCCTGCGTGTCCAAATGGCGGATGACCTAAATCATGTGCTAAACAAATTGCTTCAACTAAATCGGAATCTATGTAATAAGATTCATTTAGAATATCCGTTTCTGATGCGAACAGGTATTTACATATTGATCTGCCAATTTGAGCAACTTCTATTGAATGAGTTAAACGTGTTCTGTAAAAATCATACTCGCCCGGTAAGAATACTTGAGTTTTTCCTTGCAAGCGCCTGAACTCAGATGAGTGAATAATCCTATCTCTATCAATTTGAAAAGGGGAACGATAGTCATTAATTCTAGGACTTTGTTTTACTCGCTCCAAGTCGAATAAAGTGTAAAATGTGTTTTCCATAAAGTAAATACCGAATTCTTTAAACAACAATGTTAATTTATAAAAATGTAAGCCAATTTTACTTTACACAAGGAAAATTTACAAAAAGTATTATTATGATCTAATAAGATTTATAGTTCGGGCGCTGTCGTTAAACATATCAGAAAACGATTTGATCTAGTAGAATAATTTATTACTTTGAAAGCAAACAGATTTATTTAAATCATTTTAAAGGAGACCTATGACTCAAAACACAAAACTTGTTAATTGGGTAAACGATATGGCTGCTCTTTGTAAGCCAGAAAAGATTCATTGGTGCAATGGCTCAGAAGATGAGTTCCAATCAATGATTAAACTGCTTACGGAGAGCGGCAGCTGCATAAAACTTAACGAAGAGAAAAAACCAAATAGTTACTATTTCAAGTCCGACCCCAAAGACGTTGCGCGGGTTGAAGACAGAACATTTATTTGTTCCGAAAAAGAAATTGACGCCGGTCCAACAAACAATTGGATGAATCCCGCCGACATGAAAGCCAAGTTATCGAATTTGTTTGAAGGTACAATGCGCGGCAGAACAATGTACGTCATTCCTTTTTCGATGGGACCGGTTGGATCAAAAAATTCCATGATTGGAGTTCAACTAAGCGATTCTCCTTATGTGGTTATTAGTATGAAAATAATGACACGTATGGGCAGTGAAGTAATGAAAATAATTGGTGATAATTTTGTTCCTTGTGTTCATTCAGTTGGATTTCCTTTGGAAAACGGAAAGCAAGATATTCCCTGGCCGTGCAACGAAACAAAGTATATAGTTCACTTTCCAGAAGAAAGGGCAATTTGGTCTTACGGAAGCGGATATGGTGGAAACGCATTACTTGGTAAAAAATGTTTTTCACTAAGAATCGCTTCAAAAGTTGCCAAGGAAGAAGGATGGCTTGCCGAACACATGTTAATTGTTGGTATAACTTCGCCGGAAGGAAAGAAACATTATTTTGCTGCCGCATTTCCGAGCGCATGTGGAAAAACAAATTTAGCAATGCTAAAGCCCTCTTTGCCCGGCTGGAAAGTTGAAACGGTTGGTGATGATATTGCATGGATGAGATTTGGAGAAGATGGAAGACTCTGTGCTATAAATCCAGAATATGGAATGTTTGGTGTTGCTCCGGGTACCTCAATGAATTCAAATCCCAATGCATTTTTAACAATCGAGAAAAATTCTCTATTTACAAACACAGCATTAACATATGATAACGATGTTTGGTGGGAGGGAATGACCTCTGAAAAACCAACACACTTATTTGATTGGAAAGGAAACGATTGGACACCCGAAATGCCTAATCCGGCAGCACACCCAAATTCTCGATTTACTGCGCAATTAAAACAATGCCCTACAATGGACCCAGACTGGGAAAACCCAAATGGTGTTCCAATTAGTGCAATTATTTTTGGTGGAAGAAGAGCATCTTTTATTCCTTTAGTATATGAAGCATTTAGCTGGCAGCACGGTACATTTGTAGGCGCAACTGTTTCAAGCGAAACAACGGCGGCGGCGGCGCATCAAATTGGACAGCTAAGAAACGATCCATTTGCCATGCTTCCTTTCTGCGGATATAATATGGGAGATTATTTTGGACACTGGATTAAGATTGGAAAAACTGCCGAACCAGAAAAACTTCCAAAGATATTTAATGTGAATTGGTTTAGAAAAGATGCTAATGGCAAATTTTTATGGCCAGGATTCGGAGAAAATTTACGAGTACTAAATTGGATTTTTGAAAGGATTGAAGGAACCGGAAAAGCAGTTTATTCGCCGTTTGGAAATATTCCCACAGAAGATGCAATTAATTTGACAGAACTTAATTTGTCTGAAGAAACAAAGAAAGAACTTTTCTTTGTTGATAAAAGTGCTGGTCTTAACGAAGCAGAAAGAATTCGAGAGTATTTTACAAGCTTAGGAGAGCGTCTTCCAACAGAACTGATTGAAGAATTGGATGCATTTAAAGAAAGATTTGTAAAATTATAACAACATTAGAAACGTTAATAATAGGCTGACTCAAAAGTACATAGAGATTAAACAAAACATTTATGCTGCTATTTTGTACACAAAACGCAAGTTGAAGATTTCGGCATCATCTGTGTTTTTACTTTTGAATCAGCCAATTTTTTATTTAGTAAAATTTGTTTTTCGTTTTGGCGATGTTGATTTTTACATCGTTATAAATTCGGCACAAAAAATCTATTGACGCACACTCACTCACATAATCATAAAGGCACTTTCGAATCAACCAAGAGCCGACTTTTTATTGCGATACTGCTGAATTTTGTAATAACAATAGTTCAAATTATCGGCGGCATTTTATCAAACAGTCTTGCTTTAATTTCTGATGCTCTACACAATTTTAGCGATGGCGTTTCAATTCTTATTTCTTATTTCGCAATTCAGCTAAAGAAAAATGAAAATTCCTATAAGCATACTTTTGGGTTAAAGCGCGCAGAGATTCTTGCCGCGGTAATTAATTCATCAACCCTAATAGTTATTTATGCCTTTCTCTTTTATGAAGCTGTTAAACGTTTTATGAATCCGCAGCAAATTGAGCCGATTACAATGAGCATTGTTGCAGCGGTTGGTTTAATTGCAAACATTGTTGGTACGCTTCTTCTTAAACGCGATTCAAAAAACAGTTTAAATATTCGTTCTTCGTATATGCATCTTCTAAGCGATTCGGTTTCTTCCGTTGCTGTTATTATTGGAGCAATTGCAATTGCATTTTGGGAATTTACTTGGATTGATCCGGCGTTAACTCTTCTTATTGGTATTTACATTGTTTATGCGAGCTATAATATACTTGGCGATGCAATTCATGTGTTGATGGAAGGAACACCGCCGCAAATTGATGTTGAGAAGATAAAAAAAGAAGTAGAAGAATTTGAGGAAGTTGACGATATCCACCATGTTCATATTTGGATGGTTGGGGAAAACGATGTTCACCTGGAAGCGCATCTAAATATAACCGATATGATGGTTAGCGAAAGCCACGAACTACGCGCGCGTATTGAAAAAATGTTCGAGGAAAAATTTGGGATTCATCACGTGACATTACAATTCGAATGTAATCAGTGTCCGGATGTGGGCCTTATAGGACAGCACAAGTAAGTTATGAGCAACAAATAAAAAAACTTTTTAATTAACGAGGTTGTAATGAAACATTTTAATAGAAGCATAGTTTTCTTTTTGTTCTTTTTATGTTCTACAGTAATTCTCGCCCAATCCACTTCACTAAAAAATGGTCTTGATGCCATCAACAAAGAAGCGGTTCAAGCTCAATTAGAATTCTTAGCTTCTGATTGGACAGAAGGAAGAGAAACGGCAACTCGCGGTGAGTTTATTGCCGGAGATTATATTGCAAGTATTTTCAAATTATATGGAATTAAACCAGCCGGCGATGTAGAAATACAAGGTGGCAGAGGAAGAGGCTTATTTCCCGGTGCTGGGTGGGCACAACAACCGCCAATGCAAAAAACATATTTTCAGAATATTAACTTTATTGAATCAGAAGCCTCCGAAGATCAAATTTTTAGCTTAATTCAAAAAGATGGAGATTCAAAAAAGAAAACAAACTTTAATTAACGTTCAGATTTTTCTTTGTCTCCGGGAAGAGTTGGCGTTGAGTTTGAAGCTCCAATTGTTTTTGTCGGCTATGGATTTAGTGATTTGGAAAAAGGTTACGATGATTATAAAGATGTAAATGTTAAGGGAAAACTTGTATTAAGAATTAACGGGTTTCCTGGCATTAAAGATACCGGCTCACTTGCATATAAAAAATTAAACCTTGCCGATAGAACCAAGTTAATGAATTATTTTAGATCAAGAAACGAAGCGCTTGAAAAACTTGGCGCTGTTGGTGTTATAGATTTTTCTCCGGACACCGACATGCTTCAGAGCGCGGTAACAAATTATCCATTTAGATTTAACACGCCATTTTATGAAGGAGACAAAAGACTTCAATCCGGCTCGCGCAGAATAAGCTTGCCCGAGGATACGTTACGCTCCAGCTTAACTCAAATTACAATAAGCAAGTTGATTGCAAATGAACTATTAAAAGGAAGCGGTATTAATCTTACCGAATTTGAAAAAGAAGCCGCTCAAAAATTAAAACCAGGATCAAAAGAGTTAAAAGGAAAATACGCTTATATAAAAACTACAGTTAAAACAAAAGTTGTACGAGGTAGAAACATTATTGGTATAATTGAAGGCGAAAACCCAAACGAAGTTATTGTTGTTGGCGGACATTATGATCACGTTGGCACAAACAATGGCTACATTTGGAATGGAGCAGATGATAATGCATCGGGAACAGTTGGAGTAATGTCTATTGCTAAAGCTGTTGCGGCAACCGGAGTAAAACCAAAACGTACAATTATTTTTGCTTGCTGGACGGGTGAAGAGAAAGGTCTGCTCGGCTCTAAATATTTTGTTGATAAATACTCGCCGGTTAGCAACATTATTCTCAACCTAAATTACGATATGATTGGAAGAAGCGATGAATCTGATCCAAAAGGAATTAAACTTGGAGTTAGCTATACCCAGGCATATCCGATTTTAAAAGACATATTTGAAAAAGCAAATAAAGATTTAAATCTTGGCTTAGAAATAAGATTTAATGCGGCAAAAAGACCAACAGGCGGATCTGATTATGCATCTTTTTCAGCAAGGGATATTCCGGTTTATGGAGTAATGGCAGCAATGCATCAAGATTATCATCAGCCAACAGATCATATAGAAAAAATAAATTATGAAAAAATGACCAGCATTATTAAACTAGGATTTGCTTCGGTATGGGAATTTGCTACCGCAGAAAAAAAATTAGAACCGGTTAAGTAACAGAATTTATTAATGAATAGAGTAGGCGCATAAGGTCTATTCTATTCTGTTATTAATCCCTTCAAAAAAGCTTTTGTTATCCGAATAAAATTGATCCGGTAATACATTTGTCTTGTGTCACATAAATTGTAACACAAAAAACACATCTTTCGCTACAGAAAATCGTCCGCACAGTAAATAATATTATAACAACAATTTGTAGGTACATTGAACAATCTACTAAATATATTAGTTGTAGATGATGATGAATTAGCGCGTGATCTACTTGATCTTTTTTTAAGGAAGCGTTTTAACGTTTATGCCGTGGGAAGTGTTAATCAATTTTATGAGATAATAAAAAAAGTTAAATTCGATATGATTCTTCTTGATGTATCTCTTCGCGACTCGAAAGATGGAATACAGCTTACCGCAGAGTTAAGGCAAGGCGAAAAACACAAGCGCACACCAATCGTAATGATATCAGCATTTGGTAACATTCAAATAAAAAATTATGCATTTGATGCTGGAGCAACAAAATTTATTACAAAACCAATTACAAGAGAAATCTTGGATACTCAAGTTCTCTCTTTGTTAAACAATGGATTTGAACAATCAAAAGCTTGCTAAAAACATAAATCAGAGTTTTTAACTCAGCATTAATTTTTCTTTTCCTCATCACCTCATTAAAGCCAATACAGTCTCGGCAGAATTTCAAAATATTGACATTCATTGTTTTATAATAAAAGAAAGTTATTAAATAAGCGTTAAGGAATGAAACTCCCCATTAATAGTAAAAAACTAAAAAAAATACCAATTAATGGGGATTGAGCCTATTAACTAACCACCCTAACTTTGTTACTAAGTTACTAAACAATTCTTGGAAATATTATGAAACGTACACTTGTATTACTGTTGGTATTTGCATCTACTCTTTTTGCACAAAACGATGAATTCTTTGAAAAGAAATCTTCAATATCAGGCTACGGAGAGCTTCATTATAATCACGAAGAAAATCCAGCAGGAAACATTAAACAAACTTTAGATTTTCATCGCTTCGTTTTATTCTTTGGTTATGCGTGGAGTGAAAAATGGTCATTGAAATCCGAGGTGGAACTTGAACACAATTTTGTTCAAGGAGGACAAGGCGAATTAGAATTGGAACAGGCATATGTTAATTATCATCACGCTGATTGGTTTGGATTTCAAGTTGGTGTAATTCTTCCATCGGTGGGTCTTATAAACGAAGCACATGAACCGCCTTTATTTTTTGGAGTGGAAAGACCCGAATATCATAATAAAATAATTCCTACAACCTGGTTTGGTAATGGTTTGGCTTTCTACGGAAAATACGCAGGCCTCAATTACAGACTTGCAATTATGGAGGGATTAAACAATGAAAAGTTTTCGGAAACCAACGCAATTAGAAGCGGAAGAAGAAAAGGATTTATGGCTAATGCTAAAAATCCAATGTACAATTTTAAAATTGACTATACATCTATTCCCGGTTTAAAAGTTGGCACTTCGTTCACTTATAATAAAGCGTCGGGAGATACATCCTCAAACGCTTTCAGTCTTTTCGAGGTTCATGCGCAGTATAACAAAAACAATTTTGTTGGAGTTTTTGAGTATGGAAGAATAGGCTATGAGAAGTACAATCTGCAAGAATCAAAGGGATTTTATTTTGACCTTGGATACAATGTTGGAAGCTTGCTTGAGTGGGAAACACAAGTAATTCCGTTTGTTAGATATACAGATTATAATACTGCATCTAAAACAAAGATAGGCGGCGACTCGTTAAAAAAGAATCATTACAAATATTTTATGGTTGGTCTCTCTGTTAAACCTTTAGATGAGGTTGTTTTTAAGATCGATTATGGAACAAGGACAAGAGAGTTTAATTCAGAAAAAACTACTCTGATAAATTTTGGTGTTGGATATATGTTTTAAGTAGGAATTAGAATGACCAAACTCATTATATCAATACTGCTTTTAATTTCCGTCCCGCAAAATGATCTTCGAGTAGAAGCCGAGAAATCTATCTCGGCTTTGCTTGGTAAAAACATTGAGACGGTTTTCGAAAAATTTGTAATACCTGGTGATACAAAAAAAGATATTGAAAGAACTGTTCGTCAAAAGTTTTTTGGTGAAACTTTATATAGATGGAAAGTATTTGAGAAAAACGAACTAATTGCAGTTGCCTATTTAGATAATGTTTACGGGAAAACAATGCCAATAACATTTCTTGTGATATTAAATGTAAAAGGTGAAGTGTTGACAACAGAAATAATTAAATATCGAGAACAGTATGGTGGCGGAGTTGCAGAAAAAAGTTGGCTAAATCAGTTTCAAGGCAGAAGCGAAAACTTTTCTTTAAGCAGCGGTAACGATATCGCAACAATTTCCGGTGCGACAATTTCTTCCAGATCGGTTACTGCAGGCGTAAAAAAAATAATTTTGCTAAACAAAATGGTTAATAGTTTATGATAAAGTCATTAGCCTCATTTGATACAACGCTAAAGAAGTTTTTAATAAGCTACATCATTCTATTAATTATTGGAATGTCTGTAGGGCTTATTTATCTGCATGAAACAACAAAGGCTACAAAAGAGGGAACGGTTGAACAAATAAGAGGAAGTGAAGTTAGTGATGAATTTCAAATACCATCCAAATACCCAAAAGGAATTAATGAATTATTGATCTCTACTCACAATCATATTTTTGGAATGGGATTTATTTTCTTTTCTCTCGGCGTAATATTTTATTTTAGCACAATTAATGGCTTTTGGAAATCCTTTTTGTTGATTGAACCCCTTGTTTCCACAATTGTTACTTTTGGTTCAATTTGGTTGATAAGATTTGTTGATAAAAATTTTGTTTACTTAACAATTGTGTCTGCAATTCTAATGTATACCAGTTTTTTTGCTATGAGCATCATTTGCCTTTACGAGCTTGGTGTAAAAAAAATTAAAACTACTTTTTAGAGGCAATCATTTTCAGCCTGTCACAATTTGCCGCCGGTTGCTAAACCAAATTACTTTTATCTATTTCATTCATAATTCTTTCGGTTTCGGATAAAGCTACAATTATTTTTTGGTAATGCTCTATATCTGAATTTGTAAGCGCTCTTCCTTTGCGGTCTTTTAACCACTTTTGCGCCGGTTGATAACCGCCAATGTAAAAACCCCAAGCCGATTCCGGAACATTACCAAAGAACTGATCTTGGTTGATAAAAACATTACCCTCTTTGTAAACCAATTTGTCAACGGTATCTGAACCCGATACGGGATATGTAGTAATAAATTTATTTACTTTCGGTGATTCAAGAAGGTGAAGTGAGCGTAACTCGAAGCCAAGCGCAACAAGCTTTTTGAAACTTTCTGAATCTTTAGGATAAGGCACACGCGGAAAATCTATTTTTAGAAACTCTTTGTATTTCTCACGGTAACCCGGCGAGTGTAGAACTGCATATATATAATCAAATATATCTTCCGGCGAAACTATGCCTACAATTTTTTCGATCTCCTCAACAATTGCTTGTTTGAGATTTGGTAATCGCGTTCCATCTTTGAAATATATATAGATCGGGAAAGCATATCCCGTTTCTTTAGTTTGCAACGAGACGGTACAGATGTCAACTAAATTTTTTGTTATAAAAACATGTTGAAAATCAAACGTACTTTGCTGGCGACAGGTTAATAATGCAAGATTTTCTTTTGACACAATGTGCTTGAACACTTTATGACCAGGGCGGCTTATTAAAGAAGGATCGTAGTAAATCCACTGATAATCAAAAAGTCTATATTGGATAGGTTGCACAAAATCAATATCAAATGTTTTTTTCTTTAGTTTTTCAGGAAGCTTATAACTCCCAGAATTTATAACTCTATATTCTAGTTTGAATTTTTCATCATATTCACCCGAAAGGAGTACTTGCATTCTTCTTGCCAATATGTTTTTATCTTTATCGATGAATAGACTATCACGATCAGTTTTAGCCCCTGAGTTTGAAATGGGAAATAGTTCGTCTAACTTAAAGCCTTTTTCATATATAGAATCTACTCCAAAATCCTTTGGTACAAAGAAATAGAATGGTTCCGAGTAATCTAATTTCTCCCATCTAATACTTTGCAAATTACTTTCTGAAAGAGACTTAAATTTATCTTCTCTTAAACCATGAAGTTCGGTATGATAAACCGAGCCAAGCATTTTTTTCTCAACATTTTTACGAACGAAGATGGAGATAGAAACACCCTGCTGTATATCGAAAACATTTTCGTCTTTACCTCCATTCAGCGCTTTTTCCTTTTTCTTAGAGCTGCCATGAAGATCAAGAATATAAATGTCATCGAATGTTTCGAGTAAGTGCTTTCTCATCTGGCGGTGTGTAATTCCATCTATGAAGGAATTGTTTGTAATCATCGCCACAATACCGCTTTTGTTTTTCTCTATAAAGTGTTCAGAAAAGCGAATGAATTTGATATAGTCATCATCAAGGTTAATTTTCTTTTCGTTTAGATTTTTCTTGTAATCTTTTATTAGCTCTAGTATCCACTTCCCTTTATTTGCCGAACTAATACTATATGGCGGGTTTCCAATAACTACCATGATAGGGGTTCTGTTTTTTATTTTGGACGCTTCTTTGGATTCTTCCGCAATGCTTCCGGCAAAACCAAAATCGGCAAAAAGATCGTCCCGTAGCTCACTTTCTTCTAAAGAGTTTGTAAGATAAATACCAAGCCGGTTATTAAATTTCCAAAAGCCGGTTTTCTTAAAAGCCATACCAAGTTTAAGATGTGCAATTGTGTATGGCGCCATCATCAGTTCAAAACCATGAAGGCGCGGAAGAAGATCGTGATGAACATAAGCCGACCAGCGTCCTTTTTGTCCGCTCTTAATTAACCGTTCATAAATTATTCTGATAGTCGCGCTAATGAATGTACCGGTTCCAACAGCCGGATCGAGTATTTGCACTCTGTGTGTGCCGGATGGTAATTTGTTTGTGTCTGCTAATCCTTGTGCAAGTCCGAATTCAGTTTCAAGAATATGATCCACCGCTCTTACTATAAAACGAACAACCGGCTGCGGCGTGTAATATGCGCCAAGTTTTTTTCTTAGTTCTGGGTCATATTCTTTCAAGAAGTCTTCATAAAAATGTATTACCGGGTCGGGACCTTCGTGGGTATTGCTCCACAAATCATCGTTAAAATATTGCTTCATCAATTCCGGTACGTTTGCATGACTAAATACTTCGCACAATTCATTTACTATATATTCAAGCCGAGTATCGAAATCTGTTCCAACAATATGATCAAAGAAATGTCTAAGAAGAGGATTCGATTTTGGAACAAGGTCTCTGGCTTCCCTTCGGGAAAAATTATCGGGTGTTTCATCATAATAGCGGGCAACAAATAAACCATAAACAAGAGTTTGTGCGTACATATCCGCAAAAGATTCCGAAGTAAGATCGTGAACAAGCTGTTTTTTAATTGCATCGTACACTTTCATAATAGATGCATTTTTTTCCGATTCATTTACAAGAAACTGCTTTACGTTATCTCGGATTCTTTGTGCTTTTCCACCCATAATTTTGGAAAGGTGTTCGCCGGAACGGATCGGCTCTTTATGCGACTGAGCAAAATCAACTAAAGACTTTGCAGCGTGATTAAAATTTTCCGGAATAGGCGTGATCGTTCGATGCTTTATGTCATATTCGGCAATTCGGATCGGTTCTTCGTAGCGCAAACCGTTTCTATAAAAACGGAACTCAACATAATCTGTTAATACTAAGTTTGCGTAACCAAAGTATCTTGCCATCTGTTCGGATTTTTCTACCTTGTCTAAATTAACGCCAATGTCTTTGGTCTCAATGTAAAGTATAGGTACGTTGTGTTTGGCTACTATGAAGTCCGGCTTGTTTCCACCTTTGGCTTTTGCATCATGATCAACACGTTTAACATTGATTGATTCAAAAACTTCCTTGATTAAAATTTCAAAATCAGTGCGGTAACCCATCTCGCTTGTTTCTTCATGTTTGAATTTTGCCGAGATGGATTTTATGTAGTTTTCAAAACCAGATTTCATGGTTACCGCCCAATTATCAATATTTTATTTTTTTTGCATAGCTTTAAACGCAACCGCGTACATCTGAATCTGTTTCATCATCGCGCCCAATCCGTTTTTTCTAGTTGGCGAAAGATGATTATCAATTCCTATTTTTTTTACAAACTCCGGCGGATTAGCAAGAATCTCATCCGCAGTTTGGTTAGAATAAACACTAACAAGAAGCGCGGCCAAACCTTTTACAATTGCCGCGTCACTGTCTGCTTCAAATACAATTTTTCCGTTTTCTAACTTAGCGTTAATCCATACCTGGCTCTGGCATCCGCTTAATTTATATTTTTCTGTTTTGTATATATCATCAAGAGCAGGCATTTTTCTGCCAAGCTCAATAATTCTTGTGTACTTTTCTTCCCAATCGATAAGCTGTTCAAACTCTAGTATGATTGCTTCTTGTTTTTCTTTTATTGTCATTCTTGTTCCATCATTAAAATACAGTGTAAACAAAACCTACTTGCAAGCCTTCTTTAATTTGTGTTCTGTAAGATTGTGCTTTTTCATAAATAAGTAGTAACCCAAAGTTAACAGATATATATTTTGTAACCTTAGCGGCAATAATGTTATCCCAATGAACATCCCAAACATCCAGGCTTTTAAACTGAGAGAAAAGACGAAGTTTACTTTTGTAAACAATATTTTCTTCCAACTTTAGATCAACATCGGTTACAGACTCAATACCGGTTTCAAATTTTAATGTTTCGATTTCTTGTTTTGTAGAAGGGTCATCTGAATATTGGGTAAATTTATTTGTAATTATTTCTTGAAAGCCAAGTCCGATACGAGTAACAATGCTTTTATATTTATCATAAGCAAAGCCAATGGTTTGGGTTATGTAGCCGGGATCAAAAAAATTGGCAATTTCTTTTTCCGGAGTTACTTTATAATCGAAACCGCTCGCAAGCTGAGTGCGGATAGAATTAGAAATAAACGGACTAACCGCCCAGCCAAGGTTATAAGAAGCAACATTTTCTATGTATAAATCATTATCAGTTGTTCTATAAACTCCGCTTCCAATTTTCGATCTCCCATAAGCTGCTTTTATAGAATTTTTGAATGTCCATTCGGTTGGGCTTATTTTATCATAATGAAAATTGCCAATTAAAGTCCATGCAATTGAGTTTTCGCCACCCTTTACCCAGTTAGTAAAAGCAATTTGGTTGATACCAATACTTGTAACAAACGAAGGAACCCATTTGCTTTTAGTTGTATCGGGTGTCTGAGCGGTTATGGTAATTGAAATAAAAACTAACACAGCCAGTACAATTATTTTCATTTTCTCCTCATCGTTTGAATTTGAATAAACTAATTTAAGTATTTCTTTATGGCAATTCTTAATTAGTAAACAAAAAATTTTTCACAAAATTCACTATCTAATATTATCTTTTACAGCTTGAATTAAAGAAAGAATACAAATGCCCAATTTTGAATTAGTATCTAATTATCAGCCTTCCGGCGATCAGCCCCGTGCAATACAAGAATTAGTTGAAGGATTAAAACGGGGAGACAAGCATCAAGTTTTGCTTGGCGTTACTGGAAGCGGCAAGACATACACAATGAGCAACGTTATTAAGGAATATAACCGCCCTACATTAATAATCTCTCACAACAAAACTTTAGCGGCTCAACTCTACTCAGAGTTCAAATCTTTCTTCCCTAATAACGCGGTGGAGTTTTTTATAAGTTATTACGATTACTACCAGCCGGAAGCCTATGTTGTAAAAAGAGATTTGTTTATAGAAAAAGATTTTGCGGTTAACGAAGAAATTGACCGGTTACGTTTGAAAGCTACTACCGCGCTTATCGAAGGTAGATCGGATGTAATAATCATTGCAAGTGTTTCTTGTATTTATGGTATTGGAGCGCCGGAAGAATATGCGCGGCAAATTATCTTTTTGCGCAAAGGACAAATTATAGAACGCAAAAAACTATTGCGTAATCTTATTGATATTTACTTTACCCGCAACGATGCTGATTTTACACGCGGCACATTCCGCGCGCGTGGAGATGTGGTGGAAGTTATTCCGGCTTATCAATACGAAGAAGCTGTACGTATAGAATTTTGGGGAGATGAAATTGAACGCCTTTCAATAATTGATTCTATTACCGGCGATGTTATTCAACAAGTTGAAAACGTTCCAATTTATCCGGCAAAATATTTTGTTACTACAAGAGATCAGGTAAACAAAGCAATACAAACAATTGATGAAGAGCTTCGCGAGAGGTTAAAGTATTATTGGGCAGAAGAAAAATATGTTGAAGCACAAAGACTTGAACAGCGAACAAAGTTTGATATAGAAATGATGCGGGAGATTGGCTATTGTTCCGGAATAGAAAACTATTCCCGCCACATGGATGCGCGTCCGCCCGGATCTCGTCCATTCTGTTTGTTCGATTACTTTCCTAAAGATTATTTGTTGATAATAGATGAAAGCCATGTAAGCATTCCTCAAGTAAGAGCCATGTATAACGGAGATAAATCTCGCAAAGAAGTTTTGGTTGAGCATGGTTTCCGGTTGCCAAGCGCGCTGGATAACCGTCCGCTTAAATTTGAGGAGTTTCAAGGGCTAACAAATCAAATAATTTATGTTAGCGCAACCCCGGCAAATTACGAGCTGGAACAAGCGCAGGGCGTTTTTGTTGAGCAGGTAATTCGACCAACCGGATTGCTCGATCCCGAAATTGAAGTGCGCCCAATAAAAGGACAGATAGACGACCTAATTGGTGAAATACGCAAACGTGTTGAATTAAAAGAACGAATTCTAGTTACAACACTTACAAAAAAGATGGCAGAAGATTTAACCGACTATCTAGACAAATTAAAAATTAAAGTCCGTTACATTCACAGCGAAGTTGAGGCTTTAGAACGTGTGGAAATTATTCGTGATCTGCGCATTGGAGGTTTTGATGTGCTTGTCGGTGTAAACCTACTTCGTGAAGGTCTTGATCTGCCGGAAGTTTCTTTAGTCGGAATTATTGATGCCGATAAAGAAGGTTTCTTGCGAAGCGAACGCTCGCTTATGCAGACAGCCGGAAGAACAGCGCGTAATGTAAACGGAAGAGTTATAATGTATGCCGATAAGATTACCGAATCCATGCGTAAGACTATTGAAGAAACAACTAGAAGAAGAAAGCTTCAGCAAGAATACAATGAGGCAAATAATATTACGCCAATGACCATTTTCAAAAGCGTTGAAGAAATTATGAATTCAACTTCTATTGCAGATGTACGAAAGAAAGAATATGAAAAACAAGAAGAGGCGTTCAGTAAAGTTGCCGAACCGGTTATTAAGTATATGAGTGATGACCAACGCAAAGACTTGCTGGAGCAGATGACAGAAGAAATGCTTGCCGCCGCAAAAGATTTGGAATTTGAACGCGCTGCAATTTTAAGAGATGAAATTGAGAAACTGAAGAAGATGATAAAGTGAAAAATATTTTGGAGATATGAAAAGGACTTGCCTATCGCAAAAAAAAACATTATTTACAAGTAGTTAAAAAACATAATGTTGAATAACTAAAACTTGGGGGAAATATGAAACCCGCAAACCTCTTAATACTAATTTTAGCCGCAGTTTTAACAGCCTCTTCTTGTAAAGAAAGCATAACAGACAGCCGACCAAGAATTATTAGACCACCGCAAGATATGATTTGGACTGCAGATACTATTAGAGGATTGGACCAATATGCACAGCTTACGCCAAGAAATTTATACGTTTTTTCAGCAAATGATGCGTGGCTAACTTGCTGGAGCGATATTGCTCGTGGACTTATTTGGCATTGGGATGGAAAGAGCTGGAACGAAAGTGATATAAGAAAAGATGTTGGCGGAATGAGAATACAAGACGTATGCGGCTACAGTAGCAGTGACTTGTGGGCATGCGGTTACAGCGGTGAAGAAATATTTTTAGCTCACTACAATGGTACAAAGTGGACAAAGTATAATACAAATGGAATAAAGGGGGAACTATTAGATATGTGTAAAGATGCCGATGGTAATATTTTGGCGTGCGGCAGAAATGGCTTGATTATGAAGTATGACAAAACTAGTAATAAATGGAATGTAAGTTACATAAAGATGTCTTTTAACTATGATTCTGAGTTTTTTATAAAGAACATAGCCGTTATTAATAAAGATTTATATGCAACGGCAGCAGCAATGAATCTCAAGACTCTAGAGGAAATGTATTATTTCGTAAAGGGTAAATTTGAAAACTATACGTTAGTTGACTCTATCAAACTTGACTTTACTCAAAGCAGCAACTTAAAGTGGGGAAATTGGAGGCTAATCAATGAAGGTGAAACAGGATTATTTTCATCAGGACTTGGAGGATGTTGGAAATATTTGAATAGTAATTGGATTAAAATATTGAATTATGATGGTGAGATTTATGATATAACAGGGTTCAATACTAATTACTTAGTAGCTTGTGGCGCTTTTAAAACTATACTGTTTTATAATGGTTCTAGTTGGAGCAACTTTAGCAATTCTTTAAAAGTTTTTGATAACGGATTCAAATTCAGATGTGTTTTTACAAATGGCTTTGAAACTTTTATTGCCGGATATGGAAAAGAAAACAAATTAATAGTTTGGAGGGGGAATTAAGCATAAAAACTGGAGGAACAAAGCAAAAACAAATTAACCCAATAAAAAGAGCGGTGTTCGCGCACCGCTCGTAACAAGCAAATAAAAAACTTAGGCTGCTTAACCTAACCTGAACAAAGGAGCGTTTTTATTTGCTCTAAAAGATAAAAAAAGGAAAAGATTATGAAAACAAAAAAAACTATTGGAATTTTACCATTACTTCTCATCTATTTTGGGGCAACCTTTAATATTGCAATCGCGGAAAACCCGGAAGTAAAAATAATTGCATTGGATTCTCAAGGAAATCCTTTTTCTATAAACATGTGTGTGTATTACTTTGTTAATAGTACACGGAATATTGTTATTGCAGACTGTGGAGATACAGATGATAACTTTGGTACTTATCCGGTCAATGGTGTACAAAAAACAATAAATGGTGCATTTGATATTGGCGATTCCGATACAAGTACGCCAACTCTTAGCGGAGTTCCAGCGGCCAATAAAATATATATAAGTATAAGTAATTATTATTGTGAACTAACATTTGATTCCGGGCAAAGAGGAGATCTGGTATTCGTTTATTATAATGCTACAAATTCCTTTTCGCTTTTATCTAATAATTCCGGGTATAGTGTTTCCGGTACATATACTTGGAACGATAAAACAATAACTCTTAGAAATAATATGGGTAAAGATAATGCTACCGGAATAGTCTATTTAAACTCAGAAAGCATTCAAACAAATAGTAGCGGTGCAACAAGAACAAGAGATGTTGTAACATTTCCTCATACAATATCTGGTGAAGAACAATCAATAGATGGTGTTTTTAGAAAATGGAGGAATTGGGATGGCATATACAGCAATATAAGTCGGGAATTAGCTTCAAATAACTACGATTTAACTGCAAACTATGCTAGACAATACACAGCTAGTATCTCTACCAGCATGGGTGGCGGCTATGTTTATGTTAACGGCGTTCAGCACAACTGCCCAACAAGTGGCGCTTATATTTATGATGATCTTAACAACTCAATTACTGCTCCCGATCAAGAATATAATGGTTTTAGCTGCACTTTCTCTCAATGGAAAGAAAGCGGCTCTTTCAAAAGCAGTCAGAACACAATTTATTATAACGAACCATCTTCTTCACCTTAATTAGTAGCAGAGGTTACTTATAAAATAAGCAATGTTGGTGAATCGTTATATTTTGGCTCTAACCAAAACAATCCTATTGTGCTTAATTGGACAAACAATTCAAATGCTACGGGTTACGAAATCTGGAGAAAGGTTAGAACCAACGGTGTTTGGGGAAACCCTTATCAAATTGCAATAGTAACCAACGGTTCCGGAACATATACAGACACAGATTATAAACTCAATGCATGGAAGCAAGGAACCGAGTTGGAATATGATGTAAGAGCGTACTCATCAAGTTATTCACAAGATCCTCAATGGGCAACAGTTTATGGTTCTGTGAATTCTAAGTATAACGAATCATTAGCCGAAAACATTTTAACAGATGGTGAAACTCCTACAGATTATTCAATCAGCAACCATCCTAATCCGTTCAACCCAACAACAACAATAAACTATCAACTACCAAAAGATGGAATGGTAACAATAAAAGTATATGATATAATAGGCAAAGAAGCAGCAACATTAGTAAACGAACAAAAGAGCGCCGGTTATTACAAAGTAGATTTTGACGCAAGCAGACTAACAAGCGGTGTTTACATAGCCACAATACAAGCAAGCGGGTTTAACAAATCAATAAAGCTTCTGTTAACCAAGTAATTGCATTTAGTAAAAGCCGCCATGCAAAAACCGGGCGGCTTTCTTTTCTCTGTTAGTTTTCATTTATCTCGCAAAGCCTTATTTTGTTTATAAACAAATCAAAAGTCTAACATGAACATTCTGTTTATTGTAGCCGGTGCGGCAATAATTTTTGTTACTCTTTATAAAACATACGGTACGTTTCTCGCAAAAAAAGTTTTTGATCTTAACGACAAAACGCAAACTCCTGCGGTAAGCTGTAACGATGGTATTGATTTTGTCCCCGCAGATTCAAAATTTTTAATGGGACAGCATTTTTCGGCAATAGCTGCTGCGGGTCCAATAACCGGACCAATTATAGCCGGTGTAATGTTCGGCTGGGTTCCCGCATTAATTTGGATTGTCCTCGGATCTATATTTATCGGCGGCGTTCATGATATGGGCTCTATCGTTGCGTCAATCCGCTACAAAGCAAAATCAATTACAGAAGTTGTTCGTGTTAATGTAAGTAAGCGCGCTTGGATTTTATTTATGATATTTATCTGGATAACACTTGTTTATGTAATCGTAGCGTTTACAGATGTAACTTCAAGCTCTTTTGTTGGAACCATTACACTTGAGAATGGAGAAAAAGTTGGCGGCGGGGCAATTGCAACATCATCGCTTCTTTATTTAGTTCTTCCGGTTATCATGGGAATTTTGCTTAAGAAAACGAAGCTTTCTTTAACAGCGGCAACTATAATTTTTCTTCCTCTCGTTGGAATATCAATTTGGATTGGCCCATCAATTCCATTTGATCTTGGCGCTTGGCTTAATCTATCTCCACACGATACGCAAAAAATATGGAACGGATTTATTCTTGTTTATTGTTTTATTGCATCAATAATTCCCGTTTGGGTTTTGCTTCAGCCGCGCGGACACTTAGGCGGTTACTTTCTTTATGCGGCGCTTGCGGCCGCTGCCATTGGTTTAATCTTCGGCGGATTCACAATTCAATATCCTGCGTTTACTATTTCTTCAGAAAGCAATGTTGGAAATTTTTGGTTCCCTATGTTTCCGGTTCTGTTCATAACTGTTGCTTGCGGAGCTTGCTCTGGGTTTCACTCGTTAGTTGGCTCAGGCACAACATCTAAACAGCTTGCAAAAGAAAGCGACGCAAAAGTTGTTGGCTATGGAATGATGCTGCTTGAAGGAATGGTTGCTGTTGTATCACTTGCTTGTGTAATGATTCTTGTTAAAGACAGCGCTCTTATAAAATCTTCTCCAAATTTTATTTATGCTTCCGGTATTGGTCAGTTTGTTCAGTTAATTGGCATTCCCGCCGCTATTGGAATTTCTTTTGGCTTGATGGCTTTTACAACTTTTGTTTATGATACACTTGATGTTTGCACTCGGCTGTGTCGTTACATAATAGAAGAACTATCCGGCTGGAGAGATAAGTACAGCAAATATGTTGCTACTGGTGTTTCTATTCTAGTTCCGTTTTTATTTGTTACATCTACTATGAATGATGCAAAGGGAAATCCAATTCCGGCATGGAAAGTTTTTTGGAGCATTTTCGGTGCGTGCAATCAAATGCTTGCTGCATTAGCACTTATTGGTATTACTGTTTGGCTTTACAAAACAGCTAAGAATAAATACGCGTGGATTGTTTCGTTTGTTCCAGCTGTATGGATGTTCTTAATGAGCAATTGGGCGTTTTTAGTTCTTATGCGAGATGGTTGGTTTAAAACCGGAAGCTTTGTTTTAACTAGTAATCCCGTGCCGATTGTTTCTCTTATACTGCTCGTACTTTCAATTACTATTGTTGCAGAAACAACATATGCCGTAATGATAAAAAATAAAATCAGCTTCACTGAGTAACACCGAGAAATCACAGAGTTACACAGAGCTCAGTGTTCTCTTCCGAGCGTTCTCGGTGTATCTCTGTGAAATGCTTTAAAGTACAAATCTTCCAATACCGTTCTTCAAAACAGTTACGTTAAAGTTTATTAACAAGCCAATTTTCTTCTGAGCAAATTTCAGATAAGTGAGAATTTGTGCTTCGTGTATCGGCAAAATTCCTTCAATTGATTTTAGCTCAACTATAACTATGTTCTCAACAATTAAATCGGCTTTATACCTGCACTCCAGCCTTACTTCTTTGTAAACAACCGGAATTGTTTTTTGTCTTTCGTACTTGAGACAGCGTTCTTTTAATTCATAACACAAGCACTCTTCGTAAGAAGACTCAAGCATTCCGGGACCAAGTTGTTAGTGTACTTCTATTGCCTCTCCAATTATATCAGAAGTAAAGTTATTTGTTTCCAACGCTTTCAATTTACTCACATCTTTAATTTATTTTTAAGCCAGCCAGGAATTGCATCTTTCTGAACCATAATAGCTACTGTTTTTAACCGGATATATATTTCGCTCATATACCAGTAGCCGTTGTACTTTTTATCTTTGGTTCCCCAAGAATTTTTTACATAATAAAATTTATATCCGCGATGGTCTTTTGCCATACCGGTAATGTGCATTAAGTGATCATCTGTTGTTGCTTGGTTATCAAAAGTTTCTTGTCTCATTTCTTGGGTTATGAATTTTTCATTAACAGGTTCTTCGGTTTTCTTCTCATCAGCATCTTTTTCTATTTCTTCAATCTCAACTTGCGGTATAATTGCTATTCCTTTCTTGCGGTCAAAACCTTTTTCTGATGTGTCCCCATCCCAAAGAACAGAATAACCGCGCGCCAAAGCTGTATCAATCAAAGCAATCATTTCACCAAAAGGAATGTTATAGTAATCATCGTGACTCCAGTTATCCGGAATTTCCAGATCGAACTTTGAATAGAAGGGATGATGTGTATAAGAAGTAAATTCAACATAATTATTAGGATTAAAGCCCAGCGAATCGCGAAAACTTGTAGGAGTAAAATTTCTTCCAAGATAGTTGAATTGATTTAAAGATTTACCCAAATAAATATCTAAAATTGATTCGAAACCCTCTTGCCACTTTGGAGTAATTTTTCCTCCTTTATTTCGTTTAACAGCATTAACATAGCTGTCCAAAATCTCTGCCATTTCTCCATGGTTGTGTTCTTCTTCTCCAATGTTCATGCCTTTATAGTTCGCTTCCGGTACCATTCCTTTTTTGCGGATTACATTCATTACATCATGCGCTTGCCCGCCAACGCTAAAGTTTGTTGATCCGGAATAGCGTACAAACCTTTGCGCTTTTTCCGGATACGCATGACGCACAAACCACATTGGGGAAAGTATATGTTCTCCTTTTCCCATTCTGAGCAGTTCTGTTTCAATAAAAGATGCTGTTGCAAACGACCAGCACGTTCCCGTTTTAGCTTGGTTTTTAACCGGAGTTGTTTTTACTTGATGTATCATCTCAAACTTGTATACATCTTCTTCGCTTTTTTTCTTTTTGGTTTGAGCTAATGATGTGTTTTGAACAAAAAGAAATGAAAATAAAACAAACAGAAGGAAATAAGTCTTCTTCATAAAGCCCCTTTATGTTTTGATGGGAGCAAAATAATAGTTGCTTAGCAAAAAAGAAAGCCGTTACATTTATGGGCGGCGTTGCTTGTTTAAATTTTATTCGTGCACAAATGTGAGTTCGCAGCACCTTCCTTTATTATTTATTTACCGTGAAACACAATCGTCCTATTTGGCCAAGTGTTAAAATCATTGGCTATGATAAATAACTCATCTCCGCTTGACCATGCATCTTGAAAAAGCAAATTGTTAAGATTTTCAAAACGAGGTAAACTTTGCCAAATTTTCCCATCAAAATAATCAACACCTCTCGCCAATGAAATCATATAATTATCTGAATAAACATAAAAACCTTGGCCTGCATTTTTGATATGTGGTTGAGGTATGCGTTTCCATCCTTCACCAGTAAACTCATGAAAATAGTTACCCCATGAAAAGAGCTTACCGTTTTCTCCCTTTTCAAAAACCAAAGTTCCCCATTTTTCATTTTCAAGATATTTTCTATCAAGAGAATCAACTAATACCCAGTTATTAAATTTTCCTTGATACATATATGCTTTAGCATGGTTTGCTGTTCTTGTATCTCCAACTAATAAAACGGTTCCTTTATAGACAGCAACGCTTTCCCATCCAAACTCTATATTGATCGGAATATTTGGTCTAATTTTTTCATAGCTCCATTTTATACCATTGTAGTAATATATTGTGCTGTTGGATCCAAGTGCGTAAATATTGTTTGGTGAATCTCCATCAACCCTATATAACTCGCCCTTTGTTGTTATTGATTCTTTTTTCCATCTAATCCCATCATAATTGACAATTAAATCATTTTCACCTTGGTATCCAACTCCCCAAATATTAGTAGGTGAAAGCCCTAATAGTCTATTGACTCTATGCCCTCCAATTTGTGGTGATATATCAACATTTTGCCATTTTTGCCCATCGTAACGATACATCTCTCCACCAACAAGACCAGACCATCCAACTAAATAAATATTATTTTTCGAAAAAGCGCATATCTGACTCATTAGCGTCTGCACGCTTTGCGGATAGGCAAGCGTATCAACAGTCCAAGTCATTTCAAGTGGAGATTTTACCAAAACAATATTTTCGGTTATGCTTTCTTTGCAAGAAGATGCGGTTAAAACTGCGGCTAAGACTAATATTAAGAGGTTACCGGGTCTCATATCTCCCCCCAAGTTTAGTTGTTCAACATTATGTTTTTTAACTACAAGTAAATAATGTTTTTTTTTGCGATAGTCAAGTCCTTTTATATTACACGTAACAAGAAAAGATAAATAGTAATTTGCCATAGTTTGCGGGTTAATAAATTGAGGATAAATATATCTAGAAACAATTTACTGTGCATCCGTAACATTACTATATTTTTTAACTTTCTTAAGTAGGGTTGTCTAAAAATATTGTTGTAGCACACCTAAACTTATTATGTGATCTTTTTTGAATTACAAGGGTTAGTAATTAATTTATTTCACGAAAAAAGAAAGATTGCATTTTAATTTTACACAGGATAACTTCATTTGTAATTATTTGCAGGAGTGTTAAGTGTGTGTTTCTATGCGGAGTCTTACCGTTTTTGCCTTCTTTATTGTTCTCAACTTTATTTCCGGTAATCTTTTTTCTCAATCTCCAAAATTTGGTTTAGTAATTCATGGCGGCGCTGGAACGATATTAAAGCAAAACACACCTCCAGAAAAAGAAACAGCATTTACTGAAAAACTAAACGAAGCCCTGTCAACCGGATATAAAATTTTAGAAACCGGCGGAACATCGCTAGATGCTGTAAACGCAGTTATTAACATACTTGAAGACTCACCTTTGTTTAATGCGGGCAAAGGCGCAGTGTTAACCGAAAAAGGAGAGGCGGAACTTGATGCATCAATTATGGAAGGAAAAACATTAGCCGCTGGAGCGGTTGCCGGAGTTAAGCATATTAAGAATCCGATTAACTTGGCCCGCACCGTTATGGAAAAATCTCCGCACGTAATGATGATTGGTGATGGCGCCGAAGAGTTTGCAAAACAAAACAAGCACGAGTTTGTTGATAACAAATATTTTATTACAGAAGAACGCTGGCAGCAATACATAAAGAAAATAGAAACTAAAGACAAAAAGCATGGAACTGTTGGCTGTGTTGCGTTAGATAAAAACGGAAATCTTGCCGCTGGTACCTCTACCGGCGGAATGATGATGAAAAAGTTTGGACGCGTTGGCGACGCTCCAATTATTGGCGCCGGGACTTATGCTAACAATAACACATGCGCCGTTTCTGCAACTGGACATGGAGAATATTTCATTCGTCTTGGAGTTGCAAAGGATATTTCTTCTCTCATGGAATACAAAAGCTATTCGCTTGATCAAGCCGCAAACGAAGTAATTAATGTAAAACTAGCAAAGCTTGGCGGAGTCGGTGGCGTTATCTCGATTGATAAGAATGGAAATATTTCAATGCCATTTAATACCGATGGAATGTTTAGAGGTTATCATATAAGCGGCGGCGGTCCGGTTGTAAAAATGTACATTGATTAATTAAAGGGGGTTGTTAAACACAACAAAAAATGGAGTGAGTTAATGACCTTAGAAACAAATGTAAATTTTTTAGCGGTTTTTGTCTGTGCAATTATTGCAATGACGATAAGCTATTTTTGGTACAGTCCGTTTTTGCTTGGAAAAATGTGGCTGGATTCTATGGAAAAAAACGAAGAAGAAGTGCGTAAAGAAATAAAACCCCTTAAAACTTTTGGCATTTCATTTATAGCATATTTAATTCTTGCATATTCGCTTTCACGTATAATGATCTATGTTAATGCTACAACTGTAACAGAAGGAATGCGAATAGGATTTTTATGCTGGTTCGGGTTCACATTAACCATTATGACAATTAACGCCTTGCTCGAAGGAAAGTCATTAAGACTAGTGTTGATTGATGGCGGCTATCACTTAATTATATTTTTAGTTTTTGGAATTGTTATAGGCGCTTGGCAATAAAAATGAAAATTTCTCTTGTTGTATTTGATTTCGATGGAACGCTTGTCTCTTCCCATGAGACAATTTACAAAACAACTCTTTACGCTTTAAAAGAAGTTGGCATTAATCAATACATTCCCGAAGAATTATTTTATAAAAAAATCGGTCTTCACTTCGAAGACATATTTCAAGCGTTTGGTTTTGCTGTGCCGGATTTTGAAGAGTTTATAAATATTTACAAATCAAATTATTTTAATTTTATAAGCGCATCTTTTGTATATGAAGGTGTTAATAAAGTTTTAGAATTTCTTAACAGCAAAAATATTTTAACCGCTCTTCTTACAACCAAAGGACAGGATCAGGCGGAATTACTTTTAAAACATTTTGGTCTATATAATCAGTTTTCTTATGTGATGGGAAGAAGGCACGGAATGGCACACAAACCATCGCCCGAACCGCTGCTAAAAATATGTGAGGAGCTTCAAGTTCATCCTCAAGAAACACTAATTGTTGGCGATACAGAAATGGATATTATTTGCGGAAAAGAAGCCGGCGCAAAAACTTGTGCGGTTACTTATGGTTATAGAGATGCGGAGTATTTAGATAAACAACTTCCGGATTTTTTAATTGACAAAATTGAAAACATAGAGTATATAGTTAGTGGAATGTAATTTGTATAAGGAAAATATTCTATGGAAAAGCTTGGTAAAGTTTCGGTTTCTAAAATAGACGGAATCGCATCAATTTCTTTTTCTCATCCTCTAAGCAATTCACTTACAAGCAGACTACTAAGAGAACTTACAGACTCAATTAACAAACTTTCTATTGATAAAAGCGCGCACGTGATAGTGATAAGAAGCGAAGGAGAGAAATCTTTTTGTGCAGGCGCTTCGTTTGATGAAATGCTGGATATTAAAGATTTTAAAACCGGCAAAGAATACTTTATGCATTTTGTTAGATTGTTAAACGCAATGAGAAAATGCCAGAAAATAATTATTGCTCGAGTTCACGCAAAAGCAGTTGGCGGCGGAGTGGGAATTGCAGCCGCTTCGGATTATACTCTTGCATGCAACGAAGCATCAATACGCTTGGGTGATTTAGCGCTTGGTCTTGGTCCTTTTGTGGTTGGTCCGGCAATAGAAAGAAAAATTGGTAAAGCAAACTTTATTACAATGTCTATTGATGCTGACTGGCACGATGCATTTTGGGCTAAGCAGGCGGGGCTTTTTACAAAAGTCTTTGCAAACAAACATGATTTAGATGAAGCAATCTCTGCGTTTGCAAAGAAAATTTCTAACTGCAGCGCAGAAGCTATTTCGGAAATGAAAAAAATATTCTGGGAAGGAACAGAAAACTGGGATTCTCTTTTAGAAGAGCGAGCCGAAATAAGCGGAAAACTTGTGCTTAGTGATTTTACTAGAAACTATATGAAAAACTTCAAAACAATTAAAAAGTAATTTACATCGGCTTTATCTATAAATAAAAGATTTCCTATTTTCACCTCAGTCATTATTCTATAAGTCATACAACTAAATTACAACTCCATGACAAAGCTTAGCTATTCAAAGAATGAACTAATCAGCATATCCGTTGTTTTTCTAATTTCGGTTGCAGTTAGAATACAAATAAATTTTAGCACCGAATATATACCCGGAAATAATGGCGCTTATTATCTTGTTGTGGTTAGAAATATTTTAGAAAATGGAAGTATGTGGTATAATGATTTTCCGCTTGTGTTTTATTTAGAAGCCGCCCTTGCTTACATTTTTATGAATGTTGGATTAATGAATATGAACTCAGCGATCGTTTTATCTTGTCGCATTTTCGATTCAATAGTTCCGGTGTTCGCCGTTATTCCGGCATATTTAATAGTAAAGAAGATTTTAGATAAAAATGATAAGTTGTTTCCAAAAATTGTTATTGCATCGGTTTCAGTTCTCTACATTTATTTTTTTACACTGGTTTCCGATTTCCAGAAAAACGCACTTGGCTTGTTGTGGCTTAACTGGCTTTTGTACTATATATTAAAAACACTTGAATCTAATTCTGTAAAGAATATTTTGTTTTCGTTGCTCTTTTTCTTCTTGACGGCGATAACACACTACGGTTGTATTGCCGTCGCAATAGTAATTGTTTCGATAAGTATAGTTGTTCCTTATTTAGTAATGTTCACTTGGCGTAAAATCTTTATTTCTTTAGCAGCTGCCATAGTACTTGTTGGCGCAACTTTATTATTTATTGATTACATATTTCCATTTCGGTTCACTATGTTAATTCAAGCACCAGTCAAAATGTTTGAGTCTCCTGTATTAGGTTATATACTAAAAAAACAACCGGTTGTTACACCATTTGATATTGCTACTATTATACTTATAAACACAGTCGCTCTTTTTTCGCTGTTTAAGTATTTGAGAAATAATAAAGTTCTTGCTGATGCCGAACGCTCTTTCATATTAACCTTGGTAATTATTTCATTATTTCTTTCATCTCCGTTACTATCGCCAGAATACGCACAAAGGCTGTACTTTATTTCTTACATTTTGATAGTTCCGCTATTGGCGTTCAGTTATAGAATGATAAACTCCACACTTGGAAAAATTATTACTACAACTATTATTGTTATTATTCTTATTAGCTCATCATTAATAAGTATAGGAAAAATTAAATACTCGAATATGAGCGTTGATCTATTTAAAGAAATGGTAAAAATGAAATATGCTTTACCGCAGGATGAGAAATCTGTTATAGTGGCAAGACACGGACTTGAATTTTGGTCAACATGGATATTTAGAAATAATGCTGTTAGGCAAGAACAATTATCTGCGGATTATTGGCGCTGGTATGAAAAAATATTTTTTGTTGTACAGAAAAAAAACATAGCACCTTTTGGCCCAGCCGGCTTACACGGAACACCATATACAGAGCCAGCTATTCCACCTAAAAGCAAATTAATTTTCAGAAGTATATATTTCTATTTATATGAGAATACAGAAGCACCGAATGATTTTTCAATATTTAGCGAGAAGATAAAATGAAAAGAATCTTGATGTTTGTGTTCATAATAAATTCATTTATAAATGCTCAAGCTTGGGATTCTTCTAAAGTAGCCAAACTATTTGGAAAGAATAATGGAACAATGGTTGTGTATGATAAAACAAACGAAAAATATTACAGACACAACCAGAATCGAGCAGCAGAAAGATTTACACCCGCCTCAACATTCAAAATTCCTAATTCTCTATTTGGCTTAGAATCCGGAGTAATTGAAGATGAAAATTATATTATTAAATGGGATGGTGTAAGGCGCTGGAGAAAAGAATGGAATAGAGACAATACTCTTACGAGCGCAATGAAGTATTCTTGCGTTCCGTATTATCAAGAACTTGCAAGACGACTTGGAAAAGTAAAATCAGCAAAATATTTGTTGGATATTGGCTACGGGAATTGCAGAATAGGTGATAAAGTTGATTTTTTTTGGCTGGATAACTCACTCAAAATTTCCGCCGAAGAACAAATTGCTTTTCTAAAACGGTTTTATGATTACAAACTTCCCTTTTCTAAAAATAATGTTGATATAGTTAAAAATATTCTTAGCGAGGAGAAATACAAAAACTCCAAGATTAAATTCAAAACTGGCACAGGAACAACGGAAGACAATAAATGGATAGCCTGGCTTGTTGGTTACGTAGAAAAAGGTAAAAATGTTTTCTTTTTTTCCTTCAATGTTGAAGCGGCAACTTTTGAAAAAGCCGCAAAACTTCGTGATGAAATCCCAAGGAAAATATTAAAGCAAATGGAAGTTCTCAATTGAAAAATTTACTAAAGTAAAATATATTCAAGAAAAATAACTGCAATAGAAGTGTGCTTTATTGGAATTTATTCAAAACGGGAATTTTAGCAAGATTATGTTTCAAAAAAGTTGGAATCGAAAAAAGATAAATCAGAAAAGTCCATTTTGCAGATTTAACATATTCCCAAAATAGTAAGCATGGAACAAATGCTTCACTCCCGCAAGAATATAAAGATAGATTGATTGCGTGGTTTGGCAGGGAAAAGTACTTAATGAATAATAGGGAATTGATCCAAAGAAAATTGGTTGTATTGCGGATCGTATAGAGTATTTATAACATTAATGGTAATATTTAAGGAGCCTAATGTTTTTGCTGTTAGTGCTGCGCTAAGCATGGTAACTGATTGGGCTATTACAATAATGTTGATACTTCCCCAATATTAACTGCTCCGAAAAATAGACAGCCTTTTTTATAAAAGAGGCATTCCACATTATTATGAAGATAAAAAAAGTTTGCTGTGTTAATACGCCATTGCATGATTTATAATGATGTACAATCTAAAGACACGGTTAGACTTTGTAAAGACTAATTGAACTAAGGTAAGATAACTGGGAACCGGAATTTTATCCAGTTGAATATCGCGGTATTATTGAACCATAAAGCTAGACCGATCAGTATAAAAGAATTTATAAACTGTTTCAGCAAAATTTAGTTAAGAGAATTGAATGAAAAGGATAAGCGAATTATTTATTTACCCAATAAAATCTTTAGGCGGAATTTCCGTTAAAGAAGCTGAAGTTACCGACCGCGGATTAAAATATGACAGGCGTTGGATGTTGATAGATTCAAGCGGTAAGTTTTTAACGCAACGAATACATCCGCAAATGGCTCTTCTTAAAGTTGATCTTTCCAAAGACGAGTTGTTTTTTAGAAACATTAAAAACACAGAACAATTTAGTGTGGCCATTAACGAAACAACTGGAAAAAAAATAAATTCATCAGTTGTGTGGAGCGATAAGGTTGAGTTATTGCATGTAAACTCAATTGCGGATGAATGGTTTAGCCAAGCATTAAATATAAAATGCAAGCTTGTATATATGCCAGAAGAAACAAAACGCGAAGTTGATAAAACGTATGCGGTTGATAATGAAATAACAAGTTTATCAGACGGCTATCCGTTTTTAATAATTGGGCAAGCATCATTAGATGATCTAAATAACAGACTGATGAATAAAGTTCCGGTGAATCGGTTTCGACCAAACATTGTATTTTCTGGCGGAGATCCATTTGAAGAAGATAAGATGAAAGAGTTTACCATTGGCGGTATTTCTTTCTTTGGAGTAAAACCGTGCAGCAGATGTGTAATAACCACAATAAATCAAAACACAGCCGAAAAATCCGATGAACCGCTTCGCACACTTTCTGGTTATAGGTCTTTCGGCAACAAAGTAAACTTTGGAATGAATTTGCTTCACAAAGGAAGAGGAACAATCAAGTTAGATGATGAAATTATAATAACTTTCAACTAAGGGCTCGATTAATCGCTTTTGAATCAAAAACAATTTACATTACGGGAGCAGTTAGACGATAACTAATCAAAAGTACTTTTTTTATTTTTTTTCTTTTCACTCAAATTAGGTGGAGTGAGCAATGAAAAAATTAACAATTTGTTGCTGTTTAATTTTAATTGTTGGATGCGCTCCAAGTAAAATAAATTTGGAGTTAACAAGCTTACCCGTCCTTTTAGAACATGTAGAATTACCGCCAAGTCCTCGCCAAATAACCAATCCCGACTTTCGATTATTAGCTAAAATTAAAATAGATGAAAGCGGAAGCGTAACACAAACCATACTTCTGAACGGAAGCGGCGACCCACACTGGGATTCATTGGCTTGTAATTCAATTAAAAAATGGAAATACATGCCGGCATTTAATAACGAAATTCCTGTTAGTGTTTGGCTTGTTCAAAAAATAAAAATTCAATATGAAAACCCTCATTATCTTTCGCTCTCAAAAATTTTATGCAGCTCTCGAGACACTGCTTTTATAGTTTATGAAAAACTTAAAGCAGGCAACAATTTTGGAGAGCTTGCAAAAAAATATTCTTGTGATTCTTCACGAATAACAAGTGGATTTCTTGGCAAAAAGGATGTGTTGGGCTATCCGCAAAAAATCACGCAAATTCTAAAAAGATTAGATGTTGATGAATATACAAAACCCATTGAATATGGAAAGAATTTTGTGATATTTAAAAGAAACGAAAACTAAAAAAACTGCGACTGAACTAATAATCTTTGCGAACTGTTATTAAAATACACTCAATAATAAAAGAAAGGAACGCTTATGCCTAATGTTTTAAACTGGTTTGAAATTCCAGTATCGGATATGGAGCGTGCTGTAAAGTTCTATAGTGAAGTAATGGGTTATGAATCCATGTACCAAATGAATATGGGCGGGTACGATATGGCATTTTTCCCAATGGAAGGCGAAGGAGTTGGCGGCGCTCTTGTAAAAGGAGATGTTTGTGTTCCCAGCGATAAAGGAGCTATGATTTACTTAAATGCTAATCCGGACTTATCCACTCCACTTTCAAAAATTGAAGCAGCGGGCGGAAAAGTCATTCTTCCAAAAACTATTATAAATGATGAAATAGGTTTTATGGCAACATTTGTGGATAGCGAAGGCAACCGAGTCGCTTTTCATTCAAACAAGTAATATTGACTTTGCGTTTAGAGCGAAGCGAAGAATCTCTCAAAGCATAAACAAATTTCGCTTCGCTCATATTCAAAAAATCATAAATTATATTTCTTTTCTAAGTCGCGCGCGCGAAAGCTTAATCTATCATTATCAATATCATCAATAACATCAACAAGATACTTTGCTTTGGATTTATCGACATTTGTCTTTAGATAAATTTCTAAAAGATGTTTTATAGCAGTATTTCTTGAGCGTTCATTCTTTGAAGTGACGGATCTCTTAAACCATAATTCTGCTTTTTCAAACAAATTGTTCTTGTAATAAAAAGAACCCATTAAATAATTGTATTGATCGGCAATTTCGGTTGAGTTTTTGAAATCGGGCGCTAATTTAGCAAAGGCTTCAAACTCTGCATGGTTTTTTTCTTTTGCAATCATGTTTGTTAATTCACGGAGCCATTTGCTTTCACGCTCATTCTTCTTTGCGAGATTAAAATTTTCAACGGATCTTTCATTCAATTCGCCAGAGTGTTTTTTTATTCGAGCAAGATCGCCAGTAAGCCACGCATTATAAACAACAATATAGCGTGATGCAGAAGCGCCTCCTCGGGGCTGATTATTTTCATTTGCAATTGCGGCTTCTCCAAATTTAATAGCTTTGTCGCTTTCTCCCCGCATATCATAAAACCGGGCTTTCACATATTCGCTTACCAAATTATTGTTATCGGCTTTAATAATGGTCTCAACTTTTCGAAAATCCCATATACTTATTAGCTCTAAACAATATGAGTTTAGCGTTCTTTTGTTTTCCGGATACCGCTTTAAGAAATTTTCGTAAATAGGAATGGCGGCAGTTTCGTTGTCTTCAAGATTAGAATATACTTCAATAAGAGTTTGAGCAGATTGACCAAATGTAATACTCCCTTTTTCGTAAGCCAACCTAAGTTGAGATAAGCCTTTTTCCCGGTCACCGGAAAAACCTAATGCGCCGGCTATAAATCCGGCAATTCCGCTTAGTCTATCGGAATAATAATTTAACATTCCAATTACCAAATAGGCGTCGTAAAAATTTGGATTTGCTTTAATAACGTCTTCCGCCATTTTTTTTGCTTTTAGCCCGGTTCTAAAAGCACTCCACCAAGAACCATCTACTCCATAAACTCTTGCTAAGTAGCCATAGATTGCAGAAAAGTAAAACTTGTTTTCTGTGTCTAAAGCAGCATCTTCAAACTTTACAACAATTCCCTCGCAATACTTAATAATTTCTCCATTTAATTTTTTTCTTCCCTCATCTCTTTTTTCTGGAGTTAAAGCCGCCACTTTTTCATAATACTCCAAAATTTTCGCGGTAATCATATAGTAATAATACTTAGGGGAATTAGGATTACTGTTTATTTGATCTTGGGTAAGCTTTATTGCTTGCGAAAAATCTTCGTTGAAAGTAAAACCGATTATCTGTTTATCAACATGTGTTGGTAAAATAGACTGAGCGATTGTAGTCGTTAGCAGAAACAAATATATTATTAAATATTTCACTTTGCCTCGTGGATTAATTTTCAAAAGCAATTACATTTCAACTACAAAATAATAAAGAGAATATTATGAATGTATTAATTATACATGCTCATCCGGAAGAAAAATCATTTTGCTCTTCTCTAAAGAACACGGCGGTTGATTTCTTTAGTCAGCAAAATGCGGAAGTGGTTGTTTCCGATTTATATAAAATGAATTTTAATCCAGTTGGTGGAAAAAAAGATTTCCTTGAATTAAAAGACGAAGAGTTTTTTAAGTATCAGATAGAACAAGTAAATGCAAACAATAATAATTTGTTCTCAGGAGAAGTAAAATTGGAAATGGAAAAGTTTATTAAAGCCAACATAGTCATTTTCAATTTTCCTCTTTGGTGGTTTTCAGTTCCCGCCATTATGAAAGGCTGGGTTGATCGTGTTTTTGCTATGGGATTTGCTTATGGCGCCGGGAAAGGTGTTTATGATTCCGGTGCTTTTAAGAACAAAAAAGCGTTTTGTTGTTTAACTACCGGCGGACCAGAAAATGCATACGGATTAACCGGTAAGAACGGAACCTTAGAAAAAATTTTATATCACATTAATCACGGTATGTTGTACTTTGTTGGTATGCAAACATTGCCTCCGTTTGTTGGTTTTAGTCCAGCTAGAGTTACGGAAGAAGAAAGACATAATATTATTGAAAAGTATAAATATTATTTGTCAAACATAGAAAATCACAAACCAATGTTTTAAAAACATGAGATGATAGTTTTTTTACAAAAGCATTATTCATTTCAGCTTAATATCTTAATAAGCGCAAGGGCAATATTAACAGCATTTATCTTTGTTGAAAGATCGCCAACCATTCTCATTTCTTTAATTACTAAATCGAACAGCTCAAAAACTAATCCATTGAGAGTTACAATAATTATATTTTCACAACTAACATCAATTATTGTGCAGCACCGCAACTATAATACAAACAGTTTGTATAAAACCTATCCTTTTTTCACGTTGGACACAATAAAACAAATGTTGATTCGTTTACAAATATAGAAAACAGAGTTTTATGAGCGCGACCCAAGAACAAATTCTGATAGAAAAATGCCGAAGTGGAAACAACGCCGCTTTTGGACAACTCATACAAACATATAGGAGGCAATTATTCTCTTATCTGTTCAGATTAAGCGGAGAAAGAACTCAAGCGGAAGATTTATTTCAAGAGACTTTGATAAAAACTTGGAGCGGGATTAAAAAATACAATGAACAGCAAAAGTTTTCATCATGGCTATTTACAATTGCCCACAATGCGGCGATGGATAACCTAAGAAAAAGAAAACGAGATGAATTAATTACTGAGATTGAGCCCGACGATTTGCATAGCGAAGCAAATCCGTTAAACGAGTTAGTAAAGAGTGAGAATAAAAAAAGAATGGAAAAGGCTTTGTTGGTTTTGTCAGAAAAGCAAAAAGAAGTGTTTTTGCTGAGGCTTTATAGCGGTACCTCATTTAAAGAGATTGCAAAGATTACAAAAGAACCTATTAACACTGTTCTTTCACACATGAACTATTCGATAAAAAAAATAAAGAAAGTTTTAGGTGCCGAAAATGAATGATAAAACGGATTTGATTTGTAAAGAATTTGAAAATGTAAAATGGCTTTTTGATGAAGGCGGATTGTCTATCGACAAAATGAAATTCTGGCAAGCACATATTCGTGAATGTAAAACTTGCGCGAATCAGTTAAAAAGAGAAACCAAATTATTGCTTGAACTAAAGGAAGAATTAAGCGAGGATATTCTTGATTCAAAATTCGATATGATGATTTCAAAAGCGGTTTCCCAAAAGAAGATCTCGCTTAAGCATTTAATAAGCTTCAACAATGTATTTGAAGTAAAAGCAAAAGTAGCATTAATAAGCGGTCTGGCTGTTGTTGCAATTTTAATTTCTTTAATAATACCAAGACAGAATCCGGTAAAAACAATTTCCAGCGAACTTCTTGATTGGGAAGGCGAAAACATTAAGGTGCAGATAAATCATATTGAGCAAAAAATAGAAACTATCAATAGCGATAATTGGAGCAAAGAAATAAATTCAATTGATGATCAGCTTCAAAGAATAGAAGTAAACATTGATAAATTTTAATGAACAAAAGGAGACAAAATGAAAAATTATATTATAGTGTTTGTAGTTATGCTTTTAGCAAGTAGCAAAGGCTTTCCACAAACTTCTTCTTATTCAAGCGGGCAGGCAGAAAATCTGTATAAAGAGCTTGCGCAAGCATATTCCCTTCAAGGTAAAGAAATGAGCAAAGAAGAAGAAGAGAAGATATTGAAAACATTTTCTTCGGAGCTGAGGAGTAAGTTTGAGGAAATTAAAAAACTTGACAAAAATAAATACTATCATTTGCTGCGTACAAAATTTCCATTTGGGGTTGGGAACTTTGGTCCAAACAAAGAAGAAGTTGAAGTTTACGGATTGGCGTGGGCTTCGGATAATGAAAAAAAGGAAACAAACATAGAAATTGATGTTGAATTATTGGCTTTAAAACTTAAAAACTCCGAGAGTGAATTAAAACACAAAATAAAATCGGAATTGAGCGAAAAACTGGGGAATCTTTTCGAAGTAAAAGAAGCGAAAAAGCAAAAAGAAGTAGAGCGATTAGAAAAACGCCTTCAAGAATTGAAGGAATCGTTGAGGTATAGAAAGCAGAATAAAAACGAAATAGTTCAACGAAGAATGCAAGAACTCCTTGGCGATTCTAAGTATTTAAGATGGGAATAAAAGAAAAAAGCCTCTCAATGAATTGGGAGGCTTTTTATTTGCTTTGTAAAGATTCAAAATACTTTCTGATTAAATCCTCATAATCCTTTTTGTAGCCCTCGCGAATTGCTTTTTGAAGCTCATCGCGCAGTTTGTTTTTTCCTTCTTCTGTTGAAAGCAATAACTCGGGTGGAGTATTACGCGCAACATTTACTCCTGTATTAGCCTTTCTATCTTTTTCAAAATCACGCTCATTTACCGATCGCTGAGCATCAATAAGTTTAGATAAAATCTTTTCTTGCTGCTTTATTAACTCATCATCAACTTTTTCTGATTGAAGATTCGTTACAACTTCTTTCATTTCATTCAGAATCTTTTCTAGATTAGATGCTAGACGCTTTGATTGACCGGATTGTTTCGCTTCTTGATTCATTTGCTCAAGTGATTTGCGTATGGCTTCTTGCTGTTGTGCAAGCCGCTGCATCTGACTCATCATTTCTTGAGACATTTTTCCTTGGTTCATCATTTGAGTTAGTTGATTCAAATTCATCTGTTGCTGCGCCATTTGCTGAAGCTGCTGCATCATGCTCATCATCCCGCCGCCTTGTCCGCCTTGCATCATTTGATCCATACCACCTTTAAGCATACTGGCGGCTTCGTTTAACTGAGCCATTGCGCTTGTTTGATTTCTAAATGCTAGTTGCGAAGCACCCGGTGTTTGCATTACAGAAACCGATTGCTGCATTTCAGATAGAGCTTGTCCTAAGGCTTTTCCCATTTCTGGTGTAATTGCAAAAGTTTTTTGAGAAAGAGCGCTCATATTCTGAAGAACTTTATTCAAACTATTTCTAATCTCGTTCTGCTCGCGTGCGGTTTTGCCAAAATCTTGTGAGTAGGGACTCATCTGTTCTGTTTTGTTTTTCAAATATTCCTGCTGTTTGGAAAGCTCGAGTAGATCATTTAGAATCTTTGCCATATCTATAAAATTTTTAGTTTGGTTCATCCTCTGCATGGATGATTGCATGTCCTTCATCATTTGCTTCATGTTTTTCATGTTGCCGGAAATTTTTTGTTGATTTTGCATGGCTTGATGTTTCATCATTTGCTGCAAATCTTTTAACGCATCTTCAGAGAGCTTCTCATTATTTTGTTTCTCAAAAGCTTCTAAAAGTTTTTGCATTTCATCGTTTGGCATATCTTTAAGATCACTCATCTTTTCTTGAGCATCTTCCATCGCATCTTTCAATTTATCTATGCTTTCGGAAATATCTTTTTGTTTTTTTGAAAGCTCGTTTTTCTTTTGAAAATCGTTCAAGTTGCTTTGCTCGGTTTGTTTTTTCATTTCTTCAATTTTATCGGATATGTCTTCGGTACGTTTAATCAGTTCATCAACTTTTTGTTCGGCTTGAATTCTTTTTAGCAAATTCAATGTTCTTTCAATGCTTTTCTTAAAGTATTCTTCATTAGCTTTTAGCTCATCCATAGACATTTGTACATTGTCGCGCATCATGTTTTTCAAAGCATCGTTCATTTTGTTAAGTGCATCTCTAAGTTCTTTACTGTCGAATTTATTCATCAACTCTTGCAGTTCGTTGTATTTCTGCAATGTTTCTTCGCTGAGAAGATTGTTGTTCATCAAATCTTTCTGCATTTCGGAAAGTTTTTGAGAGACATCTTCTATCTTTTCGCCAAGCTGTTTAAACTTATCCATTGCTTTTTCGATGCGTTCTTTTTCTTGCCAGGAGATTTCGCGATTGTTAACTCTCATATCATCGCTAATTTTTTTCATTTCTTGCTGCAACAGCTCTGCTTCTTTTAAGGTTTTGTTTAACTCTTGTACGGAGGTTTCTTGTGCTTCTTCTGATTTTGCTAAAATTTGTTCAAGTGATGGAACAATTATGGTTAAGGGTTCTGTTTTTGCTGATTTAGATCCGTTGATATTATCATTATCAAAAACTTCTAAAAAAAATGTCAGCGCTTCTCCTTCGGCGAGATAATATGGAGATAAATTCCATACAAAGTAAACGTCATCTTCTTTTTTATTATTTGTAATAGTTATAGGTGTTTTGCTATAGTTTTCATCAAGCTGTCTATACTTTGACTGAGACAACCTGTAATTAAGTTGTAACGACGAAAAACCAAAATCATCTTTGATCTTTGTTATTAACGACACCTTTGTTTCGTTTGCTAATGTAATGTTTGACGACGGAGATATAAGCTCAATTTCGGGAGGAGAATCGGTAACCGTCTTTATTGTATAGGTAATTGGATTAGCGTTCTCGAATCCTTGTTTATCTTTAATGATAATTTGATAAACAACATCCGTTGAAAAAAGAAATTCCGCTGAGGCTATAGTGTTATTAACAGATAAAGCTTTATAAGAACTATCTCCAAAAACAATTTTTGCTTTTTCTAATTCTCTGGAAGAAGTTACGCTTAAACGAATTTTACTTCCTGGCAAAGCGGAAATGTTTCCGTTGTCTTTTTGTATAGCGGCTGGAAGTTTAGAATATGCCGGTGGAATAATGGTAACATCAAGCGAAGTAATTGAAGGTCTGTTTATAACAGAAATAGTATATGTTTTACTTGTTAAGTCTTCTGCAGAGGCAAAATATTCGGTAGTGCTTTTTAGTGAAACTGCGGCATAATTAAAAATTCCTAAAGAATCGGGCAATAAATTAATTTCGTTAGCCTCGGATTGTTCTGCCGTCTTTGTGTATAATTTAAGCGCATTAACTTTTTTACCAAAAACTTTAACCGTAATTAAAACGGAGTCTCCTTTTGTTACTTCTTTATTACCGGGAGTTATTTTAAAAATGAAAGGTGCCGGTACGACAAATTCTTTTTCATAATTAAGAAATCGGTATGCGGCTGAATTTAATCCCGGAATCCAAATCAAACACAGAGTTGTTAATAATGTAATTATTAAAGTTATGCGAAGCATCTTCTTTGTAGGTGAAAAAGAGATAATAGATGAAAAGTTTAATTGAGAGGATTTTTCGTAAACACGTTTAAAAGCTGCTTCAACTAATTGATTTGAATGAAATGAGTTTTGTTCTCCCAGTAGCTGCAGAGCGTTAGATAGCTCGTCCTTAATTTCCGGAATTTTTTCGCCCACTTCTTTAGCAACAGCAACATAGTTTGGATTAAGAAAAGAATAGAAGCCTTTTATAAAGGGATATACAACTAACACCAGGAATAAAACAACAATATTTGTAATTAAACCATAAAACAAGCTGGTTCTACCGGAACTGGTATAAGTAAACAAAAACTCTACAAATACAGATAGAAACAAACCAATAAAGCCAACAATAATCCAGGTAAGCAGTTTATTTGAACCGTCTCTTCGTTTTTCTCGCTCAACAACAGCGCGTAATTTATTTTGTATCTCGTGTAAGTAATTATTCATTCAGTTTTATAAATATTTATATCAATTCATCAATGCCCAAACTACAATGTTTGTACCAAAGCGTAGGGCTTCTTCGCGTTTTTCTTGAGGACAGTTATGTACGGCTGGATCAGCCCAGCCATCGCTTGGGTTAGCTTCTAAAGTGTAGTAAACACAAAGTCTTTTGCCAACAAAAATTCCAAAACCTTGCGGCGGCTTATTATCGTGCTCGTGAGTTTTGGGCGGACCGTTTCTAAAATCAAACATGCAATTATAAAGACCATAGCTAAAGGGTAATTCAACTAAATCTTTTTCGGGAAACACTTTTTTCAATTCTCTTCTAACAGCTTTATCCAAACCGTAGTCATCATCAATTAATAAAAATCCACCGCTCTCAAGATAACTTCTTAACTTTTTAGCATCAGAATCAGAAAAAACAACATTTCCGTGCCCAGTCATAAATAAAAACGGATAAGCAAAAATATTTCCTGTTGATAAATCTACAAATTCATATTTGGGATTTGTTTTAATGTTTGTATTCTGCGCAATAAACTTTAGCAAGTTAATTTCCGCCGATGGATCGTTGTACCAATCTCCGCCGCCGCCATATTTCAATCTGGCAATTTTAAACCTTCCCTCCTCTTGAGCAAACAGAAAAAGTGGAAATAAAATTAAAATATATGTTAGTAATCTTATAATCATTTGCAGAATTAATTTGGGAGGCAAAATAAAGATTTCCTACGCCGTAATCATGGATAAATCTTTTGCCAAATTTTGTTTTTAGTTAGAGTCTTTCCTTAATTTTGATCAAAACAAAAGGAACCGATATGAAGATAATTAAAACACTGTTGTTTTGCGCAGCCGCATTTCTTACTAATGTTAAAGCGCAAGAAATCGATTTTGACAAATACTTTATTGATAAAACAATGCGAATAGATTATTTCCATATCGGAGATTCTTCTACCGAAATTGTTACTATAGATCACATTTATCAATATGGTATTTGGGCGGGCAGCCTTAAAAATTTAATTGACAACTTAAATAATGGTGCTTATTACTACAAAATTTATGATTTGACTTCAGGGCATTTGATTTACTCAATTGGTTTCGACAGTTATTTTAAAGAATATCAAACAAGCGATGAAGCCTCAAAAGGAATCAAACGTACATATCACGAAAGCGCAATTATTCCTTTCCCGAAAAACAAAATTCGTTTTGTATTGGAGAAACGCGATAAGCAAAATAAACTGAACGAAGTATTTTCAACAGAAATAGATCCTTCTAATCAGTATATAAATAAGGATAATATTCATGACAACTCCGTAATAGTTTATAAATCTCAATTTAGCGGAGATTCTCACAAAAAAGTAGACGTTGTGATATTAGGTGACGGTTACTCTGCAAAGGATCAGAAAAAATTTGAGAAGGACTTGAAGCGATACACAGATATATTGATAAGTCACGAACCATTTAAAAGCAATAAAAACAAATTCAATGTTTATGGAGTTTATAAAGCTTCCGAAGATAGCGGCATTAATGAACCTGGTGCAAACATTTACAAGAACACTGCTTTGAGTACCACATTTTATTCGCTGGGCTCGGAGCGCTATATTTTAACAGAAGACAATAAATCGATGCGTAATCTTGCGGCTCACGTTCCGTATGACGCGATTTTTATTATGTGCAATTCTCCTCGTTACGGAGGAGGAGGTATTTATAATTTCTATTCTACATTTGTTTCCGACAATCAATTTTCTCCTTATATCTTTCTGCACGAGTTTGGTCATTCTTTTGGCGGTTTAGCTGATGAATATTACACTAGTGATGTTGCATATAATGAATTTTATGTAGCCGGTCTTGAGCCGGTTGAACCAAATATAACGCGCGCCCTTGATCATAAAAATATTAAGTGGAAAGAATATTTATCACCGAATATTGACATTCCTACAAAATGGGAAAAAGAAAATTATGATAAGATGGATTTAGCTTGGCAAAAAGAAAGAAGAGAATTAAACAAGAAAATTGCCGAGTTAAAAAGAAACAAAGCACCCCAAAAAGAAATTGAAGCAATGCAAAACGAATATAATGCAAAAGATAAATTTCACAGTTCCAAAGTTGACCAGTATTTAATGAAGAGTGAGTATTGGAATAAAGTTGGTGTGTTTGAAGGAGCCGGGTATTCTTCCCAAGGAATGTATCGTTCTATGCCGGATTGTTTGATGTTCAGCAAAGGAACAAAACCATTTTGCAAAATTTGTGAAGCGCATGTAATAAAAGTAATTAATCATTTTTCCGAATAATTGATTGGCGATCTAAGCGGAATGAAAATATTAATGTTTGTTGATTATGTATAAGGAAATAATGAATTATAGTAACCAAATTAAATCATGGTTTTTCAAACCAGGCCATTAACTTGAGTAAGGATTATCATTACGTTGTATCAAAACTTTATTTAACACAACAATAAAATTAATCAAGAGAATGATTTGAAAATATTCTATATATGTAATCCCGCAGCATCCAATTGGCAAGGCGAAAAATATTATTCGTTGATCAAATCGCAATTAGAAAACCATGGCGTTTCTTGTAAGGCAGTCAAAACAGAATTTGCGGGACAAATGACTGAAATTGTTACTTCGCTTAATTTCGATAATTATGATGCAATTGTTGTTTCAGGCGGAGATGGAACTTTGTTTGAAGCAATAAACGGCTATTTTATTAACAAATCAGAAAAGCGAATTCCTATTGGCATAATTCCCGTTGGAAGAGGAAATGCATTTGCCCGCGATCTGGATCTTCACCCCGAAAAAATTAACGAAGCTGTTGAAACAATTTTAGCTGGTAAAACAAAAATGGTTGATGTGGGATTCTTCAAAACAAACAACAAACAGTTTTACTTTATTAACATACTCGGCTTTGGTTTTGTAACGGATGTTGCAAAAACAGCATTTTCTCTTCGCTCACTCGGTCACCTTTCTTACATTCTTGGTGTTTTGTATCGAACCATATTTCTTAAAAGCTATAAGCTAAAAATTGAAATAGATGGAAATGTTTTTGAAAGAGAAAACGTATTTGCGGAAATCTCAAATACGCGTTATACTGGCAAAGATTTTTTAATGGCACCATCGGCAGTTATAGATGATGGATTATTGGATATTACTCTGCTCAATAAATTATCCCGCTTAAAAATTTTGCAAGCACTACCCAAAATATTTACCGGAGATCATGTAAAGATGAAAGAGGTTGAATGCTTCCAAGGAAAACATATAAAGATAGAAACGGTACCAAATAAAATGCTTACACCGGATGGACAGTTGATGGAATCAACTCCAATTGAAATTGAGTGTAAGCAAAAAGCGATTGAAGTGTTTTTTAAGCAGACCCTTTAAAAGGAAGTGAGGTTAAATCAACATTTCCGCCGGAGAGGATAAGCGCAATTTTCTTTCCGGTAAATTTTTCTTTATTCTCTAATAGGGCGGCAAAAGTTACTGCGCTGGATGGCTCAACAATTATTTTCATTCTCTCCCAAATCATTTTCATTGCGTATATGATTGCTTCTTCGGAAGCGGTTAATATTTCTTCTATATTTTTGTTAAGCACCGAAAAAGTTTTATCTCCTAAACTTGTTAACAAACCATCGCAAATTGTTTTGGGGTTAAGCGAAGGATAAATTGTTTTATCTCGCAAAGAGCGGCAAGCATCATCAGCGCCCATTGGCTCTGCGCCAATCACTTTGGTTTTAGTTGAAAAATATTTTGCGCTTAGGCAAGTTCCACTCGAAAGTCCGCCGCCGCCAACGGGTGGAATAATGTAATCAAGATCAGAATGTTCTTCCAAGATTTCTTTTGCGCACGTTGCCTGACCAGCAATAACTGAATAGTTGTTATAAGGATGAATAAAAGCTGCGCCGGTTTCTTCAACAACTTTACTTAATGCTTCTTCGCGAGCCTTCTGAGTTGGTTCGCACAAGATAATCTTGGCTCCATAACCTTCAACCGCTATTTTTTTAATTTGAGGCGCTGTGTGAGGCATTACTATGTACGCAGGAATGCTTTTTATTTTAGCCGCAAGTGCAAGAGCCGCGGCATGGTTGCCGGACGAATGAGTTGCGACTCCTTTCTTCAATTCTGTATCAGTTATAGAAAGAACAGCATTACTTGCGCCACGGAACTTAAATGCTCCAACTTTCTGAAAGTTTTCGCATTTGAATAATATTTTGCAACCGGCAATTTTATTAATTGATGTGGAAGACAAAATTGGAGTGCGATGAATTTGATTTGTAATTCGTTCGTGCGCCTCTATAATGTCTTGTTTTGTTGGTTCTGATTGCAAAATCATTTCGTCAACCGCTTAGTCCAAATCTTCAAGAATGGTTTGAAGCTTTTCTAAAGCTTTCTGCCAATCATTCATTTTCATGCGCTCGCGTTCAATAACTTCGGCAGGCGCTTTCGAAACAAAACTTTCGTTCTCGAGTTTTTTTCTTACTCCATTAAAACTGCCAAGAATGCGTGCAATTTCTTTTTCTATTCTGGCACGCTCTACATTAACATCAATCAAGCCTTCAAGCGGAATGAAAATATCGCATCCTTTTACAACAGCAGAGGCGCATGCTTTTGGCTTATCTATGTATTCATCAGCGGTTAGAGTGTCAATTCTTACTAGCGATTTAATGTACTTCTCTTGTGAAATTGTAATAGCGGTACTCTTCATAAAAACATTTATTTGCTTCGCCGGAGAAATATTCATTTCGCCGCGAATATTTCTGATTGCTGTTACAACATCTTGTACAAATGCGATTTCTTTTTCGGCTTTCTCGTCAATATAATCTGCATTGTATTTGGGATAGTCGTTAATAGAAATACTTTCGCCAATTTTTCTTTCATCAAGTAATTGCCATATCTCTTCTGTTATAAAAGGCATAAACGGATGAACAAGTTTTAGCATATCCTCATAAAGAGAAATTGCGCGAGATAAAACTGCTGATTTAACTTCTTCATCGCCGTGATACAAACGGTTCTTTGCAAGTTCAACGTACCAATCGCAGAAATCATTCCACACATAGCTGTAAATAATTTTGGAAGCAGCGTTCACTTCGAATTTACTTAAAGCCTCATTTACTTCTTTGATAGTTTTGTTGAACCGCGAAGTAATCCACTTGTCAGTAAAATCAATGTGTTTATGTTTTATTCGAGGATCAAGTTTTATGTTTTGAGCGTTCATCAATAGGAATCTTCCGGCATTCCACATCTTGTTTGCAAAGTTTCTTCCAATCTCAACCATTTCGTTGCTGAAGAGAACATCTTGACCGAGCGGCGCGATGTATGTCATTGTAAAGCGCAATGCATCGGCACCGTATTCTTCAATTAAATCAAGCGGATCAGGGGAATTACCGAGAGACTTGCTCATCTTTCTTCCTTTTTCATCGCGAACAAGGCTTGTGAAGTAAACATCTTTAAAAGGTATTTCTCCCATGAAATGAGTTCCGGCAATAATCATTCGCGCAACCCAAAAGAAAATAATATCTGGTGCAGTAACGAGTAAATCGGTTGGATAATAATATTTTTGATCGCTTTCATTTGTAAAGACATCTTGAGCCCATAGCCAGCTTGATGCCCAAGTATCAAGCACATCTCCATCTTGATGCCAGTTTTCAATATCGGTTGGTGGAGTGGTATCGCAATAAATTTCTTTTGTTGTTTTGTTGTACCAAACCGGAATCCGGTGTCCCCACCAAAGCTGCCGAGAGATACACCAATCGCGAATGTTTGTCATCCAGTGTTCGTAAGTTTTTACCCAATGCTCGGGATGAAAATTAACTTTGCCTTCTTTTACGACCTGAATGGCTGGTTTGCAAAGCTCTTCCATTTTCATAAACCACTGCTCACTTAAGTAAGGCTCTATAGGAACATTACCGCGTTGTGAGTAACCAACTTTGTTTGTATAACTTTCAATTTTTTCTACAAAACCAAGTTCTTGCATTCGGGTAACAACTTTTTCTCGAACAACATAACGGTCAAGTTCTTGAAATTCCGCGGGAACATTTCCGTTTGTAGTTGCGTCTTCATTGAAGATGTTTATCATTTCAAGATTATTGCGCTGAGCCATATCGTAATCATTAACATCGTGAGCCGGAGTAACTTTAACGGCGCCTGTGCCAAATTCTTTATCAACGTAAGAGTCTGCAAACAAAGGTATTTCTCTTCCAACAATAGGAAGAGTAATTGTTTTTCCAATTAAATGTTTAAATCGTTCATCTTCCGGATTTACAGCAACACCGGTATCGCCCAGCATAGTTTCCGGACGGGTTGTAGCAACAATAACAAATTCATTTGTGTCTTTAACAGGATATTTAAAAAACCAAAGCTTGCCTTGAATTTCTTTATAGAAAACCTCTTCATCGCTAATGGCAGATTTTGATGCCGGATCCCAGTTAACCATTCGGTAACCGCGGTAAATCAATCCCTCTTTGTAAAGTTTTACAAATGCTTCAATTACTTTTTTGTAGTAATGATCATCCATTGTAAAACGCTCGCGCTCCCAATCGCAACTTACGCCTATTTTACGAAGCTGCTGAAAAATTATTCCGCCATACTTATCTTTCCAAGCGTAACAATGTTTTAAAAATTCTTCGCGGGAAATTTTATCTTTTGTAATATGTTGTTCTTTAAGTAGTGCTACAACTTTTGATTCTGTAGCGATTGATGCGTGGTCAATTCCCGGCACCCAGCAAGCGTTAAAGCCCATCATTCTTTTGTAACGAATATATATATCTTGCAGTGTGTTGTTAAGTATGTGTCCGATGTGCAAAATACCAGTTATGTTTGGCGGCGGAATTACAATTGTATAAGCTTTTTTACTTTTATCAATTTCTGAGTGATAAAGTTTATGATCTTCCCAGTACTTGTACCATTTATCTTCTACATCTTTATGGCTGTAAGCTTTTGGAATATTTTCAAGATTCTTCGGGTGCATTATTAACTCTTTACTTTTTAAAATTGAGTGCAAATATAAGAAACTGAAAGACCTAATTCCGTATAGATTAAAAGCGGTTTATACTTAAATTTAGTATGGATAAACTAAAATCCGGAGATTTTTTTGGAAACAAAAATAATTGAAGACGCGCCAAAGGCAATTGGGCCATATTCGCATGCGGTTAAAGTAGGAAACTTGATTTACATTTCCGGTCAAGCTGCACTAGATCCAGAAACCATGAAGCTGGTTGGCTCTACAACAAAAGAACAAACAGAGAGAACGTTTAAGAATATTGAAATAATTCTTAACGGACTTGGACTTGGTTTTAATAATGTTGTTAAAGCAAATGTTTACTTGAAAAACATGGAAGACTTTGCCGAGATGAATGAAGTTTATGCTAAAGTATTTGGAGAACACAAGCCAGCAAGAACAACAATAGCGGTTAAACAAAATCCGCTGGACGCGCTTGTAGAAATTGAATGTATAGCGGAATTAAATTCTTAAAGTGATGTTATTTCTTCCCACACAACTTTATCAACCGGAATTCCGTTTAACAAGTTGTTTTTTCTTGATTTCAAAACTCGTTCGCCGGGATAAAGAATTTCTTTTGAATCATCTTCCGGAATAGAGGTGTGGTAATCATCTATAATTTGATTTATGGTTTGTGTTATAGTAGATGCATTGCCAAGCTTAGACAAATTCATTGCGATAAACACTTGCGAGAGCGAATGTTCATACTTTTGTTTGCTTATTTCGAGAGTTGATGTTCCACCGGAAAGTATTGTTGCCAGTAGATCAATTAATAAAGCCAAGCCAGCGCCTTTCCAATATCCGACCGGAATAACTCGTCGCGTTTCTAAAATTTCCGTTGGGTCAGTTGAAAGATTTCCATCTTTATTATAACCGCCAAAATTTGGCATTTGTTGGTTTTTAATTTCTGCCGCTTCTAACTTTCCGTAAGAAAATTGAGATATCGCCATATCAAGTACAATTGCTTCATCATTATATGGCACACCAAAAACAATTGGATTGTTACCCAGCTTTGGGTTAACAGCTCCCCAAGCGGGCATTAAGCCGAGCGTGTTCGTCCAGCTAATAAATGCGAATCGCTTTTTAGCAGCGCGCCAGCCGTAAGTTCCGCCGCGCATCCAATGGTTTGTGTTTGCAAGTGCCACGCAGCCAATTCCAAATTGGTTGGCTAAATCCATAGCGCGGTCAGTTGCTTTAAGCGCATTTAGAATTCCAGCGCCCAAATTTCCGTTCCATTGTTCCAAAGCACCGGCAGCGTGCTTTAATTCCGGCTCTGCATTTACATCAACAACTTTTTCTTTAACATAAAGAATGAATCTTGGAAAGCGGTTTATACCGTGAGTGTAAACTCCATCAATACTGTTTTCTGTAAAAATACGTGCAAGAGTTTTCGACTTTTCTTCTGTGAATCCAACTTTTAGAAGTATGCGTAGAAATTCCGATTCTACTTGCGAAGCCGCTATATGCAGTACTTGATTTTGATTTTTCATTTTATCCACAAATAATTTTTACCAAAATTTAATCTGAAATATCTATAGAAAAGGTATTTTGCAATTACAAAATAATTAAAAACATATCGGACTTACTTATGAAGACAAAAAGAAAAATTTTATTTACAATGGTACTGCTTTTAGGATTCTTCTTAACATCTACTATTGCACAACCGCAGTTCAGAAATAAAATTAACTTTCCGGATATTCTTGGTTACAAATCTCTCAAATGCGATTTTCATACACACACAGTTTTTTCTGATGGAAATGTATGGCCAACTTACCGAGTTGAAGAAGCTTGGCGCGATGGATTGGATGTAATTGCTCTAACGGATCATTTGGAATACCAACCGCATAAGGATTATCTACCTTCCAATCATAACGCGCCGGTTCAAATTGCAAAAAATCTTGCTAATGAATTGGGTATAACATTAATTCAAGGTGCGGAGATTACACGCAAAATGCCTCCGGGGCATTTGAACGCAATTTTTGTAACGGATGGAAACGCATTGGTAAAAGATGATTGGAAAGAATCTATTCTTGAAGCAAAAAAACAAGGCGCGCTTTTATTTTGGAATCATCCATCTTGGGTTGCACAGCAGCCAGATGGAATTGCAAAATGGTATCCGGAACATGATTGGATAATGGAAACTGGGATTCTTTTTGGTTTAGAAGTTTACAATGCAAATGTTTATTCGCCGGAAACACATCAGTGGTGCATAGATAAAAATCTTGCAGTAATTGGAAACTCGGATGTTCACGATCCTCTTTATTTTGAATGGGAAGCAGAGAATGTTGCTCATAGACCAATTACTCTTGTCTTTGCAAAAAATAACTCTCCGGAATCTATACGAGAAGCTTTGTTAGAGAGAAGAACAACTATATGGTATGATCAAAAATTAATTGGCGATGAAAAATTTCTTAAAGAAATCTACAATAAGTCGATCTCGATAGATAAAAATAAAATTAGCGCTTTAGGAAGAGAAAGCAAACCAATGCTGATTACGAACAATAGTGATGTTGCCTATGATTTGAAACTTGTTAGTGAAGATACCAGAATTCAATTTCCTAAAGAGATGAAACTTATGGCAAACAGAACGTTAAAGTTTAGTGTTCGCGCTGCAAAAGAAGATGCTGCGGTAAAAGGAAAAGTCAAAGCTGTTTATGAAATTAAAAATATGATTACTGCGCCTGGCAAAACATTAGAAGTTACTTACGAATTTGATTTTGATATAGAACCAAACAAAAAGTAAAAATGCTTATTATGAAGAATCTCCGGTTTAAATAAAGGAGATTCTTCATGTTTTTTTTTCAACAAACTATTCTTTAATGTAAGAACAGCAATAATCGGAAATAGAATTAATTTTTAAAGAAAACTTAGAATTTGCTAGCACATAAAACTCATCACCGCCGACAAATTTTTTCCACTCTTTTTCATCTGGAAGCAACACATCCATATCGCCCGCAAGTATTTCCATCAATTCTTTTTCTGCCGTTCCAAACTCATATTCACCGGGCATCATAATTCCAAGTGTTTTTCTTGTTCCATCTGCAAATAAAACGGTTCTGCTGGTTACGTTGCCGTTGAAATAAACATTAGCTTTTTTAATAATAGTTACATTCGAAAACTCTGACATATTAATTTCCTTATTAAACTTTAACATATTTGTTTGGTTGAAGCCCGCAAATTGGACACTTATCTTTTGGCTCTCCATATTCAACATGTCCGCATACCGGGCATAGATAAATTTCGCTAATCTCTAAATCCTTTCCTTGTTCGGCGGCGGCCAGTGCCATTTTGTATAGTTCGGCATGAACTTTTTCTGCATCGAGCGCCCATTTAAACATTCGCTGAGCTTTATGTTCTTCGGTTACAGCCAGTTCGTGCATTGGTGGATACATTTCTGTATACTCATAAGTTTCGCCAGCAATAGCTGCTTTTAAGTTATCAACTGTAGAGTTAATTCCTTCAAGCGAGCCAAGATGACCCTCTGCATGAATTCTTTCAGCTTCGGCTGTTGTTGCAAAAAGTTTAGCAATGTTCGGAAAGCCTTCTTTCTCCGCTTTCTTAGCAAATGCGCGGTACTTTTGATTTGCTTGGCTCTCACCGGCAAATGCTTCTTTTAAATTATCTTTTGTTGATGCCATTTTGTTTCTCCTTTTGTTGTTGGTATATATGTCTTACGTTAGTATTCATCTAATCGCGTCCAAGAATTTTATCCATAACACGACTGGCAGAAGCGCCGGTTCTTCCGGTGCTTGGGCAATTACCAATTCCTCTTAGCTCATCAACAATTGTTTGAATTAAAGGCTGAGCTATATGCATAGGATTTGGTATATCATAATGTTCAATTAATTCATTTGCTTCTACTATTGTTGGCGATAGTTTAAAAGTTGGGAAAACAATTCTACCTTTGCTGCCAACAATTTCCGTTTCATCAATTTCTTGACTGGTATTAAAGCACCAGCTTCCTGTTCCTTGAATTCCACTTTCAAATATAAATGATGCGCTGATAATATCTTCTGCGTCATAAAGCTTTTGCTGGTTACCAACAAAACCAAATGCATCGTTAATTTCACCAAGTAAAAACTGTAGAAGATCAATCGTGTGTGATGCCATATCGCAAAAATATCCGCATCCGGCAATTGATGGATTTGTGCGCCAGTTATCTATCTGCAATAAATCTTTTTCGCCGGGCTTTTGTCTTAAGCGAACGTTAACGCAGCGGATTTCTCCAATTACTTTTTCTTCGATAATTGATTTAATTTTTAGAAACCTCGGTAGCGCCCTTCTGTAGTAAGCAACGAACAAAGGAACATTTACATTAGAGCAAAATTCTACCATCTCTAAACATTCTTTGTAATTAAGTGCCATCGGTTTTTCTACATAAACCGGCTTGCCAGTACGCGCAACATCTAGAACATATTTTTTATGAGATGATGGCGGTGTTGCAATGTAAACAGCATCAATATCCGGATCGTTTATTAATTCGCTTGCATCACCATACCATTTGGGTACATTGTGTCTTTCTGCAAAATCTTGTGCAAGATTTTTGTTTCTTCGCATAACAGCAACAAGTTCAGAGGCTTCAGCTTTTTGAAAACCGGGACCGCTTTTTGCTTCTGTTACGTCTCCGCAGCCAATAATTCCCCAACGAATTTTCTTAGCCATGTTCTTTTAGAGGAGTGAGAATATTTCTGTTAATTCGTATTTCAAAATTCTTTCCGTGGATTCATTATTTGCCGAACGGATCATTGCTCTTGCAACATCTGTTCCGGCAATTGGTCTATATTTTTTCAATGCCGGAATTATTCTTATAAATAACGATATAAAAATAAAACCGATTTTCTCACCAACTCTATTTTCTTCTCTTTTGCCAACAAGCAAGGATGGTTTAAAGATTGCAATTTTCTTAAATGGCAGTTTCGAAATTTCCTTTTCTAACTCACCTTTTATTCTTAAATAATAATTTCTGGAATCTGCGGTCGCTCCGGCAGAAGAAACAAGAAAATAATTCCCAACACCATTTTCGGAAGCCGCTTTTGCAAATTCAAATTGATATGTGAAATCAATATTATATTGATTTTTTTTTGAGCCGGCTTTCTTTTTTGTTGTACCCATTGCTGAAAATAAATCATCACCGCTTATTTTTGTTTTCCATTTTAGCATTGAATTGAAATCCACAATGTGTTCTTCCAGTTTGGGGTTAGAGATTCCGCTGGTTCTTCTAGCAAATATTTTGACTTTGGAATATCTACTATCTTCAAGTAGAAGCTCAGTTAAGTGCTTGCCAATTAAGCCCGTTGCACCAATAATAATAGCAGTTTTCATTTTTTTATTTATTGATTAATGTGGTGCCGGTAGGACCAAAACCATTCACTTGCAAAATAACCTCATCGTTTTTAGTTTGTGCAAAATGAGGTTCATCCGCCGGTTCAACAAAATATGCACCAACATGCATTTCAAGCAATTTAGATTCATCAAAAACATTACCGTAGTTCCAATAAAATTTTCCCGCGGTTACAACCACAGTTCTATTTTCCGGATGAAAATGTGGAACAAGTTTTACATTAGGCGGTATTCTAACCAATATAATGTAATAACCAGCTTCTTTAGGATTACCAAGCAAGTAAAAAGTTTGAACTCCACTGTCAGCAGTTATGGTTTTGCCCCAATCAATTTCTGAAAGATGGATAACATTTTTTTCAAACTTAACTTCTTGCGCAAGGTTTAACGTAAAAGCAATAATTAAAAATGTAACGAGTAATCTAAAAATCATTTTCATTTTGTTCACTGTGGCTACTTTACTAATCTAATTTTATAAACAGAAGTTCGTGCTGTTATATATAAAGTTTTTCTATCGGAATCTCCCCAATTACAGTTCGTTGGAGTTTCCGGCGTAGCAATTTTATCGAGCAAATTTCCATCCGGAGCGATAATCCAAACACCGCCGGGACCTGTACAGTACAAATTTCCATCAGTATCGCATTTCATTCCATCGGCATAACCTTTTTCCGGAATGGCGTAGAAAAGTTTTTTGTTTGCAATTGTAGAATCATCAACAACATCCCAAACATAAACAATTGCTTTTGGAGATTCACACACATATAGTTTTTTTTCATCCGGGGAAAAACAGATTCCATTTGGCTTGTCAAAGGCATCGTCCAGAAGTTTTACCGAGCCGTTTTTGCCAAGGCGGTAAATTCCTTTAATACTAAGCTCCGGTTTTTCACCATCAGGTAAATTAAAGTCTGGGTCTGTAAAAAATATGGTGCCGTTAGATTTTACGGCTATGTCATTCGGGCTGTTAAATCTTTTTCCTTCGAACTTATCGGCTAAAGATGTTTGTGTTGTGCCATCTTTTTCTAAGCTCACAATACGGCGCTTTCCGGTCTGCATTAGAATTAAGTTGCCTTCGTTGTCATAAGCTAAACCATTGGAAACAAACGATGGTTTTAGAAAAACAGTTGTTCCGCTTTCCGGCGTCCATTTGTTAATACTATTAGAACCCATATCGGAAAAGAGCAAACCAACACCATCTTTCCAAACCGGTCCTTCAACAAAAACATGTCCGGTCGAAATTTTCTCCAGCTTTGCATTGTTAGGAATTGGTGATTGCGAAAACACAACTGTTGAAAGCAAAAGAATTAAAATTATAGAATGTTTCAAATCAGCTCCTTTATTTTTTCTTTCTCCTAAACCCTTTAAATGGGTCTTCTTGATTATTATGTTCACGAAGTTTTCTTTTTTCTACCGGAATAGCAAAAGAAACTTTATTGCCCAGCACGCATCCTTTTCTGCCGGGAATGCAATCTACTTTTAATCTAAGGCAAAAATTGTTTGAATTAATATGTTGACAAGAAAACGAGCTCATATTTTGTAGTGTTAATAAATTCTAAGCCAACTTAACTAAAAGGAAGTAAAAGAGAAATGGTGAGAAAATTTGCATTTCGTAAACTCTATTATATAATTATAAAAGCTTTAAAAAAGATTAAAAACTACGATAATAATTATGAATTATTCCGCCAAACGGAAAAATCAAAAATTTAATGAGGACAAACCCTAAATAAAAAATGGTTTAAGATGGAACTTAGTACATCAATTAAAATTTTGTTGGTTGAAGACGCAAACGCAATGCGCAAAATGGAAATCAAAACTCTAAGCTCGTTAGATTTTAAAAATGTTTTGGAAGCCGATAGCGGTGTAACAGCAATTAAAATTTTAGAAAAAGAAAAAGATGTTGCGCTAATTATTAGCGATTGGAATATGCCGGAAATGGATGGTTTTGAACTTCTTAAATGGGTGCGCACTAATGAAGCAACTAAAGCTGTTCCGTTTTTAATGGCAACCGGACGCGGAGAAAAGAAAGAAGTTGAGAAAGCTCTTGAAGCCGGCGTTTCGGCGTTTATCTCTAAACCGTTTAACAATGTTGAGCTGCTTGATAAAATTAAAGAAGCTTTTGGAATAAATCAGCCAGAAACTGAAGCGCTTTCTTACGACCGCGAATCAAAAATAACTGCTTCGGGAAAAGTAAAAATCAAAGCAATTCACATTCAGATTACAGACCACTTAACGCTTGGTGTTCTTAAAGGATTGATTAAGAACGGAGAAATTACTCCTAAAACTTTTGAGCTTGAGACAGAATGTTTAGCAAGCTGGAATGCAGTTGCTAAAGCGTTGGAAAACAAATCTGCCGATGCAGCATTTATTTTAGCTCCACTGGCAATGGATTTGTACAACTTTGGCGTTCCGTTAAAACTTATTTTGTTTGCACACAAGAACGGCAGCATTTGCGTTCATAATAAATTCATTGATGAAGAAAAAGGCGCTGAATTTTTCCGAAACAAATCTTTTTACATTCCTCATACAATGTCTGTACATAATATGCTTGGTCACGCGTTCTTTAATAACATTGGTTTAAAACCGGGAGTTAGCGGACAGAAAAATGTAGATGTGAATTTTGAAGTTGTGGCTCCGGTTAAGATGCAAGAGTTTATGTCTGGCAATCAAGAAGCAAGCGGATTTTTAGTAGCAGAGCCTTTGGGAACAAAAGCAATTGCCGCCGGCGTTGCAGAGCTTCAATTTCTTTCCAGCGAGTTGTGGGAAAATCATCCGTGCTGCGTTCTTGCAGTTCAGCAGGAGTTTATTGATAATTTCCCCGATGCCGTACATGAGTTTGTAAAACATCTTGTTCAAGCGGGAAAATTAATTGACGAAAAACCAAATTTTGCCGCAGAAATTGGTGTTGAGTTTTTAGATCCCAAAAAAGAACTTGGCTTAAAAGTACCAATTCTTAAAAATGTACTAACAGAACCCAAGGGAATTAAAACAAATAATTTGTATCCTGTAAAGGGTGATCTGGATTTTATTCAACACTATATGCATGATCAAATGGGCATTGGCTCAATCATTAACCTTAATGAATTTGTTGATACAAGATTTGCCGATTCAGTTTGTACCGATAAAGAAAAATCACAAGCAAAGAGCAGAATAAACGAAAAAGAGATAGCAGCAAATGTTCATAAAGTTATGAACCGTTCGCAAAAAGGAAGCGGTGGACTTGAAACAAAATCTCTTCTCAATCTTGAAGGAAAATATCTTCGTTTTATTTTAGGTGAAGAGCGTTACGGAATTGACATTATTAAAATTATTGAGATTATTAAAACCGTTCCTATAACACGTGTGCCTAACACACCGGATTATATAAAAGGAGTTATAAATCTTCGCGGCATGATCGTCCCGGTAATTGATATGAGAAAAAAAATTGGTCTGCCGGAAGTTGAGTTTACGAGCAAAACAAGAATTGTTGTTGTTGAAGATGTTATTGAAAGTGCAAATATTAGGATTGGGTTGATTGTAGATGAGGTAGATATGGTTTGTGATGTTAAAGTTAATCAAATAGATAGTGTGCCTTCGTTAGGGCAAGAGGGAACGGCAGATTATTTGCTTGCGGTTGTAAAAGCAGAAGGATTTATTTACTGCTTGCTAAACTTGCCGCTGTTAATGAGACCGCCACATTTTGATCCGCCGAAATCCAAATAGATATCGGCTTTTCAATAATGTAAATGTAGGTTTAAAGAATATATTTACTCAAATCACGGTTCTTAACAATCTTATCCAGCTTCTGATTTACCATGCCGCCGGTAATTTTTATTTCTGCTTCCGGCATTTTATCCGGAACATCAAAAAGAATATCTTCTAGCAGAGTTGTTAAAATAGTATGAAGTCTGCGGGCGCCAATATTTTCTACTTGTTCATTAACAGAAGCGGCGGTTTTAGCTATTTCAATAATTGCGTCTTCTTTAAAAGAAATTGCAACTTGTTCGGATTGCAACAAAGCAGAATACTGTTTTAACAAAGCGTTCTGCGGAATTGTAAGAATTTTTACAAAATCATCTTCGGTTAAGCTTTTTAACTCAACGCGTATAGGAAAGCGCCCCTGAAGTTCGGGTATTAAATCGCTTGGTTTAGAAACATGAAACGCGCCGGAAGCAATAAATAAAATGTGATCAGTTTTTACCGGACCATATTTTGTGTTAACTGTAGAGCCTTCAACAATAGGAAGAAGATCGCGCTGAACACCTTCGCGGGAAACATCAGGCCCGCCTTGCTGACTTTTTGTTCCGGCAATTTTATCAATCTCATCAATAAAAACAATTCCGGTTTCTTCAACGCGCCTAACAGCTTCTCGTTGAACGGCATCCATATCAATTAATTTTTCTGCTTCTTCTTGAGCAATTAATTTTTTTGCTTCGCGTATTGGTGTTTTACGTTTCTTCTTTTTCTTTGGAATCATACTGCTCATCATCTCTTGCAAGTTCATAGTCATGTCATCCATTCCCATCGGTCCAAGTACTTGCATTCCAAATGCAGGCGCGGCGGTATCAAACTCGATTAAGCGGTCATCCATTTCTCCGCTTTTAATTTTCTCGCGCATCCATTCACGTGTTTTTTCGTTTTGAAGTTCTTCACCTTCTCCATTTTCTTCCGGCGCAAGACCAACTGGTTTTTTAACCGGAGGAATCAAATGATCGAGAATTCTATCTTCGGCCATTCGTTCGGCTTTCTCTTGTACTTCCACAGTTTTTTCCGCGCGCACCATGCTGATTGAAATTTCCGCAAGGTCTCTAATCATAGACTCAACATCGCGTCCAACGTAACCAACTTCTGTATATTTTGATGCTTCAACTTTTACAAAAGGTGCGGCGGAAAGTTTTGCCAATCTGCGCGCAATTTCTGTTTTACCAACTCCGGTTGGTCCAATAAGAATAATATTGTTCGGCATAATTTCTTCACGAATCGCTTCATCAACTTGCTGACGGCGCCATCTGTTTCTTAACGCTATTGCAACCGCGCGTTTTGCATCGTTTTGACCAATTATATATTTGTCTAATTCTTTTACAATTTGAGTAGGTGTTAATTCTTTCATCAAAGCGTTTTTTGCTTCACTCATTTTACTATAACCTCAACTGTAATTTTTTCGTTTGTGTAAATGCAAATATCTGCCGCTGTCTTTAAGGATTCTTCAACAATTTCTTTAGCGGAAAGATTGCTGAACTTCTTTAACATTTTTGCCGCGGCAAGCGCGTACATGCCGCCGCTGCCTATTGCAACAATGCCGTCTTCTGGTTCTATAACATCACCCGTTCCGCTAACAACGTAAGCTTTATCTTCGCTAACAATTGCAAGCATGGCTTCAAGTCTGCGTAAATATTTATCTGTTCGCCAATCTTTTGCCAGTTCCACAACGGCACGACTAACATTTCCGCTGTAAGCTTCAAGCTTTTCTTCGAAGCGCTGAAGCAAAGTAAAAGCATCTGCGGTTGATCCGGCAAATCCGGTTAGCACTTTTCCGCCAAGAAGTTTTCTTATCTTCATCGAGTTGTGTTTCATAACGGTGTTGCCAAGCGTAACCTGCCCATCACCGCCAATAGCAGCTTGTCCGTTGTGTATCATACCAATAATTGTTGTTGATCGAATTCTCATTTTACTTTCCTAATTTTTTATTAATCTAAATGGAAAAATCCTTGGTGTTCTTTTTTGATATTCTTTGTAAGGTTCTCCAAAGATTTCCACAAGTTTTTTCTCTTCATATATTGATCCTAAATAAAAGTAAACAACACAACAGATAAAGAGAGTAAAATAAAATAAACTCATCTGCGGGCGTAAACCTAAAAACAAAATTGAAAACAAATAAACCGGATGCCGCGAATACTTAAAAGCGCCCTCAGTATTTAATTCTTGTTTCTCATCAAGAGTTTCAGTTTTGTAAGTACCGTTAAAATATCTCACAATTTGTGATATGCCGAGAAATTCTTTTGAATCAAATTGACGAAATGCCCATATCAAACCAAATAATGAAAGAACTTGCAGAGCAAATGTAGTTATATCAAAAGGGAATTGTAAGTCGTATAAAATAAAGCCCGGTTTTGGCGCAACAGCAAGAAAGCCTAGAAAAAATATTATAGAAGAAACATTATAGAACATTCTATAGAAAGCAATTTTATTGCCAATCTTTTCGGTAAGCCTTACTTTAAGTTTTTTTGATGCAAGCCAAGTATGTGATACAGCAAAAAGAAAAAAAAGCAAAACTATAAAAAGAATATCTAATGCTATCATAAATCTTTACGCATACGAGCTACCGGAATTTTTAATGCTTCGCGGTATTTTGCTACAGTGCGGCGCGCAACATGAAATCCTTTTTCTTGTAAAATGCTTGCGATTTTATCATCACTGTAAGGAGCGTTCTTTGGTTCATGTTCGCAGATTTCTTTTATAATTTCTTTTATGTGTTTGTTAGAGACTTCTTCGCCGCTATCTGTTGTTAAGCCTTCGCTGAAGAAATACTTTAACTCGTGTATTCCCTGCGGACTCTGAACATACTTTCCGTTTACAACACGGCTTATTGTAGAAATGTCCATTCCAATTTCGTCTGCAATGTCTTTATAGATCATTGGCTTTAAGAACTTGGCTCCGCCTTCGAAAAACTCGTACTGCTTTTCTAAAATGGCGCGCATAATTTTCATCAAAGTATTTCTGCGTTGATACAGCGAAGCTATAAACCACTTTGCAGATTCAAATTTTTCACGTAAGAATTTGTGTGTTTCTTTTTCACGATCGGAAATTTTGCGCTTGCGTTTGTTGGTATCCAGCATTTCGAGATAAGTCTTGCTAACAGTAACCGAAGGAACGCTTCTGTCGTTTAATGTAACTATGTAGTTGTCTTCAACTTTTTCAATCAGAAAGTCCGGTGTAATTTGATTCATTTCTTCGGAATCAATGTTGCCTTCGCCCGGTTTTGGATTAAGCTTGTGAATCAAATCCAAAGTTGTGCGCAATGTTTCTTTTGCAAGATTCATTGTTCGTTGTATAACTTCAAAGCGCTTGTTTGCAAAATCTTCAAAGTGTTCTGCTAAAATTTTTTCTGCAAGGTAGGAATAATACGGATCGTAAGAAGAATTACGGATTTGAACTAGAAGACATTCTTGCAGACTTCTTGCACCTATACCAACTGGTTCAAGTCTCTGAATTTCTTGTAAAACTTTTTCTGCTTGCTCTAAGGTAACATCAATTTCTTCAAATAATTTTACTTCGTTAACAATTTTTGCAAGATCTGCTTTGAAATAACCATCTTTATCTAAGCCGCCAATAATATTTTCGCCTAGCATTATTTCGTCTTCACTCATATCAAGCATTCGAAGTTGATCAACTAAATGCTCTCGAAGCGTTTTTCTTTGTGGCGCTACCGGGTGAATTGTTTCTTCGTCGGTTCTTCTGTTTAATCTATCAAGTTCTTGCTCGGCTTCGGATTGATTCATGTAGTCTTCTAAATCAAACTCATCATCCTTACTGTCATATGAATCGTCTTCATCCACGGTTTTTTCATCCGTTTCATCAGAACTCTCTTCTAGTTGTTCAAGATCAATCTCTTCGTCAAGTGTTTCTTCTAGAATTGGATTAAGCTCAAGCTCTGTTTTAATCCGCTGTTCTAACGCAAGCGTATTTAACTGCAACAATTTCTGATATTGAATTTGCTGCGGCGAAAGCTTTTGTTGTAATGCCAATTTGTGTTGTAGTGACAACATAATTATTTCTTACTAACCTCTTTTATTGTTTTGAACCATTCGGTTCCAAATGCTCTTTCAATTGAATCTTTACAAAAATCGAGAACTGTAATTTTTGTCTGCTTACCTTTTTCAACTGCAGGCTGACACTCGTGATATTTTTCGTATCTCAAAACCGGTCCCGCAAAGTTAGAAATTCTTATAGGAAAAAGATGGCACGAAATGGGTTTATTGCAGCCGGTATTTACTTCGTGAAAAGCCTTTTCGATTGCACATTTAGCCACATCGCCGTCATAAAATACAAATATGCATGCGCGATTGTTAATGCTTCGTATCATTAGCTCATTTTGTTGTTTAACCCAAAATCCTCTTTTTTCAATTTCGATTAAATGAGCTTTAGGAAGATACGGAAGAATTTTCGGCAATACCTTTTCTATTTCATCTATTTCTTCTTGTGTAATTGGAGCGCCAAAAGGACTTTCCATAGTACAGCAAGCTCCTTTGCATTTGCCAAGATCGCACGTGAAATATGAATCAACTATTTCTGTGTTTACTACTACATCGTCTATTTGAATAAAATCTGCGTCCATTTGTCCCAATTACTTTTTGAAAAAATAATAATTTTGTAGTAGCAAAAAAAATTATGCTATACTTGACATTTATAATTAATAGAAACTTTTGAGAAATTATCTTTTTGTCATTGCGGGCGAAGCGAAGCAATCCCGAGCATTGATTTTCAAGTTAAAATAAAAATTGCCTCGGCATTATGCGCCCCGCGATGACAGAATTAAAGCAATTTTCAGAAGATTTTAATTATAAGATAACTCATTTAATTAAAGGTAAGTTTATGAAGTTTGAAGGGAAAACGATTTTGATTACGGGAGCTTCAACTGGAATTGGTAAAGCACTTGCTCAAAAACTTTTAGGTACAAAATGTAATCTTATTTTAATTGCAAGACGAAACGAGCTTATTGAAGAGTATGTTAAACAAAATGAGCATAAGCTTTGCGAACTTTTAATACTTAAATGCGACGTAAGTAGCAAAGAAGAAGTAAGCGCCACGCACAAAGATATTGAGCTAAAGTTTGGTGATGTTGATATAGCAATATTAAACTCTGGAATTGGAAGAACGGTAACGGTTAAAACTTTTAACTCAAAAGACGCAGAAGATACTTTTGGCGCGAATGTGTTAGGAATAATTTATTGGGTTGAGCAATTGCTGCCCGGCTTATTAAAAAAGAAAAATGGAATTATCGCTGGGGTTTCTTCTTTGGCAGATAACCGCGGTTACAGCGGAAGCGGATTTTACTGCGCCAGTAAAGCCGCAGCATCTACTTTTTTGGAAGGACTGCGCATTGAACTAAAACCGTACAATATAAAAGTAATTACCGTACGGCCGGGATTTGTACGCACGCCAATGACAGATCAGAACAAATTTAAAATGCCTCTTTTAATGGAGCCGGAACAAGCCGCAGAAATTATATTGGATGGAATTAAAAAAGAGAAGAGGGCAATTCAATTTCCTTGGCAGATGTATTTAGCTACATGGTTAATAGGCGCGCTGCCAGGCAGAGTTTACGAATGGCTTGCAGGTAAAACTAAGATATAAAAATTATTATATAGTAGAGATTTGAAAATGCAAATCTCTACTATTACGTTTCGCAACTTAATCTTACTTCAATTCCTTTGTTACCATTTCTTGCTTTGTTAAAACTTTTGTTACTGGATAAGAGAGAAATGTTCCGCCCCATTGCGGCACAAGATATTTATCCCAGTAATTCCAAAAGAGAAGTCCATCATCTGTTTCCGGTTCAAGTAAATATGCTGCAACATTTGCAAGCGGCTGTGCGGTGCGCACAATTAATGTTCCCAACGGAAATTCTTTTTTCTCGTTAATGTATTCTACTTTAATGGTGTTGTTGTAATGACCCTGGTTTATTCTTTGAGAGGGCTTTAACTCTTTTGTTTTTATTGTTTGAACATCTAACGCAGCCGCTTTTTCAAGCCGCTCAATTTTTATTCCATGTGTTTTTAATAAATCAATAACTTTTTTATCCGGCTGTGTAATTATGTATGCATAAGGAAATCTTACGCTTCGTTTTGGAAAATAATCAACAAAATATGGAACAGTAACAGTCTTGGTTTTATCTGTGGGTCTAAAGCGCTCACGCCCGTTGGCATCTTTGTAAGATTCCATTTCATAAGTGGTAATAACTTCCGGAGTTGGACTTGGCTTGTTTGCATACTCAATTGCAATGGAATCTTTTTCGGAAGGATTCATTCCTCGCGCAAGAGTTTTTTCATCCGCTTCTTTTAATATTTTTTTTATTTCATCTTTATTAGTTACAGCATATTCTAAAAGTGATTTAAGTATATAATAAGTTCCCATAACACGGGTTTTGTAATCTGCATAAACATAGTTTTCTGTTAATATTGATAACCGGTTTCTTAAACCAACATAGTTGATGATGTAACGAGGTTGAGCAGAATCATATATCCAGCCCTTTTCCGGATTGCGTTGATCAATAAAATCACCATAATAAGTATTTGGCAAATTGTAAGTTGTTCTTAAATCGTTTTTAATCCATGGCATCATCTTATCGCGCATGTAGTTAATTAAACTTCTATCGGTATTTGGGTTAATCATCCAAGCGTAAGTCATAGGCTCGGTGTGGTAAGATCCATTTGTTGTATGGAGATCCATTACTATTTCTGGATCCCATTTATTTAAAACATTGGTAATTAATCCGGCTAATTCCGGTGTTTCAACTTTCATTGCATCGCGGTTGAGATCGAGCATTTGTCCATTATGTCGAACACCAACTCCATTAATTGGACCATTTTGGTGAGTTCTGTTTTGCTTGCTGATTTGTTCATTGCCGTCGGTGTTAAAATTGGGGGCAATTAATAGAATTACATCTTTTAAGTAATCTGGAGTTTCTTTATGCAAAATATCACGAGCAAGCATTTGTACAGCCTCTTTTCCTTCAACTTCGCCAGCATGAATATTTGCTTGTAAATATATAACTATACGCTTGTCTTTCTTAATTTCTTTAACAGATTTATTAAGCGGTCTACCCATTACGATTAAAGGAATATCGAAACCATTTGTGCTTGTACCCATAGATTCTATTCTTAAGTTTTTCGATATATTCTTTAGTTGTTTAAAGAAGTTTACAACGTCTTCATTACTAGAAGTAGATTCAAAGTTGGATTTTTCTGCAACCGTAAGTAATTTATTTTTATTAGAGTTATTTGCAAAACAAATTGTTGTAAGCAGAAGAAGTAAGACTAAATTTCTAATCTTCATAAGTTTCCTAATCATTTTAATTAATATGTGATAAACGCCAGCTAAATTACAAAAAGAAAATCTTGGTAAAAATATGTTTTACAATTTGGTAAATTATTATTGATTAAATGAAAGGATATGTAATGAGCCTCTTTTCCATGACACAAGGCGAGATGGTTGATCATTTTGAAAAAATAAAAGAGATGATAAACAATCTATTAAAAAATGTTTCTGTTGAGGAGTTTAATAAAAGACAACATGAAAATAAATGGTCTGCAGCCGAATGCGTTGAGCATTTGAACAACGCAGCTCAAATTTATTTGAGTAATATTCCAAGGATTCCTAAACGTTCTGCTGTTATAATAGATGAAGAAACAAAAATTAAGTCCGGAATGTTTGCTAAGATGTTTATAAGTCTAAGCGGACCAAAAGTTAAGATTAAAATCAAATCGCCCAAAAGCATGAACGTAATTGAATCCAATTATAAAAAAGATATAATAGATGACTTCTTATCGCTGCAAGACGAATTTCTTAAAATCCTAGTTTCTCTTGATCCAGAGGATTTGAAAACGATTCAAGTTGCCTGGCCAACGTTTGAATTAAAGAAAATTACTCTTGGCGAAGTTATGATGATTACAATAGCACATGAAATTCGTCATATTAATCAAGCCGAAAGAGCAATAGATAGTCAATAAAAAAGGAGTGTAATATGTTTGTAAAGAATATAAATCAATTTGCTAGAGAAGAAGTAAAAGCCGGAACGAAAACAACAAGACAAGTACTTATTAGCTCTCAAGAAGCACCAAATTTTGCAATGAGAAAATTTTCAATAGAACCTGGCGGCGGTATGCCAACACATACAAATTCTGTTGAACACGAACAACTTGTTCTTGGAGGAAAAGCCCATGTGGTAATTGGAGAAAATTCTTACGAGGTAAAGAAAGATGATGTTGTATTTATTCCCGCTGGTGTTCCACATTCTTATAAAACAATTGGCGAAGAACCATTTGAGTTTTTATGCATGGTTCCCAACAAAGAAGACATAATTAAAATTGTAGATTGTTAAATGGCGTTATTAAGCGGATTTTTTGGACAAAGCCAAGAGGAAGTTTGGGCTCTATTAAGCAAAGAAATTGGAGCAGAATATTCCGCGGGCGGATTTTTTAAGAATGGTAAAATTGTATTGCAGCACAACCATTGGGAAATGATATTAGATACTTATACCATTCACACCGGTAAGACAAACATTACTTATACCAGAATGCGTGCGCCGTATGTTAATAAAGATGGTTTCCGTTTCAAGATTTACCGGAAATCAATTTTTAGCTGGCTTGGAAAAACTTTTGGTATGCAAGACATAGAGCTTGGCGATTCTTTTTTTGATGATAACTTTATTATTCAAGGCGAACCGGAAATCAAAGTAGTAAAACTATTTTCTAACAGAAAAATAAAAGAGTTAATACAAAAGCAGCCATCAATACATCTTGAAGTTAAAGACGACGAAGGATGGTTTGCCTCTAAATTTCCGGATGGTGTTGATGAATTATTTTTTCAAGTTGTTGGGGTAATTAAAGACAAAGAATTGCTCAAAAACTTGTTTGATTTATTCACCAATGTTTTAGAAGAACTTTGTAGAATAGGCTCCGCCTATGAAAAAGACCCAAACTTTTCATTAAAAGAGAAATAATTAAAATAAGGTGTATATGAAAAAACTGATATCAGTATTTATAATATTTTCATCAATATTGTTCTCTCAAGAGAAAACAATTCAACTGCAAAATCCTCAAACAGAAATTGGGAAGCCTTTAATGGAAGCTCTAAAACTGCGCAGTTCCAATAGGGTTTTTGGTTCTAAGCAATTACCACTTCAAGAACTTTCAAATATACTTTGGGCAGCTTGCGGAATTAACAGACCAGAAAGTGGAAAAAGAACCTCACCCTCTGCAAGAAATTGGCAGGAAGTAGATGTTTACGTTGTGTTAGAAAAGGCGGCATATTTATATGATGCAAAAGAAAACTTGTTAAAAATTGTTGCTACGGGAGATTTACGTGAATTCTGCGGCGTTCAAGATTTTGTAAAAACTGCGCCACTTAATTTGGTTTATGTTGCAGATTTCTCACGTATTAAATCAAACGATAGTGAGCAAACTAAATTAATATGGTCTAGTGCCGATGCAGGATTTATGATTCAAAATGTTTATCTCTATTGTGCTTCGCAAGGATTAAATGTGGTTGTGCGTGGATTAATAGATGTTCAAAAACTAAGTGAATCATTAAAACTAAAACCGGAACAGAAAATTATTTTGTCGCAATCAGTTGGTTATCCTAAATAGCCATATCTATATGAACAAGAATATTTATTTTTATTTAGAAAAATTTGGAGTAGTTGATGAGCAAATTTAAATATGTAATTAAGCGAAGCGGCGCTATTGTGCCCTTTAATCCAGATAGAGTTTCTAATGTAATTTACAGAGCGGCAGTTTCTGTTGGTGGACGCGATAAAGCGAAAGCAGCCGAGCTTGCAAAGCAAGTTATTGCAAAGCTGGAAGAAACATATGAAGATGATTACAAGCCGCATGTTGAAGAAATTCAAGACATTATAGAAAAAGTATTAATTGAAAACGGACACGCAAAGGTTGCTAAAGAATTTATTTTGTATAGAGAAGAAGCCGCAAACCGCAGAAGAGAAAACAGCCGCCACTTTTCTAAACCAAACGAATTGATTCCATGGAAGAAAGTTTGGCGCTCACTCGATTGGGCTGTTGAACATGAATTAAATACTGTTGATGGAATAAACTCCAGAATTCACCGCGGACAGTTTCCTCAAATTGTTCACGAATCCGAATCGTTTTATGAAACACAGCTTGATACAGCCGCAGAGTTAATAAAAGAACGCTCCGCAGAATTGAAGATGGTAATGGTCAGCGGACCATCATCATCCGGCAAAACAACAACAACATTTAAGCTGGAACAAAGATTGAATAAAATGGGAATGAAGTTCGCTGCTCTTGTTGTTGATAATTATTTCTTCGATCTCGAAATGCATCCTAAAGATGAATTTGGCGATTACGATTTTGAAACTCCGCAAGCTCTCGATCTTGATTTGATTAACGATCATCTAAAACGCCTTGCCGCCGGAGAAGAAGTTTTAATTCCATATTATGATTTTAAGCAAGGCAAACGTTTTGATAACCGCACACCGCTTCAGCTTCATGATAACGAAGTTCTTTTAATAGATAGTTTACATGGTTTGTATCCCGAGTTCAGCCGAGAAATACCCGCCGCACAAAAATTCAAACTCTATTTAGAGCCACTATTACAAATGAAAATGCCGAGCGGTGAATATATCCGTTGGACTGATTTGCGATTGATAAGAAGAATGCTTCGCGATTCCGTTCACCGCGCTTACAATCCTGAACAAACATTGCTTCACTGGCACTATGTTCGTTCATCAGAAAAGAGAACAATTCTTCCATATAGCAACACAGCGGATTATATTGTAAATACATCAATGCCGTTTGAAGTTCCGATTTACCGCCCAAAACTTCTGCAACTTTTCAAAGAGTGGGAAAAGAAATATCAAGGCGATCCGTTGAGAGAAGATGCTTACATACGAGCGGCGCGTGTCCGCAAAATGCTGGAAGCAATAGAACCGGTGGAAGATGATTCCGCTATTCCCGGAGACTCTGTTTTACGCGAGTTCATAGGCGGAAGCACAATGAATGTACACTGATAGTGTAGAATATAAAACTAAGAGTGATGAGTTGTAAATGAAAAAACCAATTGGCTATTATTTATTGCTAATTGTTCTTTTCCTCCAAGCACTTGGCGGTTTAGCCGGCGGCTTTACATTGATTATTTCGCCATCCGGAAGTTTGATGCAATTCCCAAAAGATACGCTTGCTAAATCTCCGTTTAATAGTTTTCTTATTCCGGGAACAATATTGTTCTTTCTGCTTGGTGTTGTTCCAGCTCTTACATTGTACGGCTTAATAAAAAAACCGAATTGGTCTTTGCCGGAAAAATTAAATCTTTACAAAGAACAGTATTGGTCTTGGATGTTTTCTATTTACACAAGCGTAATGCTTTCAATTTGGCTTTATATAGAAGCAATGTTTATCCGTTACGATTTCCTTCAAACCATTTACGGATTACTTTCCGTAAGTATTTTGGTTTTTGCTTTACTTCCGGCAGTTAAAAAATATTATACAAAATAAATAAAGCGGAGATTTAATTGAATCAATTTATGCAAGCCGCAATTGAAGAAGCGCAGAAAGGTTTGGAAGAAGGCGGAATTCCGATTGGTTCTGTTATTGTTCACAAAGGAAAAATATTAGGACGCGGACACAACCGCCGTGTGCAAAAGGGAAGTGTTATTCTTCACGGTGAAATGGATGCTTTTGAAAATGCCGGAAGGCAAACCGCTTCTGTTTATAAAGAATGTGTTTTATACACAACTCTTTCCCCATGCCCAATGTGCAGCGGCGCAATTCTTCTTTACGGAATTCCAAAAGTGATTATTGGCGAGAACAAAACTTTTATGGGAGAGGAAGAACATCTTAAATCCCGCGGTGTTGATGTTGAGATTCTTCAAGATGAAACATGCATTAACATGATGACAAAGTTTATTGAAGACAAACCAACACTTTGGAATGAAGATATAGGTGTTTAAAGCAAGAGATTGTTTTTTAATTGTTAAGATGTAAACAAACAAAAAACTAAAGAGGTAATATGAAACGAGAGAAAATGAGTTTTCTTTATCTTCTCCTTGTTTTTGTTTTTCTTTTAACATCATGTATGCCCGGGCAAGGAGAGTATGAAACAAATCATCTCGCCGGGTTTTTTGCCGGTGTCTGGCACGGATGGATTGCTCCAATTTCTTTGATTTTTGGCTTTTTTAATCCGGAAGTAAGAATTTACGAGATCAACAATACAGGCTGGTGGTACGATTTCGGTTTCTATATCGCCATTATAAGCGGATTTGGCGGATTATCATTATTTAGAAAGAAAAAGAAAGATTAATAAAAATTTTCTTACTTTAGTATTAGAAAGCGCATTTATTATTTCTTTTAACTGTCTTGGTCTCATTTATCCGAAAGGAAAAAATATCCTCATTCATTCTAATCTGATTGCCTCCTTGTGGAGTCCTTTAGACAAGCGCTTTAATAAAATGATATTTATTAATAGTTAGGAACTACAATGAAGTTTTTTGGACATACATTTCACATTCCAGTGCTTGGTGTTGGTTACTCTGTAGATGCCCCGGCAAAAGTTGCCAAGTATGGAATTTCATCGGTCATTTCAATAGTTGATGATATTCTTCTTGAACAATTGAGAAAACATTACTATCAAAAAATGAATAAATCTTACGAACCGATTTCTCCTAAAGAAGAAGATTCGCGCGCAAAAAGAGTTACATCTTATTTAAATCTTATGAACGAAATTGTTAAAGAACAGTTTGAGAAAGTTCGGGAATCTGCATTCGAAAAAGGAAGCGAGATAACCAAATATTTTGAAATGCTTCCGGATATTTCCCATCTGAAACAGAAATATCAAGAAATGCTTGCCTCAAAAGAAGAAGCAATTAAAACTAAGATGCAAAAATATCTTCGCGAAAATATTCATCACGGCTCAATAGATGTAAATATAATGACGAAGCTTGATAAATCTAATTATGCTACAGACGGCACTCAGCTTTCCAGTGAGTTTAATGACGCTCATGCGGCTCTTCGTGGTTTTGCTATGAGCGAACTCGAAAGCTCAATTATTTTTTCTGCCGGAATGAATCCAAAACTCTACAGTTATTTGGAGTCTTTCAAAGATTTTCAACCAAGAAAAGATGGAAGTTTTAAAAAGAAAATAGTTGTTAAGGTTAGTGATTTTCGTTCAGCTCTTATTCAAGGAAAGTTTTTAGCTAAAAAAGGTTTGTGGGTTTCTGAGTATAGAATTGAAAGTGGGCTAAATTGCGGCGGACATGCATTTGCAACCGATGGACTTTTGCTTGGTCCAATCTTAGAAGAATTCAAAAAAAGAAAACAAGAGCTTATAGATTCTGTAAAAGAATTAATAATGCCGGCGCTCAACAAAAAAGAAATTTTAGTTGATGAAAGCAAATTAAATGTTGATGTTACTGTGCAAGGTGGAGTTGGTCTCTCAACCGAACATGAATTTTTGTTACGCAATTACGGTGTTAAATCGGTTGGCTGGGGAAGTCCTTTTCTACTGGTTCCAGAGGTTATGAATGTTGATGAAAAAACTTTAAGCCAATTATCAGAAGCAAAGGAAGAAGATTTCTTTTTGAGTAATTCTTCTCCACTCGGTGTTCCGTTTAATAATTTACGAAACAGCGGTAAAGATGTTGAACGAATTGAAAGAATGGAAAACGGCAAACCGGGAAGTCCGTGCCCTAAGAAGTTTTTGGAGTTCAATAAAGACTTTACCGATAGACCAATTTGTACTGCCTCTGTTGCATATTTCAAAAAACTTGACACAATAAAAGATAAACAGGAATTAGCTGATAAATACAATGCGGATCTAAAAAACGCTAATGATAAAAACTGCTTATGCGAAGGTTTATCAGCCTCTACTTTAATTGCCAAAGGGATAACAGACGCTAAGCAAAGTTTAGCAGTTGCAATTTGCCCGGGACCAAATCTTGCGTACTATTCTAAAATTGCCTCGCTTAAAGAAATGGTCGATCACATTTATGGAAGAATAAATTTAATAACACATCCTAATAGACCAAATATGTTTGTTAAAGAACTTTCTCTTTATATAGATTATTTGCATAAGAAAATTGATGAACGTGTTGATTTTGTAAATGCGCAAAAAGAAGAGTTCTTTACTACGTTTCGAGCAAACTTGATCGACGGAATTAATTATTACAAGAATTTGATTCCCGATATAGCAGAAGAAACTGAAAAGATAAGAGAAAAAATTCAGCAGGACTTAGAAGCTCTTGAAGCTAAATTAATGTCTTACGCTCTTGCCGGAGTTTAATCCAAGTACACACGTGGTACGCGTGTGTTTATATTTGTTAAAATTTCGTAGGGTATTGTACCAGCCCACTCAGCAAGTTCTTCAACAGTGATGGAGTTCTCTCCATCACTACCAATTAAGATTACTTCATCGCCATTGAAAGAAGATTCATTTTCTATATTTACAACAATTTGATCCATGGAAAAAACACCAACTACCGGAAATCGTTTTCCGCGAATTAGTACTTCTGCCTTGTGAGACATACTTCTCATATACCCATCGCCATAACCAACGGGAACTGTAACCGCGCGGACATCGTGACTCGCTTTCCAATTCATACCGTAACCTACAGTGCTTCCTTCTCTAATTATTTTAAAATATACGACTAAAGATTTCCAGTTAAGAGCAGGTTTAACATCAATTGTTTTTTTTACGCATTTTGATGGGTAAACTCCATATAGTAAAATTCCCGGACGGATAAGATCGAGCCGTGCTTCCGGCATTTGAAGTATTGCACCGCTGTTAGCAATGTGTTTTATTGGTGAAGAAATCGAGTGCTTATCATAAAAAGAAACAGCTTGCAAGAATCTTTCTAACTGAATTTTTGCAAAGTATAAATCATCACTATCAGAACCGGCAAAGTGTGAGTAAACACCAATAATATCTATGTGTATGCAATTTAAACTTTCAGAAAGAAGTTTTTCTGAGTTGTAATGGTGCACGCCAATGCGCTCCATTCCAGTATCAATCTTAAGATGAACGCGAGCGCGTTTTTTCATTTGGCCGGCTATTTCTTCAATCTGGTTTAATTTACCAACCGATGACGCTGTTATTGAAAGATCATATTTAATGAATAGAGGAATTTGATTTCCCCAAACACCGCCAAGAACAAGAATTGGAATTGTTATGCCTTTTTTTCGAAGCAGAATTCCTTCCTCTAAAACTGCAACGCCAAGATAATCGGCTTTTAACTCTTGCAATAATTGAGCAACGCGCACCAAACCATGTCCATAAGCGTTAGCTTTTAAAACTGGCATAATCAAAGCATTGCCCGATTTTATTTTTATGTTTTTAAAGTTTTCAGATAGCACGCTTAAATTAACTTCAACGCGTGTAGGTCTTAATACTTCTTCTTCACTTATTGTAGAATGGTTTATTTCTATGCTCATATTCTATTCTTTAGTTGATGTAAAGATAAATTATTGTGCAAATTTTTCCATTACCGCATCGTTTCATTTAATAGTATTTTTAGATCACAATTTGAAACTAAATGAGAAATATGAAAGTACTTTTTATTGGCGGAACCGGAGTTATAAGTTCTGAATGCTCAAAACTATGTATAGAAAAAGGAGTAGATTTATTTCTTCTTAACAGAGGAAAATCATTCCGAAAAGCCCCGAACAAAGCAAAAATAATTTCGGCGGATATTCGCGATGCAAAGGCGGCTAAAGAAGCATTAAGAAATCATTCTTTTGATGTTGTTGTTGATTGGGTTGCTTACACTGAGGAGCATGTTAAAACTGATTATGAGATATTTAAAAATATAACAAATCAATATGTTTTTATAAGCACAGCTTCCGCTTATCAAAAACCAATTCCTAAATTGCCAATTACTGAAGAAACTCCACTCGAAAACCCTTTTTGGGCATATTCTCGTGAAAAGATTGCGTGTGAAAATTTTCTAAAGAAAGTGTATGAAGAGAATGATTTTCCAGTAACTATTGTCCGCCCATCGCACACATACGATGAAACGAAAAATCCGCTTAAAGAAAATTATTTACCTTTTTACAGAATGAAACTTGGTAAGAAGATTGTAATTCATGATGATGGAAATTCAATGTGGACTTTAACACATTCAAAAGATTTTGCAAAGGGATTTGTTGGATTACTCGGTAATTCAAAAACAATAGGGGAAGCATATCATATAACATCAGAAGAAACGCTTACATGGAACGAAATTGCAAAACATTTAGCTAACAGCGCCGGTTATGAACTAAAGATTGCCCACATTCCAAGCTCAGTTATTAAAGAATATGATGAAGAATGGGGTGATGGACTTCTTGGAGATAAAGCACATAGTGTTAAATTTGATAACTCTAAGATTCGAAAAATTATACCGGATTTTAAACCGACAATTACATTTGAACAAGGCTCGTCTGAAATTGCTGATTATTATGTTCACATAAAGATTGATAATTTAGTTAACGAGAAGCTTGACCACTTAATGGATGTTATTGTTTCGGAGCAATTATAAAATATTAAATGGGTATGCAGATGAAGAATAAATTTTTAACAAACTTAATAATTATGATGTTTTTTGTTGCCGGAGTTAGCGCTAATTCTCAAACCGCAGATAAAGCTGTAGAAGAATTAAAAGAGGGCAACAAGAGGTATGTTTTTAATAAACCCACACATCAAAATCAAAATAGCAAAAGAAGAGCAGAAGTTGCAAAAGGACAAAATCCAATTGCTGTAGTAGTAACTTGTTCAGATTCGCGTGTGTCGCCGGAAATTCTTTTTGATCAAGGCATTGGAGATCTGTTTGTTATTAGAACAGCAGGCAATATAATAGACGACATAGGGCTTGGCAGTATAGAATATGCTGTTGAACATCTTAAAGTTCCTCTAGTTCTTGTGTTGGGTCACGAAAGATGCGGCGCTGTTGATGCAACTGTAAAAGGTGGAGAAGTACACGGACATATTAAAACTATAGTCTCTAATATTAACAAAGCAGTTGATAAAGCTCGTTCTAAAAAGGGAGACTTGTTAGAAAACTCCATTAAACAAAATATTGATAATGTAGTTGAACAAATCCGAAACTCGAAACCAATATTGGAAAACTATAGTCTTAAGAAAAAAATTAAGGTTCTGGGAGCTATTTATGATTTAGATGACGGCACTGTTAGATTCAATTAAAACAAATTACAGTTATAAGAGATATTATGAAAAAGATGCTATATATAGTTGCTCTTTTTATTTCGGGTTTATTTGCTGGCTGTGTTGATGAAGCCGCAAACATAGAAAAAAGTCCACTTGAATCTAATTATGAGAAGTGGAAATCGCTCGAAATAAATGATTACAGTATTACACAACAACATACTTGTTTTTGTATTCATGGTGGAATTAAGGCAATTGTTATTGTTCGAGGAAATAAAATTGTAAACATTCAAAACTCTGAGGGCGGCGTAGAAATAAGACAAGAATTATGGCAATACTATAAAACAGTTGACCAACTTTTTGAAACCTTAAACAATGCTGTATTAAATAAACCGCACTCGCTGAAAGTAGAGTATGATAGTGTTTTTGGGTTCCCAAATAAATTTTTTGTTGATCCCAACCAGCAAATGGCTGATGAAGAATATGGTTATATAACAAATACATTTCGATCACACAAATAGAATGAGTAAAAAGTGACTTTTATAGAATTTTTTGGTTACGCCGCATCTGTTGTTGTAGCAATTTCACTTATGATGAGCTCAATAGTAAAATTGAGAATTATTAATTTAATTGGTGCGGCTTGTTTTTCCACTTATGGACTTTTAATTGATGCAATTCCGGTTTTTGTTTTAAATGGTTTTATCGTGCTGATAGATATTTATTATTTGATACAAATATTCGGGGAAAAAGAATATTTCAGAATTCTTGAGGTGAAAGCAAATTCAGAATACTTGGGATATTTTTTGAAATTTCACGAACAAGAAATCAATAAATTTATACCAACTTTCAAATTCGAACCAAATGAGAATACACACGTTATGTTCGTTCTTAGAGATACAATTCCTGCCGGCGTGGTGATTTCTGAATATTTGGAAGATGATTTGGTTTATATGAAGCTCGACTTTGCAATTCCTGGATACAGAGATTTTAAAATGGGCAAATATGTGTTTGCAGAAATATTCAAAAAGAAAAAAGTAAAAAAGATTTTCAGTGATCCGGGTAATGAAAAACATGAAAGTTATTTGATAAAAATGGGATTTGTAAAAACAAATCATTTTGGCAAAGATATTTACAGCTTGGAAGTAAAATGAAGTTAAGTACATTTTTATTATTTTCAATTCTACTCTCTTCAGTATTCAATTATTCTCAAAGCCAAAAAGATAGTATTAAAGTTCCGCTGGTTACAATAAACAGAACAGAAGTACACAAGACAACTTCTGTCTCAAATGGAAATGTATATCCAATTTATGTTGCGCTGCCCGGCAGTTACAATTACACATCGCAAACTTATCCGGTTGTTGTAATGTTAGATGCATATTCTTCATTTGGCACAATGGTGCAAATGGCTCGTCTGCTTGCGTTTAACAAAGAGTTACCCGATTTAATAATTGTTGGAATTTCTTCCGAGGGCGGCTCAAAAGAATTTAACTATAATAGAATGCGAGACTATACGCCAACAGAATTAAAGACCGAAAAAGAAAAACAACTTATACCAGTTTCTGGCGGCGGCGGAAAGTTTTTAAACTTCATTGAAGATGAATTGCTTCCGATGGTTGAATCAAAGTACAGAATAAACAATAACGATAAGACGTTGGTGGGTCATTCACTTGGCGGATTGTTTGTGTTTTTTGCATTGTTTGAAAAACCAAAACTTTTTAATAAGTATGTTGCTGTCAGTCCGGCATTAATGCTAGATGATGAATTCTTGTTAAAAAAAGAAAAAATATTTGGAGAAAAAACAGAAGAACTAAATGCAAGTGTTTATACTACAGTTGGTTCATTGGAAGACTCAATATTTCGAGATTCATGGGAGCGGTTAATTGCCTCAATTAAAAATAACTCTTATAATGGTTTAAAACTTAAAGCAGAAGTTGCGGAAAAAGAAACACACTACACCATAATTCCATATATTGCCACGCATGGATTAAAGGCAGTGTTTGCAAAATGAAAATTCTGTTCGAAGCATGTGTTGACTCCGTAAGCTCCGCAATAAATGCAGAAATTGCCGGAGCAGATAGAATTGAATTATGTTCAAATCTTTTAGAAGGTGGAATTACGCCAAGCTTTGCAACAATAAAACTTGTTGTTGATCAATTAAAAATTCCGGTTAATGTTTTGGTTCGTCCCCGTAGCGGCGATTTTCTTTACTCCGATTCTGAATTTGAAGTCATTAAGCAAGATGTTATTGTTTGTAGAGAAGTTGGCGTAAATGGCGTTGTAATTGGTCTCTTAACCGAAAATGGTGAAGTCGATTATTCTCGTACTAAACAATTAATAGAATTAGCAGGTAAAATGTCTGTTACTTTTCACCGCGCTTTTGATATGACAAGAGATGCTGAAAAAGCATTGTCGTTATTGATTAATCTAGGAGTTGATAGAGTTCTTACATCCGGACAGGAAGAAGATGTTTTCAAAGGAATTTCTACTTTAAAAAAACTTGTTGAATTAGCCGGAGATAAAATAATTATTTTACCCGGCGGCGGCGTTACAGAAAACAATATTAAAGAAGTTATAAAACAAACGGGTGTAAAAGAAATACATGCTTCGGCAAGAGTTACGGTTAAAAGTAGAATGAAGTTTATTAATTCAAGAGTTGCGATGAGTGAAGCAAATGCTAAGCCAGGATATGATCCAATGGTTGCATCTGTAGAACGAATTCGGGAAATGATCAAAAGGATATCAGAATAAAAATGTATGAATTAGAAATTATTTTCGAAGACAATAATTTTATAGTAGTAAACAAACCAGAAGGTCTTGCTTCCATTCACGATAATGCTGGAGTTACGGAAGACTTACAAACAATATTGACTAACAAGCTTAACCAAAAAGTATTTGTTGTTCATAGACTTGATAAAGAAGTGAGCGGCATTATTATTTACGCAAAAAATGAGTCTACACACAAAGAATTAAACAAACAATTTGCCGAGCGAAGGGTTAACAAGACATACCTTGCTCTTGTTCATGGAGAAGTTAGAAAAGATCGTGGAAAAATAAACAAACCAATTAGAGAGTTTGGTTCCGGCAGAATGGGCGTTGATGAAATAAAAGGAAAACCTAGCAAAACGGAATACGAAGTAATTAAAAGATATCCTTCTTTTACATTGATAGAATTAAATCCAACAACCGGAAGACGCCACCAACTGCGTGTACATCTTTATTATATTGGAAACGCAATAGTTGGAGATGCGCGATACGGCGATAAATCATATCAAGAAAATTTTCCGCGGTTAATGCTTCATGCAAAAAGCATTACCGTTACAGTAAAAGGAAAAGAACATTCGTTTACGTCAGAGCCCCCGGAATCATTTTCAAAAAGCCTTCAGATTATAGATAAATGACACAAGGAAATATCTTCCTATAACATTTGTTCTGGTGTCCTCAATATAAAAATCGGTTGAAGTTCTTTGGGCATTGTTGCTTTTGTTTAGTATATCATAGAAAGAAATTCTAATCTCACCTTGATCGTTTGAGAAAAGTTTTTTTGCGAAGTACATATTCCACAAATATGAATTTGGATCGTAACCCTCACCTAAACCACCTTGATATCGATGTTCAAAATCAGTATGGAAAACAAAATCAGCCCAGAACAGCCAATAAAATTTTGCACGGCTTCTAATATTCAAATACGATTGATCTAAGCTTGCTCGTGAAGTGTTAGTAACAATATTTGAAGTAATATTTGTTGAAAAAGAAAAATCTAATTCCTTACTGAAGTTACTATTAACTGAAACACCGCCGCCATACGAAGAGTTTTTTGAAAAGTTACTTATCTCATTAATAATGTTTGGTATTCTAGAATGACCCAGTGTTCCGTTTATATTTAAGTTCGATTTTAAAAATTCAGCCGGAAAAGAATATGTTAAGATTGTTCTAAGATTATAAAAACCATTAAAATTCTCTGGGGTTCGTAGTTGAGTGCCGGGATTTAAAACTATACCATTGTAAGTAATTGGTTTTGTTTCTGCCAAGATTGTTTTATATCCAATATAATTATCAGTGTATGTTCCATTAAGCAGGATAAAAAACGCGCTCATACTTTCGTTGTTTGTTAAAGTATAACGCAAAGAAATATTATGCCTAGAGTCTTGGGCAAGATTTGGATTACCGGTACTAAGCTGCAATGGATTAGAATTATCTATTACGTTCTGAAGCTGTTCAACAGTTGGCTCGTTATTGTTTACACGGTAGTTAACCATCAAATTGTTGCCACGGTTAACTTCGTACCTTAACATCGCTGCTGGCAGAATTGAATAGAAAGTTCGTTTAGTGTTAATTGTTATAGGAAAGGTTTGTTCGTTTGTTAACTGACTGATGTTATAGCCGAGATTTACCATGATCAACAATTCTTTTATTCTATAATTATAGCTAATTCCATAATTCTGAACATTCGAATTCTTGTCGTACACATTACTTAAATCGTTTTGCAAATTGGAATAACTATTGTTTAAGTGAGAGAACATATATGTTTTCTGATCACTTATATCCTTAGAATAAGTATAAGATGCATTAAACTGTAACATTCCATTTTCGGAAACCGGTTCTGTAAAAGCTAAATTTGCCGAGCCGCTAAATCCATCTCTGCTTAGTTTAGAAATTTGATCTAGCGTATCTGAAATTGTTTTGCTGTCGTAAAATAAATTTTCTGAGTATAGTTCTTTATCGCCATCATTTTTTCTATACGTTCCATTCATTCTCATTGAAAATGTGCGTCCGCGAGTTTCAAATCTTCTTCTATAAAGAAATTGTGCTGATGCGTCTGCCGCAGATAGATCTGAATTACTAGTGTTTTTTATTGAGTTAAATAAGTTACTGCCGGAAGCAGTGCTTGCTAAAATTCCGCCAGTGCCATTATTTTCTTGAATAGTGGCGCGAGGTCTAAATACAATTGAATTTAGCGAATCTATTTGATATTCGAGCCTTAGATTAAATCTATGGTTTGTATTCTTTGAGTTTGCTTGATTTTCCTCTAAATATTTTTGCGAGGAAATAGACGCACCAAGGTAATCTCGATTGGTAATTGTACCGGAATAATTATTGGTTGTATTAAAAAAATAACTGGCATTAATTTCATTTCTTTGTTCCCAAGAATCGGCATAATTAAAACCAGCTGCTTTAGTTTTTGTTAAGCCGTTTTTTGTGTCAACAAGAAAATCGGAAGCATTGTTGCCACCATCTCTTCCACTAAATCCTCCACCACCAGATCTATCACGTCCGCCTCCACCGCCTCCAGGTTGTCCGCCGCCTCTTCTGTCTCTACCGCCCCCGCTACCGCCACCACTCATCACGCCCAACAAATCTTCGCTACCAAAGTTTTGTTCGTTGGTATTATTGATTTGTCCAAGTAAAGTAATTTTTTGTCTGTCTTTAAAAAAATTAATATTACCTCCCGAAGCATATCGTTCCTGATCGCCATATCCTCCAGCCATTTTTCCAAACGTTCCGTTTCTAAAATTAATTCGTGTTACAATGTTGATAGTTTTTGTTGTGTTGCCATCGTTGAATCCTGTAAACTCAGATTGCTCGCTTTGCTTATCGAATATTTGTATTCTTTCAACCACTTCAGCGGGAATGTTTCTTAAAACCGCGTTAGGATCATCGCCAAAAAAAGGTTTTCCATCAACAAGAACATTCTTAACATCTTCACCTTGTGCTTGTACTTTTCCATCTTGAACGGAAATCCCGGGCATCTTTGTTATTAAATCTTCTGCGCTTGCATCTTTATTTGTTAACACTGCGTCCGACATAAACTCGGTAGTGTCTTTATTAATTATTACAAGCGGCGGTTTATCAACAATAGTTACTTCGCCAAGCTTAACATCTGTTGGAGAGAGTTTAATAATTTTTAAATCTAGCAAACCATTCTTTACTTCAATTCTTTGCTGATGAGTTTTAAAGCCAACGTTACTCACTTTCAATAAATAAGATCCGGCTTTTAAATGCTCAAGAGTAAACTTACCTCTACTATCTGTTGCAACACCGCCAAGCAGGGCATTGTTTACTGTTGATAAAGTTATGTTTGCACCATAAAGCGGACTTCTGCTTAAGGAATCTACAACAATACCGGTGATGGAATTAATTTGGGCGGATAGCGGCGTTATAATTAAGAATAAAAATAATAGAAGAGCTTTTTTCATAAATCGACCTATTGTTCTATCTCATTAGAGTCTATTTAGTGTCTTTAGGTTTAATATAAAACCCAAATTGAAAAAAATATGCACATTTCATTTTGAACAAAGAACACAATTATCAGATTGAATTCAATGAAACAATAAGGGGCGAATATGAAAAAGTTAACAACAATTTGAATAACATTATTGATTGTACCTCGATAATGATGCGTAAGCAGCTGGCTGTGTTTCTTCAATGTGGAGCGTTAACAATAAGAGAAGCTTGCTTTAGAAGACGAATTATTATCACTTAAAGAAAGAATACAAATTAAGACTGATCAGAAAAGAGTAAACAAAAACACTAAAGTTTCAAATGAAGAAATTAAGCTAGATTGTTCTAACCTTACATCCTCCTCTGTCTACTTTTCGGTAAACTTTAAGCCGATGTGTTTTAAAATAAAGAAACCCGATGTTACGGGTTTCTTTACGTGAAATATGTATTGGTATAAGGAAAAATTATAGTCTAAAGAAAGCGCCTGCAGTTATGTAACCGATACCATAACCAAGTTCACCAAAAACACCCCAATTGTTACCAAGTGCATAACGTGCACCACCATGAAATCCAATTAGAATTCCACCAGCAGAAGCAGAAGCAGGAGTAACGCCAAATACTGATTTTCCACTGAATGATGAACTAGCAACATTATAACCAACAGTTAAACCAGCATAAGCATCTAACTTATTTGAAGGTTCCATAAAATGATATTCACCTCTTGCACCAATAAGAATATAGCTGTAATTATATTCCCAATCGAAAACACCCAATTTATCATTTGAGCCGGTATAACCAACAATACCGCCGACAGAAATATTATTTGTTAAACCAAATTGTAAACCTGCACTTATAGGGGGAATAGTAGCATCACCAGTAGCATCAGCAAAACCAAAACCGACACCGATATTTAGTACTTTACCTTTTGGATTGTAACCTTGTGCAAATGTGGTTGATGAAAAAACCAAAGCAATAACAAATAAAGCAAGAATTGCCTTTTTCATTTTAGAACCTCCTTTAATTGATTAATTGTTTTTCGAATTGCGTTCTTCATTTTAAATACAGCCACCAGCTTATTGTGTAAACATATAAATAAACCAAAACAAATACATATTTAATTTATTTAGATATTATAAAAATTTCCGTAATAAGTGCTTTATACCACAAAATCGGTTTAAGACAAAATAATCACTTATTTTTAAACATAAATTTTACTGCAAATATGGAGCTGTTAATGATTCAATTTCTACGAAACCGTTTAATTCACTTTATAATTTTGATTTTGTTCTTTTCTACAATTACCAAGTTATCGGCACAAACTCTTGAAGAAAAAATCACCGAAATAATTTCAAAAATGACTTTAGAAGAAAAAGTAAAACAGCTTCACCAAGAAGGATCTTTTAATACACAGGATAATACACGATTAAATATTCCAGGCTTTATTATGGCGGATGGACCGCATGGTGTAAGAAATGGAATGGCAACGTCGTTTCCGGTTGGAATGGCAATAGCAGCCACATGGGATGTTGATATAGCTTACAGAGTTGGCGAAGCAATGGGAAAAGAATTTCGAGGAAAAGGAATTCATCAAGCGCTCGGTCCATGTTTGGATTTAACGCTGGATCCACGCAATGGGCGTTCACCAGAAACAACAGGCGAAGATCCATATTTAAATTCGAAAATAAATGTAGCATTTGTTCAAGGAATTCAATCAACTCCAGCATTAGCAACAATAAAACACTTTTACTCAGAATACCGACAAATTGGAAGAACTACCAACAACTACACGCTTTCACAAAGAAACTTATTAGAGCAGCACGGTTTGCAATTTAGAGAAGCAATTCAAAACGGAGGTGCGTTTAGTGTAATGAGTTCTTACAATTTACTAAACGGAAAGAGTACATCTAAAAATTCTACATTGTTAACTACTAATCTTAGAAACAAATGGGGCTTTCCTTTTTATGTTGTTAGCGATTGGAACTCCATCTACTCAAGTCCGGAAGAAGCTTTAAAAGCCGGCTGCGAAATTGAAATGGGCTCAACTCTTTTTCAAGATGCAACAACGGGTATATTAAATTTAGTTAACACAAAAAAACTTGATGTTGGTGTTGTAGATGCAGCAGTTAGAAGAGTTTTACGCACCAAGTTTTTGTCCGGCATGATTGGTTATTATCCGCAAGGAGATCCGAACGATGTAAATAGCACAAAACATCAACTCTTGTCTCTCGAAGCTGGTAAAAAAAGTTTGGTGTTGCTGAAAAACCAAGACAACATTTTACCATTAAATAAAAATAGTATAAACAAAATTGCAGTAATTGGACCAATCGCAGCGGAGATGCAAACAGATGCAAGCGGAAGCAGTTGGGTTGATCCATTTTATAAAGTTTCTCCTAAAGAAGGAATTGAAAAATATGTCGGTCCAGCAAAAGTTTTGTACGCTAAAGGGTGTGAAATTAGCGGAACAAGTTATGCAAGCGATCTTAACGATGCCTTAAATTATGCTAGTCAATCGGATGTAGTAATTTTTATAGGCGGACTTGATAAAACACAAGAAGGAGAAGGGTTTGATAGAGTAAACAATTCGATAGAACTTCCTGGTAAACAAAAAGATTTAATCAAGCTTCTTGCTTCTTTAAATAAAAAGATAATTGTTGTTTTAATTAGCGGCGGTATTTGTACTGTAACTCCATTTGTTAATGATATTAAAGGATTGCTTTACGGATTTTATCCCGGGCAAGAAGGCGGGAACGCAATTGCACAAGTTTTATTTGGAGATTATAATCCAAGCGGAAAATTGCCGGTATCTATGCCTCAAACAGATTCACAACTTCCAGATAGAAATTCAAACAACTTGGATAGCAATGTTGGCGGCGGTTACCGCTGGTTAGATAAGAATAATACAATACCGCAATATGCCTTTGGTTATGGATTAAGCTACACGACATTTAGTTTAAGCAATTTTAAAATGTCGCACAGCAGTCGCGCTTATTGGGATGATAACATTTGGTTTACAGCCGATGTAACAAATACCGGCAGCAGAGCTGGAGAAGAAGTAGTTCAATTTTATATTTCCGGTAGTACGGCTTTTATCACAAGGAATAAAAAAGATTTGAAAGGCTTTCATAAAATTTATCTAGAACCGGGACAAACTAAAACCGTAACATTTACCGTTACTCCAAACGAACTTTATTATTTTAGACAGCAAAGTAACAGCTACGAAATTGATCCCGGACCATATACATTTTATATAGGCAACTCATCAGACAATTTAGTTCTCAATGGAAAGTTTGATATAATAAACAGACCGCCAAAACCGGATTTACAAATTGCTAATATCTACACTGTTCCTAGATATCCACTTGAGGGTGAAAAAGTAATTTTTCTTGCAACAGTTTTAAATCGTGGTACCGGTCCAAGTCCGCTATCAACTTTTCACGAAGTATCTTTTAAGGTAAATGGAAAGATTGTTAATCGCTCAATTCAATTTGCAGATTCAATTTCTAAAGGCGGCATGGCTTTAGTCTGTGCTAATTTTGGCGAAACGGTTGAAAACCCGTCGAACTATTGGATAGCAGAAAAAACAGGCACATATTCCATTGAAGCAACTGTAGATGACAAAAGTGCAATAACAGAAACAAATGATAATAATAATTCTAAAACAACAACATTTCGTGTTTATGATAAACCGGCGGTTAATTTAGCCATGAAGAAAAAAGTTACCGCTTCATCGGTTGAATCGCTTGATTATGTTGGTGATAATGCTGTTGATGGAAATTACTCAACTCGATGGTCTTCTCAATTTACGGATCCGCAAACTTTTATGATTGATCTCGGTGCTCAGCAAAAGTTTAATGAAATTAGAATTACTTGGGAAGCTGCATATGGTAAAGAATATTTTATTGAGACTTCTAATGACGCCGTGAGCTGGAAAAAAATAGTTGATCAGAAAAATGGTAATGGTAATATTGAAAAATGGAATGTTGGCGAAAACGCTAGATATATTCGCTTAACCGGAACAAAACGAGCAACAACTTACGGGTACTCTATTTATGAGTTTGAAGTTTTCAACCAAACGATTTCTGATGTGAATGAAGAGGAAAATCTTCCATTTAATTTTTCACTTTCCAATAACTATCCAAATCCTTTTAATCCGGAAACTACAATCGAGTACACAATTCCCAAAGCAACAAATGTAGAACTAAAAGTTTACGATGTTCTTGGAAGAGAAATAACAACACTAGTAAATGAATTTAAACAAGCAGGAAAATATCATTCTAAATTCTCAATCGGCAGTTTACAATTATCCAGCGGAGTTTATTTTTATAGATTGAGTATTGAAGGATATACGATTGTTAAGAAAATGATGCTTCTCAAATAAGAAATGGTGGAACTATGAGTAATGCAAAATTTGGTTTTATTCCGGTTGCTAGCAGTATTTTATCTTTGCCCATTGAAGAAGTCGTAAAAGAAAGTTGGGCTCAGCTTGGTCAAATAGGCGGAGAAAGATATGGAACAGAAAGAATAAACGAGAAATTTCCTATTGTATATTTAATTCTAACCGGCGGAACAGAGCAGCTTGTATTAGATCTTTGCACACAAAGGAAAAAATATTTTGATAATGAACCAGTTATTATAGTTGCTCACCCAACCCATAATTCTCTTCCGGCTTCTTTAGAAATACTTGCCCGGTTGCATCAAATTAGTATTAAAGGAAAAATTGTTTACTTAGATGAAAAATCTAACAAAGATTGCTTAGACGAGCTTGAACATACAATTAAACATTATTCTATTTATCATAAACTAAGAAATATAAAAGTTGGATTGATTGGAGAGCCATCGGATTGGCTTGTGGCAAGCTCTCCTGAAATAGAAACAATTAAAAAGAATTGGGGTCCGGAAGTAGTTAAGATTAGTCTTGATGAATTAAAACAAACAATCGAAAACACAAAAGATGAAGAAGTTGAAAACGAACACTTTGCTTTTACTAAGAACGCAAGCGATGTAAAAGAGCCATCGAAAAAAGAAGTTAAGCAAGTTGTACGAATTTACGCGGCAATAAAAAAAATAATCCAGAAATACGAAATGAATGCTGTTTCTCTCCGCTGTTTCGATTTAGTTATAGACCTAAAAACAACCGGCTGTTTTGCATTATCTAAGTTAAATGATGATGGAATTGTTGCCGGCTGCGAAGGTGATCTTGTCTCAACTCTTGGAATGATTTGGGCTAACTTGATGACAGACCAAACAATATGGATGGCTAATCCCGCGCAATTAGATGAACAGAACAATACTATTTTGTTTGCGCATTGCACTGTACCAGTTAGCATGATATACACATACAAACTTCGTTCTCACTTTGAATCTAGTTTGGGTGTTGGAATACAAGGTGAATTTACAAAAGGAAAAGTTACATTATTAAGATTAGGCGGAAATGACTTAGAAAAAATATGGATTACTCACGGAGAAATAATTGAGGCCGGGAACGACGAAAATCTTTGCAGAACACAAGTAAAGGTAAAACTGCATGGAACTGCAAAAGCAACAGATCTTCTTAACAAGCCGCTTGGCAATCATGTTTTGATGATGCGCGGTAATTATGTAAAAGAAATGCAATGCTGGTGGGAAACTTTTATTGATAAGGAATAAATAAAAGAAAAGTCTGATATTCAACATTGTCATTTATGTGAAAACGGGAATCTAATGAATTCCTTCCGGATTAATACTGTATATGAAATAACTCATCTAAAAAATTCTTTTACCGGACGCCCGTTTTTACGGGCGTCTTTATTTAATAAAAACATCTTAATTTTCCGCACCATTTAACGATAATAATAACAAAAACGGTCGGTTTGATGAAACGAATGTATAAAATTATAGCTCTGTTTGTGGCGGCAATGTTGTTAACCAATTGCTCCACTGTATTAAACACAACAACGCAAGATTTAGAAATTAAGTCTGTTCCGGCTAACGCAAAAATCACAATTGATGGCAAAAAATTTGGTTTAACACCACAAGTCGTAAATATTGATCGCGGATCGACGCACGTAGTAAAAATTGAGTTAGATGGATATGAACCTTATGAAACACAGGTTACAAAGAAAATTTCTATTTGGTTTTGGGGAAATGCATTAAACGGATTTTTGCCCGGAATGCTTATTGATATGTTTACCGGATCAATGTACAATTTGCTTCCAGAAGGAATTTCCGTTGAGCTTCAACCCACTAAACCAGATCCAACAAAAAGAAAATAAGTGCTTCTTTCTCAAGAAAGAAGAAACACAAAAAATGGCGCTCATAAGGCGCCATTTTCTTTATAAAGTAAAACTATTTCAGAAATATTTTTTCTACTTCGGAATCGGTTACATTTGATTCAAAGAATAGCAATTCATTTCCGGCCACTAGTTTTGTTTTGGCATTAACAGAAATGAATTTTTTCGTTTCTTCGTTTGAAGAGAACTTAATTATTGCAGAATAAAAATAATCTTTGCCAGATTCGCTTGGCAGTAGATATACAACATATTTACTAAACTTCTCAAATTTATCCGACCAAGTCGGGAAACCATTTTGAAAGCCTAGTGAACCTTTTATTACCTTAAGGTTTTTTATTTGCGCAGCAAATTCCGGTCTAGAAAAAATTTCCGGTATCTCAAATAATTTTTCTTTGTTTTTCATTAATACTTTTTCAAACAAATCTATTGTCAATTGTTCTGCTTCTTTGGTTCCTTTATCATTAGCAATTGAAACATAAAATCTTCCAAGCGCGCATTGAATTTGAAACGGAGTAAAGCATACATATTTCGAGAGTGTATCGCGGCGGCTGCATTTGAAATGAGAAACAGAAAAAATTCCAAACGCAGAAGTTGGGTCACTCATTCTATAAAACTCAACCCGAAAGTTTATTCCTTTTAATTCAATTTCTTGTAAGAGCAGTTTATCAAATCCATATTCAAGATAAACATCGGCGCCGCCGTTTATAAGTCCCCAAAGCGCATCGCCAGTAAAATATTCAGCGCGAAGAATATTTCCGCCTTGTACGTCTTCGCTTGTGAGCGATGGAAAATCATTATCTGTTTGTGCAAGCAGATTACTTGAGAAGATTAGAATTACTAGCATAAAAATTTTTATTTCTCGCCTCATCATAATTCCGCTTTTATCAAGTTAATCTTTTCAATATCAGCGGTGCCAAGCCCAAGTTTTTCACCCAACTCCATAAATATTCTTCCTCGCGGGTTATCTTCTTTTTGTATTTTCTCAGCAATTCGCTTTTTTATTACAATATCATAACCAATTCGATCAACAGCAACTGGATCAGTTCCAATCAATAATGTTTTGTAATAAGTAAAGAACTGAGGATTAGCTGCAGGACCGCCATTAAAACATCCTTTAATACCATCGGCAATATTTAAAACAACTTTATCGCGCAAAGGCGGAAACGCTAAAACTTCAGCAGATGTTTCGTGCCATAATTGTTTGTGAAGTTTTGCCGTGTTTGAAATACTTCCGTAAGCAAGGTTCTTCATACAAAGTGTTACAGAAGAACCGGCATTTTTTAATATTGGCACGTTTATAATTTTATCTACCATTTGCGTAACGATTTTTGTGAAGTAAGAATACTTGCCTTCATTTATCATATAAGGAATTGTAGCGCTGTCATATTTCTCTTCGCAATCAGCAAAGTAAAACCAGTCTTTATCAATCATTCGTTCGCCGTATAGCTTACCGTTTTCATCGTACATTTTTCCATTTTCTGCTCTTTCGGTTCCTATTATATTTATTCCCGGAAAGTTCTCTTTAGTAAAACCGGCTTCTTTTAATTGTTCTTCGCGTCTATCCCAAATAAGAATATTTTCTTTTGGAATGCCGGCTTCGGTAAGTTGTTTAACAATAGCCTGAGTAACTTCAATACTTGTTGATAATGTTATACCGGCAACAGGATTTACTTTTAATCCAATTCTATCTTTAGGATTCACAAATATGAGCCAAGCTTTTTTGAGCGAGGTTTCGCCGGTTAGATCAAGCATGCCTTTTGCAAGCATATCATAAGCCGCTTGTGCTACAATTTTGTTATCAGCAACACTTTTTTCGCTGTTAACTTGCACTACTTTTGCGGGAAACAAACCGGGCATTGAAAATTTTGTGCGCGGATATTTGAGCGCGTCTTCAATGTTTGTTTTTGGTTTTTCTGGTGCTGGTTGAGATTGGGCAAAGTAAAAATAATTTGTTGATAAGAGAAACAAAGAGACAATAAAAATAAATGATTTTCGAGATGAAGTTGTTGTTTTCATAATTAAACCACAATTGTGATAAACAAACTTAGAAATATCGGTGATGAAATTACAGGACGTTGATGAAGAAAAATTATTTATTAAATGAAGCAATGTATTTTTTGTAAACAGAATCATTTGGTATAGCTCCGAAAACCTTACAAATTTCTATCGCAAATTCATTTGCCATTCTGTTTATTTCTTGTAAAGGCATTTTATCTAAATATCCTAAACATAAAATCGCCGCAAAAGCATCGCCGGCACCAAGAGTATCTACAATTTCGGCTTGTTCTGATCTAAAATAATTGTATTCGTTCTTACCAAAAAGATAAGCGCCGTTTTCTCCTAAAGTTAACCCAATTATGTCAATTCCAAATTTATTTATTAAAGTATAACAAGCTTCTTTATCGTCGCCGGTTATATCAAACATTTCTTTCAGTTTGCCAAGTTCATATTCGTTAATTTTAATTACGTTTGATGTGTTCAAAGATTTTTCAACTAATTCTCTTGAATATAAATTGTGTCTAAGATTTAAGTCACAAAAGTATTTTAGCTGCGGGTTATTTAATAAAGAAATCAAAGTATTGCGAGTTGTTTGGCACCTTGCCGAAAAGGTTCCAAAGTAAAGCAGTTCTGTCTCGGCAAATATTTTTTGGATAGACTCATCGCTTAGTTTAATAAAATCAAAACAACAATTATATGTAGGAGTAAACCGAGGAGCTTTATTTTCATCTAGTTCTACTATAACTTTTCCGGTGGGATGTTCTTCGTCAACAATCAAGTTGTTTGTTATAAAATTTATAGAGTTTAGATAAGAAACAATTTCTTTCCCATAATTGTCGTTGCCAACAGCAGAAATGAAATTTGTATTTCCGGTTATTTTCCAGATGTGATAAATAAAATTAAATGGTGCGCCGCCAAGTCTTTTGCTATCCGGATAAACATCCCACAGAATTTCCCCAAAGGCAGTAATTCTTTTTTTCCTATCGGGCATTTTTACTTATAATCTTTTCTTCATACATATACTTTCATGATTGCCTATATACTCTCCATAATTATCAATCCAATGATAACCCATTCGCTCATATAAATAAATCGCCTCCGGTTGGTGAACACCGGTTTCCAAATAAACAGTGTTTTTGTTTAATTCAACCGCCCATTTTTCCAGTTCTTCCACAATAACTTTACCAACTCGTTTTCCTCTATAATCTTCGCGCACATACATTCTTTTTAATTCAAGACTATCTTCGCTTAAAGGAAAGCTTCTTAAACATCCGCAACCTACCGCTAATCCATCCATGTAAATAACAACAGTGTAAGCGTCATCATTAATTACATTTCCTTTCTCATAAATCTGTTGTGTATGCGGATATCGTTTCCAAAGATCCTCATCAAGCATTTTAACTAGATCAACAAAATCTTTATCATTTCCCGTTGTTCGTTTAATTTCCATAAACTACTGCTCAATTATTATCTCATACTTGGTTAACAATCCTCTTAAGCCCAATATAGAAAACTTTGCTTTAGTAATCATGTTTTTTTCTGGGTCTATGGAATAATTAAATGCTGTTATAAAATCACAGCCTGAAAGGTTCGTGTTTTCAAAAAGAGTTTTGCTAAAGTCGCATTGTGTAAACTTGCTACCGCTTAAATCCGTTCCGGTAAAATCAGTCTCTATTAATTCGCATTTGGTAAAAATTGTTTTACGAAGTTTAAGATTATAAAACGAAGCGAAGTTTAGCTGAGAATCTTCAAACTCCATTGATAAAAGTAATTCGTTACAGTTTGAAAATTGCACACCCATTAATTTGCACTTTGTAAATTTAACATCTCGGAACACAGTACCATTTAACTTTGTATTGCTTAATTCACAATTTATAAACTGGCAATTAATGAAAACAATAAAAGAAAGGTTTGAAAACCGACAGTTTGAAAACACACAGTTTTCATATTCGCCAGTTTCAAGCGTCTCTTTGGTAAAATCTTTGTTGAAGTACTTTATATCACTATAATAAGTCTTCTCATTAGGCGGATTGTTCTTAGTTGGTCTCATTTTTTCTTGATAAGATTTTCTCTAACTCGATGTTTAACAATTTTGGTTATCAAAACTTTTGGAAGCTTTTCGTTAATTGGAAATTGCACGGCTCCTTTGGAGAACTTGTATTTTACAAACTCATTTTGGAATGCCGAAATTCCGGATGGAGTTGGGTAAAACCCGATATGGTTTTTGTATGCGGCAAAATGAACAAGATTGCCATTAAGCCTAAATGTTGGCATTTGATAGCTGATTGTTTCTTCTGCTTTTGGTGCGGCTTTGAGAATTATTGCTCTTAACTCATTCAAAAGTTGTTGCACTTCTTTTGCTTGCAGAGATATGTATTCATCTATATTATTGAATTTACGCCGCATTAAACAAGTATCCTTATTTATTTTGGGATTGAATGCGAAAAATCTTCCAGCGGTTCTTAAAAAAATAAATAACTCTCACAGTTTTATCAATCAATTGTTTTGATACTTAGATTATATTAACAAAAAGAAGACTCCTTTCGGAACGTCTGAAAAATAACTTTTTGTCATTGCAAGCGAAGCAATCTCAAGCATTGATTTTCAAATTAAAATAAAGATCGCTTTGACATAAAGCGACTCGCGATGACAGAATTAAAGCAATTTTCAGAAGATTCCATTTATTTACTTTTTGTAGGCAAGAGTTTTTTTCATTTGTACTAATAAAGCTCCGACCGCCGCAATCATCATTCCAATAAGTTCTTTTAGAGTTATAGATTCTCCTAAAAATATCCAGGCTAGAACGGCTATTTGAATAAGCATAGTACCGTTGATAATAGATGATTCCATTGCGGATAAAGAACGCAATGTTAAATTCCAAAGTGTAAAAGCCAACGCGGTATTAATTCCGGCAAGCCAAAGTAAATACAAAATGTTTTTCAAACTCAAAAGTGGAAAGCCTTGCGTAGTAATTCCAACAACAAGTAAAATAATTGATCCAACGCCCATACTAATTATTGTTACAGTTAGCGGATGAAACTTGCCTCCGCGGTTTATTGATCTTCCAAGAATTGCAGAACTTGCATTGGCAAGCACACCTATTGACATTACAATCAATCCTATAATTTTGCTTTGAGATAAATCTGCCGGAAAGAAATAAACTAAAACACCTATTATAAATAAAATGGCTCCAAGCCATTGACTAATTGTGGGATTTTCAGATAAGATAAAAATTCCCAAAACAGCTACAATAACCGGAGTGAAGTTTAGTATTAAGCTTACAGTAACAGCCGGAAGAAGAGAAAGACCTAGGAATTGTGTGCCTTGAGTAAAAGTATAGAAGACAAGCCCAAGAGCGGCGAGTTTATACAAATCATTTTTTTCAATCTTTTTTAATTCATCTACACGTGCTTTTCTTAATGCAAATGGAAGTAGACAAAAAAACGCAATTGTGTATCGAAGTCCGGCAAATGTGAGCGGTGGAATTTCTCCCAACCCCAATTTTATTATAACGAAAGAGGTTGACCACAAGAAAGTGACCAGCAGTGCCAATAAAACCGCTACCGAGTGGGAAATTTTATTTATCGTAATGATGCACTCTCTATTTTATTTTCCAAATAAAAGTTTGAAAGCATATAAAAGCAAAAACACTGCAAAGATTTTTTTTAGAACTGCGTCCGGTAAACCGGTAGCAAATTTGGAAGATAAATAACTACCGATAATGAAAGTAACAACCATAATACCAACAGCTTTAATATTGATTAATCCGGCTTTATGGTAGTTCATAACCGCTAAAATTCCAATTGGTAAAAGAAGCAACCCAAGCGAAGTGCCTTGAGCTTCTTTTTGTGTAAAGCCGAGAAATCCAACAAGCATTGGAATGATTAATATTCCTCCTCCAATTCCAAGCAATCCGCTAAGCAACCCGGCAGCAAGACCAATTAACAGTAGTACAAAAGTTTCGTTCATAATTTTCCTTTATAAAAGTAGTCCAAGTTATTCTTCAATTAACTTAAAAGTCAGCCATTGGTTTGGATCAATAACAACTTTACCATTATCCGGAATTATTATTTCACATTTTCCGTTTGGTATTTCAATGCGTTTTAATTTTCCAGCAATTTCAACTTCTACAGGAAGAGGGAATGGTATGTTGTTTTCGGTTTTCCACCAAAGAGTGATTCTATTTGTTTCTTTTTTAAAGTGGAGTTCGGGTAAAAGAGCTTGACGCAAATAAACTTCCCAAAACCAATCTAATTTTTTCCCGGAAATATTTTCTGCCATCTCGAGGAATTCATCCGTTGAAGTATTACGGCATTGCGCGCCGGTTTTTATTTTTTCCATCTCTTCGGTTGGATAAGCCCAGCGGCGAAAAATTTTGAAAAATGTTTCATCACCCAAATAAAAACGCAGAGTATGTAAAATCCAAGCGCCTTTATAATAGATATCTTGCGTATAGCTTTCTCCGCTTGTTTTTTCGCCACGAGGGGCAACTGGTTCTTTGTTGCCAAAACGATTAATGCTTCTTAAATAACCTATGTACATTTCTTTGCCAAAAGCTTTTTCTAGATAAAGAGGCTGCATGTATGTACCGGTTCCTTCGTGAATCCAAAAGTCACTCCAATCTTTTACAGTAACCAAATTTCCCCACCATTCATGTGCAAACTCGTGATGATGCAGCCAGTCAAACGGAAATTTATCATGGTTTTTCCATCCAAAGCCATAAGCAACTGCGGTTTGGTGTTCCATACCAAGGTGTGGTGTTTCAACAACAGAATATTTATCGTTTCTAAAAGGATAAGGTCCAACAAGTTCTTCATTTATTTTCATATGCTGAACAAATTGTGGCGAGTGTGCTTTTGCCTTTTCTAAACTTTCCGGTAAAACCCAAATGGTAAATGGAATTTTTTCTCCTGTAACGCTTGTGTAATCATATTCAATAGGAAGATAATCGCCAAGGTAGATCATTACATTATAGTTGTTAATAGGATTTGAAGAAAACCAGTTCCATGTTTTTGTTTTGTCTTTATTAAGTATAGTAGAGCGCAGTTTACCCGAACCGATACAAACTAAATCATCCGGCACAGTAAAACTTGTTGCAACGGAATCTGCTTCATCGCTTGGATGATCTTTGCAAGGAAACCAAATATCTGCGCCGCCACCTTGACATGTTAATGTAATCCAGTCTTTTCCGCTTCCGGATTTTCTCCAGAGAAAGCCATCATCCCATGGTGGACGTTTTGCTACACGGGGAATGCCAGCGTAAGAAATCTTAACTGCAAATGTTTCTCCTTGCTTAATAATATTAGGAAAGGACAAATGAATTTTTCCATTAACATGTTTATAAGAAAGTTCGGATTCTTTTCCATCTTTCTGCACTATCACTAATTCATTGATGGAAAAAGTTGTATCAAGATCAAAAATGATTGACTTAAAATTGATGACGGCTTTTGAAGTTATTGTGGTATAACCGCTAATTACTTTTTCTGTTGGATCTATTGTTAAAGCTATATCGTAAAACTTAACATCAAAACATTTTTGCTCCGGTAGTAGTTTGCCACCGGAATCTTGTGAGCCAAATTGAGCGAATAATAACAATGTGGAAGAAAAAAAATAGAATAGTAGTTTTTTCATGAAGTGTCCTCGCTCAAAATCTTGAAAGCATTTACAATAGTGATTGTATATTCATTTGCAAATTTGAGTTTGAAAGGATAAAAGTCAACTGCCGGAATAAATTAATACTTATAATTAGTGTTTCATTAGCCGATTCAATGAAGTATTTTTAGGACAAAGATTAGCGAAAAAATGATAAATCTCTTTACAACAACGCTTCGAAGTAAAATATTACTTGGCTTTACGGTAATATTACTGATTATGTTTCTTGCAACTCTTTGGAGTATTTATAATTTCTACCGCTTTAATGAGTACGTAAAGCAAACCATGCAAGACAATTATTCCGTAGTAATTTACTCCGATAATATGAGCAAGTCTTTAGACGAGCAAGTAGAAGCTGTTATTGTTATGTTTAACCAGGATTTCAGTCGTGGCGACAGCTTGTTTGCCAAGAGCACCGAAGAATTTTTCTACTGGCACCAAAAAACAAAAAAACTAATACTATCTCAAGAGGAAGAAAAAATACTTGATGAAATGTATGTTGAGCTGACACGCTTTAAAGAAGAAAACATTGATAAACTGGACTACAAAATATATTTACGTGGAGAAGCGCCAAAAGTTAAAGTGGATTTGGGTAATATAATTATGCTTCTCCAGAAAATTAAAGGGAAGTGTAATAGAATACTTGTACTTAATCACAGCTCGCTTGAAGAATCTGTCCAAAATGTTAAATCAATTACTCAAACCGCCGCTATAACAATTCTGTTTATTTTGTTTGGCGCTATTTTTATAAGTTTTGTTTTTGGAACGAAATTCTCAAATTACATTGTTAGGCCAATTACAAAATTAAGGCGAACGGTCTCTCATATTGCCGAAGGTAATTTTAGCGAAAGAATTGAGCTTGATCAAAACACAGATGAAATTTATAGACTTGCAGATGAATTCAACAAAATGAGTGAGCGTCTTGAACGCTATGAACAGATGAACTTAAGCAAGATTCTCTATGAGAAACGAAAATCAGAATTACTTATTGAAGGAATGAATGAGCCGGTTTTAATGGTTGACGAGAACTTTAAAGTTCTACTTTCCAACAAAGCTTTTAACGAAATATTTGGACCTCGTGCAGTTAAGAACTCAGAAATAAAAAAGATTCTTAAACAAGAAAGAGCAAAAGCCAGAAACAAGGGTAAGGCAGAAAAGCAAACAGGAAAAGAAGAATTTATAAACATTAAAGACAGCGAAGGCAATCAAAAATATTTTAATGTAATTGCTGCAAGTTTAGACATTCCAGAAAGCGAAACACAAGGAACGGTATTTGTTTTCAATGATGTAACAAAGTATCAAGAGCTTGATAGAATGAAGAGCGAGTTTATTGCCAAAGTTTCTCACGAACTTAAAACTCCGCTAACTTCAATGGGCATGGCTCTTGGTTTGTTTGAAGATGGTATTGTTGGCGACGTAAACGAAAAACAACACGATCTTATTGTTTCTATGAAAGAAGATTATGATAGGTTGAATAAACTTGTATATGAAATTTTAGAATTAACAAAACTTGAAGCCAATATTGGTAGAATCAAATTTGAAACATTTGAAGCAGCAAAACTTTCTGAACATATTAGTAAGAAGTTTTCGATTCAAGCGAAAGAAAAAGATATAAAGCTGGAAGTAATTGATCAAAGTTATGGCTGCAAAATAAACGGCAATGTTAACAGCATGATGAGCGCCGTTGAAAATCTTGTTTCCAACTCACTTCGTTTTACTCCAATCGGCGGCGAAATAAAAGTTGAGTTCATTAAAAAAGAAGATGATTTGTTTATTGAGATTTCTGATACGGGAATTGGAATTAGCCCTGCAAACCTTAAAAAAGTGTTCGATAAATTTATTCAAATAGATGACACTGCACCCGGAAGTCTTGGTCTAGGTCTTTCTATAGCAAAAGAGATAATTGAAATACATGGTGGAGAAATAAAAGCTTTCAGCGAGTTAGGAAAAGGAAGTATTTTTCAAATTAAATTACCGGTAGCCTAATGCAAAGTAACAGAATATTAGTAGTTGATGATGAATTTAATATCCTTAAAACAATAGAATTGGCGCTTATTTCTCAAGGCTATAATCCGGAAATTTTTTCAAATCCATTAGATGCGGTAAATAGAACGAAAGAAGTATTCTTCGAAGTTGCTTTTATTGATCTGAAAATGCAGCCGCTTGATGGAATATCAACTTTAGTTGAAATAAAGAAAAATTCGCCAGATACAACAATCGTTTTAATGACGGCGCACGGCACTATAGAAAGCGCTGTTGTAGCAATAAAAAAAGGCGCTTACGATTACATCAGCAAACCTTTTACGCACAAAGAATTTCTACACATTGTTGAAAAGGCGTTTGAGCATCATATGCTTGCCAAACGTGCGCGTGGATTATTCGAACAAATTGAAGATTCATTTTTTGATGAAAATTTTATTACTGTAAATCCGCAAACTAAACAAGTTCTGCTTACAGCTAAAGAAGTTGCAAACAGCGATATTCCCGTTCTAATTGAAGGAGAGAGCGGAACAGGAAAAGAGCTTCTGGCAAAATTTATTCACACCAATTCTACTCGCAAGAACAATCCGTTTATTGCAATTAATTGCTCGGCTATTCCAGAAAATCTTTTTGAAAGCGAATTGTTCGGGCATGTTAAAGGCGCATTTACCACTGCTATTAAAGATAGATTGGGAAGATTGGATTTAGCAGATGGCGGAACATTGTTCCTTGATGAAGTAGCCGATATTCCAAAACAGATGCAAGTGAAACTACTTCGCTTTTTACAGAATATGGAGTTCGAGCGCGTTGGTGAAAGCATCACCAGAAAAGTTGATGTCAGAATCATTAGCGCTACTAATAGAAAAGTTGAAAATGATTTAACAACCGGAGTCTTACGTGAAGATTTTTATTATAGAATAGTCGGTGTTCGTTTAAGAATTCCTCCTTTAAGAGAAAGAAGAGATGATATTGATGCCCTGCTTCAGAGCTTTATTATGCGGTATGGACCAAATAGAGAAATAAAGATCCCCGATGATTCTAAAAAGCTGCTATTTGATTACGACTGGCCAGGCAATGTGCGTGAGTTTGAAACTACCGTAAAGAGAATACTTGTGTTTGCAAAAAATAATATTGTATTGCCAGAACACTTGCCTCAAGAGATTAATGTTTACAAACCCAAAACCACGACACAAGGTATTCAAAAAATAGATGAGTTAGAACGTGGGCATATAATGGATGTCTTAAAAATGGCCACCACCACAAAAGAAGCCGCCAGAATACTTGGCATCTCAGAAACAACATTATGGCGTAAGAGAAAACTTTATGGACTATAATTCATAATTACATTTCAAAATGAAAGCCCCTCATTTCATAATGAAAAAGAGATTGCTAAATTGCTGGTAAAACCTCATTTTTACGTCCGATTTACAAGATTTTAGTAAATAAAATGTGGCACAATTTTATACTGTAATAAACAGAACACATTAAATAACAAGGAGTAACACAAATGAAAAAATCCAGTTTCGTATTGATTCTTTTCTTCTTTGCAATGGCAGCAGGTATAGCAATTTGGGAATTTATTCTTGGTAACCCTTCCAACTTTTCCGATCCATTAACAAGACACAAACCACTAGCTGGTAACTTTTTAGGCATGTCTTATGTGGGCGGTCCTATTGTGTCTTTATTAATCTGTCTATCAATAATGGTATTTGCAGTAGTAATTGAAAGAACCCTTACATTAAAAAAAGCTGCTGGAAATCAACCAATTCCAAAATTCTTTAAGAATGTAGTTGATTTAATTAGAGAAGATAAATATGACGAAGCTGTAGCGGCTTGTGATAAACAAAGAGGCTCAGTTGCAAATGTAATAAAAGCGGCTTTAACAAGATTTCAAGAAGTTACATCTTCTAAAGCTAACATCGATAAAGAAAAACAATTAATCGAAGTTCAACGTGCAGTTGAAGAAACTTTAATGCTCGAAACTCCACTTTTAGAAAAGAATTTAGTTGCTCTATCTACAATCGCCTCAGTTGCTACAATGGCTGGTTTACTTGGAACAACAATCGGTATGATTCGCGCGTTCAGTGCTCTTGCACAATCTGGTGCTCCAGACGCTATCGCGTTATCAACAGGTATCTCAGAAGCGTTAATTAACACAGCTGGAGGTCTTTTCGCAGCTATCCTTGGTATCGTATTTTATAACTTCTTTACAACCAAAGTTGACGGCTTCACATTCCAAATAGATGAAGCAAACTACAATGTTATGCAATTATTAAAATCTAAGTGAGGTAATTAATGCCGCGCATTAAAAAGAAAAGAGTCGCAATTCGAATAGACATGACTCCGCTTGTGGACGTGGCGTTCTTGCTGTTAACATTCTTTATGTTAACCACAACTTTCAAACCACCGGAAGACGTGCAAGTTGTTTACCCAATGTCACATTCGGAAATTAAACTTCCAGAATCTAATACCATGCTCGTTTTTATTGAGAAGGATGGTACTATTTGGATGGGATTTGATACCCAAACAATGATGGAAAAAATGTTCGGTGCTGAATATAAGTATAAACAAGCTAGCACTATTAAAAAGGAACAGCTTGGTGAAACATTAATGAAAGCAAGAATTGCAAACCCTAAACTTAGAACTATTGTTAAAGCAGACGCTTCTGCCGAGTATGGTGTTGTAGAAGACGTAATGAATATTTTTGAACAAGTGAAGATTACCAGATTTAACATGGTTACTAATTTTGAAGTTACCACAAAAAGTTAAAATAGGAGATTAATATGGCCGGTGGCGCAGTTGGCGATGGCGGCGGACAGAAACGGCAGCGAAAGTTTAGTAAACGCAAACCAAAGAAGAGACTTAGTATTGCTATTGATATGACTCCTTTGGTTGACGTTGCCTTTTTATTGTTAACATTTTTTATGTTAACAACAGTTTTCCGTTTGCCGCAAACGCTCGAAATAAATCTTCCGCCTAAAGATGTGGATATTAAAGTAGGTGAATCGAACCTCTTAACAATTCGTGTTGATGAAAACATGCAATTGTATTGGAATGTTGGATTTGAAATTCCACAAAAAATTAAGTGGGAAGAAATGAGTAAGTTCTTGAAAAACAAGAGAGCTGAAAACCCAAGATTTAATGTACTTATTAAGTTAGATAAGAAAGCTAAGTATCATATGATGATAGATATTATTGATGAGTTGCGAGTTTCTCAATTAGACCGTTATGCTCTTGCTCCTATGACGGATATCGATAAAAAAGAAATGGCAAGAGCTAGTTAAGGAGGAGACCAAATGGCACAAACAGCAGCAATAGAACAAAATAAGCCTTATGGCTTTTTAGAACTAAAAGCTATTACCAACCGTAACTATACTATTGGAATGGCTCTCGCTATTTTTCTCCATCTTTTTTTAATAGGTTCTTACTGGTTATCGGATGTTCTTTCGCGTGTTGAAGATGACGATACACCTGTGGTGAGAATGAAAATAAATTATAGCGATCTCGGTCCACCACCTTCAATTGAAAACGTAGCACCACAAATTCAAGTTGCAGGTCCGGTTGCAGCTCCAACAGTAGGTATTCCTGTTCCGGTTCCAGATGATGAAGCTCCGCCGGAACAAGTAATTGCTTCACAAACCGAAATGGCTCAGCAGCAGGCTCCAGCTCTTGCAGAAGATTTAAGTGGAGGCGCGCAAATTACACAAGATATTAAAATTGAAGAACCAGTTAAAGATGAAGAACCTGATATGAATGCATTTACAGCGGTTGAAAAATTGCCTGAAATGGTTCGCCAGGTTGCACCTGAGTATCCCGAAATTGCAAAACGCGCTGGTATTACCGGAAAAGTATTTGTTAAAGTACTAGTAGATAAAGAAGGAAGACCGAAGAGAGCAGTTGTAATCAAGTCGGATTCCGAACTTTTCAACCAAGTTTCAATTGATGCCGCAATGAAGAGCGCATTTACACCTGCTCTACAAAATCAGCATCCAATTGCTGTTTGGATTGTACTACCGTACCGTTTTACTTTAGAAGGACAGAACTAATATGGATATGCAGAAACTGATGGTTTACATTGGTTATGCTGCAGGAGTATTGTTTATTTTGTTGGGAATAGCTGTAATTGTTACAGATCTATTCCCAACAAATATTGATAAACAAATTAAGATAATATTTGGGGTAGTAATGATTCTTTATGGAATATATAGAATTGCTATACTGTCATTTAAGAATCAAAAACGAGATACCTATGAAGATTACACTGAAGAATAAAATTCTTTTTCTTTCAATTTTTACTCTCTTTGGATTTTCTATATCAGGGTGCAGACCTGAACCGCAAGATACCGCAATAAAAGGCGACTTAGTATGTTATGCAGATGAATCTCTTTACACTATGGTAAAAGAGCAAAGAGATTCTTTTGTTACTTTATACAAACAATCTAAAATATCCGTTGAAAAATTAAAAGCACGCGAAGGAATAGTTAAGATGCTAAACGGAGAAATTAGAATGTTTGTTAGTTCGCGCGGTTTAAACGAGGAAGAAAGTAAGTTTATCGAAAAGACCAAATCAAATGTTCGGGTAATTAAACTTTGTTTCGATGGATTAACTATAATAGTTGATACAAATCACGCTGCTACTAGAATAACTACCACAGAGTTGAAACAACTATTGCTTGGCGAGAGTAGAAAATATAAAGTAATTATTCCAGATCAGAATTCCGGTGTTTATGAAAATTTGAAAGTAGAGCTTCTTGAAAATAAAAAACCCAAAGGTGCTTTTATAGTTAAGGGCGAAGAAGATGTTGTTAAAAGTGTAATTAAAAGTAAAAATTCTGTCGGTGTTGTTGGCTTAAATATAGCAAGAGAATCACAAGGTATTAAAATATTAAGAGTAGGAACAGATGAAAGATCGGCAACAGGTGGAGAATATATAGAACCGGCTGCCGGTTATTTATCAAACGGAGAATATCCTTTAATTAGAGTTTGTTACATATTTTTAAATGAAAACGGAATTGGACTTGGATCAGGCTTTTCAACTTTTATGACTTTCACGGAAGGTCAAAAAATAGTACTGGCGCACGATCTTGGTCCAGCAACAGTTCCAATAAGGTACAATAAGATGACGAGGTTAAAATGAAACGAATTACTTTCTTTTTGTTGATAGCTTTTCTGGCGGTAAACATTGTAAATGCGCAAGACAAACTTGCTGTTGCGCAAAAAGCTTTTGACAAAAAAGACTACAAAACAGCACTCACTATTGCAAAAGAATTACTTGATGCTAGTGAAGCATCTAGTGCAAATAGGATATTTATACAACTTAGAGAAGTTAATTTCGATCCTAAGATTTATGAATACCTTGGTGATTCTTATGCTAAAATGGGAGTTAATGAACTCGCCATCATAAATTATGAAGAAGCAGAAAAAAACGATTCTCTTAATATTGATCTGAAATTTAAAAACGCAAAGCTGTTGGTTAAGCAGAAAAAATATACCGATGGAATTAATAAGTATCTAAAAATTATTTCAATTGATCCGAATAACTCTGAAGCTTATTTAGAAGCCGCCACCATAATGTATCAGGCTAAACGCTTTGCAGATGCGGCTTTATTGTACGAAAAATATCTCGTTACAAATAAAACAAAAGATGCATACTTAAAAATATCCCGCGCTCTTCTCGAAATTAGAAACTTTGAAAAAGTTTATACATTTGGCGTAGAGGGTCTAGAAAAATATCCCGGTGAATTGTCGCTGTTAAAAAATACCGCAATTTCCGCTTATGCGTTAACAAAATATGAAGATGCGGCAAAGTATTATTCGCAAATACCGGATTCTAGTTTAACCGTTAACGAAATGGAAAACACCGCAAGATCTTTTCAAATGATTAAAGATGATGAAAATGCGATGAAGTATTTTGAAAAAGTTGTAAAGCTTGATCCAGAACGTTCTGGTATTTATATGGAATTAGCTAATGGCTTTTTTAGAGAAAAAAAGTTTGCCGATGCCGCTAAATTCTATGAAGCAAAAGCTAAAGCAGATACATCTAACGAAGTAGCTTGGAGATACTTAGGTTTTTCACATTATCAGCTTAGAGAAAATGCGGATTCGATAGCTGCAAACCCTAACTTTAAAAGAGAACAGCTTGAAAAATCTCGCGTTGCTTTACTTCGTTCTGTAGAATTAAACAAGAAAGACTTTGCAAACAGAAATTTTCTAATTTCTGTCTATACAGCGTTGGATTCATCTCAAGCTTTGTTGAATCAACACAAGGAGATATTAAGTTTAATTGAAGGGAAAGAAACAGAATTTAAAGATCAATACATTGCGTCGAATATGGCTCTTGGATATAATGCTTATGATAGAAAAGCATACGCCGCCGCTATTCCATATTATTCGCGCTTGCTCAAATATAAATCAGATATGTCTACATTAAAGATTTTGATGTCTTGCTACTTGCAAACCGGCAACAACGATGAGGCAATTAATTTTGCTAAACGTATCTTAAAAAATGATTCAAACGATAAAGACGCAAAGAAAGTTTTAAGAGCATTAAGTGCGGATTAATACCCACACTCTATTAAAAAAAAGAGAAAGTTTATAAATGATAAATACTTGTGATCTCCATTTTAATCCTTGGCACCATGTTAGCCCCGGAAAAGAGCTGCCAAATGTAGTTAACGCGATTATAGAAATTCCGAAAGGCTCGCAAGCTAAGTATGAGCTTGATAAAAAAAGCGGCTTGCTGAAACTAGATCGCGTACTATTTTCTTCTGTTTTTTATCCTGCTAATTATGGATTTATACCTCGTACTTTAAGCGATGATGGAGATCCTTTAGACATTTTAGTTATGTGTTCTGTTGATGTTGATCCACTTTGCATCATTGAAGCTAAAGTTATTGGTGTGATGGAAATGATCGACAACATGGAAAAGGATGAAAAAATTATCGCCGTAGCTAAAAATGATATTTCTGTAAATCATATAGATGATTTGCAAGACTTACCGCCTCATACAACAGTTCAGCTTCAAAGATTTTTTGAAGATTATAAAAAACTTGAACACAAAAATGTTGTTGTTGAAAAAATTGTGGGCAAAGAAGAAGCTATTAAAATTATTAATGAATCATTAATACGTTACAAAGAAGTATTTATAGCGGAAGAAATAGATTAATGCAGTTTAACAAAAGTACCAAAACCGGTGAATCTAAAAACAAGATGAACCAAATGAATTATCTTACTTTGATAATTCTATTGGCTGGGGGTTCTATGCTGTTTGTAATGGCGTATTATTTATATTTTCTTTTTGCCTAAACTATAACAAACAATTCGAATATAGCAAAACCCCACTACTGAATATTTACTATTCTCCATTCATTAATTTTTTTTCTTGTATTTCCAAAAAAAGTAAAATGGAAGTCCGCTCAACACAAGAATGAGTCCCATCATAGCGTTTTGAGTATCCGAAATAACAGAATTAACTAAGAACAAAAAAGCAAACAAGACAAAGATTGCCGGTGTATATGGATAGCCCCAAACTTTATAAGGTCGTGGTACATCAGGCATTTTTTTGCGAAGAATAAAAACACCTAACGCACCAAGCATATAGAACAACCATGACGCGAAGATTACATAGTCTGTAATCATATCGAAAGAACCGGAAAGAACTAGAACACAAGACCAAACTCCCTGCACTAATAAAGCTGTTGAAGGTGTCCCGAATTTAGGATGAACCTTTCCTAAACTCGTAAAAAATAAATTAGCTCTTGCCATTGCAAAGGGAACGCGAGCAGTTGAAAGAATACTTCCGTTTAACGCGCCAAAGGTTGAAATGATAACTGCAATTGAAATTAACGAAGCGCCACTCGATCCAAATATTTTTTCTGCGGCGCTTGCAGCAACAAGTGGTGATTTAGCCATTTCATCAATTGGTAGCACATATAAAAACGCAATGTTTATTAAAACATATACCGCTATTACAATTAATGATCCAAAAAGTAAAGCTAGTGGTACGTTTCGATGAGGATTTTTTACTTCCCCCGATACAAAAGTAATGTTATTCCATGCATCATAAGCCCAAAATGCACCGGCAAAAGCCAAGCCTAACATACCTAAAAAACTTGCCGAAGAAATTTGAGAAGCCGCAGTTCCCGTGTATAGATTGGAAAAACTTCCGTTGCCTAATAACAATAACAAAAAAGTAATTAATAATATAGCGGCAATTTTTACAAATGTTACAATTGTTTGAACTCCACCGCCAAAAATTACTCCAACATAATTTACGCCACTTAAGAAAGCTATTACAGAAATTGCCACGGCTTTTGTTCCAAAATCTGCAAAGGGATGAATATTGCCAACGAGCGGCATGTAAACTGCAAACTCTTGCCACGACTGAGAAAATTGTGGATATTTAAAAAAGTAGCCAAGATACTCTGCAAACGCATAGGCAATTGCCGCCTGGCTTCCCGTCTGGATAACCGAAAGAATAGACCAGCCATATAAATATGCTGTAAAGTCTCCATACATTTTTCTGAAGTAAACATACTGTCCGCCGGTTGCATCTATCATTCCGGCAACCTCGGAGTTTACTAATACTGCAATTAATGTAATCAAGCCGGCAGCAATCCAAACAAAAATTAATAGTTCCGGAGAGCCCAACTGATCTGCCATAGTAGCCGGTTTACGAAAAATGCCCGAACCAATCATTGATCCAGCAACTAACATCATTGCTGCGGTTAAACTTAATCCTCTAACTAACTCTGTTTTCTTTGTTGGCTCGCTCATATTTCTCATCTGCAAAAGTTGCGGCAAAATAAACAAACAAATTTTATTCTCAAACCGATAAAAAAAATTGTTAAAAAATAGTTTGTCTTGATAAGAGTTTATAGAAACCATTTCTACTATTGTAAAAAATAACTATCTTCGCATAGTTTTATAGCAGTAAATAATTAGGTTTACCAATAATGGAGTAAATGATGGAAGAGAATAAAAAAGAAACTAAACTCAACAACTATGGCTTTTACTTTTTAATGGGAATAATAGGCATTAGTATTCTTTACATTGTAGGTTATCTTATTTACACCGCCATATTCGGCTAAAACATTTTAAACTATCTTATTTAATGACTCTCAAAAAATCTGACCACACTAGTTTTAAAGATATTCTTAAAGCATTAGGACTTGTTTTCGGAGACATCGGAACAAGTCCAATTTATACTTTGAGTGTAATCTTTATTTTTACGGCACCAACCCCAGAAAATGTTCTTGGCATTTTATCTTTGATGTTTTGGACACTGGTTATCCTTGTAACACTTGAATACACATTTTTAGCAATGCATTTGGATTCAAAAGGTGAAGGCGGAATTGTTGTATTAAAAGAAATTCTACATAGTAAGTTAAAAAAGGGAAAATCTATTGCATTTGTTACGTTTATAGGATATGTGGGTGTTTCTCTTTTAATGGGTGATGGTGTTATAACTCCCGCAATAAGTATTCTTTCTGCAGTTGAAGGACTAAAATTAATACCCGGAATAGGGACTATTAGTGTTGATACTGTGGTTATTATTACAATAGTAATAACCATATTGCTTTTTACCATTCAATCCAAGGGAACGGATAAAGTTGCTACTTCGTTCGGTCCCATTATGCTTGTATGGTTTTCCTCACTTTTTATATCGGGGTTTCTCTCTTTGATTAACAATCCCAATGTAATATTTTCTTTGAGTCCACATTACGGATTGCAATTTTTGATAAATAATGGAGCCGCAGGTTTTATTGTACTATCAGAAGTTGTTTTGTGTGCGACAGGCGGAGAGGCATTATATGCAGATATGGGGCATTTAGGAAAGAAGCCAATACGCAAAGCTTGGATTTTTGTTTTTATTGGGTTGGTAATGAATTATTGGGGACAAGGTGCATTTGTAATTTCTAATTTCAAGGGAAATGAAACACAAGATTATATTTTATTTTCAATGGTTAAGTCTCAATCCGAATTTCTTTATGTACCGTTTTTAATCTTAACTTTATTAGCAACAATAATTGCTTCACAGGCAATGATAAGCGCAGTGTTTTCGTTGGTATATCAAGGTATTAGAACACATATATTTCCACTAACAAGAGTTAAATACACTTCTTCACATATAAAATCTCAGATATATATCAATTCAGTAAATTGGCTGCTTTTAATCTCAGTTATCTTTATCATTTTAATTTTTAGAGAATCTCATAATCTTGCCGCCGCTTATGGATTTGCAGTTACCGCAACAATGGCAGTTAGTACAGTCTTTATGCTTTGGATTTACTCGAAACAAAAAGCGAAGTTTAAATTTTATATTGCAATTCTTGTGTTTATTGTTAACATCGCGTTCTTGATTTCTGTTTTTACAAAAATTCCTCATGGCGGTTATTGGTCAATAATAATTGCGGCGGTTCCATTTATTATAATATACATTTGGACAAAAGGTAACCGGGCAATCTATCGTTCATTCCGTTCGTTGCCAATAGATACATATTTAGTAAGCTATGATCAAATATACGGTACAGGCAAGATTCTTCCAGGCACGGCTCTTTTCTTTGCAAAAAGTTTAGATATGATTCCTCCTTACATGGTTCATTGTACTTTAAGAGGCGGCATTCTTTATGAAAATAATGTTTTGGTTTCTATTGTAACCACAGATTCTCCGCGTGGAATTCAAAAGCTTTATGTGCCGGATATTTCAGAAGGTCTTTCTGGATTGGAAATACAAGCTGGTTATATGGAGCGTTTGGATGTTCCTAGACTTCTTAAAGAAACAGATATAGATCCAAAAGTTATGTTCTATGGAGTTGATGACATTAAAGCAAAAAGATTTTATGTGAAGATTTTTGCATTTATAAAACGCATTACTCCAAACTTTGTTCAGTTTATTGAGTTACCATATCATAAACTGCATGGAGTTCTTACAAGAATTGAAATATAAGCTTAAGTTTATTTCCACAATTTGTAATTTGGTTTAGCTCCCATTTTAATGTGGAGCTTTCCTCCTTGCATCAAATCAGTGTGATTAAATAAGCTGCCGGTCAAATCTTTTCCATTAAGCTTAGCGCTTTGTATATATATGTTTTTATTAGAAACTCTATCTGCTTTAATAATAAATTTTTTTCTTTCCGGCAATAATATTGTAGCTTCTTCAAACATAGGCGACCCGATTTGATATTTTTGATCTGCCGGATTAAAGGGGTAGAAGCCCAATGCGCTGAAGATATACCAAGCAGACATTTGTCCGCAATCTTCATTTCCGCAAAGACCATCGGGAGTATGATTATAAAATGTTCTTAATATTTTATTAACAATCTTTTGAGTTTTCCAATATTCTCCGGTAAAATTAAATAAGTAAGCGGTATTATGACTTGGCTCGTTGCCATGAGCGTATTGACCAATAAAACCGCTAATGTCCGGACTTTTATTCTCGCCAATAATTTCCGAATCAATTGTAAAAAGTGAATCAAGTTTAAGTGAGAACATTTCTTTACCGCCGAAAAGATTCATTAGACCATTTACATTTTGAGGAACAAACCAAGAATATTGCCAAGCATTTCCTTCTGTGTAATCATGTGAACGATGATCTGCGCGTTTAGGATTGAAAGGCGTACGCCATGTTCCATCACTTAATTTACCACGCATAAAACCGGTAGAAGAATCAAATACATTTTTGTAATACTCAGAGCGGCTCAAAAAATATTTGTAATCATCTTCAGCGCCTAAGTATTTTGCAACTTGTGCAATGCACCAATCATCGTAGGCATATTCAAGCGTGCGTGAGACAGATTCGTTAATCTTATCGGCTGGAATAAAACCAAGTTCTTTGTATTCTTTTAAGCCAAAATGATCTTGCATTGCGGAAAGTTTCATTGCAGTAAAAGCTTCATCAATATCAAACCCTTGAAAGCCTTTTAGAATTGCATCTGCAATAACTGGAATCGCATGATAACCAATCATACAGTTAGTTTCGTTTCCAACCAGCTCCCAAACAGGTAATAACCCATACTCGCGGTAATGTGAAAGCATAGAGTTAATCATATCGTTAACCCTTTCATTTTGCATTATAGTATAAAGAGGATGTGCCGCACGAAAAGTATCCCACAAGGAAAAAATACTGTACTTAGTATAATCTTTAGCTTTGTTGGTGTTTTTATCAGCACCTCTATATTCACTATTTACATCGCTGTAAACTATTGGTGCAAGCATTGTTCTGTAAAGTGATGTGTAAAAAGTAACAAGTAGATTTTTATCTCTACTTTTCACTTGAATTTTGTTAAGCTCTTTGTTCCATAATTTCAGTGCGGATGAACGCACACTTTCAAAACTTTCTCCGGCTTTCTTATCTTCATTAAGATTAAGCTTTGCGTTTTCGATACTTACAGAGGATATTGCCGTGTGCACTAATATTTGGTTGAAATGGAATTTAAAAATTGCTTTCGCTTTTTTTGCTTTGGTTTCGGATGAACCATTTATTAGAGATTTTTCGTCGCCTAACCAGAACTCAGATATTGGCTTAGAAAACTCTGTAACAAAAAATACTCTTTGATCTTCCGCCCAACCTTTGGATATCCGGTATCCAACTATTCTTGTTGGGCTTTCTATTTTTATATAAGTATCAACCGGAGAATCCCAGTTGATAGCAAAACCAAGATCAAGCTGTACAAAAGAATCGCTATTCTTTGGAAATGTATATCGCTGAACTCCGCTTCTAAGAGCGGCGGTTAATTCAACTTTTACTTTGTTGTCTAAGATAACAGAATAATAACCGGGTTCTGCCTTCTCATTTTTATGAGAAAACTTTGTTTGAAAATTTTTTGAAGCCAATGCTGTGTAATCGAAATTTTTTGGTAGTACCGTTGGCATAAAACTAATATCACATAAATCTCCAATTCCCGTTCCGCTTAAATGTGTGTGGCTGAAACCAGCAATTAAGCTATCAGAGTAATGATACCCAGAACACCAATCCCATCCACTGCGTCCATTATCGGGACTTAGTTGAACCATGCCAAATGGTACTGTTGCGCCTGGATAAACATGCCCGTGTCCCGCTGTTCCCATAAAAGGATTAACGAATTGTGTAAGGTTTTTTTGTGCGAAGAATGGTTGAGTAAGAAGAATAACAATTAGCAAAAGTTTTTTCATTTTAATTCCATACTTGTAACTAAAAAAAGAATGGTTGCAAAATAAATAACAGCCAATTTATCAGAAGATATTGTTAGAATTTTTCCTTCAATAAATGAGGATGTTCATCAGCAACTTTTATTATGAATTCACCAAATAAAGTATTTGCCCATGCAAACCAAGGACGAGTAAACTTATTAGCATCGTTTTTGTTGAATGACTCATGCATAAAACCGGTGCCGGCGTGAGTGGATTTTAAAATTTTAATGCATTCACGAATTTCATTTTCATCTCGGCTGGTAATTCCTCTCATAATTACGGCTAAATGCCAAATCATTCCAAGCCCGGCATGCGGTCCGCCAATTCCGTTACCTGCCTTTCCCTCAAAATAGTAAGGATTGCTTTTACTGAATAGAAATTTGCGGGTGTTTATATAAATTGGATTACTTACTTCAATTGCATTTAAGTATGGCAAAGATAGTAAGCTTGGAATATTTGCATCATCCATAAAAAGTTTGTTGCCAAACCCATCAACTTCGTATGCGAAGATTTTACCAAAACCAAGATGTTCAGAAATTGAATAATGTTTAAGAGCTTCTTCAACTTCATACGCCAACAATATAAATTCTTTTGCAGCATTATTATCATTTATCACATTTATAAAAATTTCATTTAACTGCTTCAAAGAGGTAACAGCAAAATAATTTGATGCGATTAAGAATGGAAATATTGTCGCATCATCACTTGGTCTAAAAACAGAAACTATAAGTCCAACGGGATTAATTGGATTACCGTAACCACCAAGCACAACTCCATCTGTTGCCCATGCAGTTGTACGCATAAATTTGTATGGAGAAGTTCCATCTTTGCGCTGCTGTTCTTTAAATGTTTTTAGTAAAAGATTCATTGCTTCAACCCACTTTTCATCAAAGATGGAAGTGTCGTTAGTAGTTTTCCAATAATTGTAAGCTAAGCGAACCGGATAACACAACGAATCAATTTCCCATTTTCGCTCATGAAGATCCGGTTTCATTTCGGTTATATCGTTTTTCCATGGTGAATCTGCGGGACCATCATTGAATGCGTTTGCATAAGGATCAATTAAAATGCATTTGGTTTGTCTGTTTATAACGCCGGCAATTAAATCGCCCAATGGCTTGTCATCTTTTACTAACGGAAGGTATGGCCAAACTTGTGCAGTTGAATCGCGAAGCCACATAGCGTTTATATCGCCAGTAATAACAAATGTATCTGGCTTTCCTTCAATAAACTTATGCGTTACGGTTGTATCAAGTGTATTTGGAAAGCAATTTTCAAACATCCAGCCAAGTTCTTCGTCGGTAATTATTTTCTTCATTTGTATAATTTTTTCTTCAACAGCGGCGCTTATAAACTTTCGTTCTGTAAGTTTTGGGCGCTTACTTGCAATGCCAGCTGGAATAAAATTATTTGCAAAAGAATTACTTGTAATATTTAACCCGGCAAGCGCTAATCCGGATGTTTTTAAAAAATCTCTTCTTGTTGTCATAAAGTTTTTTTATAAATTATTTTTTTCATCTTCTTTTGGTATTCTAAAATTGTAATTATGTTTTTTCAAAAACGAATAGTGAAACTTCATGCGTTCTAGGAAGTTTTGCAAATCACGCGAGGATTTTGGAGACCAAACAACTTCACTTAACGCCAGCATTCTTGGCAACAGCATATATTCAACATGACTGGTTGTGTTGATGTACTCTGTCCACATGTTTGCTTGTGCGCCAAGTATATATTTGCCTTCTTCTTCATTTAAAGCATCCGGAATTGGTTCATAAGAATAAACTTTTTCTAAGTTAGTAAAGCCGCCAATTGCTTTTGGCTCTCCGGATTTTGCCTGGTAATGATCAAAATAACAATGAGTGCCGGGAGACATAACAGCGTAGTGCTTTGCTTTTGCTGCGGCTATTCCGCCGTCTATTCCACGCCAGCTCATTACTGCCGCATTAGGTGCAAGACCTCCTTCAAGTATTTCGTCCCAGCCGATAATTTTTCTTCCTTTAGAGTTAACAAATTTTTCAATACGTTGAATAAAATAGCTTTGTAATTCATGTTCGTCTTTTAAGCCAAGAGCTTTAATACGAGCTTGGCATTTTTCGCAAGCTTTCCATCTTGTTTTTGGGCACTCATCTCCACCAATGTGAATTATTTGACTTGGAAACAGTTCCATTACTTCGGCTAAAATATTTTGTAAGAATTCGAATGTATTGTCATTACCGGCGCAAAACACATCATCAATTACTCCCCAAACAGTGCCCACTTCAAATGGTCCCCCGGTGCAAGAATATTCTGGATAAGAAGCAAGCGCGGCAAGTGCGTGGCCTGGCATTTCAATTTCTGGAACTACGGTAATGTATTTTTTACGCGCATATTCAACAACATCTTTAATTTGTTCTTGAGTATAAAAACCACCGTGCGGCTTTCCATCACCCATGGTTTCTTTTCTAATTGATCCAAATTGTGTAAGCTTTGGATATTTCTTTATTTCAATTCTCCAGCCTTGATCTTCTGTTAAATGCCAATGGAAAGTGTTTAATTTATACATTGCGAGTACATCAATATACTTTTTAACAAACTCTACCGGATAAAAATGACGGCAGACATCCAAATGCATTCCACGCCAAGCAAATCGAGGTTCATCTTTGATGTTAAGGCATTTCAACGAAATAGTTTTACCACTTTTTTCGTTAGGCAATAATTGAATAAAAGACTGAATTGCATAGAACAATCCGTTTCCGGTTCCAGCAGATAGTATAATAACGTTTGGAGTCATCGAAATCTTATATGCTTCAGACGGGCGCATTCCATTTTCAATTTTCAGCTGAATCAAACTCTTCGGAGTTTCTTTAGTCTTTTTTGATGTCGCATAAACTTTAGTGTTTAATCTGCTGTTAATTGCAGAAGCAATTAAATCTCCGAGCGTCTGTAATTCTTCGTTTTGCTCCGTCCAAATTTTTGTTTGTGAGCTAATAACAAAATTTCCTTTTTGAGCTTCAACACTAACAGGCTTTGGCACTATTGAATTTGTACTTTGTGCAGAAAGGGAAATAAAAAAAGCATAGAGCAGTAAAAAAATAATTCGTGTTTTCATTGTTCTTCTAATTGACTTTCTTTTTTAGTAAAGCGGTTAATATATTTAATGATAACTATCATTGTTCCAAATAAAAAAATAATTATACTTACCCAAGAGAAGCCGCTGATTTTTTCAGTACCGCTTGTGTTGGCTTTTAGAATTTCATAAAAAACATAAACAAATAATGCTAAACATAGGTTGCCGATCCAAAGAATCATTGCTTGCAGAATGATAAAAGTATTTTCTTTTCTACTCTCGTGCAGCCAGTAATCTTTTTGCGGTAGATTTATTAATGAAGCCGGAAATTTTGGAATCAATATGCTTAATCCCCAAAATGTTAAATAGAAAAAGATCACAATTCCATAATGAAAAAACATATAACCTCTTTTACTCATCCAACCATCGGCTTGGTTATTTAGATCGAAATGAGATGCAACACGATCTGGCAACTGATCTACAAAAAACAGCGGAAGGATAATTGCCGCTATAAACAGAAAAGTAAAAATGATTTTGGCTATTCTTGTGTTGTTCATAAATGAAAGTATTTTTGAGTTTAAAATCTAATAAAATTGGCTTATAGAAATTTATTTTGTATCTAATAAATGAACTATGAATTTCTTCAGGTATTACTTAAATTATCACGTATTCCACTCGGAATATATTAATTATTAAATATTTGGGAATAAATGGGCTCACAACAGTTGCTATTGATAGTTGTCGGCGTTATAGTGGTCGGGCTGATGGTATATGCTGGTTTTAATATTAGCCGAGATTACATGGAAAACGCTAACCGGGATCAAGTAATTTCAAATCTATATGATCTTGGTCTTCTCGCTCAACAACATTATAAGAAAAATGCATCTCAGGGCGGAGGCGGCGGAAGCTACATTGGCTGGTCGATGCCAACACAATTCCAGAATACAGCTTCTGGTGTTTTTAGCCAAATTGTAAGAGCGGACCGTGTTGATTTAAGCGGAGATGGCAATGTTATTGGAAGAAATAGAATAAATAATGTTAGGGTAACTGCACGTGTAAGTGCAGACGGAATTAAGATCACTATTATTAACTAAACTTGTCAACAGAAAACACAACATATATAAACTACCTCATAGAAATTTCCAAAAGCGGAAGGCAGCGTGGCTTTTTGGATTTAAGTGAGATTGTATTGCCAAACGTGTATACAGTCATCTATCGATTGCTTAATGATGAAGAAGCCGCTAAAAAGATAACCACAAAAACATTGCTGCAAGCTTGGGATAAAATGAAGGAATTTGATCTTTGCACTCCTTTTGTTGTATGGATAAAAAGCGTGGCAATAATTCTTTCAATGGAAGAACTCAACAAAAACACGGCTAGTTTTCAAATGTTCCTAAGTGAAAAAGATCTGACTGTTGATAATTTGGATTTGGATAGTCTAATAAAAGCATTACCAACATTAAACAGAATAATTTTTGTGCTTCACGATCTTGAGGGATATTCTTACAAGGAGATAATGCAGTTTTTTCCGGATCTTATAGAAGATGAATTAAAAACAAATCTAATTCAAACTCGTCAATATTTAATTGGAAATGTAACCAAATGATTTGCGAAGAAGTAAATATAAATCTTCATGATTATGTTGACGAACAGCTTGACGACATTACAAAGCGAGAAGTCGAGTACCATATTCGCAATTGTGATTTATGTTTCAAGAATTACAAAAAGATGATGGTCTTTTTTGATAAGTTAAAACAACTGCCGGCTGTTATTGATCCACCTAAAGAAATACTGGAATCAGTCAAAACAGAGTTGATGAGAATGCAAGGGTTAGCCACTTCCGGGGATCATAAGATTTCTGCAAAAGATGCAAAAAGAATTCAGAAGGAAAAAGAAAAACAAGAAAAGAAATTACTAAATGAACGCGCAGTGGTTAGAAAAAGTAAAGTAACAAAAAGAATTTATAAGAAGCCTTACAATCCCGGTCTTTCTCCAGAAGTAAAAAAAATATTCTTAACTGTTTTACCTTTAGCCATAATTGCTTTTGGTTACTTCCTATATGATTTTCATAAGTATAACTATCCTTGGCGAATTGTAAATATTGAAGGAAGCGCTTTTATTGGCGGAAGAAATGATAATAGTGATAAATGGCAACAAGGAGAGTTGCTAACAACAAATGAGTTTTCAAAAACCGCTGTTCACGTTCCTAAAGTGGGAACACTGGAAGTTGGATATAATTCTAAATTGTTTCTTGATAAAGCAAAAGATGGGGCAAACACGGTTACGCTTAAACTCGGCAAGGTTCATTTAAGTAACATTGAATATATGCCGGATTTCACAATTTTAGTAAATGGTTTTAAAATAATTGACCGTGGCGGAAAATTTGAAATAGAAAACACATCTTTTAATGTTGCTAAACTTACTGTTGGCTATGCGTTTGCGGAAATAATTTTCAATGGTATCTCATTTATGGTTGACGAAAACCACACATGCATTCTTAGAAAAGGGTTTAGACCCGGAACACCGGTTAATATTAATTCATCTGATAGTATGCGGGCGGCAGTTGAGTGGTTTGATTTTGAAAATGGCGGCGAAAATGCAATCGAGAAAATTTTATCTTTGTCAAAAGAACAAGACGTTTTAACATTGTTGGCGCTTTTACCAAATGTTCCACAATTGCAGCGTCAAATAATTTTTCAAGAAATAAGCAATAGATTTCCACCGCCAGAAAGTGTAACACGCGCCGGTATAATTCGTCTTGACAAAGAAATGCTTTATACATGGTGGCAAGAAATAGAATGGCAATTGTAATCTTTAATCGTAAGTAAAAGTAGGCGTTGCCAAGTATCTGAAAATCTTCCAGCCTTGAGTTTTCTCTTTCTTAAGTATTCTTACGCTTCGTTCAGAATAGATTGGACTTAAATTTTGTTCTATTGGGTGAGGCATTAAAAACGAACTTGAACTAAAAACATATGCGTAGTCGTTTCCAATTACAACTTCTTCAATCTTAGTTTCCCATTTGCCATCGGGATATTGCCTTTTATACTGTAGTAAATCATCGTGTAATCCTTCTTTACCGAGCACATCGGAAGAATCTGCTACAATGCCGCGATAGTTAGCATCAATCAGTTCAATTGCGCTTTCAATATCACCGGTATTATATGCGTGGGTATAATTATCTATTAACTCGCGTATTAAGGCTTCTTCTACAGTCTTAGCAGATATTTTTTCATTTTCTTTTACTTCTTTAGTACACGCAGAAAAAATGAGTGCAATTAAGAATAAGCATACGATTGATCGAATCATTTTTTTCTCAAATTTGATATGCAATTATAAGTAATCTTAGTTTAGGTGTAAATCGAAGTGGTTACCAAATTTTTGGATTTTATTTCTTGATTACTATTACGATTATTTAGTCGGTCACCGTGACGATTTGTATCAAAGCTAATAATTAATAGAAAGGGTTAAGAGCTTTTCTCCGAACTGCCGGAGAGCACGGTGGCTAATTCATTTAATTAACGCTTGTCCAAATACAAACTTTAACGCCATTAGAATTCCAACAATCTGATCTTTTGTTAAACCAACACTATCCAGCAATTTTTGAATATCTACTAGATCGTCTCCGTAAAAATCCGAAAGCATCTTCATTGTGGAGTTTTTATTGCTTCTAAAGCTCTCAATTTCCTTTTCCGATAGACCGGAGTTTGCCTCTTCTTTGCTATGCTCAATCGGGGGCTGAAAATCAAGACTCATAATTGCTGTATATTTTTTTAGGTTGTGCGGAAGCGTGAAATCATCTTTAAATAATTTAAACGAAGATTTTGGCTCGAATCTTTTTTCAATTGTAGATGGAATATTAGATTTCTTTTCAAACGAGTTTGATGAACGAGTAGTATCATCTTTAACTTGCGCAAAAACACTTCCCAAGAATACAATCATTAAAACAAAAGCCGGAATAAGAGGTTTCACAATACACTCAAAAGGAAAATAATAATAACACCAATCGTTTTTGCCGCGCCAAGTGCTTGTCTTACAAAATGCAAAGCGGGGTATTTCTCCGCTTCGCTTGGCGGTAGTTTCATCAGAGATTTTAAGAATGCTTTATTATCCATATACCTTTTAAGTTCATCATCGGTTAATCCGCTTTTAATTTCTGATTCTGATAATAGCAATTTGTTGAATAACAGGTTTATCTCTTCAGCGTTATTTATGCTGAAATCAAACCCAAGAGGATGCACAACTTCTTTAATCTCTTGCTCAAAATTCTTCTTTGTATTAGTAGAATCCAAACGAGGATTTTTTATCTCTGTTTGTGCTAACATCGGGAATGAAAGAAGTATCCACATAAGAAAAATTTTCATAACTGTTGCCTTAAGAGTTTTTCTTATAAACCAACTTTAATATGTTAGTTCCCTATAAAACAAAAAACCCCGGCTCGCATTTACGAACCGGGGTTAGCTTAAATCATATTTCTTAAAGATTATAACTACTTAGCAAGCAACAGTTTGATTGATTTGTTGAAACCACATGCTTGTATTGAACAGATATAAACACCGCTCGTTAGCTTGCTTGCATCAAAATCTGTTTTGTTATAACCAGCGCTCTTTTGTTCGTTTACTAATGATGTTACTTCTTTACCAATTAAATCATATACCTTAATCGTTACCATTCCATCTTTAGGCAGCTGATAGTTTATTGTTGTTGTTGGGTTGAATGGATTAGGGTAGTTTGAAATATCAAACTCACTTGGTAATTCGTTAGTTGTTTCACCGGTGATATATGCATTATTACTGTTTGAAGGTAATCGTTTCCAAGTTGGCTCAACTCTTTCGGTAACTTCTAAACTGAAATTCGAATAATTATTATTAATGTCAACTGCCTTTATCTTGTAATGAGCATGATAATTTCCACCACATGGCGCATATGTCACAGGATTATCTATAAAGTAATTGCTCGTTGTGGTTCCTATCAATTCCCAATCTCGCCAATCTGCTTCTTCTTCAAAAAATCTCCAAACTTCATAATGGCTTAAATCTGACTCAGTATTTGCCGTCCAATCTAATCTTACAGGACCATATTGACCATAGCTACTACTCATAATGGGGGTTTGTGGTGTTGATGGGGAATAGCTATCATTGACGTAAATTGTTATAATATTGGATTCCATCCAGTAGTTACTATAACCACCCATATCATATTTTACGTGAACAAGTCCTTTTAGACGATAGGTTCCGGTCCTGTTCAGAACCCAACCACCAGTCTGCTGGTTTAGTGGAACATGCCAAGTTCCATCTGGATATTGTAGCATGGTTCTATATACATCAGCCACGTACCAAAGCGAAACAGTTTGAATTGAATAATTGAAACTTGCAATACCATTTGAATTTGATTCAACCGTTGTTCCTGTGGACGGGTATTGAAAGTAAACATTTGCCCCCAAAATTAATGAACTAAAGAATAAACAGAATATTGTCAATAACTTCTTCATAAAACCTCCAAATTAAATTTTCTATTTATTTGTCGGTGGAGTTATTAAATTTGTACAGAAACAAAATGTCGCTAATAGCTCGCGAGGCTATTATCAGAACGCTACATTGTTTCTACTACCCTCGGTACCACCAATACCGAGGGATTTTTTTAAAGTTAGATTAGCTTGTTAACCTCCATGAGTATTGAGAGTTCTCTTTAAATACTTATCCCCAAAAGAATCATTTGTGAATTTTCTAATTTGTTGCCGTATAAATATGAATATCTAATATCAAAGTTTAATTTCTTTGAAATATAAAGCTTTGTCCCAATTCCCAATGCTATTCCTATTGATTTAGTCGGAATGTCATCAGCAGTTTTGTTCTGATATATAGAAGGTATTTCTGCTAGTGAATTATAAATCTTAATATGGCTTGGAGAGCGATAAAATTTTGTGTCTGCTATAAAATTATAACTAAAGTTCAGGACAAAATAAGGCGAGTACTGAGCTACGCTATATGTATATATTGCTCCAAGGGATAGTGGAAAAACATCATAACCAATTTCATTAACATTATAATTTTCCGCATAATAGTATTGCTTTCCTTCGATGATTCCTACACTATATGTATTAACAGAGTAATTTTTTTTGTTAAACAATTTTGAATAGCCACCGGAAAGGTTAAGAGAAAAATGCTTAGTCATAGTTGAAGCAATTTGAAATAATACCGATCCACCAGGCGCAGATAAGTCGTTAAAATTAATGCCGGAAAAAATAGTGTAATGTAATTGACCAGTATCTTCTGCTTTCTCTCTTTCTTGAGCAAAGGTGTTTATCAAATATATAACTGTGATGAAAACAAACACTTTCTTCATTTTGCACTCCCAATAATGGTCTTAATGGATAACGGTATGTTTTTTTTATCTAAATATTTGTTATTGTTCATTTTCCACGTAACTAACGGCATATAATTGCCGATTTCTACACCATTAACCTTGAGATAGGTAGCGAGAATCTTTGTCTTTATACCATTGTTTTCGATAGAGCTACCTATGAAACCAAAGCGTGGAGCATAATAAATTTTCTGTTTCCAAGAATTATTGGAGTGAATCATTTCATTTTGTGCTACTGTTTTAAACACTCCGCATTGAGTTGAGATCGAATCAACAAAGCTAACTCTGAAATACACTTTTATGCTATCATTAGCCTCCTCGTTTCTCAAGAAAATGTCCCCGTTTTTTGGTTCAATTGTTGCTAATTTTTGTTCGTTATATTTAGCACTAATTGTTTTTCCAATAGCACCTAATTTATGATTGGCTACGGTGTCAATATTTGTAATGATATAGTAATTGTTTTTAATGTAACAATAGAGAATGGCTTTATAATATCCCTCGGGTAAAAACAACACTTCTTCTAACTTAAACACTTTTTGTCTATCAGATCTCTTCGTGGTATCAAGGATTTGCCATTGGAAATAAGTAGCTCCGGTTTCCTCATAAAATTGTCGAATATCTCCCACATGCAGAGACATATAAGGGATTTCTTTCTTGGGCTTTTCTGGCTCGGTTGAATTTTTACAAGAGTAACTAACTATTAAAACTAAGAAAAGAACTAAATGCTTAATCGCATATTTCATATCCGCACCCACATAAAATTAAGGTATTATAAATTCACAATGATAAATAAGTTTTTTTTTTTTTGATGGTCAAGTCTTTTTTCACACCCCTAATTAAATTTGTGTAGAACAAAAAACCCCGGCTCGCATTTACGAACCGGGGTTTATATCTTTTCTTAAAAGCTAGGTGCTAATAGCTATCTATTAACGGCCAACTTTATCTAAAGTATCTTTCTTTGCCATTAATTGTTCTTTTGTTTCAACTCTTTCCGGGTCAGCTATAATTGCTTCTGTAGGGCAAGATGGAATGCATTGAGGTTCATCATGGAAGCCAATACATTCTGTACATTTATCCGGAACAATGTAAGTATGTTCATCATTCAAAGCCGGTCTTTCTTCTGTTCCATAAATGTAATAAACGCCAGCGCCGTAAATAGCATTGTTTGGGCATTCTGCTTCGCATGCGTTGCAAGAAATGCATTCATCTGTAATCATTACTGCCATAAAAGGATTCCTCCAAATATTAAAAAGTTATTAAAGTCTGGTTCAAAAATAATAATAATCTCCAAATTGAAACTGCCTAAATAAAGAAAAATTTAATTGTGTTTTAATCATAAGACCAAAACTCTTTTTATTTTTTCGAATCAATTTGTTTTAACAATTCATCGCACGCTGTTTTAAGTTGCTCATCAACTCCTTTTGCTGTCCAATCGATTGAGTTTTCTACAATAATATCCGGAACAGCCGGCCCAAGTTCTTGGTTTTTATCTGTTGCTTTTGTAAACCAAGCTCTGAAAGGTAACCGAACAAATGAGCCGTCGATCATTCCTTTGCCACCGGTTGAAATAACTGATCCATTTGTTGGAATGCCGACAAGCTTTCCAAGTCCGGCAGACTTATATGCATGAGAAAAAATTTCTGCATTAGAATAACTTCCTTCGTTGCAAAGTGCAATTGAAGGCTTCAGCCATGCCGCAAAAACTAAACGCTCGCCGGTTGGGTAATATCCGCGGTAATTCAATTTGTCTTTTTCAAGATCTTTACTTGCACCGCGAGGAATAGTGTACGCGTGCTGTTTGTAGTTTAGTATAGTCATCAAATAATCTGTTGTAGAACCGCCGCCGTTGTAACGCACATCAATTACTAATCCATCTTTGCCGTAACCGGATGCGGTTAATTCGCGTTCAAAAGTTTCGAAACTTCCATAATCCATTCCTTGTATGTGTATATATCCTAATCTTCCGCCGGAGAATTTTTCAACAAGTTTTTTTCTTTCATTTACCCATTCTTGATAAAGCTGTTGACGTATCATATTAGTTGGACGAATTACTACTTCTCTTTCTTTACCGTCTTTAGCTTTTACGGTAAGTAAAGTTTTTTCATCCACTTTATTGTTGAGCAACTCGTAGAAGTTTTGGTTTTCAATAATATTTCCATCAATTGCAGTAATTATTTCATCAACGGCTAATTTACTAGTTTCTTTATCAGCCGGTGTCTCTGGAATTACACGAACTACTTTCATTCCTTCTTTTGTAGGCATTAATTCAGTTCCAAGTAAACCGGTTGCATCACGCTGTGTTTCAGCTCGTTCCGCAGCAGTAAATCCCATATGACTTGAGTTTAATTCACCGAGCATATTGTTAAACATATCTCGAAGATCCGCAGGTGTTGAAGCTATTAAACAAAGTTCTTCATATTTCTTTTTTAAGCTGTTCCAATTATTTCCGTGAAACTGGGGATCATAAAATCCATCGCGGATTGTTCTCCAAGCTTCTTCGAAAATTTGTTTTCGCTCTGACGGATAATCAATTTTTAACTTAACGGAATATGGAAGCGGTTCTGCTTTATCGCCTTTAATATCGTGACGGGTTAACGAGCCGCCGGTTTTCAAGAAGTATAAATACTTTCCTTCTTTATCTATAGAAACGCTGCCGGGATTTGAGCCGCCTTTGGTCAACTCTTTCAAATCTTTTCCATCCCATTTAATGCTGTATAAATCACGAGCGGCTTTAGCAGTGCTGCTATTGCCAACATAAAAAATTGTTTCACCATCTTTACTAATAAGTACATTAGATTCATCGCCCGGAAAGTTTGTTACTTGCACTAATCGTTTATGTATATCAGCAAAATCTATTTGAATTGGTTTTACTTTTGGAGCTTCTTTCTTTGCGGCGCCATCTTTTGTTTTTTCGTCTTTTGTCGGAGCCGGTTTATCAGTTGCCGCGGCTGGTTCTTTTACAGGTTCTTTTTCATCCCAATCGGATTTAGTTTTTTCCCAATCATCTTTTTTGAGCCAGGCAAACCAAACATCGCGGGTAAAACTTAAACCGCCGGTAATGGCATTCTGTCCGCTGCGCGATGAAAGGAACCCGAGTTTCGATCCGTCTGCGCTCCAGAAAGGATTTGAATCCCCGCGAGGATGCATAGAAATATTTACCGGTTTGGATGAATTATCCGCAGCATGAATATAGATATCTTCATTGAAGTATAAATCTTCAATAGAGTAAGCAAGCCACTTGTTATCAGGACTCCAAACAACTCCGCTTGGCGCAGCCCAACTATCAATTAAGACTATTTCGTTTGTAAGTTTTCCATCAGCGGAAATATCAGCTACAACAAATTGTTTTTTATCTGTGCCGCGCGAGTAAGCAATTTTTTTTCCATCGAGTGAAATAACAGGACCTGTTTCTTCTTCATCCGTTTTTGTTAAACGAATTATTTGATGTTTGAGTGATTTGAAAATGTTTGGTTGTGCTTTGTCCGCAGATTTAGCCAAATAAAATTCATAATTATTGTCTTCTCTATCAGATGCAAAAACCAAGGTTGTATCGCTAAGCCAAGCTACATCAATATCGCGAAAAGGAGAATCGGATATGTTTACACTTCTGCTTTTTTCTTTGTCTGCTTCTTTAACAAAAATTTCTCCGCGTATAGAAAATGCAAGAAGTTTGCCATTTGGAGAAACAGCATATTCAGTCATTCCATTTGTCATTGTTTTGTTTTCAACCGGATCAAATCTTTCATCGGCGTTTATTTGTACTTCTATTTCTTTAGGATCAATCTTTGAAGTTTTGGAAATGTAAATTCCTTTACCTCTTTCGAGGACTAATGTAGAACCATCACTTGAAACGCTTAGATGACGAATTGAATGGTCGCTGAATTTTGTCAATTGTTCCGGCTTTGAAACTGCTTTACCGTTTTCATCAATTGTAAGCTTGTATATATTATAGTTTCCGTCGTTGCTGCTTAAAAAGAAAAGTGTTTTAGAATCAATCCATTGCGGCATTACATCATTTGTTTCAAAAGCAACAAGTTTGGAATATTTTTTTGTCTTTGTATCGAACAGCCAAATATCACGGTTAGATGGTCCGCGGTAGTCTTCACGAGCAACCGGATTAATATCACCGCGTACGAATGCAATGAATCTTCCATCGGGAGAAGCTATTGGTTCAAAACCAACCGCATCTAAAACACGCCACTCCGTTCCGCCTTTTGAGGAAATGGAATAGACTTCCATTGGTCTTTCAATTTGGTTAAACTCTCTGTTGGTAGAAAAAAGAATGTTCCCATCATTAGACCAACTGGAAATATTATCGCCCGCGGAATGATATGTCAAACGCTTTGGTGTTCCGCCATCAGATGGCATTACAAATAGATCGTTATTGCCGTACCGTGACCCGCTGAATGCAATTTGTTTGCCGTCATGAGAAAATTTTGGATAGGCTTCATAAGCTTCGTGAATAGTTAATCTAGATGCTTTTCCGCCGGCTGCGGGAACAGTCCAAATATCACCTTGAAATGAAAAAGCAATTTGGCTTCCGTTATTGTTAAGAGCCGGAAAGCGAAGAAGTAAATTGTTTTGTGCAAAAATTAATTGTACTGTAATTAAAGAAGCTAATAGAATTGTTTTTTTCATTTGTACCTCTCGATTTGACGTGTAGACAAAAATATAACTTAGATAGGTAAGGAACAAAGTAGAAAATTATGATTTCAACAAAAGGTTGTTGGAAATAGTAAAAGGATTATCTCTGTTTTGACAAACGATTAGAAAAACAATTCTTATAGTACACAACCAGAAATTGAACGCCGATATTTTACTTCACATACTTCGAAATAAACTCTTCAACTTCAGGCAATCCACCTTGATAAATTAAATAACCGTTACTTGGTTCGCGCTCGGTGGTTTCTCCGGCAATTGGAGTAAGCATAATTTTCTTAACTTCTTCTTGATTGTTTGTCTGCCCTAACGCCCAGCATAATTTCATGTATGCAACTTCCGGCAGCATATTCGCGCCGGGAATTACGCCAAGCTCCATCATATCGCGACCGGTATCGTAAACATACATTTGCACGTAACCCCAAAGAGTTTGCACTGTCATATAAATTGAAATACCTTTATCATGTGCGCGTTTGAGTGATGGATACAAAGGCTTGTTCACGTGACCAAGACCGGTGCCCGCAATAACAATTCCTTTGTAATCATTGTCAATGAGCGATTCAATTATATCGGGCTTCATATTCGGGTAATAATAAACGATGCTAACTTTTTCTTCGAACGCTGTATTTATTATGGCATCTTTATCTTTTCTTCTACGTTTATAATCTTGACGCAAAGGAATAATTTCGTTTCTGCTGACTTTTGCTATTGGAATATCTCCAATCGTTCTGAATGTAGAACGGTAACTCGAATGCATTTTTCTTACACGCGTTCCTCGGTGAAGCAATCCGTAATAATCAGAAGTTGGTCCGAACATACAAACCATAACTTCTGCTATATCACTTTCGGCGGCAGTTTTAACACTATGCATTAAATTCAATGCTGCGTCCGATGAAGGTCTATCACTTGAGCGCTGCGAACCAACCATTACAATTGGAACGGGGGAATTCTGAACCATAAAAGATAAAATTGCCGCAGTGTGATGCATTGTATCTGTACCGTGACCAATTACAATTCCATCAACTCCTTTTTCTATTTCTTTGCCAATAGCTTGTGCGGTTCCAATCCATTGTTCCGGTCCCATGTTCTCGCTAAACACGCCGTAAAGTTTTTCTGTTTCGAGATTGCAATAGTTTGCGAGTTCCGGTACAGAGCCATAAAGCTCTCCCGGAGAAAATGCGGGAATAACAGCTCCGGTTCTGTAGTCTAATCTTGATGCAATCGTTCCGCCGGTACCTAGAAGTTTTACGTTTGGCTTTGAAGCATCGCGTGGAAAATCTTTTTCCGGAATTTTGTAGTGAGCTTCTTTTCGTCCGCGTATTTGAATATTTGTAACCAAATCAGCGGCAACACCAATGTTGTAACCAATCGGCATTTTAATAACAATATGAAAAGGATCGGCTGTTTCGGAGCGTGGAAGGATAATTCCTTTGTACGTTCCTTTTGTTGTTGTAATTTCAACATCGCTCCAAACAAGCGCGTTAAAGTTTTGCAATACAGAAAGTGCTTTTCCGCGGTAACCCTTGTAATCATCAGCCATAAATTTTCCTTAAAGCGTTTTTGTTAAAACAAAAACCTATTCAAAAATTTTACTCGCTACTAATGTGCCCTCTACGTTTAACCTTACTTTATTCATTACATGCCCAAGCAATATTTCTTTCCTCTTTTCTTTATTTATCAACCTTAAGTTGTTTAATTCGTTATTGGTAACTGAAATTAAATTTTCAAGGTCTGTTGATGAAAGCTGATTTGGCAACAAATCCGGGTTAAATTCTTTGTTTTCAATTGCGGTTTTCATCACATAAAAAATTCCGGTGGATGATAGAAGATTTTCTTTGTAGGCTCGGAATATTTCTTTCATTAATTCTACATTTAATACATTAGGATCGAGTTTCATTTTCTTCAATCTTTTGGGATATTGAATAAAAACCACCGCAGCGGTTGTTGGATTGATTTTCCATTCCTCAACAAGAAACTTGAATAAGCCGGCATATTTCGAAATTGATAATTCTCTAATTGTATCGGGAGGAATCCTAAGTTCTTTGTACCACTTTTCACTTATCCAATATTTTTCCGGAAGATCAACGCTCAATCTGTCTATATGTTCTTCTGTAATTCTTGTTGGTGGCAAATCTGTATCGGGATACATTCTATCGGCACCCGGTAATATTCTTTCGAAGCCATTTGTTCCATCTCGTAAAGCTTGTCTTGTTTCGGAAGGAACGCCTATGGTTGCCTCTTTTGCACGAATAATAATTTCTTTTGCAGCAGTGTCTGTGTCTTGTTCATCTCCCCAAACCAAAACAATCGTATCATCATCAGTTGCACCTACATTTCTTTTAATGTTTTGCCATTCAGCAGAAGTTAAGTTTTCACCTTTGCTATCGGAGTGAATCAAATTTGGAATTGTTGTTAAGCAAGCAATCACGCGAACGCGGTCTGAAATTTCTTTAGAAAAATAAGTATCTGTTTGTGTCTGCCAGTGAAGCAATCCGGCAAAACCTTTTAGCACAACGCACTTTACAAACAAGCCTATTTCAATAGCATTACTTATCGGCTGGTAATATGCTTTCTTCACCAACCGGGTTATATCATGCGCTTTTGCTTCGAATTTATCTTTAGTTATTCCTCGCTTGTGAAGCTCTTCTCTAAGCCGAAGAAGATTCCACTGACGCATAGCTTCGTTATATGTTAGATGAGGAATTCTTCCAATTTTTGGCACACCTTTTATTTCTATTCTCGTTCCACCTTCAACACTTACGTTTACATCTTCTCGTGCAGAACCAATACCTCGGCGGACTTTATTTGTACTGCGAACAATATTTGCGCAAATCTCTGCAACCTCTGCAACCTCAAATGGGGTTAGCATGTTTGGACCGGTTACAGTTTCAATGAGCGGCATACCAAGTCTGTCGGTTCTATAAACACGCAAGTGTCCGCTGTCGGAAACTTCCCGGCAAGAATCTTCTTCTATAGACATTTGCACAATATCAATAGTTCTCTCTTTGAAAGGAATTTTTCCATCGAGGGCAAAAATTGCTGTGCGCTGAAAACCGGTTGGAATGCTTCCATCCAAATATTGTTTACGCGCAATGTGAAGTTCATCCACAATAGAGCAATCAAACAACATTCCGCAGCGAAGAGCAATATCAAGCGCGTCATCGTTAATTAGAAATGGCGGAGTGTCATCCATCTCATAAGTGCAAACCGTTTCTCGGTTAATGCGATACAGAATATCCTTCTTGGTCTTAAATTCCATTAATGCAGTGCCGTCATACTCTCCAAGTTCTGAAAGAGTAGGGCGCATATGACGAAGAATCTCTGCATTGTAATGCTCGCTATATTTACCGGCGGGGCACCGGCAAAATAGTTTCTTCGTTGTTAAAAGTTGTTGATGAATTTCCAATCCGGATTTGAAACCAACAGTTTCATAATCTTTCTCGGTCATTTCTTCAAACGGTTTGAAAAGAAAGTCTTTCATGTTTTTCTCTGGTGTACTCTGTGCAAGCTCAGTGTCTCTCTGTGTAACATCCTTTCACGGAGTTCCACAGAGAATTCACTGAGAAACTCAGAGGTTAAAGAATAAATCTTCTAATACCATTTTTAAGTACAGTTACATTGAAATTAATTAACAAGCCAATCTTTTTATTTGCAAATCGTAAATAGGTTAATATCTGAGCCTCGTGAACGGGCAGAATAGCGTCTTGTGCTTTTAACTCAACTATTACCTCGTTCTCAACTAAAAGGTCTGTTCTGTAACCACAATCAAGTTTGATTTCTTTATAAACTACCGGTATTGGTTTTTGCCTTTCTACTTTAAGACCACACAAAAACAATTCATAACACAAACATTCTTCATAAGCAGATTCAAGCATTCCCGGACCAAGTTGTTTGTGAACTTCGATTGCGGCGCCGATTATTTTACCGGTGAGTTCATTAGTTTGCATGTTAATAGCTTAGGTAAGAAAATGTGAGAGGTATTGTTATAAGCATTTGCACGAAATATTTATGATTGCTTCTGAAAACTTAGTGGAAGCGGTTCTAAGAAGCAATCACATTTGTAAGAAGAAAAACATTATTCTACAATAAATTGCTAGCAAGTTCAGCCAATTCTGAGCGTTCACCTTTTTCTAAGTTAATATGCGCATAAAGTTTTTGTCCTTTAAAGTGCTCTATCAAATAAGACAAACCATTTGATTGTGAATCAAGATAAGGGTGATCTATTTGATAAATATCTCCAGTAAGCACAATCTTTGAGCCTTCTCCAGCACGAGTAATTATTGTTTTAATTTCATGCGGAGTTAAATTCTGTGCTTCATCAACAATAAAATAAATTCTCTGTAAACTTCTTCCACGAATGTAGCTAAGCGGTTCAACAACAAGTTTTTCTTCTTTAACTAAATTGTTAATTATCTGATGGCTTTTATCTGTTTCCGGAAATTGATCTTGAATTACTTTCAGATTATCCCAAAGGGGCTGCATGTAAGGAGCAAGTTTACTGTCAACATCGCCGGGCAAGTAACCAATATCTTTGTTACTAAGCGGGACAATTGGACGCGCAATATAAATTTGTCTATAATTCTTTCTTATGGAAAGAGCGCTTGCAAGCGCAAGCAAAGTTTTTCCCGTGCCGGCTTTTCCTGTCATTGTTACAAGTGGAATTGAAGGGTTTGAAAGCGCATCAACAGCAAATGTTTGCTCTGCGTTACGTGGCTTTATACCATAAACAACTTGCTTATCAATTTTTCTAAACACACTTACTTCGCTATCAAGATGTGCTAAAGCAGAGCGAAGTTGGTTGCGTAAAATAAAATATTTGTTTGGAACAAGATCGTTCTTCAGTTTTTTAGCAATTTTTGCTGCCGAAACTTCATACGGAGGTTGATACAATTTTTGCAATAAGTCATCATCAAAATTTTCAACTATATCTTTGCCGCTGTAAAGCTCTTCTACGTTTGTAACTTGATCAGTCGTGTAATCTTCGGCAGGAATGCCAAGCGCCTTAGCTTTCATTCTAAGGTTTACATCTTTTGTAACAACAATTATGCTTTCTTTGTTTTTCACACTTCTATTTGCTTCAAATGCGGCGCTAAGAACTCGGTGATCTACATTGTCTTCTCTAAACACATCTTGTATCTCACGCGAAAGCCCTTTTGTAATTACTATTTTTACCTTGCCCTTTCCACGCCCAAGAGAAACGCCGCCGTTGAAAAGATCATTGCCGGTTATAGAATCAAGTGTACGAGCAAACTCACGAGCATTTAAGTTTATTACTTGATTGCCACGCTTAAAATAATCGAGTTCTTCTATCACTGATAAAGGAATAATAATATTGTTTTCCTGGAAGTGTTTTATGCATGTTGGATCATGAAGAATTACGTTTGTGTCAAGAACAAAGGTTTTCGGATTTTTTTTCATATCAACCCTTAATATTGAAAGAACATAGTTTTATTGTGAAAGAAATTCTAACTAATTTCAAAGAGAACATAATAAAAATTTTTCACGAAATCGAAAATTCAGATCACATTTAACTTTTACTTAACTAGAGGTTATGAGATGGCAATTCAATCAATTAATCCGGCTAATGGAAAAATTATTAAAACTTTCCGGGAAATTAGTTTTGCTCAAATTGACGAAATAGTTAATAAAACTCACGATGAATTTTTGCAGTGGAAAGAACAAAGTTTTGAGACAAGAAAAAAGTTGATGAAAAATGTCTCGTCGGTTTTGCGAAACAAAAAAGAAGTATACGCAAGAATTCTAACTGAAGAAATGGGAAAACCAATTGTTCAAGCTGTTGCAGAAGTAGAAAAATGTGCTTGGGTTTGTGAATATTATGCCGAGAATGCAGAAAACATTTTGAGAGAAGAAATAGTTTCTACAGACGCATCCGAAAGTTTTGTACGTTTTGATCCGCTTGGAGTTGTACTTGCAATAATGCCGTGGAATTTTCCATTCTGGCAAGTATTTCGTTTTGCCGCGCCTGCTTTAATGGCGGGCAATGTTTGTTTGCTTAAACATGCATCAAATGTTCCAATGAGCGCACTTGCAATAGAAGAAATTTTTAAAGAAGCTGGGCTTCCTAAAAATATATTTAAAACATTGATGATTGGTTCTTCCTCTGTAGAATATGTTTTAAGGAACCAGAAAGTAAAAGCAGCAACTTTAACCGGAAGTGAACCGGCAGGAAAAAAAGTTGCTGAGACTTGCGGAAATCTTTTGAAGAAAACAGTTTTAGAACTTGGCGGAAGCGATCCGTTTATTGTTCTAGATGATGCAGATATAAATAGCGCTGTTAAAACGGCAGTTACCGCAAGATTAATTAATAACGGACAAAGCTGCATAGCCGCAAAGAGATTTATTGTTGTTGAAAGTATCTATGAACAATTTGAAAAAATGTTTGTTGAGATAATGCAAAACATAAAAGTTGGCGATCCGATGAATGCTGAAACTGAGCTTGGTCCAATTGCAAGGGAAGATTTACTAAGCGAAATTGAAGATCAAGTGAATCGATCTATTGAAAAAGGGGTAAAAGTATTATGCGGCGGAAAGCGAATACCCGGCGATGGTTTTTATTTTGAACCTACAATTCTTGCAAATGTTTTGCCAAACGCTCCGGCTTACGAAGAAGAAATATTTGGCCCTGTTGCAGTGTTAATAAAAGCGCAAGATGAAAATGATGCAATTAGAATTGCAAATGATTCTCCATTTGGATTGGGCGCGTCTTTATGGACACAAAACATAAAAAAAGCAAAACTGCTTGCCACAAAAATTGAAAGCGGCTCTGTTTTTATCAATGGTATGGTAAAATCTGATCCGCGACTTCCATTTGGCGGAATAAAAAACTCCGGATACGGAAGAGAGCTTTCTCACTATGGAATTAAAGAGTTTGTAAATATCAAAACAGTGTGGATAAAATAAAGCTAATAGCTGTTAGCATTTAGAAAGAATAGAATATGAAAGAGAAAATAAGATGTGCTTGGTGCGGAACGGATCCGCTTTACATAAAATATCACGACGAAGAATGGGGAATGCCGGTTCATGATGATCAAAAACTTTTTGAGATGCTTTGCTTAGAAGGTGCCCAAGCAGGCTTAAGCTGGATTACAATTCTTCGGAAAAGAGAAAACTATAGAAAAGCGTTCAACAACTTTGACGCAAAGAAAATTGTTAAGTATGATCATGAAAAGATAAATATACTTTTAGAAGACGCAGGCATTGTTCGGAATAAATTAAAAGTTGGCGCATTTGTAACAAACGCAAAATGCTTCTTAGAAGTGCAAAAGGAATTTGGATCTTTTGATAAATATATATGGCAGTTTGTTGCTGGCAAGACAATTATAAATTATTGGAATAGTTTGAAAGAACTCCCGGCAAAGACCGCTGAATCCGACGCAATGAGCAAAGATTTGAAAAAGCGTGGTTTCAAATTTGTTGGATCAACTATATGTTATGCTTATATGCAAGCTGTGGGAATGGTTGATGACCACACAATGGATTGCTTTGTAAGAAAAAACAAATGAAATTATTTTGATTGCAACTTAGATTGCATGTCTCTAACTTAAGTTAGAAATAATTTCACATGAAAGTATCGGCCATATAATACTAGTTCTCTCACAAATGTTTCTTTTACACTTTATAGGACACTAAATGAAAAACACATTAACATTCGCTATTGCTGTTTTTTCTTGCCTTTATGCGCTTAATCTTTCTGCGCAGGCAAAGCAGGATTTCACAATCGTAAATAAAACAGGTGTTATCATTAATGAATTCTATATCAGTCCCAATGACGTAGATGAATGGGGCGAAGATATTCTTGGGCAAGACATTTTAGAACCTGATCAAGAATGCGAAATCCAATTCCATCCAAAAGAAGACGCATGCATTTGGGATCTTAGAATTACAGATTCTGAAGGCAATGCAATTGAATGGGAAAACATTGATTTATGCAAAGCTGTAAAAATAACTTTGCATTGGGATGGTACTAAAGCCTGGGCAGATATAGAGGAATAAGCTAAATGTAGTGGTTGTCTCAAAAGCTTAAACTTAGTAGTTGCCGCAATTTTTATGTTGCGCTTTCAGCAATAAGTCGCAAGCTAAAGCTTGCGACTACTAATTTAGAAAAGCTTATCAACAGAGTTTAACGCTTCATCAATCTTTGTTACATCTTTACCGCCGGCTGTTGCAAGGTGAGGGCGACCTCCACCGCTTCCGCCAACAATCTCAGCAACTTTCTTTACAACATTTCCGGCTAAGATTTTCTTCTCTTTAATCAGATCATCGCTTACAACTGCAACAATTCCAACTTTATCTTCAATTTCGGAAATCATAACACCAACACCATATTTCATTTTTTCGCGTAGCTCATCTCCCATAGATTTTAGCTCATCCATGCTCGATGCGGAAACTTTGCCTTTGAAGACTTTAATTCCGTTAACTTCAATTGGCGAAGAAACTATTGAGTCAATTCCACCAAGTTTTTCTTTTAACTTAAGAGCGGCAATTTCTTTTTCAAGTTTTTTCTTCTCTTCGTAAAGTTCGTCAATTTTCTTTTCGGAGCTTTCGATTTTCAATTCTAAATTCTCAATTAGCCTTTCAACACCAGAGCCAGTAACAGCCTCAATTCTACGAACACCGCTTGCTATTGAAGACTCACTTACAATTTTGAACAAACCAATTTCCGAACTGTTTTTAACATGAGTGCCGCCGCAAAATTCCATTGTGTAATCACCAAATTGAACTACGTTTACTTTATCGCCATACTTATCGCCAAAGAACATTA